>NZ_JAVIIT010000016.1:0-122948 GCF_033977265.1 Mesorhizobium australafricanum | reverse complement strand
GATCACCCGGGACCAGCTGGTCCAACGTCACCATCTCAAGGGCGGTCTGTTCGGGGGCGGGTCGCTTCAACATGACCCAGTGAATCAAAAACCCCCGGCTAACGCCAGGGGTTTGTCAGCAGTCTGAAGCGGGGCGAATTGCCCCGCTTTTTGTTTTCCGGAGGTTGCTCCGGCGATCAGTTAGCGGTCTTGGCCTTGTCCTGCTCGTCCTTGAGCTTCTTGGCGAAGTCCTGGTTGTTCTTGGCGACGAAGTCCTGCAGCTTCTTCTGCCGGTCCTCGATGTCCGACTGCTGCAGCGGCGGGCCATCATAGGCGCCGCTGAAGCCGGTGAGCGCGATCTTGATCGGGTTCGGCTGGTTCTGGAAGTTGATCGAAGTCAACGAGATCGCCTGTCCCTTCTTGAAAGACGCCACGATCTGGTCCGTCAGCGGCACTTCGGCGACGCAACGATCCGGGAAGCAGATCACATAGTCAAGCTTCTGCGCTTTGCCGCCATCGATCTGCAGGCCGATGCCCGGAGGAATAAGACGGCCGGTCGGGACCGTGACCTGGAAGACCTTGCGGTTCACCTTGCCCTTGAGCTCGATCAGGCTGACGCCGGTGACGAGCTGGCCGTTGCCGGCGGTGACGATGTTCTGGACATTGCAGATATCGACGTCTTCCTGCTTGGTGCAGGCCTTGAACCAACCCTGAGGGATCTGCGGCTGCTGCTGAGCCGAGGCGGTGAAAAGCCCGGCGCCCAGAACGCCGACCACGCCTGCGGCCAGCACCGAAAGGCGGTACGCGTTGATCGTCATATGGTGCACTTTCCTCTCAAATGATCCCGGGGACCGGCTTCTTCGTGCCGTGTGGTCCAGCTACCTGTTGCCCAAATGAGGCAACAGGATGACTTCGGGGGGCGTGTTACACTGCCAACGGCGCCGAATCCAGCCCGGTTTCCGCGATTTCTTCGCGGTTTCGTGTCCCCGGCGCGGGCGTCGATTGGCGATGCGTCCGTTGAACCCGATTCCCATTGGCGCGCCGATTCAATCGGGTAACGAAATGCTCTAGGGTGCATGGCGAATCACAAAGCCGCCCGGCAAGGAGACGGTCATGGACCGCGTTCTCGTTCGGCTGATCGCCGCGACCTCGTTTCTGGCTTTTACGCTGCTTCCGGCACAGTCGGAGCCGAAGCACGGCATAGCCATGCAAGGCGAGCCGGGGCTGCCGCCCGATTACCAGCATTTCGATTACGTCAATCCGGACGCGCCGAAAGGCGGAAACGTCACCTATTGCGTGGTCGGCTCCTTCGACAATCTCAACCCGTTCATCCTGAAAAGCCTGCGCACCACGGCGCGGGGCATGATCGATACTGTTTACGGCAATCTCGTCTTCGAGCCGCTGATGCAGCGCAATTACAACGAGCCCTTCAGCCTCTACGGACTGCTGGCCGACAGCGCCGACATGGATCCGGAGCGCAAGAGCATCGAGTTCCATCTCAATCCCAATGCCGAATGGTCGGACGGCCAGCCGGTCACGCCCGAAGACGTGCTGTTCACCTATGACGTCTTCACCGACAAGGGCCGCCCGCCCTACAGCGATCGCATGAGCATGATCGCCAAGCTCGAAAAGACCGGCGAGCACAGCGTGAAATTCACCTTCAACGACAAGGCCAATCGGGAATTCCCGTTGATCGTGGCGCTGACGCCGATCATCCCCAAGCACGCCTTCGACAAGGAGACTTTCGACAAGACCACGCTGAAGCCGCTGATCGGCAGCGGGCCCTACACGGTGGACAAGGTGCAGCCGGGGCAACGCATCGTCTTCAAGCGCAATCCTGATTATTGGGGCAAGGACGTGCCTTCGAAGCGCGGCTTCGACAATTTCGACCGGATCACTATCGAGTATTTTCTCAACGCCAATGCCAAGACGGAAGCGTTCAAGAAAGGCATCTGCGCCCTCGACGACGAGAGCGATCCGGTCAAGCGCGAGCGCGACATTGATTTTCCGGCCTTCCGCAGGGGCGATGTGAAGGAAGAATATTTCAACACTGGCATCCCCCCGGTGGTGACCGGCTTCCTGTTCAACACCAGGCTGCCGAAATTCGCCGACCCGGTCGTACGGCGCGCGCTCGGCATGCTCTATGACTTCGAATGGGCGAACAAGAACCTGTTCGGCGGCAAGTTCAACCGCACCATGAGCTACTGGCAGAATTCCGAGCTTTCCGCGCTCGGCCATCCGGCCGACGATCGCGAAAAGGCGTTGCTTGCGCCCTACCCCGGCCGCGTGCCGCCCGACGTTATGGACGGCACCTGGCGGCCACCGGTTACCGACGGCTCTGGCCAGGACCGCAAGGTATTGAAGACTGCCTTCGAATTGCTGAAGAGCGCAGGCTTCCGCGTGCAGGACGGCAAGATGCTCGACCCTCAGGGCAGCCCCTTCGGCTTTGAGATCCTGACCTCATCGCAAGATGAAGAGCGGCTGGCATCCATCTACCAACGCACGCTTGAAAAGATTGGCGTCGACGTCGGTATCCGCACCCTCGACGGCGACCAGATCCAGTCGCGCAAGCAGCGTTACGACTTCGAAGTGCTGATCGGCACCAGCGGCTTCAGCAATTCGCTGTCGCCCGGCAGCGAGCAACTCGGGCGCTGGGGATCGGTTGCCGCCAAAACGGAAGGATCGTTCAATCTCGCCGGCGTTGCCGATCCGGCCATCGACGCCGCGATCGACGCGATGCTGAACGCCCGAACCAAGGAAGACTACGTCGCCGCGGTCCGCGTTCTCGACCGGCTGCTGATCTCAGGCAACTATATCGTGCCGATGCAATACAACACGCAGCAGTGGCTGGCTTACTGGAACTATCTGGAACATCCGCAAAAGACTCCCATATTCGGCTATCAGCTGCCGACCTGGTGGCGAAAGCCCAACTGACGCAAGCACAATCCGGCCGAGACCAAACAGGAGACGAGCATGAGCGCCGAGAACTCCATCACCGTCGATGTGGTGTCCGATGTCGTCTGTCCCTGGTGCTTCATCGGCCAAAAGCGCCTGGACAAGGCCATAGCCTCCGCAGGCGATATCGAGGTGCATGTCAGCTGGCGACCATTCCAGCTCGATCCGACCATCCCTCATGGCGGCATGGATCGCCGCCAATGTATGCTCGGCAAGTTCGGCAGCGAGGAACGCATCCAGCAGATCCACGCGCGCATCGAGCCGCTCGGCGAAGCCGAGGGCATCCATTTTGCATTTGCCGCCATCAAGGTCGCCGCCAACACGCTGGATGCTCACCGCGTCATCCGCTGGGCGGGCGCCGCCGGCGAGGACGTGCAGAACCGGCTGGTGCGCCGCCTTTTCCAGCTGAACTTCGAGGAAGGCGCCAATATCGGCGACCATGCCGTGCTGGTGAAGGCCGCCGGCGAGGCCGGCATGGATGCATCGGTGGTCGAGACGCTGCTGCCGACCGGCGCCGATGTCGAGGCCGTCCGCAACGAGATCGCCACCGCTTCGCGCATGGGCATCACCGGCGTGCCCTGCTTCCTGCTCGAAGGCAAATACGCGGTGATGGGCGCGCAAGATGCCGACACGCTTGCCGACGCCATCCGCCAGGTCGCCCAGGCCAAGGCGCGCGGCGAGCTGGAAACCGCGAACTGAGTGTTCCTTCCGCGCAATCCCGGAAACCGCCGCACGGTTTCCTGGAATTACGCGCCTACTTCACGGTTACCTTGGCCTTGCTGAGGAAGAAGCCGTGGCCATCGCTAACGGCGCCGACTTCAACCTTCTCGATTCCGGCGCCATGGTCGGCCATGTCCGTTTCGGCGGCGGTGAGATCGTCATCGACAAATACGACGCCGCCAGCAAGACAATTTCGGGTCATTTCAGCGCCTCCGGAAAAGACGAAACGGGCAAGCCTGAAGAGCTCACCGGCGGTAGATTTTCGGTCATTCCGGTCACCGCGCAGTAGCCATCCCGACCCGCGGACACCAATTTTTCGTTCACAAACCCGTGTTTTTTGCTTCCCCAAGGGAAGGCCGCCTCTGGCCGGCGCAATCACTTCTAATGCGCTGGAATGAAAGGCGAAATCAGCGCGATCGACGGCCCCTTGGCACAGCCTTTCTGTTGCCCTCGCGCCACGGCGGGTAACCCTATTCACATTCGCCGGCAGAAAATTAATGGAAAATGATCAATTGGTGTTACCTTATGTAACATAACTAAGAAGGATTTGGGCGGGATCGTGATTCGGGTCGGTAGACCGCGACGTACAGTACCGGAGCAAACGACCAACGAGGCAAAGACCTCGTCCTCGACGCCGGTATCGTCGATGCGTACATTCTGGGGGCTGATGCGAGCCTACTGGTTCTCCGACCGGTGGAAGGAAGCCTGGACGCTCACCCTCGTCATCGCGCTCCTGACCGCTCTGTCCAGCAAGGCTGGCGTCTGGTTTGCCGTGGCGCTAGGCGAGCTGGGCAATTCGATCGCCTTCCTCCATGACGCCGCCAACACCCACCCGCTGGAAACGATTCTGACCAATGCCGGCATATTGGTGCTGCTGGTTGTGCTGAAGGACGCCGGGTTCACCGGCATACGCAATCTCGTTTCAACGACCTTGCATCGTAAATGGCGCGGCTGGCTGAACAGCCAGTTCAACCAGGCCCTTCTCGACGGCAACCATACGCATTTCCATGCCCAGCATGGCTCGGCGGCCGGTGGTATCGTCGCGCCTGATAACATCGACCAGCGCATCCAGGAATCGATCAAGGACATGACAGGCGGCGCAATCGGTCTGGCCATGGGCGTGCTGGGCGTGGCGACTTCGCTCTATTTCATCGGCGAAAACCTGATCGGGTCCTCGGTCGAGGTCAAAGGCCTGGAATTCCTGGGCAGCTACGGCACCGCGGTGCTGGCTTTCCTTGCCGTCGCAATTTACGTGCCGCTGAACACCTGGATCGCGGTCAAGCTCGGGCGCCTGCTCGAGCGGCTCAATGTTCGCATGCAGCAGGCTGAAGGCAGCTACCGCAGCGAACTGATTACGTTCCTGCGCCGCAGCTTCCACGTCGCCGCCTCGCATGGCGAGGGCGTGCAAAAGTCAATGCACGACCGGCTCTATGTCGATATCGACAAAACATGGAGCCGGCTCAACGTCGTCAACACCAGCTACACGTCGTTCGAGCTGATCTACAACTTCGTCGGCGCCCGTATCGTTGCCTACGCTCCGGGCCTTGTATCGTTCATCCACAACCGCCTGGACTACAAAGGCTACATCACCGGCTCCGAAATGGTCGCCCAGTTGATCAGCCAGTGCTCGTGGTTCATCCATGTGATGCCGGCTATCGCAACGCTTCGAGCCAACAGCCAGCGTGTGACCGAACTCGCCAACGCCATCGAGAACGTCCAGCGTCCGCGGGAATTCTATCAGCAAACCGGTCGCTCGGACTTCAGCTACGCAACGCAGAACCCGGTGTTCGGCCTGACCATCCAGAAACTGGAACTCGCCCATCAGGGCGAGGACGCAACGCCCTTCCTCGGCGCCGCCAATTTGCGCTTCCGCCGTGGCGAGTGGACCTTCCTCAAGGGCGAATCCGGTTGCGGGAAGACTTCGCTGATCAAGGCGATCAATGGCCTCTGGCCTTATGGCCGTGGCACCATCGTGTTCCCCGAAGGCGTGACGAATTTCTATGCCGCTCAGGAGGTCAAACTGCAGCAGGTTTCGCTGAAGCAGCTCGTTTGCCTGCCGGGCTCCGAAAGCGATCACAGCGACACGCAAGTGGCCGCGGCGCTGCACAAGGCCGGTCTCGGCGACTTCATCGAACACCTGGCCGACGAGAGCCGCGAAGGCAAGATCTGGGACCAGGTGCTCTCGGGTGGCCAGAAGCAGAAGCTGGTGGTCGCGCGCATCATCCTGCAGCAGCCGGGGCTGCTCTTCCTCGACGAGGCGACCGGCGCGCTCGATCCCGAGGGCAAGATTGCCTTCCACCAGGCGATCAAGGACAATTGCCCCAATGTCACTGTGATCAGCGTGATGCACGAGGCGGTGCCACCGCGCTCGCTCGCTGGCGAGGAATTCTATCACAGCGTGGTTTCGATCGCCGATGGTATCGCCACCAAGAAGCCGCTTGCTCCCATCCTGCCGCGCGAACTCACCACCATCCTCGCTCAGCCGCGGCCGGTCGAGGACAAGTGGCTGCGTTTCCGCCGGCTGAAGCAGAAATAGCAATCAGGCCAAGCTTTTACCTGCTCCATGGCTTGGCTGCGGCGGCTGCCGATCACAGTCTCGCGATCCGACCTCCCCTCACCCGATTTCCGAGCTTTTGACGATTGACTCGACAAAAAGCGCTCCTATGTTGCGCCCGCTCGCAGAATTCAAACTCGAACCCGCGAGCAGAAAGGTCAACCGCCATGCCTGGCGACAGTCACAGTCGAACGCAACCGCCGTCCGCCCTGACGTGACCTGACGGCTCACGTCCTGCCGGACGGCAAGGAGTGAGCCATGAACGAATTCGCACCCGTACTGGACGACGAAGGCGTAGCCGTCGCCCGTGTTCTTGCCAACGATCACGTCGCCGACGTCGTCGAAGCGCTCAACCACGAACCCCGCGAGACAGCCATCGAGCTGCTTTGCGCCGTGCCGTTCGAGCGGCTTGTCGAGATTTTCGACCAACCGGAGCTCGAAGCAGCACCCGAGCTTGCTGAAGCCCTGCCGCGCCCGAAGGCGAGCAAGCTTTTGACCGCCATGTCGGTCGACCGCGCGGCCGATATTCTGCGCGAGCTGGATGAACCGGCCCGCTCGGAGCTGCTTGGCGCGCTTGCCCCGTCGCTGCGCGCGACACTGCTTTCCATTCTGGGATATCCGGAGGGCAGCGCAGCATCGATCATGACGACGGAATTCGTCAGCGTGCCTTCCGATTGGACCGTTGGGCGCACGCTCGACTACATCCGCAAGGTCGAGCGCACGCGCGAAACCATCTATGCCATCTACATCGTCGACCCGGAGACGCAACTTCTGCTGCGCTCGATCGGATTGCGTCGGCTCATCACCGGCGATCCGGAGGATTCGATCCTGTCAGTGGCGCCCGATCGCATGCCGGTGACGGTGACGCCGCTCACCGATCGCGAGAACCTGGCGCAGACTATTTCCAAATACGACCTGCTCGCACTGCCGGTCGTCGACCACGGCAGAATCCTCGGCATCGTCACCGTCGACGACATCATCGACACGATGATCGAGGAAACGACCGAGGACGTGCATCGCTTCGGCGGCATGGAGGCGCTCGACGAGCCCTATATGAGGATGGGCTTCCTCGCCATGATCCGGAAGCGGGCCGGCTGGCTCTGCGCGCTGTTCCTCAGCGAGATGCTGACGGCCAACGCCATGCAGAGCTATGAAGGCGAGCTGGAGAAGGCGATCGTGCTGACGCTGTTCATCCCGCTGATCATGAGCTCCGGCGGCAATTCCGGTTCGCAGGCGACCTCGCTGGTCATCCGCGCGCTGGCGCTGCGCGAAATCGGCCTGGGCGACTGGTGGCGGGTGGCATTGCGCGAGCTGCCGACCGGCCTGGTGCTGGGCTCGATCCTTGGCGTCGTCGGCATCTGCCGCATCACGCTGTGGCAGTATTTCGGCTTTTACGACTACGGCCCGCACTGGATGCTGATCGCTGCAACGGTGGCAGCGGCACTGATCGGCATCGTCACCTTTGGCTCGCTGTCGGGCTCGATGCTGCCCTTCGCGCTGAAGCGCATCGGCTTCGACCCGGCGAGCGCCTCGGCGCCGTTCGTCGCCACGCTGGTCGATGTCACCGGGCTGGTGATCTATTTCTCGGTCGCGCTGGTGATCCTGCGCGGCACGCTGCTTTAGGCTTGGGGCTTGTCGCCGCCGGCACCGGAGCAATTCCAGGAAAAGTGCGAAGCGGTTGGGCTCGGCGACTTCGCCGTAGCCTTCCGTCAGGAATTGCGACAAAAGAAAGAGATGGAGCGGTTTCTTCTAAAGCGCGTCGCGCTGAACCGGATTCAGGCGACGCGCTTTAAGTCTTTGTTTTGATGCATGTCGTTGTCCCAGAACCGCTGCACACTTCTGGGCGACATGCATTAACCGCCCTATCCGGCGGCGGCTTCCACCTTGGCTCAGACGCCGTAAATCGCGTCCCGCACCGCATCGGGAAAGGCGCCGGCCATGCCGGCAATCGCCGTGTTCGTCAGCAGCACCACCGTCAGATCGCGCGTCGGATCGACGAACCAGGAATGACCATAGACACCGCCCCAGCGCCACGTGCCGACGGCCTGCGGAGTCTGCGCGGCAGCCGGGTCGCGCAGCACGGCAAAGCCCAGCCCCCAGCCCCAGCCGGCCCTTGTCGTCTCGATGCCCGTTATAGCATCGGCCGTCATCGCCTTGGCGGTTTCCGGGCGAACGACAGGCCCTCCTCCGGTTCGGACCGTTTCGAGGACTTTCAGCACATCGCCGGCGGTGCCGTTCATGCCGGCGCCGCCTGAAGCAAAGGATGCAGGGTTGAAGGTGCGCGCCGGGGCCAGCGAGATCTGGCCGTCGCCGAAAGGCACGAGATGATGCTCGCCCATTCTCACGGGCGCGGACTGATCGTCAGCGTACGGGGTTGCCAAACGCTTCTCGTCACGCACGACAAAGCCGCTGTCGCTCATGCCGAGCGGTTCGACGATCAGGCGATCGACAAGACCCGGCAACGAGATTCCCGCTGCCCTGGCCATGACCTCGCCAAGCACGTCCATCCCCACCGAATAGGCCCAGCGTGTCCCCGGCGCATAGGCGAGCGGCACCGAAGCGATGCGTGCCAGATTGTCGGCCATCGATAGTCCCGGCTGATCCAGTCCGTCCGACACTTGGGCGCGCTCATAGGCGTTTCCGGCCGGCTGGGCGAAGCCATAAGCGAGGCCAGCCGTATGCGTCAGCAACTGTCGGACCGTGATCACCGGCTCTTCGCCGTCCGGCATCCTCGGGCGGAACTCGGGGACGAATTTGCAGACCGGATCGTGAAGCGCGAACCGGCCGGCCTCGGCCAAAGCCAGCGCCGCGGTGGCGACAATCGGCTTGGTCACAGAGGACAGCCGGAAAATGGCGTCCTCCGCCATCGGCTTGCCCTGTTCCCGGTCGGCAAGCCCGAAGCCGCGGCGATAGAGCGTGTCGCCGTGCTGTGCGACCATGATCACACCGCCGACGACGCGCTGCTCCTCGATGGCGGCATCGACAACGCGGTCGATGCGCTGGCCGAAATCGCGGTCGAGTGGGCCGGCAGACATGGTCAGCTCCAGGGCCAAGTCTAGACGCGTTCGCCGTTCTTCACGCGATAGGTCGGCTTGTACATCGTCACCAGCTCTTCGGCCGCCGTCGGATGCACGGCCATGGTGCGGTCGAAATCGTCCTTCGTAAGCCCCGCCTTCAGCGGGATGCCGAGAAGCTGCGCCATCTCGCCGGCGTCCGGCCCGAGGATATGGGCGCCCAACACCTTCCTTGTCGAGCCGTCGACCACCAGCTTGATCAGCATCTTCTCGTCACGGCCGGACAGGGTGTGCCGCATCGGGCGGAAGGATGCGCGATAGATCTCGATGTCCGAATACCGCTTGATCGCGTCGTCTTCCGACAGGCCGACTGTGCCGATCTCCGGTTGCGAGAACACCGCCGTCGGAATGTTGTCGTGGTCCGGTGCGGTCGGATTGCTCTTGAAGGCGGTCTCGATGAAGCACATCGCCTCGTGGATGGCGACCGGCGTCAGCTGCACGCGATGGGTGACGTCGCCGATCGCCCAGATATTGTCGAGGTTGGTGCGCGAATATTGGTCGACCACGATCGCGCCCGTCTTGCCGAGTTCCACGCCGACGCCTTCGAGCCCCATATTCTCCGTGTTGGGGATGCGACCGATCGCGAGCATGACCTGGTCTACCGTCAGCGTCTGGCCGGAGGACAACAGCACATCCAGCCTGCCTTCCGGGTTCTTGCGCACCCACTCGGAAACCGCCGGACAAAGGATCCTGATCCCCTTCTTCTCCATCGTCTCGTGCAGCGAGCGGCGCAGGTCCATGTCGAAGCGGCTGAGGATCTCCTGGCCGCGGTAAACAAGTGTGGTCTCCACGCCCAAGCCATGGAAAATGTTGGCGAATTCGACGGCGATGTACCCGCCACCCTCGATCATGATCGCCTTTGGCAATTCCTTGAGATCGAAAGCCTCATTGGAGAAGATGCAATATTCATGGCCGCTCAGCGCCGGATGAGCCGCCGGCCGACCACCGGTGGCGATCAGGATCTGGTCGGCGCTGACAGTGCGATCCTCGGCAACCAGATAAACGGAATGCCGGTCGACCAGCACGGCGCGCGAGTGAAACGTCTCGCCGCCGGAGCCCTCGACATTCCTCTTGTAGATCGCTTCGAGCCGCGCGATTTCCTTGTCCTTGTTGGCGACCAGCGTCTGCCAGTCGAAGCTCGCTTCGGGCACCGTCCAACCATAGCCGGCGGCGTCGGCGAAATGCTCGGGAAATTGCGAGGCATAGACATAGAGCTTCTTCGGCACGCAGCCGCGGATGACACAGGTGCCGCCGAAGCGGTACTCCTCCGCAACAGCGACGCGCTTGCCGAGAGCCGCCGCCACCCGGGCGGCTCTTACGCCACCGGAGCCGCCACCGATGACGAACAGATCATAGTCATAACCGGCCATCGCGATAGGCTCCTGCGGATGAAAAAGATGGGTCACAGGTAGGCTGCAAAGCGGCAAAAGAAAAGCCCGGGCAAACCCGGGCTTCGTGGTCCAGCGGCCATCGGCCGGTCGATGGGATCAGTTCTGCGAACCGTCCGCCGGGGCCGAATTGTCGGCAGGAGCAGAACCATCGGCGGGCGCGGTGGCGTCCGGAGCCGGCGCTGCCGGCGCCGCGGCCTTGGCGGCGGCCGCAAGGGTCTCTCCAACCTGCTGCGCGAGATCGCGGGCAACGCCGTTCTGCCAGATGTCGGCGGCCTTAACGAGGTCGCGCGTCACTGCGGGGCCATTGTCCAGCAGCTTCTTGCCGGCATCGGAGCTGTAGAAGGCCGCGATATCGTTGAGGTCTTTCTCGGAGAACACCTTGGCATAGGCAAGCGCGGCTTCCTTTTCGAGGTCGGCGCGCCGCGAAGCAAGGCCGAGCGCCTTCTCGGTCACGGTCTTGCCGATCAGTTCCTGCATGTCGGGATTCTTCTGGATCAGCTGCTGCTCGAGCGCTGCGGCCGCCTGCGGCAGGATGTTGTCGAAGGGGTCGGTCGCGTGGATCGCGATCACCGCGGCGCGCGCGGCCTTGAGGTGCGATTCGCTCACATCCTGCGCAAACGCCGGCGAGGACAGCGCAAGGACGGCCGAGGCCGCCAGAAACATCGAAAGGCGACGAACCCGTTTATGCAACATCATGGTCGGTAGAACTCCCTGGTTTTCGGGCGGCATGGACGGTTTGGATGCCGTCGCCGCCGGCGATGATGGCCGCTGACGCCAGCCCGATGAATAGACCGTGCTCGACGACGCCTGGAATGGCGAAGAGAGCATTCGAAAGCGCTCTTGTATCCGGAATGCGGCCAAAAGATGCATCGAGGATAAAGTGGCCGCCGTCTGTAACAAATGGCTGCCCCCCCGTCATCCTCAATGTCACCGGGCCGGCGAGGCCGAGGCTTGACGCCGCCGCGCCGATCGCGATCTCGGTGGCGCGCAGGCCGAATTTGTTGACCTCGATCGGCAATGGGAACCGGCCGAGAGTCCCGACCATCTTGGACTTGTCGGCAATGACGATCATGCGCTCGGACGCCGCCGCGACGATCTTTTCGCGCAAGAGCGCGCCGCCGCCGCCCTTGATCAGCGTCAGCGCCGGGTCGACCTCGTCGGCGCCGTCGACGGTGAGGTCGAGCTCAGGCGTTTCCTCCAGCGTCGACAACGGCACGCCAAGCTCGCGGCAGAGCGCCGCGGTGCGCTCGGATGTGGGCACGCCGATGACCTTGAGGCCGGTCGCGACCTTCTCGGCCAACAGCCGGACGAACTCGTCGGCGGTCGTGCCGGTGCCGATGCCGAGCCGCATGCCGCTGCTGACATGGGCGAGCGCCGCCCGCGCGGCCTCGACCTTCAACTGCCTTGCATCCATAGCCGCTCTTGTCCCGGTTTCGCTGGTGTGGCGCGCCTCCTAGCATTTTTGCCTGTCGCGTCAAAGGCTCTGCCTGTGGACCGATCGAGGCTGCTTGCTTGACCACCGCGCAGCTTGTATCGGCTGCGGCACATCAACCGCTGCAGGACAGGCCATGACCCAACCGATCATCGTGTTCGACCTCGACGGAACGTTGGTCGACACGGCACCCGACCTGCTCGACAGCCTCAATCACAGCCTGGCGGCAAGCGATCTTGCCGCCGTCGACGAGGCAGGCTTCCGGCGCTTCGTCGGCCATGGCGGCCGCGTCATGATCGAACGCGCGCATGCCGCGCAGAACAAGGCGCTGGTGGCGCAAGAACACGACCGGCTGCTGAAACTGTTCCTCGACCATTACACGCTGAACATTCCCGGCAAGTCTCGCCCTTATCCTGGCGTCGTTGCCGCGCTCGATCGTTTTCAGGCCGCCGGCTACCTGATGGCGGTCTGCACCAACAAATACGAAGCCAATTCCGTGGCGCTGATCGGCGCGCTCGGCCTGTCAAATTACTTTGGCGCGATCTGCGGCCAGGACACGTTTGCCTTCCGCAAGCCCGACCCGCGCCATCTGACCGAGACGATCAGGCTGGCCGGCGGCGATCCGGAAAACGCCTTGATGGTCGGCGATTCGCAGACCGACATCGACACCGCAAAGGCCGCCGGCATTCCAGTCGTCGCGGTCGATTTCGGCTACACCGACCGCCATGTGCGCGAATTCGAGCCCACCATGGTGGTCTCGCATTTCGACACGCTGACGCCGGACCTTGCCGAGAGGCTGATCGCTGCGGCGCGCTGAGCGACCGCCCGGATCAGGCCGCCAAGAAATCCGCAAACCGATCCGCGGGATAAGGTTGGCACATCGCCTTGACTTCGCGCACCCGCCTCCCTTATATCGCGGCTCGCTTCGGCCTTCGGGCCCAGGGCGGGCGATTAGCTCAGCGGGAGAGCACACCCTTCACACGGGTGGGGTCGCAGGTTCAATCCCTGCATCGCCCACCATCTACTTTCGCGAATTGGTTAGATGATTTGGCTTCAGTGGAATCGTGAAAGCTGGCGCTGGCGCGTAACTGGCGCGCAGCCGGTTTCATTCGGGTGAACAGCATAGAGAAAGCTGGGAGATCTGTATGGGCCGCGTCAAGGAAATGTGGATGGAGGAACAGCAGGCCGCCGCTGACGACTCCGACTACGAGTACTGGCATTATCTAAGAAACTATGTCCCGGACGAGCCAGCTCTGCGATACACACATTCAGGTCAGCAACTTGATGAACTCGCTGAAGATGCACGCCATCTCGATAGCTACCCAGCATTCCACCGAATGATGCTTGTGCAGCGCGTTGCCATGGTTGAGGCATACCTCGCCGACCGTCTCATTACGCTTGTGACGAATTTCCCAGACGTTGCGAAGAAATTGGTTCTTGGTCACCAGCCTCTCAAGGGGCAGTCATTCCCACTTGAAGCCATCGTTGGCAATCCAGGGCTAGTGACCGAAAAAATTGCCTCTTATCTCAAGAGCCTGATGTACCATGAGTTGGAGCTGGTTGCGAAGCTTTACAGGGTCGCGTTGGACGTTGAGATTTTCACAGACCCGGCCTCCGAAAGGGTGATGAAAGACGCCATGGTGAACCGCCACCACTGTGTTCACCGCGATGGAAAAGACAACACCGGCAAGGTTCTCACCACAATCGACGCTGCTTATGTCGCAAGAGCGCGGGAGAGCTTTATTCTAATGGTCGAACACATCGAGCAACAATGCGAGCCATTGATTAGGCAACTCCCTCGTGACCGTTCGGCCTAGCGCAAAATCTGGGCCGGATGGACTCGACGCTCCGGGCGACAAGGGAAACGCCTGGACTGGTCGAGACGCCACGCCGAAGTGGGCTGGCCGCGTAGAGGCTGAGGGCGGGTCAAGGGATGACCTGAAGGTCTGACCGCATCGATGAATCAACTATCCGATGGCACACCCTCAGGGGATGCTTTTGTGCGCGACTTCCACTCGGTCGCATACATTAGGAACTGCGTCCCCCTGTCAGACAGTTTGTAGCCGATAATCGGTTTTGCGGTGCTGTCGAAATAGGTTTTCGTATCTAGCAATCCGTGTTTCACGTATTCGTTCATCACCAATTCGACCTCGTAATCTTCGAGCTGGTAATTCTCAAAGTCTCGAAAATGCTCAACGAGGTCATCCGTGTCGGGATCTCGTACCAAAACGGAGTCCAAGTCTAAAAACAGATCCAGGAGAGCCTTAACTTCGTTATCCTCGGCCCAGGAAAGGACGCTTTCGATGCTGCTCTCTTCCAAGCGCCGGATACGCCATACATAGTCGTTGGGAATAATCAGTTTGTCGTCCGCCGTTAATTCCTCAACCCTCTCCTGCAACGAACGCCGCTCCTCGGAAAGCTTAGCCAATTCATCTAAAACGTTGGAAGACGGAACTTTGTCGGCGCGTATCCAGCCTGTCCGTGGTTTTGTGCGAAAAAGCTCATTTAGGGCCAGCTGAACCTTGGCACCGAGATCATCGGCACCTCGCCAGTATTTAACCGTCTTCTTCTCGCAAAGCTGGCGAAATTTCTCAACCTTCGCCTTTTTCTTGTATTCCACCTTATCCGACGGCCAGGTTTTCCGCGTATTGCCGTCCAAAAGCAGCCCAGCCACCGGAACGTGCTTTTTCACGGCATACTCATATTCCATCTGGGTGTAGCTTTTGCCGTGCAGTTCCGAGCCGTACCGTTCGGCAACCACCACCAGATAGTAATCACTCTCGTCAATCCGGCGCTTGATGTAGTCCCATTGACTGTCGTCGCTGGCTTGGAACGCTTCCATCCCAACGGGGATGTGGCCCATGTTCAAAATGGCCTCGATAACTGATCTGCGCTCGTCCTCAAGATCGACGAAAGTCGAGCTGACAAAGATCTGATATTTTACGTCCATCAAAGCCTCCGACGCCGGAGTTTAGCCTACCCGATTCGGCCAAACATACGTCTCCCCAGGCGGGGCTGCATAAGAATTGCGCGGTCGATGCGATGGCCGCCGCAGCTGCTGCGAACGGCGGCACAGCTGACATCAATCCAGTTGAAGATCATGGGTTTATGTACACTCGAGACCTTGCTGATCCCGATGGTCATGCCGTGGGCGCGATGTGGATGGACGTTTCCGCAATGCCTGCGGGCGACAAGGCGGACTGACCGACCCAACAGCAGCTTGTTTAAGAACGCTTTAGATCAGCCCCCGGCTCACATTCATGCGCGTCACGGCCGTCACCAGGATGGCGCCGGTCATGAAGTAGAGCGTGGCGATGATGTGGCCTTGATGGAAATGCAGCCCGGCAAACAGCAGGGCCGTGACCACGGCAAGGAAGGCGATGACGCGTGAGAATGCATCGGGCATGGGGCGGCGACCTACGGAGTAAGTTGAACGGCCGCCCTCATTCGGCCGATTGCTCCATAGATCGGTTTTCGATTTTTCGCAATCGGCCCGGTGGCGAGATTCGCGATGCTCAGACCAGATCGACCTCGACCCAGAGCCCGCCCGGTCCTCGGGCAGCATCGCGCGGCACGCTGCGCACGGCCAGGATCGAACCGGACGGCGCGGCAAAGGCGGGCTTGCCGTTCTTGTCGGCCAGCCACGCATCATCGGCGCGGATGACGCGGCCCTTGGTCTTTGTCTCGAGCGCGGTCAGGATGCCGTCATAGGGCATCTCGCCCCAGTGCACTTTCACCGCGTCGACCTTGTTGGTCGGGATGAAGGCCGACAGGTCGGCGCTCGTCAGCAGATCAAAACCCTGTTTCTGCGGCGTGGCGTTCTGGCTGCCGTGATGGGCGACCTTGAGATAGACGGTGCGGGCCAGAAGATCGGCAGATGTGACGGTGCCCTGCCCCACCGGCCATTTCAGGTCCTTCCAGCTCAGCCAGTTGCCGATCTGGGCGTCACCCGGGAAAAGCAACACCCGGCCGCTGTCGATGAATTCGAAGGCAAGCACCAGGCTGGTGTTGTTGACGCCGCGATCGAGCTGCAAGGCAAGGTCGGCGGCGATCCCCATCCAGTCGGCGTCGATGCGCCGCCAGGACTGGTCGCGGTCTTCCATGGACGCCGCGGCCGAAACCGGCCCCGAATAATGCTTGCGGACATAGGTGCCGACGTCGATGGCCGGGTCACTGCCCTTGTCGCCGGTGAGCGCCGCGGAAAGCGGCGTGCCGACATTGCGTTCGAACGGACTGAGTTCATCGACATAATTGGCGTCGGCCGCGTCGTTCATCTTGAGGCCGCTCGTCAGCGCCCGCGCGAACGGGCCGCCACTGGCCAGCGGGAACATCTCGCTCGCCTTCTCCTCCAGCCGCAGCGCCGCCTTGTCGCGCGGCGGGCCTAACACGTAGACGCGAAGGTTGGGCAGCCCGTCGATCGACACTGGCGGCCCGCCAGGTTCGAAATAGGTCGGTGATGGTTTTCGCGAAAGCTTCGCCGCCGCGTCGCGGGCCGAGCGCACCCGCTCGCCGGCGGCGCCGAACTGGAAGCCCAGCACGGACTGCAGGCCGTCGCGGACGCCGGCCATGTAGGAGCTGAGCCCCTGCATCCCGTCGAGCTTCTGGCCCACGCCTTGCAGCGCGGCGAGCGCCTGGCTCTTGAACTTATCGAGTTCCGCAGCCTCGGTGTCGGCGGGATTCTCGGTCCATGCCATCCAGACATCGGCGACGACAAAGTCCTTGAAAAGGTCCTTTGCGGTCAGAAACCCGGAGACATGGTCCCAGTGTTCGTGGGTGACGACAAGAATGTCGATCTTGCCCCCGGTCTCTTTCCTCAGGTCGGTGACGATGTCGCCGACCAGCGTCGGGCCGCCCGTGATCGAAACATGGATGCCGCAATCGATCAGCATGCGGAAAGGCGTTCCGTCAGGCTTGCTGAACGTGAGCAAATGGCAATCGCCGATGCCCTGGCAATAATGCCGCACTGTGACGCCCGCAGCCTGCGCTACCCCGGCGGCCGCTTTTGCCGGCCTTGTCCTCGTCGCCGGCTTTCTAGACATGGTCGTCGTCTCCATCGCTGGCATGCAGCAAGGCAAAGGGCTCCGACACTTCGCCGCCGAAATAGAGTGCCCTGAGCGGCGACAGATAGTTGGCCGCCATCGTCCCAGCCTGACGCTTCTGCCGGTCCGCGCTGCCGGTATTCTTGATGATCGAGTAGCGGATCTCCTCGAAACCCTCGCGCGGGTCGATGATGATCGTGGCGCCGCCGCGGAACCAGAAGAAGCCGTCGCCCTTGGTCATGCCTTGCGGCATCGCCGTACCGTCGAACGAGACCGGAATGCGCTGCTGGATGACCGCTATGACCTCGACGCGAAACGAGCCGTCCGGCTCGACGCGGCGCGTCGGGCGCACGCTGTAGATGTCGAAGGTCGTCTCGCCTTTCTTGGGCGCATGCATGACCGTGCCGTCCTCATTATAGCGCGGCAGATCCGGCAGCAGGCCGAATTGCTTGTAGAGGTCCGGATCGGCGGCGAAGGTTTTGTGCATCGCCTTCCACAGCGCGTAGCGGTTCTTGTCGTTGAGCACGAAAATCTCGGCCCGCTTCAATTTCTGGTTCCAGCCGAGGTCGATCTTGCTGAGCAGCCCCTTGAGCCAGACCGGCGACGGGTCCTCCGGCGCGCTCCAGGCGAGCGTCTCTTCCGAGATGGTGCGAACGTCGCGCGGCAAGAGCTTCCATTTGCGAAACGATTCCAGGAAGGCCAAGCGGTAATGGAGCGGGTCGTCGGGATAAGCGTCGCGGTCGGCGGTGATCAGCGCGCGCAGATATTCGCCGAAGGTGATATCGACGGCCGGGCAATAGTCGAGCGCGCGGATGCACATGGTCAGCATCTGCCTGGCGGTCTTGGCGACCTCGTCGGTCAGGCGCTCGACCAGGCTCGGATGCAGGGTTCCTGCCGGGAGGATACCGGAGCCGCCTGTGGCAAGCTGGATCAGGTCGTCGGTCCGCCGGTCGGCGATCGCCAGGAAGGCCTGGTAAACGGCGAAGACCAGGATCGAGCCGCGGTCATGGGCCTCGAAGGTCTTGTCGTAGTCGATATCGGCCATGCCGGCGCCGCCATATTCGCGCAACGGCCCGGCCCTGCCGCTGCCTTCGCCGAACTGCCTGGCGATGCCGGAAAGCAGCGAGGCGGCCGACAATTCGCCCCTCGCCTTGCCGATTTCGAAGCTGACCAGTTCCTTCAGCGTAAAATGCTGGAACAGCGCGACGATGTCGGCGAAGGCCTCGTGGAATGCCGGTACATCGGGGTTGGACGCCTCCTGGAAGCGGCGATGCAGCCCGTCGAGCAGCGCATGCGACATCTCATGCGCGACGATATCGCTGGACAGGCACGAAAACACCGTCGTCCCTGGCGTGGTGACGTCGCCCTCATTGCTGGTCGCCGGGAAATAGCCGAACAGCAGCGCCTTCTTTTCCGGGCTGTAATAGGCATTCTCGGCGCGCAACGCATGCGGATAGATGCGCAGGCGCGGCACATAATGCGCCTTCACCGTCATGTCGCCGCTGCGGCCGGGAGCCTCGGCATAGTGCGGCGCCCACAATGCCCGTCGGCCAAGCGAACGCTCGAAATGGCCGATCGTGGTCATGGCGACCGCGTAGACCATCTGCTGGTGGAATTTCGGATTGCCCTCCGAAGGCGGCAGGCCGTCCTGCGCCAAAAGCACTTTGTCGTTGAGATCGACCGGGTCGTAGACGCGGTCGGACGCAGGGTCGACATCGACCACTTCGAGATATTCGCCGATCGGGCCCGGCAGCAACGGCCTGTCGGTCGCCGGCTCGTCATCCCACGGCACTGCAAGCGTCGCCTGGTAGACCGAAACCGAATCCAGCCGCTTGGCGACCGATGGGTCGAGCGCGTAGATGCGCAGGCGCCGTTGCGGCGGCGGCAGCGGGCGCGGCTTGCGCCTGATGGCCGGCGCAGGGCCAATGACCGGCGCGGCAACGGCCGCGACGACACCCGGCCGGCCGAGCCACCCTTCCAGAAAGGCCTTGAGCGGCTTCGACGGTTTGCCCTGGTCGAGCGCCGCTTCGAGGTAGCGGTTGCGTGCCGCGGCCGAAACCTTGCCCGGATCGCCATCCGGGTCGGCGATCGCCTGTTCGATTGCCACCGTGCCTTGCGCCATCTGCGTCAGTTCCAGCGCAAACATCATTCGCTGCCGAAGCGTCGCCGGAGGTGGCGCCGCCAACGAGTTCCCTCCCGTCAGCAAGTCCAGCCAGCTCCATGTGTAGGTGGCGGGCGCGAGCTTCGTCAGACTGTTCGCCGCCGGCGGCAGGAAATCCAGCGCGTCGAAGGCCCGCAACACGCCTTGCCCGATCTTCTCCTTTGTCTCCGTCGCATTCATCTTGGCTGTCGATTTCAAGGCCTTGGCGAACAAGGCCTTGCGTACCGCCTCGATGCGCATCCACGGCTGAGGATAATTCTTCACCACGTCCCAATGCTCGGCCAGCCAGAGAGCGGCCGCGGCCGCGGCCTGCGGCGTCGCGGCCGACGTGCCGCTGCCGTCCATGTCGACGATCTTGCGACAGTCGATCTCGGCCCAGGGCACGTTCGGCGTGTAGGCTCCAATCGCCGTGTCCATCTTCGAAGGCGGCCCGTAATTGCCCTGCATCGTGCCGAAGGCGAGCCCGGCATAGGCGCGCCCGTCGCCCATCACGCCGCAGGCGGCCAGCACCCGGTTGTAGCGCGCGGGATAGACGATGCTGCGTGGCGTGATGGTGAAATTGTTGCCGGCCGCCGTGACCATGACGACGCCGTGGTCGTAGGCAAGGTTGACGGCGTCGACCAGAGCCAGCGAGGCGAGACCGCCCATGCTCATCGACAATACCTGCGCGCCCTGCTGGCGTGCGTAGTCGATGCCTTGCACCATGGTGCCGGTGGTCAGCCGCACCACCCAGTCGGCGATGCGCACCGGCAGTATCTTCGCCATTGGCGCGCCGCCGACGTAATCGTTGAAGCCCGGCCAGTGCGGCGAGGTGCCGTCGAGCTTGTTGCCGGCAAGCAGGCTGAGCGTACCGGTGCCATGGCCACGGTTGCTGGTCAGCGTGCCGGCCGGAGCGTGGTCGGTCGCATTGTTCGGCCCGGTCCCGTCGTCGACGAAATTGCGCTGCTGCGCAGCAAGAAGCCCGGACGGAATGGTTTGATGGCCCGGATCGAAACCGGTATCGAGATGGGCGATGGTGATGTTGGCCTGCTTGGCGCCCACCTTGTTGCGCGCCGCCGCGAGCTGGCTGAAGTCCGGTGCGGCATTCCAGGCGACCCTACCCGGTACCGTTGCCTGCCCACCGCTCGGATCCTGTTCGTCGAAGGTGCATGCCGGAGCAGCACTTGCCGCCATGCCGCGATCGCCGCCGCTGTCCTTGTAATCCCATTGCTGCAGGATATCGGGTTCGATCGCGAGCACTTCCGCGCCCGCGGCCGCCAGGGCCGGGTTCTGGGCGACAACGTCGTGGGCGTGATCCCAGGGATTGTCTGAATCGGCGGCGTCCGTCGCCAACCGCAGCCAGGTGGCGCCGCGATCCGCGGCCGCGGCCGGACTTGCGGCGGCGCCAGGCGGGAGAGTGAGTATCGGTTCGGCTTCGATCCCGCCAATCCGGGGCGGCCCGCCTCGCACCGAGAGCCTCGCGCCGTCGCCACGAACCTTTACAAGGAGTCCCTTCGCGGCTGCCATGGCGTGCCCTCCCCCAACGGGAACCATGGCGCCGACCGTCCGCTGCAGTCAAGCCAAGGTTCCCGCCATACTTCGATTGATCTCTTTGCCGATCAGGCAATCATGCCGTCTTCAAAGCAAAGATTGGTCGAGGCATGAAGCATACATTTCAAAAATTACAATCGCTCTGCCCGACACCCATATCTGTGAGCGTCTTCACATACGCCAAACAGGGTTTGCGCGCAGATATTGCAACGGAGGCAGCAACGGCTTGAGCTGATTACAGTGTCCGAAGACTGCTTCCGGACTGCAATGGATGCGGTTTCTCAAGAAGGAATTTTGATCACCTAGCCATTTTCAGATTTGCTGTCTGCGCGCTGGGTACCTCCCACCCAAGCGCGCGGACGGCGTTCTCGAAGGATCGGCCCGTGCCCGCCAGTGCGCCCGGTCTCCTGATAGTTTGCCGGCTTAGCCATTTTCGACGCGACAGGCGTGACGTTCGAATTTCCGTCAGCCACCCGCCGAACTCGGTCAGCCACCACAGAAGGAGACGACACTTTGATCGAGCACGCACTTGTCCTACAATTTCCGCTTAACGAGAGGCGGAATCGTATCATGGCTACAAACGGCGCGGACGACAGGAACCTGCCGCGCCTGGCGCGCATCGACCCGCGCCAGTTCGACCTGCTGTTCGGCGGCTGCAAACTGGAGCGCTATGCCGCCGGCCAGCACCTGTTTGTCCAGGAGGATGCCTCCGACCGCATCTATGGCGTGATAAGCGGCACCGTCGAGATTTCGATCTATTCGCCCGGCGGGCAGAAGCTGGTCGCCAATATCGAGCTGTCGCGCAGCCTTGTCGGCGAGATCGGGGCGCTGGACGGGCGGCCGCGCACGGCAACCGCCATCTGCCTGACGGCGTGCGAGCTGGTGTCGCTGAGCCGGACACAACTCTTTGACCGCATTGAGAAAAACCCGCCTCTTGCGCGCGCGATGATCGAATTGCTGTGCACGCGGCTGCGCTGGGTCAGCGGCGAGCTGGGCGACCAGGCCTTTTTCGGCATCGAGGCCCGGCTGGCGAAGCGGCTGGTGTTCCTGAGCGGCGTCATGGCCGACTCCGCCGGCTGGATTCCGATTTCACAATCGGAGCTCGGCGAATTCCTCGGCGCGACGCGCGAATCGGTCAACAAGACGCTCAACGACTGGCGCAGCCGGCAGATGATCGCCATCAAGCGCGGCGGGCTGCGCATCATCAACACCGCTGCGCTGAACCAGATCGCCGATTCGCAGGACGACGACTGAGCAATCAAGCTCGGCGACTTCGCCGTAGCTGTCTCGGCGACTTCGCCGTAGCGTCCTCGGCGACTCCGCCGTGGCCTTCGGTCGCTTCGCCGCGAAACGATGAACTGCCCTGAGCGCCCTCGATCAGAGCCGCGAGATCAGATAGCGCAACGCCGAGCGGCTCGGCATGAAGAAATAGCCGCCACCTTTCGTGGTGACGAACTGCGGCACATCCTTGAGCACAGTGACCTTCTCCCACGACGGGATGGTGAAGTGGCTGCAGCCTTCGCGCGAGCCGATTGTCGGATCCTTCTCACCGACAAGGCCCTCGAATGACGTCGACGAGACCCAGGTCTGCTGGACAAATTCGTACTGACGCTCAATGTCGGCGTTGAGGCACATGAAGAGCAATCCCTTCTCGACCTTCCCGCCCCTGTCCTTCTTTTCATAGGTACGGCCCACACGCAGCATGCGGTGACGCTTGCCGATCTGGATCTGGGTCTCGCGATCCTCGCCTAGTGAATCGCGCGGATTGGACCGGCGTATGTGCGCGCCAAGCGGACAGGCGTGGCCCTGAGAATCCTCGGCACCGAGCGCAAAGTCATTGTCGGCGGCACGTCCGGGATGATCGGGATTGCGCACCAGCGAACTGCCGTTCTGCCAGCGGCCGAGCATCTTGGCGGCAACCCATTCTCGAGTGATGGCGTCATTGCCGGTTTCGCTCGCCGCCCGTGCGGCGGCCTCTTCGCAGTATTTGTTGAAGATGCCGACATGCTGCTCGAATTGGCGCACGACAAGAAATGAGCCGTTGCGGCCGAAGTCCCGCGGCGGCGGAGGCAGGCCGGGAATCAGTCGGCTGCGGCGCACCTGCGACAGGATCCTGTTCTGATCGCGTGTGGCACTCACCGAGGGCGAGGCCGGATAGAAGCCATGCTCGTCGCGATAACCGAACAGGAACTCGCCGGGCTCGACCAGATGCATGGGCGCGGCAACCTTGTTGGCCCGCGCCGTCCCCCGCACGATCGGCTGCGATATGCCGTCAGCAAATCCGAAATGCTCATAGGCCGGCTGACGCCTTTGCTTGCCGTGGTGCTCGGCGGCCTCAGCTGCTTTTGCTTCCGGTTCGCCCGGTTCGCGGTTCACAATGAGCGGCAGTTCGGCGGCGACGGTCATTCCGGCCTCTGCCGTCTTTTTCTTCACGGCGGCGACCTCGTTCTTCAGGATGGCTGGCGTCTTTGCGTAGCACACGACAACTGCGTCGACCGGCTTGCGCTGCGAGCCCCACTCCCATCCGTCGCTGCCCGTGTCGTCCAGAATTCGCCCACGCTCGGGATTGCCCATGCCGTGGCGGAAGGCGATCGGGAATGTATCCAGCGGATCGTCATCAATGCCCTCGTCGAGCCCCAGCTGCCGCAAACCACCAGGGCCGAAGGCCACTGTCATGGCTCGGCTGACCGGCTTGCCATCGCCGAAACTGGTCTGTTCGATGACGAAGGCCAGCCAAGCCTTGCGTTTGGCTCGAGGAAGTTTCTCCGGCACTTGGATTGCCATCATATGGCCATAGCCAAGCGGGCCGAACGGGCCAAAGAAGATGGACTGTATCTCGCCGGTTTCCAGCTGCTGTTCGAGAGGCGGCGGAAAGGCTGAACTGACATTGGCCAGAATCGAGGTGGTCTTTTGAACGGCGGTTCTTTCCGTCATCGGCCGCGGCAGCGAACCGAACAGGCTTAACCAGTCGCGCGCCTCGTTGCCGGTTGCGGAAGCGATGCCGCGCCTGATGCGCGAATTGTTCCGGATGCGAACGGTGTTGAGGTCGCGGTAGGCCGAATACCAGAAGAGCGTCGGCACTTGCTGGCGGCGCGCCCAGCGCTTGAACCGGTCGCCGTCGCGCGCGCCATCGAGGAACAGCCAGCGCGTGCGCGGATAGCCGACGGCGTTGCTCCACACACCGGTCAGGCCGGCGGATGCCTTGGCGATGAAGTCCTCCAGATAGCTTTCCCAGCTCCCGCCATAGTTGGAGAAGAACATCAGCTTGTTGGTGCCGGGCAGCACTACCCATCTGGCGAAATGGATGGTGTTGATGGTGTTGAGAAAGCCCGGCTTGAACACTTTTTGCGCCGAGATCGAGATCAGGTAAAAAGAGAGCCTGAGCGCCGACCGCCTCAAGATACCGGGCTTCATCGTCGAGATTGCGGTCAGATTGTTTTGCGCTCCATGGTCCTCCCTGGCGAGGATTTCCTTCAGCACGGATATCTGAATCGAGTTGGTCTCCGGCCGGTCACTGTCTTCAAGGCGTCGCAGCGCCCAGAAGCAGAGCCCCAACAGCAAACCTACGGACGACAAAATGCCAAGCGCGCTCAAAATCAGCGAGGCGCCAACGATAAAAATGGCGCGGAAGGCCCACCAAGGCGGATCATTGAACACCGTCACATAGGTCAGCCATGCGAAAAAGAGCCAGACGGCCAAGACACCCACAAACACGGCTGGCGTGAACAGCGTCGAGGTGAAGGCATACCGCCATTTGCCCGGCGGTTTCTCGAGCAGGCTTTCGGCCGGCTCGAACGCCCAGGCGAATTTTCCCAGCGAACGGACATGCTCGCGGGCTTCGGCGAGCACCGCCGGAGCGTTGCCGGTACCTTTTCGAGGCCGTTCGACGATACCGCGCACAGCTTCGGCAAGCTCATGCTCGGCAAGGATACGGCGCACGGAATGTCCCGGCGTCCCCGAGAAAACCAGCCCGGCGGTACTGCCGAAGGAAGGCGATATCTCGATGTGGCGCTTCTTCAGGAAGTCCTCCAGCGAGCCGCCGACAGGCAGGCCGCACACGTCCCTGAAGATCGGCCGCAGCCGGTCACCGATCGATTGCGCCACGGCGGCAATGACATCGTCGGTGCTGCCGTCGCCGGAGATCTCGAACACCAGCGCACCGGTCTCGATCCCCGATTTCTCGTCCTTGCCGGTGGGAGCGACGGCCAGGCTGGTGAAATGAATGGTCCCGACCTTGTCGAGCGCGGCGCGGAGCTCGCCAATCGCCGGATTGCCGAGGCCGGCGACTTTGTCGCGCACGGCATCAAGCGGCATCGGGCAGGTGATCGGGCAGACTACCGTCACCATCGACTGGTCGGCGGTGCGGCAAAGCGGCGAGCGTTCGAAATCGACCTTGAGGCCTGCCGGATAGGCGCCGACATTGACCATCTTGCCGGCCCCGCCCCGCGCGCGGGCCAGCTTCGGTTTGCTGAACAGGGCGCGGACGCATTCGCCGATCTGGATGCGGGCGATCTCAGCGCCGATGCACAGATGTATGCCGTGACCGAACACCATGTAGTCGCGATACGGGCGCGACGTATCGAACTCGTTCGGCCGCTGCACGATCTCCGGATCGAACATCGCCGAAAGCGTGGCCGGCATCACCACCGTTCCGGCCTTGACCAGGCGCTCGCGGCGGGTGCCCTTGCCGATCACCGCGTCACGCCTTGTATAGCGCCAAGGGCCGATCCAGATCGGCTTGAAGCGCATGGCTTCCATGATCGCCCGGTCGAGCTTCCCGGTATCGCCGGCCACGATTGCCTCATCCACGGCCTGCCGCGCATCGGTTCGCGACAGGATCACATCCAGGCAATTGCTACCGGCGAGCACATTGGTCGGCACGAAGCCGGCGACCATGCCGAGCATGATCGAATGGATGTCGGGCAGCGACAGGCGTCCCTGGTCCATCAGTGCGACGAGACGGGCCAGCGGCCGGTCGTCCTCGCCTGCCCTTTCCCTGACCGCGGCGATCGAGCGGTCTATGACCTTGATCAGCCGGTCTCCGGCGACCACGGCAAGCTGGCGCGTGGCGGGATTTGCCGTCGGATCGGAAAAGAACAGCGCGCTGAGCGCGATCGACCAGTCGGCGAACTCGCTTTCGTCATCGATCTCGAGACCGAAATAATCGCGGCAGATGCGCACCGGCACGATCTTCATCAAGCCGGCGATGGCATCGAAGCCGGGGCTGGCGCGGGTCATGATGTCGCGCGAATGGCGCTCGGCGATCGGCCTGACGGTGGCTTCGACTTCCGCCGGTGGAAAGGCGCTCAGCACAGCCGATTTCATCTGCCGGTATGCGGCGCCGTCCTGCATGCCGAGAATGAAATTCGAGCCCCGGGCCAGTTCGGCCATTTCCGGCCCGTAGGGCGTCTCGAACTCGTCGCCGCGCTCCAATATGTCGCGAACATCCGCGCCCTTGGTGACGAGCAGGAAATTGCCAAAGCCGAGATTCGGCCAGAAACGGCGCAGCAGCGCCAGCAGCCAGCGCGGATCGCCGAAAAGGACGCCGGCGATGCGCGAAGCAATGCCGCCCTTGGAACGCAGCCGGTCGATGTCGAACGGCGGCATCTCGGCAACGGGACGCTGGTTCTTCTGGGCGGCCCTGACAGCAGCGAAGTACTTCAATGTGATCATGCGCGTTCAAGCCCCCCGGCTGTCCACGTCAATGCGATGCCGGCATATTTCTGGCCTAGGTTTGCATCGGTCCGGCGTATGTGAATTCGTTCACAGTCATTTGTTGTCGGCCCCGGCAATCATGCAGCTGACTTGGCTCGATCGAAATTGGCGATCAGAAAATTGTTCTTGGCCGGGTCGACGAACGGTATCCAGCGTATCCTCTGCTCGGAAAAATCGGGATGCCTGGTCGTGAAGATGGCGAGCTCCCGCGCCGCCTCGTCGCGCCGGCCGCTTCTGATCAGGGCGCCTATCTTCAGGAACCTGGCGTAAAAGTAACTTGGCGACAGGTTGAGCGAGCGCTCGGCGGTGGCGATCGCGGCCGGCCAGTCCTCGACGAAGCAATAGGCGGCGGCCAGTTCCCCCAGATTGTGGAATCGATAGAGGTCGAACGGGCTCAACCGCTCGGTATCGAGGAAGAACGGTATCGCGCCAGTCGCATCGCCAAGCAGCAGATACGCGCTGCCCATGGCCGAGCGGGCGAAGGCGAAGCTCGGATTGATGTGGATCGCCTCGGTGAGGTGCTCGGCCGCCAAAGCCGGAAGGCCGCGCATGATGTCGGCGGCGCCGAGATAAGCATGCGGACGCGCATCGAGGCTGTCCATCAGAAGCGCCTTGCGCGCAAGAGTCTCGACTTTTTCCAGGTCGTCGCTATCGCCGAAACGCAGCCACGCCCGCCAGAAGTACCACCATGCCAACTCGTTGAGCACGGCACTCGAGTTCGGATCGTCCCGGTAGGCTCTGTCGAAGAAGTCGAGGGCAATTTCGGTATCGCGACGCGTGCGCCGGTTCATGTGCCAGCGGCCGCGCCTGACCAGTTGCCAGGTTTCGAGGCTCTCCCAAGGCACCTGGAAGGTTCGCGCCTGCTCGGCGCGATCGACCTCCTTGTCGAGGATGGAAACGATCTCGCTGCCGATCTGGTCGCGCAGGCTGAAGATATCGACAAGGTCGCGGTCGAAGCGCTGCGACCAGACCAGGCGCCCGTTCGACGTGTCGGTGAGCGACGCGTTGAGACGGATATGCGCGTCATAACGCGCCAACGTGCCGCTGACGATGTAGCGCGCGCCAAGCGCGTTGCCGATGAGCCTTGTGCCCAGGCTGTCGTCGCGAAACTGAAAGCTTGAACCCTTGGCGATGACCGAAAGCCAGCGCGTGTTGGAAAGGCCGTAGATGATGTCCTCGGCAATACCGTCCGCCATATAGCCGACGTCGGGTTCGCTTCCGTCGCCCTGGAACGGCAGCACCGCGATTGCCGGGGGACCCTTGGCGACCGGTCTGTAGTGGCCGGGCGCGGTGGGGATAGAAACGAAGGAAGTCGCCGCGGCAGGCCCGTTGCCGCCGCGGCCGGCGATCAGGACCTGCACCGGCAGGGCGATGTTCTTCAGGCTGAACTCGCCGAGATCGGTGAAGACCGCCGCTGTCTTGTCCTTCACGTGGTGCCATGTCGTCGCCGAGATGGCGACGCCGTCATGCGGTGCGAATTCCTGAAGCCGGGCGGCGATGTTCACGTCGTCGCCGTAAAGACGGCCTTCGCGGACAATGACGTCGCCGGTGTTGATCCCGGCGCGAAACGGCATGCGCATGTCTTCGGCGACCGCGGCATTCAACGCCACGATCCGCGCCTGGAAATCGAACGCCGCCCGCAAGGCTTCGATCGGATTGCCGAATTCGGCCATGATGCTGTCGCCGGCATCGCCGAACGTGCGCCCGCCGAATGCGCCGCAACTGTCGGCGATGATGTCGCGCCTCTCCTCGAAGGCGGCGACAGCCAACTCGTCGTCGATGCCCATCAGCCTCGAGAACCCTACGGCGTCGATTGAAATGATTGTCGCAAGCTGACGGGTATAATTCCGTTCAGCCATGATCGAGCCCCCAGTCCCCCGCTTCCGTCCAAACAGGCGACCTGTGCTCGAAAACACGTCGCCGCCCGCCGACGGAACTCCTCGGCAGGCCAGCGCGCCGTTGCCACCCTGTTATGGCGGGGACTCTATCAGTATCTTGCCGAAAGCTCTACTACGAACAGCTAATATGACGAATTCTCGATCCGGCGCATGGTTAGTCATTCGTTACATTAAGAGGCACATCCGCATCGCAATATTACCTATTGAAATCGCCCGCTCTTTTGCCCCAAGCGATGCTGAATTGATTAGCGACAGGCGAAGGTCGACTGCCTCAAGGCAAATGCCTCAAAATGCGTTGTTCTTACGCAGCGGAACAAACCTGCCTGCGTGCGAGTTTCTCACCGCACCCGGGCCGATACGAGATTTGGCCAACATGATATTGAGGGCTCTCATGCGCACTTTCGTTTTCGCAACCGGTATCGCGGCCTTCCTTGCCGGTGGACCAGCCTTGGCGGCAGACGAGCAGGTACTGCCGCCGCAAAATGCCAAGAAACTCTCGGAAATCATCGCCAAGGTCGAGCATCGCAACGACTTCCGCTATGTCAAGGAGGTCGATTGGGACAGCGACGGCTATACCGTCACCTACTACACGACGGACAAGGCCAAAGTCCAAATCACCTACGATCCCGTGACCGGCGAACCCAAATAGTCCGCAAGGCCTGCATCCGGCATACTACGCCGTCGACCTCGCCGCCAAAGGCACGTAGGCCCTGCCCGACTCCGAGCATCTGAGGACGCGCCGGGGGCCCTTGCATCGTCACAACTTTGGTGGCTGACTGCCCGCCATGATTGCGGGCACGGGAGTGCATGGCATGATGGGCTACGTCCTGAAGCGCATCCTGATGGTGCTGGTCGGCTATCTGGTCGCGGTGCTGGTCGGGTTGATCGCAGTGGTGGTGATCTACGCGATATTGAGCTCACTGCCCAACGCGCCGGGTTACTTCGAGCTCATGGAATTCACGCCCGTCGCCGTGCTGGTGGTGCCACCGCTCGGCATGTTTGTCTACTTCCTGACGATCATCCTGACGGTGATGCAGACGCTGGTCTTCGCGCTGATCGCCGAGTTCTTTTCGTTGCGAAGCTTTTGGCTGCACATGCTGTTCGGCGCTGCTGCTGCGGCCGCCGGTTTCATGCTGATCTGGCCCGACGCCGCCGACGATCCGGAACGCTGGGCCGACATGGGCATCATCGCCGGCGCCGGCCTCGTGGCCGGCCTGATCTACTGGCTGATCGCCGGGCGCGATGCCGGCTTCCGCCGGCCGCTTGTCAACCGCTTAGCTTGACGGCGTGCGCACAGCCTCAGTCGCGTCGAGCGCCTGCATCAGCTTGGAATCGCGGCCATAGACGTCGTCGAAATACTCGACTTTGCCGGACATGTCCGGCCATGCGGTGAAATAGGCGACATAGACCGGGATGACGCGCGTGACATTCTCGGTCGAATGCCCGTGCTTCAGCTTCTCGGCTATGTCGTCGACGGAGGTGCCAAGCACCGCGGCAGCCATGCCGCGCGGATCCTGCAGCCGAACGCAGCCATGGCTGAGCGCCCGCATGTCGCGCGCGAAGAACGACTTCTGCGGCGTGTCATGCATGTAGATGGCATGCTTGTTGGGGAAGAGGATCTTCAATTCGCCCAGCGCGTTGGCCTCGCTCGGCTGCTGGCGCACGCTAAAGGGGATGTTGGCACCATATGCACCCCAATCGACCGCCGAGGACGGGATCTTCTTGCCGCGCGAATCCGTCACCTCGTAGCCGGCACGGTCGAGGTAGCCGGGATCGCTGCGCAGCCTGGGCAGCATCTCGTTGACGATGATCGACTGCGGCACGCCCCAATAGGGATGGAAGTCGACCTGTTTGATCTGGTTGTAGAAGAAGGCGGTCTGGTTGGTGACCCGGCCGATGACGGCGCGGGTCTTCAGCTTCTCCTCGCCATTGTCGATATAGCTGGCGGTGAAGGCGGGCTGGTTGATGAAGACACGCGGGCTGCCGAGATCGGACGGCATCCAGCGCAGTTCCTCGAGCGCCACCTTGACCTTTTCGATCCTGTCGGCCTTCGACGCGCCGGCCAGCGAAGCAACCGTGCGCGGGCCGATGACGCCATCCCCCTTCATGCCGGCGCGCTGCTGCACTGCCTTGATCACCGGCACAAGGTCCGGCTCGTAGAGCTCGCTCTTGCCCAGCCGGGCCAGCACTTCGCCATAGCTGCCGCCCATCGCATCGTCGAGATTGCGCGAAATCAGCGTCAGCAATTTAGGCAGTTCCGGGCTGCTCTCACCGGGCTTGAGCAGCAGCTTCGGATCGACGACGATCTCGTTTTCCTCGCTGGCCTCGAGCGCTTCCAACTCGACGCGCAGCGCCTGGTACTCGGCGTTCTGCGGATGCCGCGATTCGAGGTAGGTGCGGACCTCCTGGGTGTGCGCCAGCGTCTTCAGCGCGCCCTCGAGATCGAGAGGCTTGGCCGGGAAATCGTAATAGCCGGTCATCCGGTTGGGATCGACGCGACCGCTCTGGGCATCATGGGCATAGCGCAGCACGCGCGCCGACAGCGCCATCTCGAAGCGAACCAGCTCCTTGGTCCGCTCTTCCGGCGTGGCGGAAGTCGCGGTTGCCGGAACATCGACGGAATAATCCGCCGGCGCCAGGCCGTAACTCGCCGCCTCGCCCAAGACCCGCACCGCATCCTGCGCCCTGCTGTTGGGAGCATTGTCGCTTACCCAGATGAAATCCGGATTGGCCGAATAATAGGCAATCAGCGCCTTGGCGATGTCGGGCTCGGCGAACAGCTCGTAATCGCTCAAACCCGCAACCGCATCGCGGAACGCCGTGCTCGTCACGGACGGCACGAAGGCCGCATCCTGCGCCGTCGCCGGCGGCGTTGCCGGCAACAGTGACTTGAAGTCGACGCGAACAAGCTTGTCGGCCCTATAGGTGTTGTAGGTCGGACTGCTGATCCTGACGCCGCCACCACCCTCTCCGTCTGGCGCTGCCGGCCGTATCTTGCGTGGGTTCGGCGGCGGCGGAAATTCGCCCTGCGGATTGTGCCGGATGCCGCCGCCGAACAGCATGTCGAACAGCCCTTGCGCGCTTGCCGGCTGCTGCCCGAAGGCAAGCGTAGCCGCAATCGCGATCGGCATGACAGCTTTTTTGTTCCCGAGAATTCTCATGCTTCACCCGCACCGGTTGTGACCGGTTCCCGTTCCGCGCCGCTGGACGGTCCCGCCCTCCGCATGGCGGATGTATGACGTGACTATACTGATTCATACCGTTTTCGTTAAGCTTCCATAAATTTTCGAAGCCGTGTGGCCGAACGGTTTCACTTCATTGTGAGACCCGAGGCAGCGATTGCTCCGGCCTCGAAAACAATCAGACGTTGGCGATGGCCGGCGCCCTCGGCTGACCCCCGTGACAAACGCAGGGCTTTGTGATCGAAATTTCGGCGGCCGCAACAAGCGTGGCCGGGAGGGTTTGCCGTGAAGAAGGGTTATCGCCAGTTGCTCGACGAGGCGAATGCCGAGATCGAGGTCGTGTCGCCGGAGGAGGCAGCCGGGCTGCTGGAGGATGACGACACCATCTTCGTCGATCTGCGCGACCCGCGCGAGGTCGAGCGCGATGGCAAGATCCCGGGTGCCAAGCATGTGACGCGCGGCATGTTGGAATTCTGGATCGATCCCGAAAGCCCCTACCACAAGCCGTTCTTCGCTAGCGGAAAGACCTTCGTCTTCTTCTGCGCCGGCGGCTGGCGCTCGGCGCTTGCCACCAAGACGGCGCAGGACATGGGACTGACGCCGGTCAAGCACATCCTCGGCGGTTACACGGCCTGGAAAGCGGCAGGCCTGCCGATCGAGCCCGGCCAGAAGAAAAAGGCAGACTGATCGTTGATCAATGCAGGATCGATTCCTGCTGCCCGGTCACAAAGCCCACTGCGCGCGCAACGACATCCCTGTCTCCGAGGATACGGCGGTGGCCGAGCCCATCGGCCCAGTGCAGGTGGACATGCCGACCGGCGCCCGCATAGCGCTTGGCATGGTCGGCATGGACCTCGCGATCGTCCGGCGCGTGGATGATCAGCGTCGGCACGGGTGCCGCGGCAAGCTGGCGGTCGCCGGTGAATTCGCTGAGCGGCCGGCCCGACAGATGTTTCACCCGATCCGCCATGGCCACCCTGGAACGCGGCCCGACATTCATCATGCGGCTGAAATCGTCGAAGATTGCCGGCAGCGAGCTCGGCGCCGCAATCAGCACCAGCTTTTGCGCCTTGAGCGGCGGCATGCCCTTGACCGATGCCGCAACGGCATTGGCGGCAATCGCGCCGCCGAAGGAGTGGCCGACGACGGCGGCAAACGGACCGAACCATTCGCCGGCGACCCGCGCGGCGTCCACGGCATTCACCATGTTGAGATGGCGGCCGAGCGAATGGCCATGCCCGGGCAGGTCGAGCGAGACGACCTTGTAGCCTGCGTTGCGAAACCCTTCGATCAGGGCGCGCATATACTCGGTGCGCGAGCGCCAGCCATGGATGACGAGCACGGTGCCGAGCGATTCCGTGCCCGGCTCGGGCCGAAACTCATGCACTGCGACGCAATCTCTCTTCGTCTTGAGCCTGTGATGGCGCGCCTCGGCCATGAAGGCTGAGGCACGTTCGACGGCGCGGCGTTCGCCATCGCTCAAGGCCTTGACGTTCGGCGTGCGGCAAAACAATTCGAACGCGGCGCGGCCGCTGAGACGCGGCGCAACATGCTCGGCCGCGCCAAAAACGCCCCGGATGACCTTCATTCCAAATGATGCCATATTGGCAGTCCATCCATTCGTTCAAGCATGAACATAATAGTTCAAACATGAACATTAAGCAAGAGCTGCCCTGGGACAATCCTCGCTTCCGCAACTGGGTTGCGGTGGCGCGCGCCTGCCATGTGCTGGAGCGCACGCTGGCGGTGAAGCTTGCCCCACTCGACCTCAAGCCGGCGCAGCTCGACGTGCTGATGAACCTTTACCGCCATCCCGGCATGTCGCAGCACGACCTGGCCCGCAAGCTCTTGGTCGGCCGCTCCAACATCACGATGCTGTTGCCGCAGCTCGAGGCGCGCGGCCTGCTGCGCCGCGAGGGCGACGAGAAGGACAAGCGTGTGCTGCGGCTGAACCTCACCGAGGCAGGCGAAGCGCTGCTGATGAAGGCGTTGAAGGTTCACATGGCGCTGATCGAGAAGGCGATGAGCCAGTCGACGCCGGAACAGTGCGACATGATCGGCGAGCAGATGCGCAAGATCGCCGATGTCCTGAAGGAAGCCTGAGCACCCGAAGCGCAGGGACCCGCCATTTGCAGGCCGCCCTCACCGAAATATCGGTGCACCTGTCACCACATCGTCTTCTTGGCCCGCTCCGGCCATTCCTTGTCGTAAGTTTCCGCGTCGATATTCTTGCGGCTGGTGATCTCGAGGATCTGGCCGGGCGTCGGCAGCGATTTCGGATCGACATGCCTGGCCGGGTTCCAAAGCTCGGAGCGCACGATGGCGCGGGCGCACTGGAAATAGACCGTGTCGACATCGATGACGGTAACCGAGCGAGCCGGCTTGCCGTCGACCATGAACGACGCGCAAAGCCCGGCATCGGTTGTGATATGCGCGCGGCCGTTGACGCGCAGCGTGGTGCCCGAGCCCGGCACAAGAAAGAGCAGCCCGACGCGCGGATCGCGAATGATGTTCTTCAGTGAATCGGCGCGGTTGTTGCCGCGTCTGTCCGGCATCATCAACGTCTTCTCATCGACGATGCGCACGAAGCCGCCGAGATCGCCGCGCGGCGAGCAGTCGAGCCCCTCCGGTCCGCTGGTCGCCAGCGCCACGAAGGGCGAGGCTTCGATGAAGGCGGCATATTCGGGAATCACATGGTCGAGCTCCTTGACGACCGAGGCCTCGCCCGGCAGCCCATAGAGGGCCTCGAGCTGTTCGACGGATGTGATGAGCGACATTCTCTCGTTCTCCGGACCTTTGCCGGCGCTACGCCACGCCCATGACGTTTTGACGACAGCCGGCCGCCTGTATCGAAACTTCCTGCAACCAGGCTAGCGATCCCGGCTCAGCCCCTTCTCGGCCAGCTCGGCAAGATAGGCGCTCCAGCGCTCGTCTTTTTCGTGGCCTAGCGTATGCAGATAGTTCCAGGTGAAGATGCCGGTGTCGTGGAAATCGTCGAAGGTGATGCGCACCGCGTAGTTGCCGACCGGTTCGATCTTGAGGATCGCGACATTGCGCTTGCCCGGAACCGTCACCCGTTGCTCCGGCGAATGGCCCTGCACTTCCGCCGAAGGCGAGGCCACGCGCAGGAGCTCCGCCGGCAATTCGAACGGCTGATGACCGGGAAAGGTCACGGTAAGCAGCTTGCGGTCCTTCGAGACCCTGAGTTCCTTCGGCGCGGTCATGATTTGTCCTGCTTTGGTTGCCCCCTTCCCTACGCCGCTTCGCACGATCCGGATAGATTGGAAGCAGCCGACACGCGATGTCGGTCGGGGAATGTTACCAAAGATCAAGACCTTCTATCTTGAATGCGGCATTGGATCGTATCACATAGCTGTATATAACGACGCAGCTCAGGCCACGGGAAACGCTTGCAAATGGACATGATCGACCCCTTCGGTCGTAACATGATCGACCCCTTCGGTCGCACCATCAGCTATCTGCGCGTGTCGGTCACCGACCGCTGCGATTTCCGCTGTACCTATTGCATGGCCGAGGACATGACCTTCCTGCCGAAGAAGGATCTGCTGTCGCTCGAGGAGCTTGACCGGCTCTGCACCGTTTTCATCGAAAAAGGCGTGAAGAAGCTGCGGCTGACCGGCGGCGAGCCGCTGGTGCGCAAGAACATCATGCATCTGGTGCGCCAACTGTCGCGGCATCTCCAGAGCGGCGCGCTGGAAGAACTGACGCTGACCACCAACGGCTCGCAGCTTTCGCGCTTCGCCGCCGAGCTCGCCGACTGCGGCGTCAAGCGCATCAACGTCTCGCTCGACACGCTCGACGCCGGGAAATTCCACCAGATCACGCGCTGGGGCAATCTCGGCAAGGTGATGGAAGGCATCGATGCCGCGCAAAAGGCCGGGCTGAAGATCAAGCTCAACGCCGTGGCGCTGCGCGACTTCAACGATGCCGAGATCCCCGAGCTGATGCGCTGGGCGCATGGCCGCGGCATGGACCTCACCGTCATCGAGACGATGCCGATGGGCGAGATCGAGGCCGACCGCACCGACCAGTATTTGCCGCTGTCGCTGCTGCGCGCCTCGCTGGAGCGCCAGTTCACGCTCGCCGATATCCCCTACAAGACCGGCGGCCCTGCCCGCTATGTCCATGTCGCCGAGACCGGCGGCCGGCTCGGCTTCATCACGCCGATGACCCATAATTTCTGTGAAAGCTGCAACCGCGTGCGGCTGACCTGCACCGGCACGCTCTATATGTGCCTTGGCCAGGAGGATGCCGCCGACCTCCGGGCGCCGTTGCGCGCCTCCGAAGGTAACGAGTTGCTCGACGCGGCAATCGACGAAGCCATCGGCCGCAAGCCGAAGGGCCATGATTTCATCATCGACCGGCGCACCAGCCGCCCCTCGGTGTCGCGGCATATGAGCGTCACCGGCGGCTGATTTTTTCTCTGGCTTGGTGCATGATCGAACCTGGTCATTGGCCAAGGGGAATCATGCCAAATCTTCATCGCATCGGTTGGTCGTCGCTGGCCGCACTCCTCCCCCTCTCGATCATCATGACGACAACGGCAACCGCCAAGCCGTTCACTTATGTGAATGCGCGCTTCGGCCAGTCATGCACATTCCCCGATGAAATCTTCAACAATCCCATGCCCGAGCCGGAAAATGGCGATGGACAGCAATGGCTTAGTGCCGACGGCGCCAGCCTGACCTGCTCCGGCATCAACAACATCGACAACGACACCCCGCGGGGTTTCGTCGACGGCGAGAAAGCGAGCACCGAGCCGGGCTACAAGGTCACTTACAGCAAGACAGGCAGGAACTGGGCGGTGCTGTCCGGCACCAAGGACGGCAAGATCTTTTATGAACGCCGCCTGTTCGGCAAGGATGACGTCATCCGCACAGTCTTCGTCGAGTATCCCCCCTCGCTCAAGGCGAAATACGATCCGCTGGTCGGCGCCATCACCAAGAGCCTGCGTGGCCCTTGAGGCAGCCGGCCACGCTGAAAATAAAGCGCTTGCGCCGCCTTCGCCCGATTTACCGCCAGCCTTTTCCAGCCTAGCGTCTCAGCGCAATTTTTCGCTCTTAGGGGGAGTGCACATGCGCATATTCATGCTTTCACTTGCAATGCTTGGGGTTGCTGCCATGCCGGCGGCGGCTCAGTCGATCGGCGGCACCTATACGGTCGCCGGCACCAATTTCGACGGTTCGAAATATGGCGGCGAGGCGACCATCACGTTGACCAGCGACACGACCTGCACGATCCATTGGGAAACCGGCGGCTCGACCTCGGACGGTATCTGCATGCGCAACGACAATGCGTTTTCCGCTGGTTACGCGATGGGCAAGGAGATCGGCCTCGTCGTCTACAAGATCGAGAAGGACGGTTCCCTGCACGGGCTGTGGACCATCGCCGGCCAGAACGGCAACGGCACCGAAGTGCTGACGCCGAAGTAAGCCTTCGAAATTTTTGCAAATCGATCTCATGGGTCACGCGGAAATTCGTGGCCCATTTCTTTGCCGTTGCTGTTTTCCGGTTGCCTGCTACAGGCTTGATTTGAAATAAATCCGGAAACGCCTTTTGCCTCTCTCGCCAAATCTGCGCGGCGCGCTGTTCATGATCGTGGCCATGGTCGGCTTCACAATGAACGACGCGATCACCAAATTCTCCTCCGAATCGATGAACATGGCGCAGGTCATGCTGGTGCGCGGCGCCTTCGCCTCCCTCTTCGTCGGCCTGCTTGCCCGGCGGCGCGGCGCGCTTGCCAATCCGGCAGCAATGCTGCAGCCGATGGTGGCTGCGCGGGTGGCGGGCGAAGCCGGCGCAACGGTGTCGTTCCTGATCGCGCTTGCGCATTTGCCGATCGCCAACGTGTCCGCCGTGCTGCAGGCGCTGCCGCTGGCGGTGACGATGGGCGCGGCACTGTTCTTCGGCGAAGGTGTCGGCTGGCGACGCTGGGTTGCCATTGCCGTCGGCTTTGCCGGCGTGCTGATCATCGTGCGGCCGGGTTTCGAAGGGTTCAGCGTCTATTCGCTGCTGGCATTGACCAGCGTCGCCTGCTGCGCGGTGCGCGACCTCGCCACCAAGCGTATCCCGCAGGCGATCCCGACCATGCTGGTGTCGACCGCGACAGCGCTTGCCATGACGGTCCTGGGCGCACTGCTTTTGTCGCCGATGGGCGGCTGGACGGCGATGAGCGGCAAGGCGACCGCGCTGCTGGCGCTGGCGGCGGTGCTGGTGCTGATCGGCTATCAGTTCATCATCATGGCGATGCGCTCGGGCGACATCTCCTTCATCGCGCCATTCCGCTACACCGCGCTTCTGTGGTCGATCCTGCTCGGCCTCGTCATTTTCGGCGACATCCCCGATCCGCCGATGATCGTCGGCGCCGCCATCATCATCGGCTCCGGCCTCTACGCGCTCTATCGCGAGCGCGTCGTGGGTCGCAGACAGCCTGCGGCGGAAAGCGCTGGACCCGATATGGCGCCGGACGGCATATAGGCGCGATGGATCGGACTGTTGCGGGGATCATTCTGGCGGGAGGCCAGTCGCGCCGGATGGGCGGCGGGGACAAACCTCTGCTTTCTTTGGGTAAAGTCCGGCTGCTCGATCATGTTGCCGCCCGATTGAAGCCGCAAGTCGCGATCTTGGGGCTCAACGCGAACGGCGATCCGGCAAGATTTGCCGCCATGGAGCTGCCGGTGCTCAAAGATACCGTGCCGGGCTATGCCGGCCCGCTTGTGGGGATTCTGACCGGTCTCGAATGGGCGACAAAGCAAACGGGCTGCCAGTGGCTGGTGAGCGCCGCCGGCGACACGCCATTCTTTCCCGACGACCTCGTCGAGCGCCTGGTTGCGGCAGCCCACGACCGTCCGGGCGCGATCGCCGTCGCCAGTTCGGACGGCAGATGGCACCCGACCTTCGCGCTCTGGCCGCTCGGCCAGCGCGAGCCCTTGCGTCATTTCCTGGTCGACGAGGACAACCGACGGGTTTCCGCTTTCATCGAGCGCCACGGCTATGTCGCGGTGGAGTTCCCCATGATCGAGGCCGGCGGCCAAAGGATCGACCCGTTCTTCAACGTCAATACGCCGGACGACCTTGCGGAGGCGGAGCGTCTGTTGCAAAGCCTCTGGCCATGAGACGCGTATTCGGCATCACCGGCTGGAAGAACTCCGGCAAGACGACCTTGACGGAAAAGCTGGTCACCGAACTGGTGGCGCGCGGCTGGACGGTTTCGACGGTCAAGCACGCCCACCATGATTTCGACATCGACAAGCCGGGCGCCGACAGTTTTCGCCACCGGCAGGCGGGCGCGACGGAGGTCGCGATCGTCTCCGACCGGCGCTGGGCGCTGATGCACGAATTGCGCGGCGAGGACGAGCCGACGCTGGACGATATACTGGCGCGCCTGGCGCCCTGCGATATCGTGCTGGTCGAGGGCTACAAGCGCGAAGCGCACAAGAAAATCGAGGCAAGGCGGCTCGAGGCCAAGGACCGGACGCCGCTTTCGGCCAACGATCCCAATATCATCGCCGTCGCCGCCGATTTCACGGTCGAAGACGAAAAGCTGCCCGTTTTCGATCTGGACGACACGAAATCGATAGCCGACTTTGTCGAGCGCAGCACAGGTCTCGTGGCTCAAACCAAGTAACGCTGCGGCAGGCGGTGATTGTCGTCTGCCGTTGATTTGCAGTTGCTTTTTTCTCGCAAAGAGTGGGAGTATCCGCTCCAGCGGGCAGTCAAGAAACGGCCGCCCACAAGAGCCGCACGGGACAGCGGCCATGACAATATGAGAGGATTATCATGCGTATTGCACTGCGTATCGCGCTTGCCGCTTCGGCCGCGCTGCTGACACTTGGCGTCGCCCAGGCTCAGGAAAAGACCCTGAGGATCGGCACCGAAGGCGCGTATCCGCCCTTCAACAACCTGACTTCGGACGGCCAGTTGGTCGGCTTCGATATTGATATCGCCAAGGCCCTCTGCGACGAGATGAAGGTGAAGTGCACCTTCGTCGCGCAGGATTGGGACGGCATCATCCCGGCGCTGCAGGCCGGCAAGTTCGACGCTATCGTCGCCTCGATGTCGATCACGCCTGAGCGCCAGGAAAAGGTCGACTTCAGCCACAAATACTACAACACGCCGTCGGCGATCGCCGTGCCGAAGGATTCGCCGCTCAAGGGCGTGACCAAGGAAGACCTCGCCGGCAAGAACATCGGCGTCGCCACCACGACCACGCACTACAATTATGCCTCGAAGACCTATACGGACAGCACCATCAAGGGCTATCCGAGCAGCCCCGAGGAACAGGCCGACCTCGCCAATGGCCGCCTCGACGCGATCGAGGACGATATCGTCGTGCTGCAGCAGTGGCTGGATTCGCCGGACGGCGCTTGCTGCAAGATCCTCGGTCAGCCCTCGCCGCAGCCGGTCGAGATCTTCGGACCGGGCGCCGGCATTGCCGTGCGCAAGGGTGAGACCGATCTGGTCAACAAGCTGAACGACGCGATCGACGCCATCCGCAAGAACGGAAAGTACAAGGAAATCAACGACAAGTACTTCAAGTTCGACGTCTACGGCGCCGAATCCTGATCGATAGCCAAGGGCGGCGAGGCACCCCTCGCCGCCCTTAAATCCTTCCGGGATCGCCACGGAGACACCACCCGTCAATGCCGGCCCAAAGCATTTGGACACTTCTCAGCTGGGGACCGGAAGGCTGGAGTGACGACATTGCGTCTGGCGTTCTGGTCACCATCGCGCTGGCGCTGGCCACATTGCCGATTGGCCTGGTGATCGGTTTTTTCGTCGCCTTCGCCAAGCAGCATGAAGAGCCTTCGCTGCGGCTCGCCGGCAACATCTACACCACCGTCTTTCGCGGCCTGCCGGAACTGGTGACGCTGTTCCTGTTCTTCTTCGGCATGCCGCTTCTGCTGCAATATGTCGTGCGGCTGTTCAATCCGGACGCGACGATCGACGTCAACAGCTTCATCGCCGGCATGATCGTGCTGTCGCTGATCTTTTCCTCCTACGCCAGCGAGGTCTTCCTCTCGGCGTTCCGTGCCATTCCGAAAGGCCAGTATGAGGGCGGCTACGCCATTGGCCTGTCGAAATGGCAGACGATGCGGCTGGTGATACTGCCGCAGCTGATACGCATCGCTTTTCCCGGCCTTGAGAACTGCTGGCTGAGCCTGCTCAAGGACACCTCGCTGGTCTCGGTCGTCAATCTCGCGGAGACCTTGCGCCAATCCGGCGTCGCGGCGCGCGTCACCAAGCATTCCTTCCTGTTCTACAGCGTCGCGGCGCTGATCTTCCTGGCGCTAGCCGTCCTGTCATCGATCGCCACGGGCTACATCCTGCGCCACCTCGGACGGAGGGAAGCGCGATGAGCGTCAGCCAGGCTATCGCGATCGAGAAGCCGCCTCCGCAAACGCGCGGCTGGTCGCGAGCCCGCATCCTCGGTTACGCGCTGGTCGGCATCTGGGTGCTGCTCGGCGCCGGCATCGTTGCCTACCTGATCTATGCGTGGAACGCCGAGTTCTTCGCCAGATACGCTCCGGCTTATCTGCAGGGGTTGGGAACCACCCTGTCGCTGGTGAGTATCTCAATGGTTCTCGGCGCCATCTTCTCGCTGCCGGTGGCCTATGGCCGCATGTCGAAGAACAGGGCCCTCTCCGGGCTTGCCTATTGCTACGTCTATTTCTTCCGTGGCACGCCGCTGCTCGTGCAGACCTACTTGGTCTATTACGGCGTCGGCTCGTTCCGGCCCGAGCTCGAAACGGTCGGGCTGTGGTGGTTCTTCCGCGAGGCCTTCTATTGCGGTGTCTTTGCCTTCTCGCTCAACACGGCCGCCTATCAGGCCGAAATCCTGCGCGGCGCCATCGAAAGCGTGGCGCGCGGCCAATGGGAAGGTGCTGCCTCGCTTGGCCTGCACACATTGCAGACGCTGCGCAAAGTGGTCCTGCCCCAGGCGATCATCGTTGCGCTCAGGCCCTACGGCAACGAGCTCATCCTGATGATCAAGGCCTCGGCAATCGTCGCGATCATCACCGTCTATGACCTGATGGGCAACGCCAAGCTCGCCTACGCAAAGTCGTTCGACATCCAGGCCTATATCTGGGTGGCGATCGTCTATCTGGTTATGGTCGAAATCCTGCGCCACGGCGTTGAATGGATCGAGCGCCGCATCACCGTCCACCTGCATCGCTAGATTGAGCCGTCAAGGTCTGTGCCAGTCGATGCGGCTTGCGGCGCCTTGACGAATTCGCTGCATGGCCTAGACGTTCCGGCACTGAAATCTCTGTTTTGTTGGAAGGCAGGCTTATGGCATCGGTTGCATTTCTCGGTCTTGGCGTCATGGGCTATCCGATGGCGGGGCACCTCAGGAACAAGGGCGGTCATGACGTCACCGTCTATAATCGCAGCAAGGCAAAGGCCGAGCAGTGGGTGGCGCAGCATGGCGGCGCACTGGCGCTGACGCCGGCCGAAGCGGCCGAGGGCAAGGACTTCGTCTTCTCCTGCGTCGGCAATGACGATGACCTGCGCTCGGTGACCACCGGCGCGAACGGCGCCTTCGCCGCTATGAAGAAGGGCGCCGTCTTCATCGACAACACCACCGCCTCGGCCGAGGTCGCGCGCGAGCTTGACGAAGCCGCGCGCAAAGCGGGCTTCTTCTTCCTCGACGCGCCGGTGTCAGGCGGCCAGGCCGGCGCCGAGAACGGCGTGCTGACCGTCATGGTCGGCGGCGACGAGGCCGCCTTCGACAAGGCGAGGCCGGTCATCGACGCCTATGCCCGCATGGTCGGCCTGATGGGATCGGCAGGCGCCGGCCAACTGACGAAAATGATCAACCAGATCGCCATTGCCGGCCTTGTCCAGGGGCTGGCCGAGGGCATCCATTTCGGCAAGAAGGCCGGCCTCGACATCGAGAAGGTGATCGAGGTGATCTCCAAGGGCGCCGCCGGTTCCTGGCAGATGGAAAACCGCCACAAGACGATGAATGCCGGCAAATATGATTTCGGCTTCGCCGTCGACTGGATGCGCAAGGACCTCGGCATCTGCCTGGCGGAGGCCAACCGCAACGGCGCCAAGCTGCCGGTCACGGCACTTGTCGACCAGTTCTACAAGGATGTGCAGGAGATGGGCGGCAAGCGGTGGGACACCTCCTCGCTGCTGGCGCGCCTGGAAAAATAGACAGCGATGGCCCTTCCCGATCCGAGCTGGAGCGTCGATGACATCGTCGCCCACCTGCGCTCGATCGGCACTGCGGAAAACCGGGCAGGCATGGCGCGCTTCGGCATCAACACCGCGAGCGCGCTCGGCGTCGGCAATTCCGAATTGCGGCCGCTGGCGCGCAAGCTGAAGAAGAACCACCAGCGGTCGCTTCTGCTATGGGACAGCGGTGTCCGTGAAGCGCGGCTGATGGCCGCCTTCACCGGCGAGCCGAAGAAGGTCGACATCGGTCAATGCCGGCGCTGGGCCGCGGATTTCGACAGCTGGGAGATCGTCGACACCGTTGCCGACCTGTTTGCCGAAACGCAGTTCTGGCGCGAACTGATCGACGAGTTCGCCGAAGACGAACGCGAATTCGTTCGCCGCACCGCCTTTGCCATGCTGGCCTGGAGCGCGGTGCATCTGAAGAAAGAGCCGGACGCGACCTTCCTTGCCTATCTGCCGCTGATCGAGAAACATGCAGGCGATCCGCGCAATTTCGTCCGCAAGGCGGTCAATTGGGCGCTGCGGCAGATCGGCAAGCGTTCGATGAGCTTGCACGCCCCTGCCCTTGCGCTGGCCGAGAAGCTGGCGGCATCGTCGGACAGGACGGCGCGCTGGATCGGCAAGGATGCGGTGAAGGAACTGACGGATGCCAAACAGCTTGCAAGGCTCGCAGCCGCAAAAGCCTGACCTTGCCGGCATCCGCTTTGTCGAGGTGACGCAAAAAACGCGTGGCCGTTTCGAAACCCTGTTCGAGCAGCCGGGCGCGCCGAAATATTGCTGGTGCATGGCATGGCGCCATTCCAGCCGCGAGCACATCCAGAACGATGAGAAGAAGCGCATGATGACGGCGCTCATCGATGTCGGCACCCCGGTCGGCATCATCGCCGAGCTCGATGGCAAGGCGGTCGGCTGGTGCTCGGTCGCGCCGCGCGAAACCTATCGACGACTTTCTAAGCAGCAGGACGATAGTGAAACCGGCATCTGGTCGATCGCCTGCTTCTATGTCCCAAGGGCATGGCGCGGCGGCGGGTTGGCCTCCGCCCTGCTCGATGCCGCGATCGACCATGCCTTCGACAGGGGCGCGGGCATCGTCGAGGCCTATCCCGTCGACGAGGCCGCACCGAGCTATCGCTTCATGGGTTTTCGCGACATGTTCGTCGCGCGCGGCTTCCGTGAGGTCGGCACCGCCGGCACGCGCCGGCATGTGATGCGGCTCATGCGCTAACCAGCGGGTGATTTGGACGTCTATCCGCCCCTAACGCGGCCTGCTGAGTAAGGATATTCCAGCTACTATCGCCGTAGGTCATGAACCCCGAGTTCTTTCCACATCCACTCGACGCTGTAGCTGGCCATGGGATGAGTTGGATCAGGTTGCTTGGCGGTCTGGTTTTCGAGATATTTCAGCCAATCGACAAGTTTTTGGCGACCGGCCGTGGTTTTGGCGGCCTGACGCGGCGTCTTGTTTCCCAACATTTTTACCGGCTGATCGAGAGTTTCCAGATAATGCCGATTCAAGTACTCGTGGACTGTCTGTTCAGCGATTTCCGGCGTGATGGTCGATCGCGATGTTTCGGCACCGCTGCCCGGCTCCTCGGCCATCATCTGTTCGACAGTCCTGATCTCGGTTAGTGGAGTTCGGACAAGATCGCCAAGGGTCTGCTGGATCAGCGCCGTTCCTCTTGTCGCCCGCGCGGCGGAATTGGCCGACAGATGCAAGAAACGGCCCTTCAACTCGATGTTGCCAAGCACGGGCGAACCGTTGTCCATCGTAGTGTCCATAGCAGGAGCGGCCACCGCATTTGTTTTGGAGCCACCTTTCGGCGTTTCCTCCAGCCAGTTCCAGAATTTCGCGTCTGCTTGCGAGAAGGCTGGGATATTGTTCAACCGGATGGCGATATCCTCCTGTCTCGCGCCGGTCTCCAGCGGAAAACGAACGTTGTGGAATACGATTTCGTCACCGTCGGTGTTCTGTAGCTTCGGCCCCGCTACCCTTCCAAGGGTATCGAACAACCAAGAGAGCGTGAACATGGATGCTGCCGCCTGCAGCTCTTCGTCTTTGACGGCAGGTAGCTTTTTTGCATTTCTTTTGCCGAACAGGCCCTTGAGCCCATCGAACAATGTTTCTGAGGCCTGCGGGGTAAAGGGCAAGACACCGCCGGACATGATGTTTTTTCCCATCACGGGCACGATCCGTGCGGCAAGCCTGTCCCATTGCTTCAAAGTCTTTGTGGCACTGCCCTCGCTGACGGTGATCGGCTCGCTGTCGCGGATAAGATCGCGCGCCACAAAAGACGTCCCCGGGATGACGTTACTTACCTCATATAAACTCATGACCGAGGTGCTCAGCGCTGCCATATACGCCCTTGATTGCGCGCTTTCCTTCCAGCCACGGCGCTTCAGATATGCGTCAACGATGTTGGTGGGTTCGCCCTCGAAATCTTGCGTCAGGAAATCCTCGAACGCGCAACCCCAGAGGGTGTTCGCCCAGTGGTCGCCGAGGAGTTCAGCAAGGTCTTCAAACTCCGCTTCGCCTTCGTCGAGGATCGGCCCGAAGTGTTCATCGAAAACCCCTTCGAAGCATTCGAGCCATTCGTCGCGGCCGAGAAATTTCATCAGTCCGCTGAGGTCGTGGCTGGCTGGCATGGAACTTCTCCAAGTTCTTGCGGGCCGGGCATCGAGGGACGCGCGGCGTTCGCTGCCATTATTCGTCGGCCTATTTTCGGTGCCAGTCCCCGGCAAGGCAAGGCGTGGACAACGATTTCCCAATATTTCTCCGCTCGACTTTCCGCGGGAGCTTTTCCGCGGCACCGACCGGATCCATCGGCCAAAAATGCTTCAAAGATCACGGCAGTTTTACTCGCTCGCAGTCGCGGACCGGCCAGAATGGCAGCAATGAACAAGGCTCTCAACATTGGCACGATCATCGCTGCGGTACTTGGCTTTGCCGCCAGTCAAGCCTCGGCGGAAACGGCGCATATCCTTTGGAAGGATCTGCGGCCCGCCGCGCAAGCCGTTGCCGAGGACGCGAACCTGCCGATGATCGCGGCAAAATTGCCCGACCATGGCGAGACGCTGTCGCTCAACCTGCAGGGCAGGACCATACAATTAGCCGGCTATTCATTGCCCGTCGATCGCGACGGCGACCTCGTCTACCAGTTCCTGCTGGTGCCATGGACCGGGGCCTGCAGCCACATGCCGACGCCGCCGCCGAACCAGATCGTGCTGGTGACGCCGGCGCATCCGTACAGGATGTCCCAGGCATATGAGCCGGTCGCGGTCACCGGCGTGCTGAAACCCGGCATGGAGAAGAGCCAGCTCTTCATCCTCGACGGCGTGTCGATCGTCCAGTCGGGCTACACGGTGCGCAAGGCCGAGGTAGTACGCGTCGACAGCGTGCCGGACGCTGTCACGCTCCCGGTCAACTCGCCGTGGAATTTTCTCAACAAAAAGAAGAACTAAGCTCGCCGCTCCAATCAAATGCGGAAGGCGGCGAGCGCGACGATCACGCCGCGTTGGCGCCCGATTCCTTGTCCAGCACCATGTAGTCGAGCGGGATTTCGGTCGTATACTTGATCTGCTCCATGGCGAAGGATGACGACACGTCGCGGATCTCGATCTTGGCGATCAGCCGCTTGTAGAAGGCATCGTAGGCGGCGATGTCGGGGACCACCACGCGCAGCAGGTAGTCGACGTCGCCGCTCATGCGGTAGAACTCGACCACCTCCGGGAATTCCTGGATGACCTCGGAAAAACGCCGCAGCCATTCATGGCTGTGCGAATTGGTGCGGATCGACACGAAGACGGTGACACGCACATTGACCTTCTCGTGGTCGAGGATGGCCACTCGCCGCTTGATGACGCCCTCCTCCTCCAGCTTCTGGATACGCCGCCAGCACGGCGTGGTCGACAGGCCGACCTTCTTGGCGACATCGGCGACCGCAAGTGTCGCGTCCTCCTGCAGGAGGCGGAGAATTTTTCTGTCGAGGCGATCCATGGGAAGCTCCAGGGGAATAGTTTCGCTATAATCCCTTTTATCGGAGCCTTTAACAAGAAAGAAATTCTGCCGATGGCGGCAAAAGCGAGTGATTTCTTGCAGGATGCCTAATCGATGCGATAGCGGATTTCCGACCTCAGGAAGGGCAGCAAATCCATTTCAAACCAGGGATTCTTCTTCAGCCAGCCGGTGTTTCGCCAGGATGGATGCGGCAGCGGCAGCACTTTCGGGACGGTCGGTCCATCCCATATGGCGCGCCAATTCCTGACTGTTTCAGTCAGCGACGGCAGCCGCGCCGTGCCCATATGCCAGGCCTGCGCGTAACCGCCGATGGTCAGCACCAGATCGATCCGGGGCATCAGCGCCATCAATGGAGCGCGCCAAGCCGGCGCGCATTCGCGACGCGGCGGCAGGTCGCTACCCTTGGCGTCCTGGCCGGGAAAACAAAAGCCCATCGGGACGATGGCGAATTTCTGGGCGTTGTAGAATTCTTGCGCGCTGACGCCGAGCCAGTTCCTGAGCCGATCTCCCGAAGCATCGGTGAACGGAATGCCCGACAAATGCACCTTGGTTCCCGGCGCCTGTCCGGCAAGCAGGATCCGCGCGGTGGACGATGGCTGCAGGACTGGCCTTGGCTCATGTGGCAAAGGCTGGCCGAGCGGCTGGTCGACGCAGATGCGGCAGGCCCGCACCCTCGCGGTGAGGCGCTCCAATGCTTCGCTCATATCCGGCGGACTATCCAATTGCTGTCGCTCAGGCCGTTGCGCTCGGCCGGCTTGCAAGCGCCGCGTACCAGCGCAGCACGTTCGTGCACTCCTCCGGCACCTTGATGCGGGCAGGCTTCATGAAATCGATGGCGATCATCCCGGTGATGTCGGCGACCGAGTAGGCGTCGCCGGCGGCGAATTCGCGCTGCGCCAATTCATTGTCGAGGAGGTGCAGGAATTCGATTGCCTTCGGCTTGTTGGCCTCGCCCCATTCCGGAATTTGCGGCACTTCCCACTCTTTCATCGCCGGATGGATATGCCGGAACGCGGCGGCGACGCTGACCATGAGGCTCAGTTCCAGGCGTCTTTGCCACATCTCGACTTTTGCTTTGCCAAGCGCGCCCTTGCCGAACAGCGCGGGTTCGGGGTGCAACTCCTCGAAATAGCGGCAAATGGCGATCGATTCGGTGATGACGGTGCCGTCGTCGAGCTCGAGCACCGGCAGCCGCCGCAGCGGATTGCGCTGCGCCACCTGCTCGCCTCGATGCTCCAGCGCGCCCATATCGACCGGCACAAGCGGGACCGTCAGCCCCTTTTCGGCCAGGAAGACGCGCACGCGCCTGGGATTGGGCGCTCGGCCGCCATCGAACAGGTTCATTCCATCCTCCCGGTTTCCCATCCTTCCTGCGTCTTGGCCGATCATAGGGCGCGGGTCCGACCATCACCAGAAGCGAAAAAATTCGCGCACCGCATCGCCCAATGAGGCCAGCGTGCCGTGCTTTCGCTCGACCGGCGCATCGTGATGGCTGTCGCGCCAGTCCCGCGGCTCCTCGAAGGTGCCTGCCCAGATGCCGACCTTCGCCGCTCTCGCCACCGCTTCGTCGGTCTCGAAGTCGCCGAAGGCAACCGCCCATCCTGCCTGCACCTGAGCACGGCTGAGGTCGGTGTCGCCTGCCCTGCAATCGCCGAGCAGGCGGCCGTAGCGGTCACGCTGCCAGCCGCTGCAGGAAACAGGCCTGCCGGCGATCAGCCGCACCAGCGACTGTCGCGCCAGCTTGCCGCAGGCATAGTCGGCGCCGGCTTTCCGGCAAGTCTGCTGATACTCGGGAGCATCGATACCGCGCATGCGGATGCGCTCGGCTCCGAGCGTGATCGAATCGCCGTCATTGACGATCGCGATGCCTTGCTCCTTGCGCGTCTCGAAGCGGTCGAGGCGCGCCGCCACCAGGATCAGCAGCCCTAGCAGCACGATGGCCAGTCCATAGTCCAGCAGCTTGCGCCAGAGGCTTAGCGGCGGACTTGCCGCATAGCGCCGACGCGGTCCTCGCGGCCCGAAACGGCTCATATGGCAAACAGTCTCTTAATCATTCGAACGTAGCTTAACGAACTGACAGTCGCTGCGCGCAGAAATTGAAGTCTGTATGCCTTTGCAACGCTCGAACACAGCGGATAAATTTATTGTGGACCGCCGTAAACCGCACCGCAACAGCGATGTGGCGCGTGCGGTGCGCAAGACGCGCGACCGCCTTTCGCAACAGGCGGGCAGCCTCGACTTCGACCGTGAACTCCTGAAACTGCATGCGCACGCCATGGTGGTCAGCGCGATCGCGATCCCACTGCTCGTGCTTGCCGTGGCGGCCATCGGCCGGCTCGCGGGCCTGGACAACCAAATCGTCATCTGGGCCTTGTCGACACTGCTTTGCTACACGATCGTCGCTTTCATGGCCCGGCGCGTGGAGCGGACGGAAGCAGCCGAACTCGACCCGGTGCAGACGCGTCGCGACTTCCTGATCGGCCATTTCCTGTGCGGCCTTGGCTGGGCGTGGTTCGCCTGGATCGGCTGCGACGCATGCCAGATCGACCAGTTCCATGTGGCCAAGGCCATGGTGATGCTGATCGCCATGGCGACGACCGCCGTGATGGCCTCTTCGCTTGGCGGCGCGCTGTTGGCGACCTTTGCCATTCCCGTTGCCGTTTATGTCTACACCATTATGCGCCTGTGGACGCCGATCGAAGCCACGATGGCGGCGCTCCTCATCGCGGCACTTCCTTTCTTCGGCTACGTCGCGCGTCATCTCAACCGGGCCTCGTTGATGCTGCTCTCGTTCCGTTCGGAGAAGGACGCGCTGATTGCCGAGGTGGAGACGGCAAAATCGATGTCGGACGAGGCAAGGCGGCGCGCCGAGGACGCCAATCTGGCGAAATCGCGCTTTCTCGCGTCGATGAGCCACGAGCTCAGGACCCCGCTCAACGCCATCCTCGGCTTCTCCGAAGTGATGGCCAATGAAGTGCTGGGCCCGATGAACAATCCGACCTACCGCGACTATGCCCATGACGTGCATGAGTCCGGCCAGCACCTGCTCGACCTGATCAACGAAATCCTCGACCTCTCGCGCATCGAGGCCGGCCGCTACCAGCTCAACGAGGAGCCGGTGGTGCTGCTGACGATCGTCGAGGACTGCTGCCACATGATGGAGCTGCGCGCCCGCAACAAGGACATCCGCATCATCCAGGAGTTCGAGGAAACCCTGCCGCGGCTCTTCGCCGACGAGCGCGCCGTCAGGCAGATCACGCTCAACCTCCTGTCCAATTCGATCAAGTTCACGCCCTCCGGCGGTGAAGTGCGCGTGCGCGTCGGCTGGACGGCGGGCGGCGGCCAGTACATTTCGATCAAGGACAACGGCCCGGGCATTCCGGAAGAGGAAATCCCGGTGGTACTTTCGGCCTTCGGCCAGGGCTCGATCGCCATCAAGAGCGCCGAACAGGGAACCGGCCTCGGCCTGCCGATCGTGCAGGGCCTGCTCGCTATGCATGGCGGCGAGTTCGAGCTTCACTCCAAGCTGCGTGAAGGCACTGAAGCGATCGCCATCTTCCCGCTGAGCCGGGTGATGGAGGAACTGCCGGCCCTGCCGACCAAGGCGGTCGCCACGCGCGGGCGCCGCTGAAGCAATTTCCGTCGGTTCTAAAGCCGGACAGCCACCGCCATGCCGGAACTGGTCAACGCCGCGGCCTTGACGATACCGGCGGCGAGAGCGGCCCCTACGCCTTCGCCATGGCTGATCCCAAAACCGAGCAGCGGCCGCAGTCCGAGCGCTTCGGCCGCCTTGGCGTGGCCAGGTTCGGGCGACAGGCTTGCAAGCAGGCAATGATCGAGCGTGCCCGGATTGGCCGCATGCAGAACGGCAGCTGCCGCGGTCGCCGCGAGCCCGTCGAGCAAGACAGGGATCTTCTCCATGCGCGCCGCAAGAATGGCGCCGCAGATCGCCGCAAACTCGCGTCCGCCGACCCGCCGCAAGGCCTCGAGCGGATCGCCCAGACCCGAGCCATGAAACGCCAGCGCCCGGTCCACGACCTCGGCCTTGCGCGCCATCATCGCGGGATCGGCGCCCGACCCCGGCCCGACCCAGTCGCCTCCCTCGCCGCCGAACAGCGCGGCGCACAAGGCAGCGGCGATCGTTGAATTGCCGACCCCGAGATCGCCCAGGCACAGAAGATCGGCGCCGCCGGCGACCGCCTCCATGCCGAAGGCCATGGTTGCGGCGCAGCCGCGCTCGTCGAGCGCGGCTTCCTCGGTGATGTCGCCCGTGGGAATGTCCAATGCGAGGTCGAAGACTTTCAGGCCGAGATCGTTGGCGATGCAGACCTGGTTGATCGCGGCCCCGCCGGCAGCGCAGAGCTCGACTTCATTGGCGGTCGCCGCCACCGGCCGCGGCGAAATGCCGTGCCTGACGGCGCCGTGATTGCCGGCGAAGATCGCCACCAGCGGCCGGTTGATCGCCGGCGGCGCTCGCCCGCTCCAGGCAGCAGCCCAGGCCGCAATGTCCTCGATCCGCCCCAGCGATTCTTTCGGCTTGTCTGCTTTGGCAAAAACCGCGCGGACACGAGCCTCCGCCGCGTGATCGGCGGGCGGCAACGCCGCCAGAAGGCTTCGGAAATCGTCGAAAGGCGTTGCGGTCATTTATGTCGGTCGCGGTTCGTTGCGGAAGTCGCAAGCGGCATAGCCGCCTTCTCCAGCCGGCACAACCGCCTGATGATGCCGCGAAAGCGTTGCCTTGCGGCGCATTGCGGAGGGCTTGCATTGCTCCGGCGGTTGCACCATGTGGAATAAAGGCAAGAGAACAGCATGACCGCCATCGAATCTCCCTGCATCCTGGTCTGTTCGATCGATATGAAAACCGGCTTCTGCTTTGGTTGCGGCCGCACGCGCGACGAGATTTCCGGCTGGCTCACGATGACCCCGGAAACGCGCCGGACGGTGATGGCCGAATTGCCGGCACGGCTCGAAACGGTCGAGCGGCGGCCGCGCCGCGAAACCCGGCGTACCCGCATGGCGCGCGAGCGCGGCGTTTTGTGAGAAAGAACCGATGAACCGGCTGTTCTGGATCGTGATGGCGGTGATCGGCGTCGGGGTCGTGCTGCTCGTGCTCAACAACTCGTCCGGCCGCACCTTCGGCATGAACAACAACGATTTCGGCCGGCTGATCTGGGTCGGCGTGCTGGTGACCGTGATTGGTGCGAGCCTGCTCCGCTCGGGACGGCCGATGGGCGACATGGCGCGCAACCTCGGCGTCTGGGCCGCATTCGTGCTCATGCTGATCGCCGGCTACCAATATCGCTACGAGTTGCAGGACGTGGCGAGCCGCGTGACCGCCGGCCTTGTCCCAGGCAGCCCACTGGCCCTGGGCGTGGAGAATGGCCGCCCGACCGTCACGCTCGACAAAGCCGGCAACGGCCATTTCGAAGCCCGCATCCTGGTCAACGGCACGCCGGTGCGGGCCGTGGTCGACACCGGCGCGACCAGCACCGTGCTGACGTCCGAAGATGCGCAAGCGGCGGGTTTCAACCCGGCGGCGCTCAGCTACAGCGTGGACGTCTCCACCGCCAACGGCATGGCGCGCGCGGCAACCGTCAGGACCGACGAAGTGGCGATCGGCGGCATCGTGCGCAAGGATATGCCGGTGATGGTCGCCGCGCCTGGCATGCTGGAGCAAAGCCTGCTCGGCATGAACTTCATCAGCTCATTGTCGGGCTTCGACGTGCGCGGCGACCGCATGATCTTGCGGGACTAAAGCGACGCGCTTAACCGAAAGTCAGGCCGCCTCGGCGTCCGCCGCCCCGAAATCGATTGCCGCAAACGCGGTCTTCAGCACCTCCGCCCCGGCTCCGGGTTTGTTGGCATCGGTGGAAAGTATCTGCCTGAAGCGGCGCGCGCCGGGCAAGCCGTGGAACAGTCCGACCATATGACGGGTAATGTGGCCGAGCCGCCCGCCCCGTTCGATATGGCGCGCGGCATAGCCAGCCATGGCGTCAATCAGCGCCGCGTAATCGAAGGCGGCGTTTGCCCCGCCATAGAAGGCTGCATCGACGCCGGCGAGGATGCCGGGCGTATGATAGGCCGCGCGGCCGAGCATCGCGCCGTCGACATGACCGAGATGCGCCGACGCCTCGCCGAGCGATTGAATGCCGCCGTTGATGCCGATGAATTCGCTCGGCTTTCTGGCCTTCAACCGGTAGACGCGCGCATAGTCGAGCGGCGGAATATCGCGGTTCTCCTTGGGGCTCAGCCCTTCCAGCCAGGCCTTGCGGGCATGCACCCAGAGCGCGTCGGCGCCCGCGGCGAACACGCCGTCGGCGAGGATGTCGAGAGCAGGCTCGGGGTCCTGATCGTCGACGCCGATGCGGCATTTGACGGTGACGGGGATTTTCACCGAAACTTTCATCGCCGCGACGCACTCGGCGACCAGAGCCGGCGTCTTCATCAGGCAGGCGCCGAACGTTCCCGACTGGACGCGGTCGGACGGGCAGCCGACATTGAGGTTGATCTCGTCATAGCCGAAGGCCTCGCCGATCCGCGCTGCCTCGGCGAGCTTCGACGGATCCGATCCGCCAAGCTGCAGCGCCACCGGATGCTCGACATCGTCAAAACCGAGCAACCGTTCGCGCGCGCCATGGATGACCGCATCCGCCACAACCATCTCGGTGTATAGCAGCGCGCGGCGCGTCAGCCGGCGATGGAAGAACCGGCAATGCCTGTCCGTCCAGTCCATCATGGGCGCCACGGCCAGTCTATGGTCTTGATTTTTCAGCATTTTTTGTTTAACATCAAATCCTTAGAACCTGCCGAGTGCACACAAATTTACGCCAGAATACGACCCTTTTCGCCACGTTTCGATCTCTCACTGCACACTGAGCGCACACGAAAAAATGGCCACGTACACAAAGCTCTCATCCGGCTCCTGGCGTGTCCAAGTTCGTCGCAAGGGTCGCTACGTCAGCGAGACCTTCCTGCGCCGAGACGACGCACGACGCTGGGCAACTGAAACCGAACGCCAAGTCGACCGCGGTGAGACGCCGACCAAGTCCCGCATTGCTCGCCTTAAAACCTTCGGCGAACTTATCGACCTCCATATCGACGACATGTGCGATGTAGGCAAGTCCCCTCGCCGCTCCAAGGCTGCGGCCCTCGATATGCTTCAAAGACACTTGGGGAAGTGCAACGTTGCAGCGCTTGATCGCGAGCGGCTCATTCGCTTTGGTCGCGAGCGCGCCGCCCAAGGCGCCGGACCGATGACTCTTGGCATCGACATCGGCTTTATAAAGCTCATACTGACTCATGCCGCTGCGGTGCACGGCCTGCCCGTCAAAGTCGAACCGGTTGATTTGGCGCGTGTCGCTCTAAAAAGGCTTGGCCTCGTTGGGAAAGGCCATCAGCGCGATAGGCGACCGACCCAAGACGAACTCGACAGGCTCATCGCTCACTTCGATGCAAACGTTCGCCAAATAGCACCGGTTGGCCAGATCATACGCTTCGCAGTCGCAACCGCGATGCGCCAAGAAGAGATTTGCCACGCGCGGTGGTCCGATATGGATGCTCGCACGCGCATGCTGCTCATCCGTGACCGCAAAGACCCCCGTAACAAGGACGGCAACAATCAACGCATACCGTTATTCGGGGCAACTGGGTACGATGCGTGGGCCATTGTTGAGGAGCGGTTGGCAAAGCGAAGCAATGACGATGATCGCATTTTCCCGTTCAACCACAAGTCGGTCGGCACCGCCTTCCGTCGAGGTTGCGGTGACCTAGATATCCGCGACCTTCATTTTCACGATTTGCGGCACGAAGGGACGAGCCGGCTTTTCGAGGCTGGGTTCACCATTGAACAGGTAGCGCTGGTCACAGGGCACAAGGATTGGAAGATGCTGCGACGCTACACGCATCTAAAGCCCGAGATGCTTCATACTATCCACAAGGCGAAGGCTGCATAGTTGAGGCGGGAGGGCCGGAAGCATTAGTCGAGCTGCCCGTTGCGTTGTGTTCGCACAACTAGGGTCGGGCTTCGAAGGAGCAGCGGCTTTGGCCTTGGCGAGGTTCGCTTCTGCTGCCGCAAACTGCTTCAGCGCTTCCATGATAGGGCTGGCCATGAGGTTACGCTTTCGATCCAGACGGCTTGTTGTCTGCCCTCGCGTCTATCAAGACGACGTCCTTGTGGCCCGTCAGCTTCAGTTCGTCCAGTATTGCGTCAACCCTCATCTTCTCATCCAGGCTGAAGTAGATGATGGCCTTGATCCCCCCCTTGGCGTCGCTGGCCGCCTGGTAGATCGGCAGTTGCTTCTCTAGGTTGCGTTTGAGCGAGGTGTTCTTGGCAAGTTTCATCTCAATAAGAGTCTTGTCGAAGGCGCCCCGTGTGATCTTGTAGTCGACCGGCCCTCGGCCGTCGTTGGCCTCGGCGCCGACATCGGATGGCGACCCGAACCAGACCAGCCTTGCCAACACGTGAAGGTCACTCTCCCGCTGGATAGCCTTGCCAGAGTGCCAGAAGATGCGGTGCCCGCCCTTGTTCTCGATAACGTCCTTCAGGTAAGCCAGACGCTGATGGGTCTCTTCGTACGTGCTTCCCGCGATCGCATAGAATGGCGTATAGTTAGCGAGATCCATCTGCAGGAGGCGGACCTGCTCCTCAAAAATCTGGCGTGTGAGCAGCACGCGCTCGGTGCTGATGTCGACAGCCTCATCACCACTCTGCTCTTTTGTTTTGATGTAGTAGTCGACCAAGGCCGGGAATTTGATGATGGTCTTGACTGCTGCTTCGTCACGCTCTTGCTGGCTGGGCTCTCTGTCTTCATGCTTGGCCATGACCCTCTCAAAATAGGCAAAGACCTGTCCCCGAAGCTCGCTGTCGGGGATTGCGGTCGGTATGTTTTCGAAGTCCCGGATCATGTCGGTTCGGTTAATCCAGTTCTCGTCGCGGGTAAGGATGTCCTTCGGGGTAAGTAGGACGTAGTCCTGATCGCGCGCGAGCCAAGGCAGTTCGTACTGCCGGCGCTCCCATGCGCTGGTCTCGTAGTTGAAGCGCGCCTTGTCTACCCACACTTTCCTGCGCAGAGAGGCGTCAATGTGCACCAAGGCAAAGGCCTGCGTATAGCCGCACAGGAAGTCCTTGATGAGGTTGGTGGTGAAGTCGCTGATGTTGTCTCGCCCGACGCCATTCTGGACGAGGCAGACCTTCTCAACGTGGCTTCCCTTTGTGATCTTTTCCTCACCGAAGTCTGCGAAGAGGTCGGCAAGGTTACGGCTGAGCGCGTTCGCGAAGCCTTCCCCCAGCCCGGACCCACCGTTGCCGACAAGCGAGAAACCCAGCCAGTTCTGCCGCACCTCAGAGAAGAAAAACCACGCCGCAATAAGATCCTTGTTGATTCTGCCGGCAATGACCGCGTCGCGAAGGAACTTGATGTACTTCAGAATGTCAGCATGCAGGGCCTGGTAGCGCGCGTCCGGGCTGTGGAATAGCAGGAAGGGGTCGATAAACAGGGGCAGATCATTGATGATCGAGATATTGAATGCCCCGTAGTCGTCAACCTGGTCACGAACTACGCCGAAATACTCGTTGAAATATGTTGCCATTTAACTCCCCCGGGCATGTCGTGGAAAACATACGCTTTATTCTCAGTATTACCATCGTATCGGGACGGTGGCGATGCTGGCCACTACGCCGCCAGCTTTGGCAGTTCCTCCCAATGGGTTGTGAAACTCGGCGATTTACGCTCGAACTTGGTCGCCCATGGCCGCTTCACCCCCATTGCAGCGGGGTAAAGGGCCCCTCGCCCGAACCTGGCATTCACCTGAGCGGTCGCCGCTCGTCCTGGTCCATCGTTGCCAGCATCGAGGTCTACGCCTTCGCGACCGGTACCAGCTCGGTCAGCATGATGCCGGCTTTGGCGTAACGATGACCGTCTCGCCAGGCCGCCGCGGCGGCTTTGGTCGCTGCTGCATCCGCCTTGGTTCAGCCCACCGCCACAAAATTCCGTGCGGAAAACCATATCCGACGAATAATTGGACATATATTTCAGTTGCGATTTTGCCTATGATGAGTTGGGGTTAGGGGTGTGTGAATAGTGGGCGATACTCTCCTTCAACTGGCAGTCGAAATTCCACAAACGTTTCAGCAATTTGTGGACGGCGCGCTTTTACGTCTTCAGGCTCAGCATCCGCACTTGCGGTTTACGGCAACCGAAAGTGGAGTTGAAGTGCAGGGAGTTGCAGCTGCGGCGGCCGACGAGATCAGGAGACAGGTCTCCTATGCCGTCTATCGAGAAAAGGTTTACGCCGAGACCCTGCCCCTGCGGCAGAACTTGATCAATGCAGTCACCGCCAGATGACCGTATGGCCCTTGAAATTCAGGGAAGTGGGCGCGGAACGGATGATCTTCGCCGATGACGCCGGCGGGTACTTCTTCGCAGACCGGCCATTTCTGGACCGATACGCTGCCGGCTCTCTTTGCGAGGCCGACGAGGTGTTTCTGCGCGCGAATGGCCACTCGTTTCAGGAGCAGGGTGATCCTGACTGGATGGGATTTGCCTATCGCTGGACAGCACGTCAGGCCAGGCAACGGACCCTCGACTATCTTATTCTAGTGCCGACGCTGCGCTGCAATCTGACCTGCGATTACTGCCAGGTCTCGCGGGCGCCCGAATCCGCGGCAGGCTTCGACTGGACCGAAGCCACGCTTGACCACGTCCTGCAGCTTATTTCCGCGATGAAGGGACCGCGCGTCAAAATCGAGTTCCAGGGCGGTGAGCCCCTTTTGCGCATCGATATCCTCGAGCGGGTCCGGACCTTCGCCCGGGAACGGTTCCCGGGCAGCCAGTTCGTTGTGTGCACCAATCTCCAACGGCTCGAGGAGCGCGAATGGGCCTTTCTGGAGGCGGAAGACACCTTTCTCAGCACGTCATTGGACGGCGACCCGGCAACACATGAGCGCCAGCGAACTCACACCCCAGCCCTGACCAAAGCCTTTCTCGGCAACCTCAAAGACGCGGTCCAGCGTTTGGGACCCGGCAGAGTCTCGGCGCTGCCCACAATCGACATTGACCGCCCGCCGGACTTTGATGCGCTGGTCGACAGTTTTGAACTGTATGGAATGCAGTCCATCTATCTCCGCCCCATCAACCATCAGGGGTTTGCGCGCAGGCGTAGGGGAGACCCAAACGCCGTTGCCAGATGGAACAGCTTTCATGCGGCCTTTATCGACTATCTGATTGAGCGTAACCATCGCACCGGGCGCTATGTCGAAGAATACTATTTCAGCCAGAGCCTTAGGCGGTTTGTGAGATCGGGCGTCGACGAGCATGTTGACCTGCGCAACCCAAATTTTTTCGCCTCCGACTATCTTGTCGTCGACCACGATGGCCGGCTGTATCCGACCGACGAGGCCCGGATGCTCTCGCGCATCGGTCGCGTCGATCTGTCGGTCGGCGATGTCGCGGCCGGACTCGACCACCAGAAGGTGCAGCTCCTTAACCAGGCGTCACTCAACAACTTCGATCCGGACTGCATTCATTGCGTCTATCAGCCATTCTGCGGAACCGATGTGGTCGACGACCTCTCGCGGACCGGTCGCGTGGATGGACCGCGCAGTGAGACTTGGTTCTGCGGGCGCCACATGGCGCTGTTTGACAAGATCGTCGAGGTCATCCAGCGCAGCGATGAGCCGGCGCGTGCGTCGGTGGCCAGGTGGGCTCGGGTGCCGTCCTGGGGAGATCACATGTTCCCGCGGCTCGCATGATCCCGCTGAGGCTGAAAGTCGACACCGACGCGACGGAGCCATACGTCGCCCGGCTCCGTTCATTCGAGGGGACGTCTCCACGCCCTGATGTGCTTCATCCCCACGATGTGACGCTGGATTTTGTTGATGGTGAGGCGTCTCACTACTCGGGCGCAACCGGCTCCTTGCGCGTCTTTGGGGTAGATCCGTCCGAACTGGACGGGGACACAATGCTGGTGGTGCCGACCCGCAAGACAGCGCACCGTTTGATAAGGGCAAGCTCGCGTCACAACACGCTTCTGGTGACCGAGCGTTGCGACCAGATCTGTGTGATGTGCTCCCAGCCGCCCAAGAAGCACCACGTTGACATGTTTCCGCTGTTCGAGACCGCGGTGCTGCTGGCGCCGGAACACTCGACCATCGGGCTTTCGGGCGGTGAGCCCACGCTTTACAAAGCCAAGCTGTTCGAGTTCCTGCGCCGGACGATGGCAGCAAGACCGGACGTCCACTTCCATATCCTCACCAACGGCCAGCATTTCGACCGCTCCGATCTTCCGGTTCTCAGAGACCTGGACTTGACCCGAGTTCTGTGGGGGATACCGGTCTATTCGAGCGACAGCGCGGTCCACGATGACATCGTCGGCAAACCCGGCGCCTTCGAGCAGCTCAGGCCGAACCTTGCCCTCTTGTGCCAGGTTGGAGCCAGGATAGAGCTTCGCACGGTGCTGACGAAACCCAACGCGCCGGGATTGCTGGACCTTGCAAAGTTGGTGACCACCGCCCTGCCCTTTGTCGAAGTCTGGGCCATCATGCAGCTCGAGAACATCGGCTACGGCCGGAAGAACTGGAGTACCCTGTTCTTCGACAGTTCGACTGGCTTTGATCAGATAGCCAGGGCGCTGGATATCGCTGTGGCACGCGGCGTTCGAACCAAGCTCTACAATTTCCCGCTCTGCACGGTCCCGCGCGCCTACCAGTCTTATGCTCCTTCGACGATCTCGGACTGGAAGCGGTCTTACGTCGAGGAATGTGCTGCCTGCAGTCTGCGCCAGGAGTGCGGCGGCTTTTTCGAATGGCACCCCAAAACGCACGGTTACGGGAGGTTTGGAATCGCATGACGAAACGGATATTTGCCATCCCCTCGTTGCTCGCCGCAGGCTTCATGCCGGCCGAGAGCATCGCTTTGCCGTCCGTCCCTCCGCCAGACGGCGGCAAAGCGAAATCGCTGTTCGATATCTTCAAGCTCGACCACAAATACATCCTGGCCGGCCACAGTAGCCATAGTAGCCATAGCTCCCACAGCAGCCATCGCTCGTCCGCTGGCGGAACCTACTACGTCCCCCCGGCGCCGGCGGCTCCGGTGTACCAGGCGCCCTCCACCACTTACCAACAGCCGGCCCCAGTTGCTCCGGCGCCTCTGGCCACTCTTCCCGGCAATTCCAACAAATTCAAAGACATAGTATTGCAGGTTCAATTCGCGATGTTGGCATACGGTTACTACAATGGCGAGTTGGACGGGAAAATGAGCCCCGAAATGCGGGACGGCCTCACCAGGCTCCAGGCTGATTACAACCTGAAAATCACGGGGACGATCACGCCGGAAACGCTGACTGCATTGAAGATCGTAGCCAACTAGCGACCGATCCCTCTGAGGTGCCATTCCCGGCCGATCATGTTGCCATACTGATGTTCACGGCTGGCCGCCCAAATGAAGCGGCTCGGGATCGCTAAAGGGATGTCAATTTTGGAGGAACCACAACCGATGGCGCCCTGCCGTCAGTGCAGCCTTTCGATCCCAGAGTCAGCCTACACGAATGTTAGCGCCCTGCATTCGCAGACCGACGAGGTCGGCCGCCACCTCTTTGTAACGCCTACAGTCCGCCTGAACGACGAACCGCTCAGGCCGTCCAAGCGGCAGGCTCCCGGCGATTTTCTTCAAGTCGGCAAGGGCCGAAGCGATATGCGGCCAGGGAAAGTCTGTTGGATCGTCGATGTCGCGGTCAGCACCAGCGATGATTTCGAGCTTGGCGACGACGCCGAGAAGTGATCGCGCCTGCACGTGGGGGATTTTGTCTTGAAGCTTCAAGGCAGCAGTCGTGGCCTCGACTTCTGCCTGACAGGCGATCGAATAGCTGACCTTCGTCTCCATCGCGTCAGGGGCGGCAGCGTCGAGAACGCGCCGCTCTAGGCGTTGTTGAAGTCGGCAAAGGACCCGCGAGACATGCTGTGCTCGCAACCAGCCTTGGAGCAGCGCAAGTACCGGGTCCGCACCGTCCAAACGATCGTCCGCGCGCGCCCTCTGCTGTTGCCCTGGCCCGTGCGTGACGGAAGGCAAAGTCGTGCTATTGTCGGAATCAGCCATGATCCGAGCTCCTCAACAGCTTTGGCGTGGCCAGGCCGGATTGGTGTTGCATCACCCTTCCGGCCGCCAAGTGAAACCGAGACTACACACAGTGCATTACCTAAGCAACCAAAATCACCATAAAATGGTGATTTTATGAATCCGGTGCAGTGCCGTATGGCTCGGGCTGCATTAGGATGGGGTGTTTTAGACCTCTCAAAAGAAGCCAAAATATCCACCCAGACGATTGTTCGTTTCGAAAGAGGCGAGACGTTGAAGCAATCGACTGTGGATCTGATAAGAAGCACGTTCGAACGCGCTGGCATTGAATTCATTCCGGAGAATGGCCGTGGCCCTGGCGTTCGTTTGTCTCGCAATCAGAACTGACTTTCTTTTCGCCATCCAACGGGATTGCCGACCCATCGATTGACATCGGATTCGCGCCAGCCCGCCCCGTTTATGCTGATCTTGATCTGGGCCGGGAACGTGCCTTCGGCAATCTTGCGATAGAGGGTCGAGCGGGACAGGCCAGTCCGGTCAAGGACGGTTCTGAGACGTATAATGCGATCCTGCTCGGGCATGCTTGTCATTGGTTGTTGCTGACCTCTGCTGGGACAGAGGGCACACCTATGCTGGACGCAATTAGACTTGGCGCCTCATCCGCCTGTGGCGTGGAAACGGCGGCAAATCGGACGTGTTCAAATCCCAATGCCACGGCCCCTGCCGATGCCATAGCTGAATGCGAGTTCCGCCCCGAGTCGGTGGCCGGAATTGACGTGAATACCAAGCTCGCGCTTGCGGTTGGCAAGCAGGGATTCAAGTTGCGGATCGCGTTCGAGGCTTTTGGCCATGTCGGACATCGCCGAGCGCGTTGACTTGTAGCCGGACATATCGCCGGCCTGATATTGGACCCGGCTCGTCCGATCGAGTTTTTGCCAACGTTCCACAAAACGGTCCGCGCGGCGGCCCGGATCTTTGTCCAGTCCGGTGCGGATTTCGGTTTCAAGCTGGAGCGCCAGCACGATGCGGTTGACGCGGCCCGCCCCCGCTTCATGGACCAGCTCGGGACTCTTGACGTAGGCTGCTTCGGCATCGCGCCAGCCATGCGACCGAACCTTCTCGAAAGCGACGCGGGCATTTCTCAATTCGCGCATCTGCTCCGGACTGCCCTCCCCGTCCGCATTTCCGCTGCGCACGATCGCGTCGATCGCGCGCGCGTGGCGCACAAGCGCCTTCGTGCGAGCGCTGCGCAACGCTCCTTCTGGGTCCGCCGGTACATCCGTATCGCGCTGCGCTCCCCTGACCGAAGCATCACTTTCAGGCGCAGCGCCGCCATTTGCGATTTGCGCCCCGACATTTTCCCTTCCCGGCCTAAGCCCACGGTCTTGGCCGGGCTCGACGTCTACGGGCGAGCGGAATCCGTCCAGCAGGCCATCGATCCGGTCGCGCAGCTTCTCAGGAACGACGCGGCGCACGATCTCGACAACACGCTGCCGGAAGCTGATGCCGCGGCGCTTGGCATAGTGCTGCGCCGGGTCGATCTGGTCGTAGTCAGACGCCATGTCCTTGGCGCGGTCGCGTGACAACGTCCGGACGAGTCGGTCTCGAGTGGCAAAGTCATCGCCGCCGTAATGCAGGTCCATCCAGTCGCGATGCCGCGACAGGGCAACGTAGCTGCCGTGCGCATCCATGCCTGGCGTCGCCAGCACATGGGTGCGGTCGACCGTCATGCCCTGCGCCTTATGGATGGTCGCGGCATAGCCGTGGTCGATGTGGGCATAGTCCTTCAGGTCAAAGCGCACAGACCTGCCGTCGTCGGTTTGAACCGTCATCATCTGGACGCTGACCTCTTCGATCACGCCGAGCGTGCCGTTCTTGACGCCAAGCGACCGCTCGTTGCGCAGGAACATGACCCGGTCGCCGCGGGCAAAATTCCTTGCACCGCGTTCAACATCCACGTGAGCTTCGTCGCCGAGATCTCCAGCCGCGCGCATGCGCTCGCGCGCTGCCTTGTTGAGCGCGCGCACTTCGTCGTTCGTGTGGGTAAGAATGATCCGGCTCGCCTCAGGCTCTGCCTGCCTGTCGCGATCCCAGCGCTCGACGAGATCGCTGCGCGCCTCATCGCGCGAGGCAACCTGATGAACCATGCCTTGCGCGTCATACGCGCCGATCGCAGCGCCAATCCTGCCGGTTGCCAGATCGCGCGTGGCGTCACGCTGCCAGTCCTCCCGCTGCCGGCGCACCTCGCCGATCTCGACGGCGCCGTGGCGTTCGTGGATCGAACGGAATGCAGCACCTGCCTCGATCGCCTGTAACTGCTGCGGATCGCCGACAAGGACGACTTTTGCGCCAGCGTCCGCGGCATGGGAGAGCACGCGCTCCAACTGGCGCGTGCCGATCAAGCCGGCTTCGTCGATGACGAGTACATCACGCGCGGTGAGCCGATCGCGGCCCTGTCCCCAGCTATGTTCCATGCTGGCGATGGTTCGAGACGAGATGCCTGATCCGCTTTCGAGATTTTCGGCCGCAATGCCGGAAAGTGCCGCACCTCGAACCTCGTAGCCTGCTGCTGCCCATGCCTGACGCGCGACGCCGAGCATGGCGCTCTTGCCGGTGCCGGCAAAACCGACGACGACACCAAGGCCGCGGCCATCAGTGATGTGATCCAATGCATCGGTCTGCTCGCCTGAAAGGGCAAGCCCGCCTTGTGTTGCATGCGCCAAAGCCGTTGCACGATCCCGGTCACTCACCGCATGATGTCCCTCCCCGGCCATGCGTTCTGCCGCAAGCTGCAGGCGCTGCTCGGTCTCGATCATTTGCCGGGTGGTGAAGCGGTCTTCGCCGCGACCATCCTTGCCAAGTTCGACAAGGTCGGGCGCTTTGCTGATGGCTCCCATCACCGCGTCGAACTGTTGCATTCCATCGCTGTGGCGATGCGCGAACTTTGCGATGTCCTTTTGGGTGAAGGTAGATTGCTGATGCGTGATGGCATCCAGCGCCACAGATGGATCGGCGATGATGCGCGCACCATTGTTGCGTGCGATCTCGCGATGCAGTTCGGCGCGATCTGCTTCAGTATCGCCAGCGTCAAGGCCACTGCCCTCAATGCGTTGAGCCGGTGCACCAATCTGCGTTTGCGGCTCGAGCGCAATGCCCTGCGCCTCCAGACTGCGATGATCGATGCGGGCGTCGATGTCGAGTTCGGCAAGGCGCTCATTGGCAAGCTCCGCCCATCGCTTGCGCCAGCGCTCGACCAGTTCGGTGCTGTTCCAGTCGCGCACTTTCGGACCAAAGCCGTTCTCGTCCACTGAGCGCATGGTGAGCATGACATGGGCATGTGGTTTCGGACTGCCATCCTCTGCCCTGTCCCAATGCACATTGAGATCCGCGACCATGCCTCGGCTGACAAATTCCGCCTCGACGAAGTCGCGCGCCAGCTCGATGCCTTGCGCCTGGCTCAGTTCGCGCGGCAGGGCGAACTCCACCTCGCGGGCAAGCTGCGCATCCTTCCTCACCTCGAGCGCCTCGACATCGTTCCACAGCCGTTCGCGATCGCTCCAGGCGTCCGGCGCATTCTCCGGCAGCGTCACCTCGGAATGGACGACGCCGCGCTTGGCCGAGAAGTCGTGCGTGCGTTCGATGCGGTCGTCGCGCAGCCGCGAGGCCGAGCGGTAGGCAGCCGACGCCACAGCACTCGAACCTGCCTTGCGGCCAACGACCTTGACGTGAAGATGATAGATCGCCATCGCGACCAGATCATTTGCACGTCAAAGCGCACGTCGGCACGACGTATAAGCGCGCCCTCCCTCGAAAAATTCTCGGGATGGACCAGCCCGTCCCGAGCTGTCTCGGCAACCCTGAAGCCCTCCGGAAGACGCTCCCCTATCATTGCCACATCGACAACCGATGGAGACAGGCATGCGTAAACCACGAGACTTCGACGCGGAACTGCAGGCGCTGGAAGACAAGGCGCGGGAACTCAAAACGCGAAAGGTCCAGCAACTTGGCGAACTGGTGATCGCCACCGGCGCCAATCAACTCAACACCGACGAACTGGCCGGCGCGCTGGTCGCAATCGCTGAAACGAAAGATACAGCAAAGCGTGAGGCATGGGCCAAGCGTGGGGTGATGTTTTTCGAAAGCAGGTCTAGGAGAACTGCTGCGACAACTGGGCGAAACCTGCGTAGCGCTCCAGCGCAACCGGGCAGCACACAATCGGCGGCAAGCGGCAATGGCTCGCAATGACATGCGCACTTGGCAGCTCGAGCGCCGCAAGCGCACCCGACATCTGATCGAGCTCGGGGGGCTCGTCCTCAAGGCCGGCATCGTCGACCTGACCTACGACAACCGCGCCACCATCCTCGGCGCGCTGCTCTGTATCGCCGCCAAGCTGCAGAGCCATGAAGGAGAGCATGCGCGCGACCTATGGTCCGCGAAGGGGAAGCAGGCGTTCGATGCGGAGCGGATGAAAAAGAAAAAGGGCCAGCGAACTTAGCGGTGGTTGGCGAGCGGCGGCCGGTGCAAAGCCACGAACAGCGGAGTCCGTCCGCGCTGCGCTAGAACGCGAGTCTGCGTCCTAAGTTGTTAGACTAAGCGACCGTCCAGCGGAAGTCTTGTTCGTCGATCCACATGCGATGAAGTGTGACCGCCATTCTTCGAGCAAGCGCTACCTTGGCACGTCGAACACCCTGACGATCGGCAATCTTCATGGCCCAGGCCTTCATGCTCGACCAGCGGGTCGTCGGACGAAGAATGACGTTGGCCGCCTCGAACAACGCCGTTCGCGTCTCGCCGTCGCCGACTTTCGTGATGCGACCGACCCTGTCGACTTCTCCGGACTGGTATCGTCGCGGAGTGAGGCCGAGATAGGCGCCAACGGATCTGGATCGCCGGAAGCGCTTGGGGTCATCGATCGTCGCCCTGTAGGTGAGTGCTGTCACGGGTCCAATGCCAGGCATGGTCACGAGGCGTCGGCAGGTTGGATCCGCACGAACTGCCCTGAGAACGAGGCGGTGTAGATCGGCCAGGCTCTCGCGCAGGCTCTTGTGTAGCCGCAGGAGAGGCTCAAAGATCGAGAGCAACAACCTGTCTGTTCCGATCAGCTGGCGGACCTTGGCGTCGAACCGAACGCGCGTCACTGCCCCGACCTTAAGCCCCAACGGCCGCAAAAGCCCGCGGATGACCTGCTCGTTGCCGGTCAATGCTCGCACGGCCGCCTTCCGCGCCGCCGTCAGGGTGCGCAGCCGCTGGCCGACCGCGGACTTCAGATGAACGGCCTTGAACCAACCCGTGCGGACGATTTGCCCGATGCCCTGCGCGTCAGTCCGGTCCGTCTTGACGGTCATCGCGCTCAGCGCCGCTTTGACATGCCGGCTCTCCAGGCAGACGACGGGGAAGCCTTCGTCTACAAGATGCCCGCCAATCCATTCCGACGTCGCACCGGCTTCCAAACCAACGCGGACGAGACCATCCCGCCATCGGTCAAGAGCAGCCTTTACGGCCTCGGGGTCACCGAGCACCTTCCCCTGCCACAGCATCTCGCCAGTCTCGCCAACGACGCAAATGGCTACCGCGTCGAGAGAGATATCCAGTCCTGCATAAACGCCCATGCCGATCTCCTCTTGCCAGGTCGGCTCAGAGCATCAGGCGAACGCCGTCATTCCGAAAGGGGTCGGGCATTCAGCGAGCTGAACCGAATACCCCATCTCTTCAGAAAAGCGGCTGCGCTTCATGTCCTGGTCCTCTCGATGGGGCCAGAACGAACTTCAAACCGGATTAGATCAGAGGGGCAAGGTCAGACTCTTTGCGCCACTTCCACGGCGATACTTAGAATGGACTTTCGATCCATGTGCGGGATACAGGACGGCAAAGGGCAGGGTTTGGGTGTCAGCTGCGGCTGAATGCTACCCAGCTTCATCCCTCAGCCATGCAACCCAACATCATCTCGGCCTGAGAAGCGATTTGCTGCCCATCTGCCTCGATGCCGCGCCTCAAGGGTGTTGCTTGTTCTTAGATGCGGTAGTTGACGCCAAGTTGGCGAAAGTCCTTGCCCTTGCTTGCATCTCCTCCAAGCTTTCGAGTAAGGACGCGGCCTCGGATATACAGCGTGCCAAAGCACCGCGAAGCTGTTCGCCTTCGGGTTTCAGCGCCGAATCCAAGAGATCCAGTGATCTGTGGATACTCTCGGTTCGGCGCGTCAAGTCAGCCAGGTGCTCACCTACCAATTTGGTTTCTAAATCGAAAAACGCAGCCTGATCACGGAACGGCTCCGGCTGACCACTCCCAACCCGGAGCCGGTCGACCTCTTCCCTCGATCGTTCTATAAGGAGCATGTCCTCGCTCAGTTCGCGGGGTAGTTGGACGTTTTTTTCTCCGGTTCGCCACACATTCGTGCAAGGCACGTCGGCTGAAAGATATTGAAAGCGGTCCGGTGACGGCGTCGGTCCCTTCATGAACACTGCGACGAAGTCGTTCCAGATGTCCCCGGCGCGCTCTGCGATGAAGGACTCGACCAAGTGTAGGTCACAGCCGTTTCTCCGGGCCCAAAGCTCCAGTGCTTGTCCGCAATCCGGATAGAACCGCCAGTTGTCCGTTGGGAAGCGATGGTAGGTCCCGTTCGACGGTGCATTGATATAGATGACGGCGCCCGGCTTCGCTATCCTCGCCATTTCGAGAAACGTCTGCCAGAAGAAGGTATCGTGCTCGAAGACCGAACTCGCCACGACGACGTCGGCCGACTCCGCCGCGACCGGCAGTGGCTCCTCGGCGCTTGTGACGACATCAACGCCGGGACCTGGTTCAACATCCAGGCCGATGTAGGCGGCGCAACCCGGGCAAACTTCGCGCAACGCGCCATTCACATCTCGGGCCCCAATCTCCACGATCACTGATCGGTCATGGACGTACATCGCGAAGAAGCGACGCGCGATATCGCGTGCTGTGTCGTGCATGCCGAGGATGCCTCGTCGGTTGCTACGCAGAAATAACGACCGGTCTTTCCCTAGGCCTGTGTGAACGCCCTTGGCTCTACGCCAATGCTGAATAGAAATTCGCAGTCCCGTCCCAGGCTGCCGCTTCCGACCAGCCGAGGACCTCGTGATCCACCTCACTCGTGTTCATTCGGGCAATTGGCTCCGAAAAATCCGCTTGCTTGAGCAGATTGAGCCTACAGTCCCAACCCAGCCGCTCACGCATTGCCACAGCGAACCGTTCGGCGAACGCGCCCTGCGTCTCCACGTAACCCATAGGACCAATCTTCCCCGAACCGCGGGTCTCGATCGTTTCGGCGACGAAGCGCGCGTATACAAGCCCCAGCAGGTCCACGTGGATGTTGTCCCGAACGTAGCGCGGCGCGCGCACCTCCGCGATTTCTCCGTTTCGCCAGCATTTGATCATGTAGGCGCAAAAACGTGGCTCCTCGAATGGTCCGAACGGATTCGGGATCACGAACTTGCCGTAGGGCACGCCGTAGTGGCCGCACCAGTGACGGATGATCTCGGATGTCAGCCCTTTGGAGAGACCGTATGGAGAGAATGCCCGCAGGGGTAGATTGCCCGCACCCTCATTGGCCTCGAACACAGTCCCGGTGGAGACGACGCCTCGCAGGCCGTTTGCAAGCATTACTTCCAGCACCTTGCGGATATTGTTGGTGTTTTCCCCAACGGCTCCAATCACATCGAATTCCAGGCTGCGATAGTCGCCAACACGCGAAGCGTGATGGCACAGCACATCGAAAGCGCTCGCCTTGACTAGCTCCAGGAACTTCGGTTCGCCGAACGAGCATTCCGGGATGATCTCAGCGACGTGCGCCAGCTGCTCAACCCGATTCCGGCGCACACCGGAATAGGCAGACGGAGAACCTCGCAGCGGAGCGATGACGTCGAAGCCCGCTGCAGCCAGCTTGGCTGCGAACCAATACCCCGTGAACGAACTCGCTCCTGTGAGGACGACCCGCATCAGCGCCCTCCGAAATGCCCAACACCGTGAAACGCATGGTCGAACTCCGGCCAGGTGGAGTCCTTCGGAGAGATCACAGTTGGCTCGATCGGCCATTCGATCGCGAAGCGTGGATCGTTCCAGCGAATGCCTCGCTCGGTTTCGGGAGCATAGAATTCGCTGACCATGTAGAGCGCCTCGGTATCGTCGGCGAGGGTGAGAAAGGCATGCGCGAAGCCTTTCGGGACATACATCGACAGACGGTTGTCCTCGTTGAGTTCCGCGCCGAACCATTGGCCAAAAGACGATGAACCCGGACGCAGATCCAGAATGACATCCCACAGCGCACCCCGAACGCAGCGGACGACCTTGACTTCCGCATGCGGAGGCAGCTGGTAGTGGAGACCCCGCAATGTTCCCTTTTTGGCCGAGAGGGAGTTGTTGACCTGGACGAAGTTCGAGACGAGTTCCTGCTGGGCGAATTCGTTCTGGCAGAACGCGCGCGCAAAAAAGCCCCGGTCGTCGCCACGCTTCTCGAGCCCAACCGTAAACGCCCCTGACAATGGGGCCGCTTGGAAGATCATGCTGCTTCCTCCGACGCGCGTGGCAACCACCGCAGATCGCGGGTCAGCCGACCAGCCGCAATATGGGCTTCCAGCATCTTCAGCCGGATGAAAGGCGAGTTGCGGAAATCGGGATCGGCAAAATTCATGCGCCTAAGCCCAGCTGCGAGCATCTCGATCGATTGGCGCAATGTCACCTGCGGCTGGTGTGCGTTGGCTAAGGAGGCGAACAGCGAAAAATCGACCTGGTAGGACCGATTGTCCGGCTGTGCGGCGCGGTTGATGCTCACTGACGTGCCTGGGATGACTTCGGCCACCGCAGCAGCGAGGTCCTTGACTTGGTAGTTCCGATCGTTCGAGCCGACATTCACGGCTAGGAAGGCCCCGCCTTCGTCCGCCTTGCGCGTCGCCGCCCACTCGATTGCCCGCGCCATGTCTCGGACGTCGATGAGTGGCCGCCACGGGCTTCCATCTGAAAGGACCGTGATCGTGCCAAGTGCCAACGCACACGCCACGAAGTCGTTGAGTACGAGATCGAGGCGCAGGCGGTCCGACATGCCGCAGGCGGTGGCGAACCGAAGGCAAGTGACGATCATCCTGTCCGAGCTGAGGCCCGCCAGCTCTTTCTCGACGGCAACCTTCGAGCGCGCATACGCGGTCTGGGGATTGATGTCGTCCGATTCCGTCCGAGGAGCGCCCGGCGCAAAGCCGTACACGCTGCAGCTCGAGGCGAATACGAAATGAGACACCCCGGCTGCCCGAGCCTTTTCGGCCAGGGCGATGCTGGCGCGATGGTTTACGTCTGCAGTCACCTGCTCGAACTGATGCCCCATGGGGTCGTTTGACACCGCGGCAAGATGTACGACAGCGTCAACACCCTCCAGCACCTTGTCGGGGATTTCGCGCACGTCGCCGAAATGCTGCTCGTCGAGAATGCGTTCCGGAAGAATGGACGCCCCCGTCGTCGACAAGGCGAAGTACGCGTTGTCGAACCCAAGAAGCCTTGCGTCTGCCCGCACGTGTCGTAAGTGACGCGCGACGATCGGTCCGATGTAACCCAGATTGCCCGTGATCAAGATTTTCATGCTGCTGTCCTCGGGCGAGCGTTGGTCATTTCCCAAACCTTCCAGGGTGCCTTGCCAGATAGCCAGAGTTCTTCGAGATATCTTTTGTCGCGCAGCGTATCCATCGGCTGCCAGAAACCGCGATGGAAATACATGTCCAGCTGGCGCTCCTTCGCGAGCCGTTCCAGCGGCTCCCGTTCCCAGACGGTGGCGTCGCCTTCGATGTAGCGGCCAACTTTGGGCGATAGCACGAAGAACCCGCCATTGATCCAACCGCCATCTCCTTGCGGTTTTTCCTGGAATCCGATTACCCGGTTCCCCTCGTAACGGATCGCGCCAAATCGGCCGGGCGGCTGGGTGCCTGTCACCGTGGCCAGCCGACCGCTGGCCCGGTGCTGCGCTATGAGCTTAGTCACGTCGACGTCCGCCACCCCGTCGCCATAGGTCAGGCAGAACGCATCGTCATCGCCAACGTAATTCAGGATGCGCTTGATGCGGCCGCCGATCTGGGTGTCTTCGCCTGTTTCAACCAGCGTCACCGTCCATGGCTCCACTTCGGCCTTGTGAATCGTGGTCGAGTTGTTCCTCATGTCGAAAGTGACATCCGACGAATGGATGAAGTAGTTTGCGAAGTACTCCTTAATAACGTACCCTTTGTAGCCCAAGCAGACTATGAAGTCGGTTATTCCGTGCGCGGCATATATCTTCATGATATGCCACAATATCGGTCGATCACCGATCTCGACCATCGGCTTGGGCCGTGTCGCCGTTTCTTCGGATAGCCGAGTCCCTAATCCGCCGGCCAGAATAACTGCCTTCATTGCTATCCCCCATCGACTAGTTGCAGGTTTGCGGGACGGAGTAGCGTTCCGGCCCGCGGTTGGCCCGGCAAAGGCCGCACGTCGTTGAGCATGGCGAGCGGACCTTTGCCGGGGAAAGAGCGCAGGGCTTCTCGCATCTGGATGGCGAGATGCTCCTTGAATGCTGGGTCAATTACGGCCCCCAGAAGAAATAGATTTGCCACCCCTTCCGGGTTTTTCGTAACAAGCTCTCGTTTCAAGAACGGATAATCGAAATCGTTGATCAGCGTATTCCAGAAGCTATGCTGAGCATTTCTCGCAACCTGAGCCCGGATATCTCCTGCGGTATTGAAGTACCAAATCTTCGTGTGCTGCGCATAACCGTACGAGAGTGTCTGAACACCGTCGATTACTTGAGGAAATCCGTGTCGGAACTCCGGCATTGACTGGACAAGTTCGAGATCGGACTCGTATTGTCCCAGCCAATGCTCGACCACCGACTCGTATGGGCACATCACGTCGAGCATCAGCCCAGCATCCAGGGCGTAAGCTGACAACGCCACCTCTCCGAGGAGGATCACGTTCGTCTTGTCGTTTGGATAGGAATACTCCTGGAAGAACCTGTGGAACTCCGGCGTCGAGAACGCCGAGCGTCGAATGAACAGAACGCTCGACTGCAAATGGTAATGGTGCTGATACGAGTCAGAGAGCCCGAAGATATCGCCAGTGGAAGCCTTGAACCGCTGGAAGAGGTGATCCAGCGAGCGGACAGGTCCGATGATACTGTCGTTAATCAGCAGGACGTGGTCGGCCGACTGGACCAGGCCATCCAAGGTAACCAGCGCGCTAACCCACGATCCGAAGTCGCGACCGTAATCGCCTCGCGAGATGAACGTATGCACCTTGTCCTTGAGATGGGCCGCCAATAGCGCGTCGTTCTCGGAGAAACTGTTTACGACGCAGATAGCGTATCCCCTGGAGCGGAGGGCTTCGATCATCTCCAGATGGAAGGTCTGCAGGTTGGCTCCTTCGCAATGAATCGCGAAGACGGCCAGCCCTCCCCTTCTTGCGAGAAGGCCAATTCGATCCAAGTCTACGAAATGCTCCACTTTGCGGAGATCAGCCAAATGGTGCGCACCGGTTCTCGTCACCCCAAAGGGGAATGGTCGCTTTGGACCAGGAGGTGAATCCTCTCCCTTGGCGCGGTTTTGCAGATCGAGAGCGCGCGGCTTCCCCGCCTGGTGTGCCTCCCGCGACCAGCGGCAAACGGCCTGCCCGTTGTTTGGACCGCCATCACCCCCGACATATGCATCCTTCAGCACGAACTGCGCTTCGGGGAGTCCTTGCTCGGCGGCCAAGCGAAACCAGGAGAGCGCTTTTTCGCGGTCCGCCGGGCAGCCCTGCCCCTTCGAGAGCATAACTCCGAAGTTGTATTGCGCGAGCCAATGCCCGAGCTTGGCGGCCCGCTCGTACCAATGAAGCGCACGGGAATGGTCGAGCTTTATCCCCTGACCCGCGGAAAAGAGCACCCCGAGCTGGAATTGGGAGGGCGCATGGCCGGCATTGGCGGCCTTCTCGAACCAGTAAATGGCCGCATGAACATCCCGCTCGCAGCCGCGCCCTTCAATATACACGGCTCCCAACGCGAACTGGGCTTCGACGTCTCCGGCCTCACCGGCCCTTCGATACCATTCCATCGCATCTGCCATGCGGCCATTGCCTCGAAGAAGGTGGCCAAGCTGCAGGGCAGCTCCCGTGTCATACGCGCCTGCAGCCTCCCGCAACAGGTTTTCCGCGCGGATCGGGTCATGCACCCCCTCGCCTCCGTGGAGGTGCAGCATCGCGAGCGCGGTTTTCGCCTCAGGATCGCCGCTGGCGGCCGCCTTTCCAAACCATTCGGCCGCCGCCCGCCAGTCACGCGGAACGCCATCCCCGGCGACGTGGAGCCGGCCAAGGTGGAGTTGGGCCGCGGCAAGGCCGGCTTGCGCAGCCACTTCGTACCATTCGACCGCCTTGGCGATGTCCCGCCCGAATGGCGCGCCTTTCGCATAGAGCACAGCGATGTTGTGCGCTGCGCTGGCATGGCCTTGCTCGGCAGCGCACAGGAACCAGCGTGCAGCCTCGCGAAGATTCTGCACGAAACCCGTGCCGGTGGCATACAGGCCGCCCAGGATAAACTGGGCGCTGGCGTCGCCAAGTTCCGCCGCTCTCTGGTACCACACGCTTGCCTCTTGCAAATCCGGTGCGGCGCCCTTGCCCCGCGCGTAGAACTCGCCGAGAGCGATGACAGACGGAAGGTGGTCGCGTTTCGCCGCCTCGCGAAGATAGGTTTCGGCTTTGCTGAGGTTTTCCGGCAGGCCATCCGCGGTCATATGGAGAAGGGCGGCGTGGTGGAGTCCTCGGGGATCGCCCTGCTCCGCGGCGAGAACGAAGAGACGGCCGGCCTCTTCGCGATCGGCGGGCCTGCCACTCCCGTTGAGGCTCATGTGCGCCAGTGCCACCTGCGCTCGCGGATCACCTTTTTCGGCCGCTTCCCGGTACCAACCTGCAGCCGCGGCGAGATCGACGGGAACGCCCAGCCCATTATAGTGGAGGTCGCCGAGACCGGCTTCGCCTGCCGCCACCCCGTTCTGCGCCGCGGCCTCGTAATATCTGCGTGCCTCGGTGTGATTGGCCGCACAGCCGAGTCCGGAGCAGAGCATATCGCCCAGGACTGCGTATGCTTCCGCCTTGCCGCCGCTGGCGGCTGCACGCAGCCAGTGCAAGGCTTGAACGGAGTCCTGGTCGACGCTGATACCTTGGGGAAACAGCGCCTCGAGCAATTCGTTGCTGCAAACCGACTCTTGGCCCCCCGATTCAGGACTCGTCCGTACGCCGTTCAAGTAGATCAGTCCAAGCTGGAATTGGGCGTCGACATACCCGGCCTCAGCGGCGCGTCGATACCATGACACGGCCTCCGGCGCATTGCGCGTCACGCCTTCCCCGCGCGAATAGAGGACCCCAATCCTGTAAGGTGCCTCGGCGTGGCCAAGGTCGCTCGCCGTTGTCCAGGCTTGGAGCGCCTTGAGTGGCAATCCCTTGCCATATTCGGCCATCCCCCGCCTGAACGCCTTTGCGGCGCGGCGCTGTCTGAAAGAACGAGAAATCATGGTTCGCGCATCGACTCCCCAACGCCACGAATAAACCCACTGAGCAGGAACGCCGCGACGGACCTGGTCCCGACGTTCATATCCGCGGTCAGCGTCATGCCCGGGATCAGCCGGAAGTTCGGCCCAGCAGCTGTAAGCTTGATCGCGTCAATGCTGCATCGCGCTCTGTAATACGCCTCGGCCGGCTGGCCATTGTCGTCGGTCGTAAAGGCGCCCTCGCTGATCCAGCGCACCTTTCCCTCGGCCGCGCCATGTTCGGCGAAATTGAACGCGTCGATCTTGAGCACGCATCTGTCGCCGTTCCGAACGAAGGCGATATCGCGCGAAGCGATGCGCACTTCAGCTTCGAGAGGCGCGTTCGCTGGCATTAGCGTCAGCAAGGGATCGCCCTGCTTGAGGACCGATCCTACCGACAGCTTGGCCATGGTCAGAACCACCGATTCCTCGTTCGCCGTCAACCGTACGAGGTCCTGGCGCTTTATGGCCTTCTCGATCTGGGTTTTGGCCGTATCGAGGCCGTTACGCGCAGTCACGAGCTCTTGGCTGAGCGCCCCAAGCCATTGCTGCCTGAAGGCGTCTCGGTCGGCCTCCAGCGCGCCTATCATATACTGCGCCTCGGTCAGGGCGTGTTGGTCCTTCTCGAGGGACTGCAGGATCTCGAGATGCTGATCCTCCGATATCAGCGCGTTCAACTGGGAGCCGCTGCCCTGCTTGGCAAGCGAGGTCTTCATCGCCAGCACACGCCCCGCGATTTCCTCGCGCTGCCGAAACCTGCTTACGCTTTCCTCGAGCTTCTGGATGGTGGCCCGGGTTTGCGCGATCTTCGCGTTGAAGCTGTCTATCTGTGCATTGAACTGCACCGTGCGCTGTTCATACAGCTTCGTTTGCAACGCGGCGTACTGCAGGAAACCAGGGTCGCTGCTGTCGGCGAAGGACAACCGCGTGTTCTTGAGTTCCGCTTCGATGCGGGCGATCTGCGCTTCCAGGCTCGCGATCTGTAGCCTGAGCTGCTCGACGTCGGCGGCAGCGAAGGTCGGGTCCAAGGTCGCCAGGATTTGTCCGTTTTTAACGCGCTCGCCTTCGCGGACGTCGATGCTTCGAATGATCGACGGGTCAAGCGCCTGGAAAACGCTGACGTCCCGCGTCGAAACGATCCTGCCGGATTGGCTGGTGATCACGCGGTCCACCTGCGTGCAGACCATGACCACGATCACGGCGGCCAGAAGGGCGGCCAGTGCGAAGACGGTCAACTTCGCCCAGCGCGGTTCGGGGGCCTCCCGGATCGCGTCCGTCTCCGACTGGAATTGCCGGATCGCGGCGATTGACGATTGGTCACGCGACACGGCTTTGGCCTCCGAAATTATCCTTGCGAGGCGCTGTCGCCGTGAGGTGTCGGTTCTGCTGGTGCCATAGTTCCTTGTAGACGTCCGAACGTTCCAGCAGTTCATCGTGGGTTCCGATGCTGCTCACCCGCCCGCGCTCGAGCACGAGGATGGCGTTGGCCGACATCAGGGATGACAGTCGATGCGAAATGACGATCAGGGTACGGCCGCTCGCGATGCGAGCGATGTTTGAGGCGACTATTGATTCGCTCTCCGGATCGAGGGCGCTGGTTGCCTCGTCCAGGATCAGAATGCGGGGATTGACGATCAGGGCGCGTGCGATCGCCAACCGCTGCCGCTGGCCGCCGGAAATGTTCGGCGACCCTTCGTAGACATAGGTTTCGTACCCGCGCGGCAGTTTGTCGATGAACTCTTCCGCGCCAGCAAGGCGCGCCGCCTGAACGACCTCGTCAAAGGTCGCATCGGTCTTGGCGGCGATGATGTTTTCCCGGATCGTCCCGCTGAAAAGGAAGTTCTCCTGCAGTACAACCCCGAGATTGCGCCGCAGGTGATCGATGTCGTATTCGCGGATGTCGACGCCGTCGATCTTGATCAGTCCTTCGTAGTTGGAGTGGAGGGACTGCAGAAGCCGGGCGACAGTGGTCTTGCCTGACCCGCTTCTGCCCATGATGCCCAGCATCGTTCCCTCAGGCGCCTCGAACGAAATGTCCTGAAGGACAGGAGAGGTCGAGCCCTTGTACGTGAAGGTGACGTTCGAGAATTCGACATGTCCGCGCACCTTGGCGCGCAGGCCGTTGCCGGAACGGCCCTCTTCTTCTGGCTGGTTGACCAGCCGGCTAACGACCGCGACGGCGATCCGGGCTTCGTCGTACTGATTGACGAGTTGTGCGATCTGCATCAACGGCCCCGTTACCCGCTGAGACAACATCAGGAAGGCGAACAGCGCGCCGACGTAGACGGGATCGTTGGTTGTGATGGCGATGTAGGCGCCGAGCGCGAAGGAGCCGCTGACCGCCAGCCGTTCGAGTGGCCTTACGACAGATTGGATCAGGTTGGCGGTCAAGCCCTCGGCGAAGCGCAGCTTAGTGACCCGAGCGACATGGACGTCCCAAAGCTGCCGTTGGCGTGCGTCGAGGGCCAGCGATTTCACCGTGCGCATTCCGAACAGCGTCTGCGCGAGGAATGCTCCGCGGTCCGATTCCGCTTGTTCGACCGACGCCACCTTCTGTCGGTAGTTTGGCAGCATCGCGAGAAGCCAGGCGACGATGAGCACGCAGATCGCCAGGACGACCGCGGTCATCGCCGGGCTGAAAAAGAACATGAGCGGAAGGAAGAAGATCAGCGTGGTCGAATCGAGGATCGTTCCGAACAGGTGGCCAACGAGGAAGGTGCGGATTCTCCAGACCTGGCTCATGTCGTACGCGATCGTGCCGACCTGAGTCCTCTCGAAGAAGTCCATCGGCAGGTTCAGGACTTTCTCGAATATGTGTGTGAGGAGCTTTGCGTCGATGCGCGAGGTAAGGAAGAGAACCAGGAACTGGCGCAACCAAGCGAATACGGCCTCGAATACGATGAAGACGGCCATCGTCACGGATAGGACCGAGAACGTGTTGAAGGCCTTGTGGTAAATCACCTTGTCGGTGAGGAGCCGCCAGAACATGATCGGCGTCAGCGCCATGATGCCGAGCACGAACGCGCAGATCGCGACGTCTCGCACGATCCAGCGCTCTCGGAAGATCAGGCCGACGATGAACCTGATGCTGAACGGCTGGCGCTCGTCGGCAATGTCGTAGTTCCGTTTGAGAAGAACGGCCTCCCCAGTCCAGGCTTGCTGGAAACGCAACCTGTCGATGACAAGCGGCGCCTCCTGGGTGGAGTTTGGATCCTGCAGCACGACGCGCATGCCCTTGCTTTCGAGGCGCAGCAATACAACCCAGGTTCCGTTCTTAAGCCCGACCACCGCCGGAAGGGCCTTGTCGAGATGTTCGATCCCGAGGTGATCGAGTTGCAGGACCTTCGCCCTCAAGCCGACACCGGTCGCGCAGTTGGCGATATCCTTGGATGACAGTTCCCCGTCCCCAAGCGAATTGCGTTGGATAAGCTCCGAAGCCGTAAGATGGATTCCGAAATGGCGCGCGATGACGACGAGGCAGCCAAGGCCGCTTCCCTCGCGCGATTTCGAACTCTGCGGTGCACGCGTTGTTTCCGCGAGAGCGATCATGGCAAGGCACACCGTTCGGCGGCACGCTCGAAACTACAAATGAACGTGCACAAGGTGAAAATCCGGAGATTGTACGATGAGACTGCGATCGGCGTCGGAGAACGGCGTCGCTCCAGTATGCGTGGCGATCGTCCCGGAATGCTGGTCGGAGATGACCGCGTCGATGCTTGATCGGGTCAGGCCGTGAGCCTCGCCGACTTTGCCCGCCAAGGGCTTGCTCGCTTCGATTGCGGATTGCCGAGCGGCGTCGCCGCCGGGTCGAGCGGGTCCGTAAACGTCGGCGAGATGCCCCTGGCTGACGATATGGGCGCCAGACTCATTTGTTCCAGTTCCGGGATGGAGGATGTCATGCAACAGCAGCCCAGTTCCATCGCCAAAGCCGGCAGCATTGACCGTATGGGCGGGATCAGGTGGCGGCCCACCCGCCTTGCCTTCAAGCCCAGTCCCATGCGCGACTAACGGCTGGCCGAAGCTGCCGTGGGCATGTGTAGACGTCGCCAGCTGTCCCTGATGATGGGCATCAAGGTGAAGAGGCTGGAAGCCTCGGTCAGCCGGTTGCGCCGCATCATGCTTGCCGCGGCCAATTGCGGACGCATCCTCGTCAAGATGGGAGTTGAACTCGGCCCATTGACCGGGGGAAAACTTGGTAGCGCCAGACGCGCTGTCGATTGTCGCCGCAGTGCCAGCGAGAAGATACTTGTTTACAGCGGCAACGGCCGCCTGATCGACATGGTTGGCCGCCAGAATGACAGACTCAAGGTGTATGAACCCAAGATCGTAGATAGCCACAGGCCCCAACCCCTGTTACGCGACCACAACACGCAACTTGCCCTCAGTCGGGGGGTCTAGCTGCCCCAAAATGCTCGGCACGCTCTTTTTTTGTCTCGCGCACCAACACTTGCGCCAAGAACGGCTCCTGGCGGCCCTTATCTCAAGCTGTTAGGAATTTGTTTAGCATGTTGGACTGGCTTGGACAATTATTAGAATGGGTTAATTTAGTAACTTATTAATACGGTTAAAATGGGACCCGACGCTCATATGACCTTTGAAGAGCCCCATCACCACTCCCTCGAACTTCTTGCGGCACAAGCGCTTGCACGGGGCGAAGCGGAGGCAGCATTCAAATTTGCAGACCGCCGGTGCCGGGTCCGCCCGCATCCGGAACCACGAAGCTACGTCCTAAGAGGCCAAGCGCTATTCAGGCTCGGCGACAAGAGCGCCGCCATTCGCGACCTGCGGAACGCGCTCGACCTTGCCCCGGAGGATATCGCTGCCAATCGCAGAATGTTGGCCTGGGCTGACGGCGCAGGCAAAATCGAGGCCGCAGCAGCTCTCATCCCACAGGACCGCGATCTCGACACCTTGCGAGTGGCGATGGAAGTCCTGCACGCTGCCGGTCGACGTCACTTCGGGAGCCTGACCGTTCTCGATGACACGATCGAAGGATGGGCAGTTTGGACGGGACACGAGCCGCTCGAACTGACGGTGACGGACGGGTCCAGCTCGGTTGCCGGCCGCATTCAGCCTGATCCATTGCACGCCTTCAGCGATCTTGGCCGCGCGGCTGGCTTTCGTCTGCCGCGACCAAACTCGCCATCCTCTCAGTTGATCACATTGTCGGTCGAGGGCGAGGAGTTCCACTCCAGGCGGGTTCCGGGCAATGCCGTCTCCGTGAGCCATCAAGGCGCTCCATACGGGAATGGCAGCGTCCTGGCGGCTCAGGTGGACGTCCCGGAGGTGACAGTGGTGGTTCCGGTGTTCAAAGGCTACGACGCGACGCGAGCGTGCCTGGATAGCCTTATGCCTGCTGTCAGGCCCCCACGGCACCGGGTCCTACTGGTCGACAATGCGACGCCCGAGGTCCGTATCTCGAATTACCTCGATGAACTCTCCACCCGAACCTCGGTCACACTCATAAAGCTCACCCGGAACCTCGGTTTCGTTGGTGCCGTCAACAGAGCGCTATCGCTTATCCCGGTGGGCGATGTCGTGCTCCTCAACTCCGACACGATCGTACCGTCCGGCTTTATCGACAGGTTGGCGGAAGCTGCGCGCTCCTCGCGTGATATCGGGACGGTCACCCCGCTGTCGAACAATGGGGAGTATACGAGTTTCCCCATCCCGAACACGGCCAACCCGGTTGGATCCCTCGGCGATGTCACGATCATCGACGGCATCGCCGCCAGGACCAATGCCGGGCATGTGGTCGACCTTCCGAGCGGCATCGGCTTCTGCCTGTATGTCACGCGAGCGTGTCTCGATGCCGTCGGATTGTTGTCGGAAAATTTCGACCAGGGCTATCTCGAAGATGCGGACTTTTGTCTGCGCGCCCGCGAAAGGGGATTTCGAAGCGTGTGCGCGCCGGGTGTTTTCGTCGGACACGCTGGCTCGATATCCTTTGGTCGGGAAAAGAGATCGCTGGTTGTCAGGAATCTTGGCGTTCTGAAGCGCCGATTTCCGGAATACACAAAGCAATCAGCTGCATTCGTCCGTGCCGATCCGCTGCGGCGAATGCGAGAGTCGATCGAGCGAGCGGTTCCTGCATCGGCCGTGCGTCCGCGCCTGCTCGTGACTGGTTCCGGCGCTGTAGGAGCGGTTACGGGTGAGCGAGCGCGCCTGTTGGGGCGCGCGAAAGTCCCCTCCGTAATTCTCGAGGTCCGCCATGAGGCACACAGCACCACTGCCAGGCTTCTGAATGCGGCCGGGGGGCTTCCTCAATCGATACGGTTCCAGCTCTCGCTTTCTAGCGAGCACGAGGCGTTGCGCGAATATGTGAACACGATGCGACTGTCCGGAATCGAGATCCTAGACCCAGCGAAGGTTCCCCTATGCCTGATCGAATTGATTGCCGCGCTTGGAGTTCCCTATGACATTTTCATAGCCGATGCCGGGCTGCTCGGCCGGCACAACGAGTCCCTGTCGGCTGCGGCTATACGATCGGGTCGACAGGATCAGCTCGCGTCGGTGATCCGGTCAAACGATGAGTCAGTCGACGTCGGCGAGCACAGTCGGGTTCAACGGTGGCGCGAATTCTCCGAAGCTGCCGGCCGCATTCTCGTCCCTTGCGATCATGCCCGGGCATTCGCCTCAAGTTTTTTTGCCGAGCACCGGCTTACTGCAATAGGCACTGGGGACGGGGGGCGGAATTCACCGCGCAATCCGACAAAGCAGGCCGTCTCGCGGCTGGGGCTTGTCCCAGTCAGATCCTGCGCAGAAGAACAGTTCCTCATGTGTTCCCTGGCACGGGTTCTACGCGAAAAGAGACCGGAGCTGTCAATTACGGTTATTGGCTCGACACTTGATGATCACGGCTTGATGCGGTTCGGCAATGTGTTCGTCACCGGCTCGGTGGAAGCAGCGGAACTCGACTGGGTGTCGAGGTCTTATGGTCTGCAGTCCCTGTTCCTGTGCGCCACCCGGCCCATATTCGGCCATCCGCTCGCTACCCTCGCCCTCAATTCTGCGCTTCCGGTAACCTTCTTCGACTGGTCCCTCGGGCGGCTTAAGTCCAGAAAGGGCGACCTTCCTATTGATCCTGGCTCAGATCTCAGTGACATCACCAGCAGCCTCTGCGAATGGATGGAATCCTGAGATGCCTGATCCTGGCGGGTCGGACCCCGCAACCGCGCACCGCTTGTGGACGGAATTTGCCCGTGCAGGCGAGCGGCACTTCTTGGGATTTGTCGTCGACCAGAGCGACCGCGAACGCAAGTTCGCGGTCGAGATTCTGGTGGACGGATATCCGCTGAAGGTCCTACTGGCGCAGGACTATGTCCACGAACTGGCCGCAGCGCAGGTCGGAGACGGCTGCTACGGATTTTCCTTTTCGCTGGACCAGAACGTCCTCGCCGACGGCGCGGTTGTGGAGGCGCGGTTGGCGAACATCGGAAACGTTGTAGGCCAGCCGATCGCCCTGGAATGCGCATTGCCCCCCTTGCGCGATTCATCTGCCGTCGGGGCCGTCCGCTGGCTCGGCTCGCTTCGCTTCTCCGGCTGGGTCGCCAACCTCGAAGAAGCCGGAGAGCTGAACGTTTTCGTCGACGGGGTCCTTATTACGCGGGCTCGAGCATCAGGATGGAGCCATGTTGGCGATGGGCAAGACGCCCGTGCTGTTCGCGCATTCGACGTTCATTTGCCGGAAAGATTCGCAGACGCAAAGGCTCATCAGCTCGAGGTGGTCAATTGGCTTGGCGAGAGCTTGGCCGGGAGCCCCGTCGCTTTTCTCGCTATTCCAGGCGTTCCATACGAGGGCGCGGCACATGCGGGGTGCCAAACGGCGCGGCAGTATCTGCCTGGATCATGGCCCTTGTCACGGTACCAAGAATGGCGGGAACGGTTGCCAGTCAATCCCGGCCCCGGCGAAGCGCGGCAGGTTGCCGTTGTTATGATCGGGTCAGAAGGGATGGATGTCTCCCAGGCGAGCTTGCATGAGCAGAGCCATCCCGACTGGGTTGTCCCCTTTTTCTCAAGCGGAGCGGAGTTGGCGACATTCGACCCAGGTCCCGTGCTTTCCTTTCTAGAGGGAACGGACTGCGCCTATGTGGTCTTTGCGCTTTCAGGAACCTTATTCTCGCCGACCGCAATGCACCGAATTGTCGGTGCTTTCGCCGCGTTCGAGGGAGCGCGCGCGATCTATGGCGATTTCGACATCAGAGGCAAGGACGGGTCGGTTTGGCCGATGGCGTTGCCAGCCTTCGACTACGAGCGAATGCTGGAACTGGGTTACTGCGCCCACCTGTTCGCGCTTCACTCCGCCGACGCAATCCGCTCCTTGTCCAGCGGCGCGTCGAACCTCTATCGCCTGTTTAACTCGATACTCGACGATCGCAACTCGTCCAACCACGATATCATCCATCTTCCGGGGGCGCTGGCGATATTTCCCTCCTTCGACGCGGCAGCGGCCCGCCCGGCCCTGGCGGCGGCCAGCCTGGCCTGTCTTGAGCGTAGAGGGATCGAGGCCACTGCTACGCCGAACGTAGCAGGCGTATTTCCCGCAGTGCGGATTAGTCGGAATGTCGCGAGCAGGAGCGCAACCGTCATCGTTCCCACGCGCAATCGGCGGGACCTGTTGGAAGACTGCATAGAGTCGATCCGACCTGCGTGCAAAAGAGAGCGCGTTGAGATTGCGGTCGTTGACAACGACTCCTCAGACACGGCCACGCTCGCCTACCTGGCACAGATCGACAACCGGATCGCCAAGGTTTTGCGCGTGCCCGGGCCGTTCAATCGGGCTCGCCTTGTCAATAGTGCCGTGAGGGTCACCAATGGCGATCTGCTCTGCCTAGTAGACCCCCACGTCAGGGCGTTGGACGATCTATGGCTGCAGGAGATGATGGGCCGGATTGGAGAAACGGACGTCGGGGCGGTGGGCGCCCTGCTCGTCCGGACCAGCGGCGTTGTACAACATGGCGGTGTCGTGCTCGGCCCCGGATTTGCCGCAACCCCTGCCTTCAGCGACCGGGTCGACGGCGATTTCGGATATGCGGATTTGCTGGTGGCGGCGCACGAATGCAGCGCCGTGACGGCGGCGTGTCTGATGACGCGCCGGAGCGACTATCTCGAGGTCCGCGGCATGGACGAGGTGCGCTTTCCAGCCAATTTCCATGACGTCGATTACTGCCTCAAGCTGCGCGCGCTTGGACGGCGGATCGTATTCACGCCGCACGCGAAGCTCGTCCATGACGAGCCCGCTCGCAGCGAAATCCAGGCGCCGCTTTTCGAGCGCGAGGTGCAAAACCTGCGCACGAAGTGGAGCAGCGTCCTCGTTGCGGATCCCTTTTACAGTCCCATGCTTTCTCTCGATCCATACCCGTTTTCAGCTCTTGGCTGGCCCCCCCGCGAGATGGGACCAAGGGACAGCCGATCACCGCCTGCTCTCGGCGTTCCGCATGGGTTCTGAAGGCTTCGAACCAGAAGGTGCGTAGATGGCAAGCGACGTCGAATGCGTAGTGGTCGGAGCTGGCGTTGTCGGGCTTGCCATAGCGCGGGAACTGGCGCGCGCGGGTCACGAGGTCGTTGTTGTCGAGCAGGAAGCCGCGATCGGGGCGCACAGCTCATCCCGGAATAGCGAGGTCATCCATGCTGGGATCTACTATGCGCCCGGAAGCCTCATGGCGCGTCTTTGCGTGCAGGGGCGAGAACGGCTGATCGACTATTGTGCCACCCGGGCAGTCCCGTATTCACTATGCGGAAAGCTGATCGTGGCTGTCACTGTGGATGAATTGGATGTCCTCGACCGAATTGCTGATCGGGCCAGACAGAACGGGGTCACGAGCCTCGTCAGCCTGACCGGAGCTGAGGCTCGGCAAATGGAGCCCGATATCCGGTGCGTGGCGGCATTGCTCTCGCCGGGCACCGGCATAGTCGACAGCCACCAGCTGATGCTCTCCTTTCAAGGCGAGGCGGAAGCTGCAGGGGCGATGGTCGCGTTCGGCAGTCCTGTGACCGGCATCCGGCGTGACTACGGCGGGTTGCTCGTCTCGGTAGGCGGCGAGAACCCGGTGGAAGTTCAGGCGCAAGTCGTTGTCAACTCCGCCGGCCTTTTCGCGCCGAGCGTCGCCGCAGCGATCGAGGATATGCCAGCCCATCTGGTGCCCAATCCTTACTTCGCCCGTGGGAACTATTTCGTGCTCTCAGGGAAGTCGCCGTTCTCGCGGCTCGTCTATCCCGTTCCGGTGCCGGGAGGCCTGGGGACGCATGTTACGCTAGACCTGGCTGGGCAAGCGAGGTTCGGGCCGGACGTGGAATGGATCGAACGGATCGACTACTCGGTGAACTCGTCCCGACTGCCGCGCTTTGCAGAAGCGATCCGTCGCTATTGGCCAGCCCTCGACGAAAACCGGCTGCGCCCGGGATATGCGGGCATCAGGCCCAAGACCGCCGGGCCGAACGAAGCGCAGCAGGATTTCCTCATTCAAGGCAGCGACATCCACGGCGTGCCGGGCCTTGTCAATCTGTTCGGGATAGAGTCGCCTGGATTGACAGCCTCACTTGCCATCGCCGCGCACGTTCGGGAGAAGTTGATGAATTCATATTCGGTGTACCTGACTTCATCGGGCACCGCGCGAGGTAAATGAAAAGCCGAGCACACGCACGTCGCCAACCGGCTACTGACCGCGTCGACACCTGGCACCCGCGGAGCCTGCTTACAGGCAAGGCAGAACTTACCGCTACGACCGAGGTGAGGCGCAAATTGTTCACGGCTCCACTCGTGAAGTGGAGCCGCTCTTGATCAAACCTCAGTTGCCACGGCAAGTTCGAGAGCATCTTCTACGTCGACACCCAGATAGCGGACCGTATTCTCGATCTTGGTATGACCTAGCAAAATCTGGATGGCTCGGAGATTTCCCGTCGCTTTGTAGAATATCCATGGAGCCGCGCCCGCACCTAAAGGTGGCCGCATCATGACGAGTCTCGCCATCGCCGGGCAAGCGAATTTGTCGAGGGCGCCGACCGACGCTTCTGAGAGAGACAGGGCTCAGGACTCATTGGAGATGACGGTTGCGGCTGGGGCGATGACGGAGAAGAAGGCGGTCGGGCACCAGCGCGACATAAATATCAAACCGACAGCTGCTTTTGGGATTTTCATTCGTCGGCGCGAACGACCGATATTAGGCGCGAAGCTGCCATCCAGAACGCCCAAATACCGAACCTAGTGTCCCACTTTGTCCATAAGCACCCGCAATTCGGGCTGATGCGCGACGCAGAAAGTTCGAAAAGCTTCCAGGAGCCCCAGGCAAACTGGACGCTGCATCGGACACTTAGGTCCCGCGGATATCGTGGCGAACGTCCTCGACGGAGCGGCCAATTTCATCGGCAAAAGAGCGTCCGAATAGGGCTGTCGGCGGCTCCGTCGTGGGAACGAAAAAAGAAGAGAAGCAGAACTTTCGTGTGCGTTTTTTGCACACGACATCTCGTAAGTGGCTGGTTTTGCTTGAGTGTCCGTCCAATCCAGCAATCGCCGGAAAGCGAAGCCGAAGTCCGCGAGCCCCTGCCCCCGCTGGCAATAGGAAAGATCAACTGTTGGCCGCTTGGGCCATTTTCAGTTACAGCATGGCGGCAGGGTTGCCGCTCTCAAGGCCGACGTTCAGCTTGATCGAACAAAATTTTCTGGCTTTCTTCCCGCTGTTCTTCGTATCGCTATGGCTGGCGGTCACGACGGTTCTCGCGGTGTTGTCGGGTTGGTTTCGGCTTATGGCGAAGTTTCCAAACCAGACCGTGGAGCCGCTACTGAGAATTCGCGGTCAGTCTGGCTCAATGGGATTTGGCGTCAGTATGCAGGGCATCTTGACGTTCAGTGTGTGCCCTTCGGGCCTCCGGGTCGGAATCATGCGGGTGTTTGGACCGTTTTGTCGGGACTTTCTTGTTCCCTGGGAAGCCCTCAGGGTCATTAGGAAAAGCTCCCTGTTTGGACCGGTCGCAAGGCTTCAATTTGGGTACCCCGCGATCGGATACTTGACCATTCCGACACGCGTTGCCAACAGGGCTGGCAGGTGCGGCGATGGTGCAGTGGCCAGAGACTGGGCCGTTCCCTGAAGAGAAGCGTCCTGACGCGCTGCGAAGGCTGCTGACCCAATGGGCTGCGACCACTTGCGCCGCAGCCCTGTTCTTTGCGCTTGCGCCCTTGGCTCTCGCGCCGACCGGAACGCGTCCACCGATTGTAGTCGCTATCCTATTTGCGGCGATCGTCTTTGGCGTGGCCGCAATCCTAAGATATGTCCTCGAAAACAATTGAAAGCGACGTCAGGCCGACCTCGATCCGGACTGGCGATCAACCATAACGCGGAGCCGAGCACCACGCCCAACGATTGAACTCTCCGAGATGCGTCGCAAATCCGCCGTCCAGCGGACGAAAACGCTTACGGTGATCGTCTCATAGAGGAAGCGAAAGCAGGCAAGGAAGCTATCCCGAACAAGGTTCTATGGATGATGCCAGGCGGAGAACACCAATCCAATCGCAAGCGCGGTCACCGCATAAAGAGCCGGCAAAGCACTGGGTTTGACACTAGCCCGCAGTAAAGTGTGTCCAAGATGGTCTGTGCCGCCAACCCATGGCTGACGTCCCTGAAGCAGGCGGCGGATGATAACGAACATGGCATCGATCAGTGGGACTGCCGTCCAAGCCAATGATGCGCCAAGCCCTTTGCCAGAGGCGCACAGCACAATGGCCGCGCCAAGCAAAAGGCTTCCACTGTCACCCATGAAAACGCGCGCCGGCGGATAGTTGAAGCAGAGGAATCCCGCGCATGCGCCCGCGCCGGCCAATCCTGGATCGCCGCCCACACCCAGGAAAGCTGCTGCGACCGCACTCGCTGCAAGACCATCCGCGTGATCGAGCATATTGACAGCGTTGCAGGCTATCCAGATGAAGACCGGGACCCACCACAAGCCTGTGACGATCCCGGCTAGGACCGCCGCTGCGGCTAGTGCTGCAGCTTTGGCACCGGCCGAAAGCGACCGGACGTCATCGAGAGCGCCGATCAAACAGAAGGCAGCCAGCAGGAGAACATGATCGACCGGAAACCACGGGGACATCGCAATCAGGATGGCGGGCCCTGCCAGTCGAGGAACCTCGCCCGATGTATGCCATCGATCGCTCTTTACCTTCGAGACCGCGCCGGTACGGACCGCGAGGCGCGCAAGCAGCCAAACGCAAGGAAGCGCGATAAGCAGGGCCCCGAGAAACGGGACCAACGAGCCAAGCGTCAAGCCATTACTCGTTCAGTACGCATATGCTCGATGCAGTCGGTGATTATCTGTTTTGTGCTTCGAAGCGGGCGCCAGCCTGTCGTCTTGGTCAAAAGGCCCGTGTCGGGTACGCGATCATAGGTAACAGCGAACCTCTCACCGAAGATCGCGTTGGAAGGCTTCCTGACGATAGGTGCCTTCGTCTTGGCGGCTTCAACCACCATCTTTGCAAGATTACCGATCTGCAACGCCTCGCTGCCCCCTAGATTGACCGGTCGTCCACGCAAAGACCGGGATCGCATAACGAGCAGCAACCCCTCTGCAGCGTCGGCAACATGGAGAAATGCCCGCCTCTGCTCGCCGTCGTCGTGCACAACGAGCGGTTCGCCCTTCAAGGCTGCGCTGACGAAGACCGGCAGCACCAAGCCGGTTGCCGGGCTCTGGCGCGGCCCGGCCATGTTGAATGGCCGCACGATCCAGGTCGGAATTCCGAAATCGAAAAACAATCCGGCGACCAGATGCTCGACTGCTGCCTTGGCAGCGGCATACCCCCACCGTGGCCGGAGATCCGTCATCACAGGATCGGCCTCGGTAATTGGGCGGTCACGGCCGGAGCCGTAAACCTCAGAACTCGATGTATAAAGAAGTGGACGCCGATGCAGCCGACATGCCTCTACAATTGCGCAGCCTGACTCGAGAATGCCGCTGGTAACGGCAAAGCGTTCCTTATGGGCAAGTTGGACGCCGATTGGGCTCGCCAGATGAAACACAGCGTCAGCCTGCCCAACCGCGTGACCGACGGCCGCATTGAACGCTGGATCGCCAATCCTGAAGGTATGGATAGTCAAGCGGGGGTCGCTTGCTGGAAGATTCCCCAGCGAACCATTCGAGAGATCGTCGATAATGGTTACATTGCAGTCGCGTGCGAGCAGCAAATCGACGAGTGCCGACCCCACGAAGCCTGCGCCACCTGTAACCAGAACATGAGTGTGCGGGCCTAATTCAACCATGTCCGCGCTATGGTTGTCCAAAGTTTCCACCCTCCAGATCGCCCCTCGCCTCGCAACGCAGGGACAGTCTTTCTATACAGTCAAGTACGGAGCGAACAACCCGTTTTTCTATCAAGCTGCCGAGTTTTCGTCGTACTCCATAGGATCGACGGATAAGCACCCCGTCCTGACATGTGCCAGAAGCCAGATGTTTGGCCCATGGGGGCAGGACTGATTCTAGCTACTGCTACTGTGCAGGTTTCGTCGTTGTTAGCGTGAAACAATTGTAGCGGTATCCCCATGTTTCTCTCCGTTCGAACTACGAGGACGGCTAAAGATTCGAATGTGTGACGGAAAGATAGCCAGCCAGCGATTCCCGCCCCCGCCTCATCGACTCATGGAGCGCAATCAGGCTATGACACCTAGGAGTTGGCTCGGGGGGACTCTTGAAATTCGAGCATCGACCAGACATTGACGGCTTGCGCGCAATCGCTGTGCTCGCGGTCATTTTATTCCATTTCGATGCGCCTGGTTTCTCGGGAGGATTCGTCGGCGTCGACATTTTCTTTGTTATCTCGGGCTATTTGATCACACGGCTTTTGGTAACCGGAGGCGGCCAGCGGTCGCTAATTGAATTCTACGCCAGGCGAATGCGCCGGATACTACCGGCAATGCTCGTGATGATTTGCCTATCGCTCATCACGGGTTGGTTTCTGCTGCTCCCTGGAGACTATGCCAGCTTAGGCCGCAGCGCGGCTTATTCCACGCTCGGGTTGGGAAACTACTACTTCCTGTGGAATACGGGCTATTTCGACCGCGACGCGACACTGCTGCCCCTGCTGCATCTCTGGTCGCTCGGCGTCGAAGAGCAGTTCTATCTCGCATGGCCGGTTTTGCTTCTGATTGCTACCCGACTGTCGCGGGGCCGCCGGGCGCCCATCGTCGTAACGATCTGCGTCGTCGCGCTGATTAGCTTCTCGATCGCCCTTCTGCTGGGGGCGGTGGATCCTAAGCAGGCATTCTACGCTCCTTTCAGCCGGGCCTGGGAACTGGCCTTGGGCGGTTTACTCGTGTTCGTCCCGCCGACGGGCCGTCGAGCTACTTCCGAGGCGTTTGGTCTGGCCGGCCTTTGCCTGATAACCATCGGCACCATCTGGTTATCATCGAGCCGGCCCTTTCCGGGCCTGAGCGCGCTCGTTCCGGTGGTCGGCGCTATGTTACTCGTCTGGCCCCATTCGCAGTCAAGGGTCACGGCATTCCTTGCAGTGGCGCCTCTGCGGTTGACGGGCAAGATTTCCTACAGCCTCTATCTTTGGCATTGGCCGATCCTCGTCTTTTTCCGTCACTATGCAGGCACCGCAAAGCCAACGACTACCGAGGCGTGGGTCCTTGTCGCGGCGGCCTGGCTCGTTGCGTATCTATCATGGCAATTCGTTGAGGAGCCCGTTCGCCGCCTGCGGCTACCGGCTTTCAGGACGCTCATGGCTGGAGCAGCCGCCGCTCTGGCGGTCGCCTTAAGTGGCAATGCCATCTTCGACGCTAGCGGATTCACCGGCAGGATCCCAAAAGAGGTCGAGGCAATGCGGAGCCTCGATGTGATGTGGGATTGGCCGTGTCCACAGACGGTCAGCATTCCCGAGTTGGGCAGTACTTTTTGCGCTTTCGGCGCGCGCTGGGACAAAGCAAAACGTCACGCCGTGCTGTGGGGTGACAGCCATGCGGAGCATCTCGCGCCGCTAATCAATATTGTGGGCCAACAAGAGAACACGGCCTTCTTTCTTTATCATGCCTGTCCGGCCGCATTCGGGGAAGGTGTCCATCGCGATTTTCCAGAACAGCCAAACTACCAGGAAAGCTGCGCATCGTCCCGAGAGGCAGTCGTCGATATGCTGAGACAGCGAAAAGACATAGATCTCGTGGTGCTGTCTTCTGCCTGGACAAGCCTGACTTACACCAATGTCGTTGCCGATGACGGGCACCAGACGGACAAAGTCCTGTTGTTGCGCAACGGCCTGCTCGGCCTCGTCAAGGAAATCGCCGCCCCGCAACGACGCATCGGAATCATTGGGCAGGTCCCGGGACCGGGCGTGGATTTGACTTCCTGCGCGGCGATGCGAGAAAGCAGGATACTGAGACGCTGCTCGACCGATATGGACAGCGAGCGAATCCTGCGGCTGTGGTCGCCGATGGTGACTGCGCTGGGCTCGCTTGCGGACGAGAATGGGGTGTTCTTCGTCGATCCGCTCAAAGGCATGTGCCCGGACAGGCACTGTGCCACCTACATCAACGGCGAGTTCATTTACCGCGACGGATCTCACATGCGTAGAAACCTGGGATCGGAGACTGACAAGGTGCTTGCGCGGACGATGGGTCTCTACAAGGCCCTCGCCGCAAGTGACGACCAAACCCGGATGTCGGCGGCGAACCCCCTGCAGCCTTCGACCACCAACATAAGCAATTGACCCCGTGATGAGAGGCGGCCGAGCCCTGTCTTGGACAGCGATTGGCGTGGCCCTGCGGGAAGACAAGACCGTGCCGTCCACTGGAGCGCAAGGTGGCTTACGCTCGTCTGATGCCTATGTGGTGGCCGACAAGCCGGACTATCGTCGCACAGACATAGACGGACTTAGAGCGGTCGCCGTTTTAGCGGTGCTCTTTTTTCACTTGAGAGTTTCCGGCTTTTCCGGCGGCTTCGTCGGCGTTGATATTTTTTTCGTGATCAGCGGCTTTCTGATCACCCGCATTGTTGCAGCAGACATCGAGGCAGGACGCTTCAGTTTTGCGCGGTTCTACGCGCGCCGGGCTCGCCGCCTCCTGCCAGCCTTCTTCACGACACTGACGGTTTCATGCGCCGCCGCATTTCTATTGCTTGCGCCTCAGCATCTGGAAGGCTTCGCGAATTCTGTCGCGGCTGCAGCCTTCGGCGTTTCGAATATCCTTTTCTGGCGCGAGTCGGGCTATTTCGACCTCGCCGCACGCGTGAAACCGCTTTTGCACACCTGGTCCCTGAGTGTCGAATGGCAGTTCTATCTCGTCTGGCCGCTGCTGCTTTCAGTTTTGCTTGCGCTATTCCCACGGCGGATTGTCTGGCCGGTACTGGCAATCGCCACTTTAAGCTTCTGTCTTATCCTCGTATTCCAGGACGGATCATTTTGGCTGCTTTCCCGAACGCGGGCGTCTGAATGGATCGCGGGCGGCCGTGCGACGGTCTTCTACAACACGCCTTTTCGCGCGTTCGAATTCGCTTGCGGCGCGGCTCTGGTGTGGCTCCCGAGGCCGCGACCCGCCATTGTTCACGAATTCCTTGTGTTGTTTGGCTTGGCACTCATCTTGGGCGCCATCTTCGTTCTCGATAGCGGCTCGCGCGCTCCGGCTTGGAACGTCCTTCTGCCTGCTGTCGGCGCATCGATGGTGCTGCATGCGGACCGATCGCGGTGGGCAGGACTTGTCTTACGCAACCCTCCGGCCGTGTATATCGGCCGTATCAGCTACTCGCTTTACCTCGCCCATTGGCCCCTGATCGTGTTTTGCGAATATGGCCTCGTTCGAGCACTCCTGCCGACGGAGGCCATCCTTGTCGGGCTGACATCGCTCGTCGTAGCGGCTCTGATGTTTCATGTCGTCGAGCAACCTTATCGAGCCGGTCGCGACTTCATCCGCCCTTCCAGACTGGCCTTGGCGGGCTTGGTCTTGTTCTCCATCGCCAGCTACGCGATGTCGGGGGGAATGCCTTGGCGAGTTCAGTCGTTCGCCGCGGGAACGGAACTTGCCGACAGCGCGGCCTTGAAGGCGATCACCGGTTCATTGGATTGCCAGGATTTCTGTGAATTCGGAAATCTTCAAAGCCCAAGGAAAATCTTGGTCGTGGGGGACTCGCACGTCGACCACTACACACGCGCGCTCGGTGAACTCGGGGGGCAAGAGTTCCATTTTCTGTTGGCGCAAGCAGGCAATTGCTTTTTCGGTGCCGATCTTCAGACGCGGACCAGCGGTGCCGTCACGCGCCACTGCCGGGCCGCAAACGACCAGGCCGCGCGCTGGTTGGAGGCCGGTGGAATCGTGGCCATCGTTCAAGGGCAGCGCTGGCCTGGATATCGCAATCTCCTCGAACAAAAAGCCGATGGCGTTCCAGTTGATTTGCCTGATCCGGCGAAGCTGTTCCCGGCGATGCTCGGGGACATCGCGAAACTCTACGCCGGTTTTCGTGGTCCGATCATCCTCATCGGGCACGCCCCAAATACCAACCTGATCTGCGCCCTGAGGCCAGCCTACTTCTCTTTGCCGTGCCCGATACCCTCGCGGGTGGAGCATGTTATGTTCAAGGCAGCGTTTGACGAGTTCGCAGTGACGCATCCCGGGTTCGACCTGGTAGATCCCGCCGAAAATCTATGCCCCGCGACTGGGTGCCACGCGACGGATAGAGAGGGACATAGTTACTACGTCGATGACCACCACCTCTCGATCTTCGGCGCAAGGCTTGTTGCTCCGAAAATCATCCAGAAGCTTGAGACCGATTTATCGGCAGCATCAGCACAGCCATCGTCGCTATCGACCAGGCGATGATCGTGCCCAAAAGAGTGAAGCAGAGCGCGCTGGCCGAGACCGGAACCGCGACCTGGTAGGTTCGTTCGCTTTTGCGGGGATCGCTCGCATCCGCGGTCGCGAAGAGCACCGCGTCCTGCCAGCGAAAAGTATATTCGCCCGGCCCGACGGCGGGCCATTTGTGGGGGGACCAGTCAACCCGCTGGAGCGGTGTCCCATCCTCGCTCAGATAGGACGTTTGCCATTGGGGCATGCCGGCGAGGGTGTCAAACCGGAAAAGGCCCGGAAAATGTGAGCGCGGTAGCAATGCCTCGTATGCGCCCCGCGCGGTGTACATGGTTCCGTTCGGGAGCCGTCCGGTCGTCACCGGCGGCGTGACGAGCAGTATTGCAGCCCAGCCCGCAGCAAATGCCGCAACGCCCGCCGCGGTTCCGAAAGCAAAGCTCCAGGGCTCGCTTCTTCCGGTTGGCGACGAGTGTCGAGCGGGCCCTCTGCGCTCGGCAAGCATGCCGCCAATTCCCAGGGCGACCGGAAGGAAGAGAGAGGGAGTGAGCAAGATGTCATGCGACGTCAGCATCACCCCTACGAGCGCTATGCCAAGAGTGAGATGATCGGCGTTGCGGGCAAAGCAGAAAGCGAAGCCCACCAGGCCGATCGGAATTAGCCAGCCGAGGTGACCAAATGCGATTGCGAAGAGAAGGAAGGTGTTGTGGGGCGCAAGGGCCTGGGCCTCTTCAAGTCCGCGGCCAAAGAAGCCGCCTTCCCTATAGGCAAGAAAGCCGCGCTCCAGAAAGAGAGCCCGTGCCGAGATCGAGTTTCTCATGCCTTCATCGGTCAGGCGTTCGCCGATCGCCTGCATCTTGGCGACGTTTGTGGTTTGGCTCACCTCGGGCGAAGATGCCGCGCCGGGCGGTGATGCAGCGACAGCGTCTGCAGGTTGACTGGCTTTGGGAGCTAGGGCCGGAGGTATTGCCGGCGGCGGCTCGATGCCCACAAGCTCGCTCTGCCCGGGCGGAGCCAGTTGCGCCACCGAATTCCCTTCGGGTGCAATCGGGACTGAAGCGTCTGGGGGCGATGGATCGTCAGACGCATCGACAGCCTCGGATGCCTCGTCGAGCGCCCTGTTGACCGACAAGACGCCGGCGAAGGATTCCTCGATGGCCAGGCGGAAATAAGCATTTGTGGCGAGCGCGATACCTATGGCACCTGACAGCACTAATGCGACGACGGCCGCCCGGCCCCAGCCCTCGAAATCGATCTGAAAACGACGGCCTCGGCTAAATTGCTGCCAGAGGTGAATGATCAGCGGCACTGCCACGGTACCAAACGCGGCGAGCAAGGTCGAACGGGACAGTGTGGCAAGCAGCGCCACGCCCACCAGCACAAGGAAGCTGCCTCGCCATTTCTGCGAGACGGCGCGGTAGGTTGCCGCCGCGCCAAGCAAAAGACCTGCCGCCGCGACATTGGGATTGATCGCCAGGCCGGCCGCCCGGCCAGGCGTGTTGGTAAAGCCGTTGGCGAACAAAAGGTCGAGGAAGCACGCCACCGCACCGAGTGCAGTGACGGACGCCGAGATGCGCAGCAACGTCGCGGCGTTGGCGGCAAGCATGAAGACAATCGCGGCGCCGCCGAGAAAAAGCGTGATCAGATAGCATGCCGCGACGATCTCGACCGGATGAAGCGCAACCGGAGCGACTCCCATGATGGCGGCGATCGCAAGCAAAAAGATGGCGCTGCGCACGTCCCGACGTGTCGCAAGAACGGTGATCGCAACAATCAGCACGCCGCCATAGAGGGCGTGGAACACGAGCCTCGCGAACTCGTCCCGTCCCGTGAAGAACGGCAGAAAATATGGCATGAACCAAGACTGGTAGAGGACGATGATGAACGCGCAGAGTCCAGCCGAGATGTTCGTCACCATCGCCCGCAGCAAATGCGTCGAATGCGCTGAGCGTTCCGAGCGGGCAAGCCCGCTCATTCGTCAATCCGCGAGATAGAGGCGTTCATATGCATCGACCATAGCTGCTGTCGAATAGCGTTCCCGCATCGTCCGTTGGCGAAACTCTCGGTCGGCTGAGGGCTCCGGCAACCGATCGAGAACGGCGAGAAGCCCACGAGCCAGATCGGCAGGGTCGCGAGGCTCTACCAATACACAACCCGGCATGCCGGTGACAGCCTCCGGATTTCCACCGACGTTCGTGGCGACGACAGGAAGACCTGCCGCGAGCTTTTCCATCAAGGCGTTGCAAAAGCCCTCCTCGTGGGAAGCGATCACACCAACGTCCATGCCAGCGAGCAGGCCAGGGACATCACTCTGCATTCCTAAAAGCTGCACTTTCGATGCAATGCCGAGCCGCTGCGCTTGCTCTGTGAGGGCAGCCCCGATCCCCCGATCCTGTCCTGCTATGAACAGCCTCAGCGTCGGTCGGCTCTGGCTCGCGCGGGCGAATGCCTCGATGAGATCGCTGTGCCCCTTATATGGAATCAGATTGGCGACTATCGCGATGCCAATATCGTCAGGATCGAGACGAAGGTGGCGCCGCGCCTCGTCCCGGCGACGGTCAATGTCATCGAAGCGGCTGAGGTCGAGACCGTTCGGAATCACGCGGACGCGATTGACATCGTAGCCGTCGCGAGCCGCTATATCGGCCGCGACCGCATTGGAGTTCGCAACAACCACATGGGAAAGCCGATTGGCGATCCGATCCATGCGCTTCAGCCGCGGCCATCGCTCCTGATGGTTGCCAAGGCCGCGTCGCGACGTGATGACGAGGGGTGCCAGCGCGAATCGCCCCGCCAGGGCACCCAGGAAGTTGGTCAAAGGAAGGAAGGCATGGACCGCGCGCGGCCGCGTCCAGGCTATCCGACCGACAAGCGAAGCGACCGCGGCGCCAAGAACCAGCATTGCCTTCACGCTTGGGCGCGTCTTCGCGGCGACGCTCGGTTTGGCATCCTGCTTGGCAGATGTCGACGATGCGGTGGACGGAGTCGGGCGATGAAGTCCGTACAATACCGGGATCCCGGCACGATTGAGAGGCTCAGCCAGAACGCCGCCAAGCGAAAGTGAAAAGACTTCGACCTTCCAGCCCCGTTTCTTCAATTCCTTGGCAAGCAGCACGAGCTGGCTTTCCGTGCCGCCGTGATCGAGCTGGCCGATAACAAACAGCACGCCGCGACGACGCCGTCTCCGGAGCCTGGTCGAAGACACGGTCGAGGACTTTTGTGCCTCCGCATCAGTCATCGGAGCTTCTTCTCGCAGCACCATCTGCTCGCCGCTCACACTCACTGGTCGGCTTGCCATAGGATATAGGACCTCTGCAAGCGTAAGCTCCTGTCGGGCAATGAGAGTTCACAAATGGTCACGAGCGAATTTGAGATCCGAAATCAGGGGGCGCCGGAAATCGGCGGCGGCACGGACTGTGCTTTGTCTTCGCGAAGCCGAAGCACCATGCCGCCGGTAACGAGCAACATGCCCACGGCGAGAAGCATGAGCGGCGGCGCCCATTTCAACCGTTCGAACTTTGCTTCGTACGCACGCAGGCCATTGTAACCTTCGGGAGTCCCGAGCGGCTGCCAGGACTGAGCATATGCTTCTTTTAGAAGAGGCAGCATCGTACCGAACTGCGCGTAGTAGGAATCGATGATCGACGGATCCTGTTGTATTTCGGCAAGCGACTGCGGGACGAAGACGCCGTAGTCGGGATCGAGAACGTAGCCATTCGACTGAACGACGGTGTGCGCGGGCGCAGCGTATATCGTCGCTTCAATCCCCTGATCTGCGAGAATGGAATAGACAATCTTCGAAACCTGGGAACAAAACCCGTAGCCGCGGTCAAGGGCTTTGCGAGGGGTCGCAAATTCATAGTTCTGCAGGTTTTCCCGGTATTCCGGCCGAAAGCTGAGCATCCAAAGCAGGTAATTGTCGAAAACGCTGATCCTGGTGTAGCGCGTATCAGTCGCAGCCCAGCTGTCACCTTCGGTCCAATAGTGCACCATCCCGCCAGCAACGGCCTTTGTCAGGCGATCGAGATATGCCTGCATCGGCTCATCGGGGCCACGGTAGAGGTCCTGGATATTTCCTATGTCCTGCCCGAACCCCAGCGGCCCCTCGGTTGCCGCGGCAGGCGGTGCCGGATAGGCGCTGACCAATCCGAGGGGGTACGCTGAGACAAAAAACAGGAAGGCTGTTCCGATGCCAGCCAGCAAAATGCCAAGCGAGCGCGCCAGGCCCGATATTAGGCCCGGGCGCGGTGTTCGATACCGAATCTTGATGGCATCACTCATTGTTGCAACGTAGCACCGAGCCGCAGTCGCAGCCTTATGTCCATCGTCGGGAATTTGTGGACGGACTATTTTCTGGCTTCCGGGATAAAGTTGTCAATCGGCGTCAGTTGTGGCTTGTCGTAAGGCGCTGAACGTGTGCATTGGGCGCTCTGGATACGGACATCGACCCGGCATTGAACGAAAACCGAAATTCAGGCAGCACCCTCGATACGCTCCGACGCTTGTGGCGGCAGGTACCGAAGCGCCGGCAAAGGCAGTTTTTCGGCCTCTTGGTTCTGATGGCGTTCGGCGCGCTTGCTGAAGCCGCCACGCTCGGCGCTTTGCTTCCATTTCTTGCTCGCATCGTCAATCCCGAAGCGATTGGCGATCAGTCGTTCCTTGCTCGCCAGCTCGCGGGCTTTAGGCTGCCCGGTTCTTCCGACAGCCTTCTTGATTTGACGGTTCTGTTTTCCGTGGTCGCGGTCACGGCCGGTGTCGTGCGTATATTCCTCACATGGGCTACGAATTCCTACGTCTTCTCGCTCGGGCATGAATTGGGCGTGGAGGTCTACGATCGTGTGCTCCATCAGCCTTACAGCTATCACGTTTCGCGCAATTCCAGTTCCGTGCTGGCCGCGCTCCGCCAGGTTCAGGCGATTACCGCGGGCGTAATGCTGCCGCTGTTGCAATCAATCAGCGGCATAATCATCGGCGTCTTCATCGTCGCTGCCCTTTTCGTCCTAAGCTCCTTCGTTACCTTCGTTATTTTTGCGGGCTTTGGGGCGGTCTATCTCATCATGTCGCTTGTCATCCGCAAGCACCTGAAGAGGAACGCGCAGATCATTGCCAGTGTGCAGGCTGAAGGCATCCGTTCTGTGCAGGAGGGGCTAGGCGGCATCCGCGACGTCATCATCAATGACACTCAATCTTACTTTCTGTCGCGATACACCGAACTCGACGGACATATGCAGCGCGCGAATGCAACGAACTCGCTCGCAGCGGGCGCTCCACGTTTCGCGATCGAAGCGGCTGGCATGGTGATTATCGCGGTGCTTGCCTATTTCCTGATCACCCGGACCAACAATGCCGGCCAAGTGCTTCCGATGCTTGGAACCTTCGTTCTTGGAGCGCAGCGCCTGCTCCCGTCCATGCAGCTCGTATACGGTAATTGGGCGCTCATACTGAGCAATCTTGCCGGTGCAGAAGTAGTGCTCAAGGCGCTCGAGGCGCCACTCGGCCCGGAATGGAACCAGCCTCCGGTCAAGCGGCTGCCGTTCGATCGGACGATCGTGCTCAACGATGTGTCGTTCCGCTACGCTTCCGATCAGCCGCCGATACTCGAGCGGTTCAACCTCACCATCCCGAGAGGAAGCAAGGTCGGGTTCGTCGGCAAGACGGGCAGTGGCAAGAGTACGACGGTCGATCTGATAATGGGTTTGCTCGAGCCGACCAGCGGAGCGATAGAGATAGACGGGCAAAGGCTGGATGGCACCACACGCCGGGCCTGGCAACAGCAGATCGCCCATGTGCCGCAAAGCATCTTCCTGGCCGACGCTTCGATTGCCGAGAATATTGCCTTCGGCATCCATCCCGCGAGTGTCGATCGGGATCGCGTCCGCAATGCCGCTAAACAGGCTGCCCTGGGGGACTTCATCGACAGTCTGCCACAAGGCTATGAGACGCGGGTCGGCGAACGCGGTGTGCGGCTCTCAGGTGGTCAGCGCCAGCGCATCGGCATCGCTCGGGCGTTGTACAAGCAGGCGTCGGTGCTCGTCTTCGACGAAGCCACGAGCGCACTCGACATGGAGACCGAGGCGGCGGTCATGGAGGCGATCCGGGAACTGCCTGCTGGCCTGACCGTGCTGATTATCGCGCATCGCCTCACCACGGTCGAAAATTGCGACGAGGTCGTAACTCTCGAGGACGGCCGGCCGCATGTCTGGACAAGAACCGGACAGGTCGCTCAAAGCGACTTGCACTAGGTCGGTCCACGCAGTGGGCAGCTGCGCTCACGGAAAAGGAACTCCGTGCAGGCTTCACCCGTGGACATCCTGACGAGCTCGAATCTCGTCTTCAGGTGATCAACGACCGCCTGATCGTCGGCAAATTCCATTGGCCAGCCGCCAAGCCAGTCGCGGACGTCGGTCATGTAGCTCATGCCGCGCCCCTTTTTCTTGTCGTAAATCTGCTTCAGAAGAAGCGGCCATCGTAGCGGATTGCGGCCGAGCCCGAAGCGCCAGATATACCAGTATTCCATCCATCGCCTTTTGCTGGCGCTGGCGGAATTGTAGCGACGCTTTACATCAAGCCAGAATTGCGCGGATGGCCTAACGACATTCGACGAATAGAGGGCAATGAAGAGGAGGCCGCCCGGCGCCACCCTGTCAGCTGCATTCTCGATGGCCTGCCACATGGCTCCGGTATGGTGGAGCACACCCCAGGAATAGACCAGGTTCCAGGTGCCCAGCTTCTCCAGATAGTCGAAATCGAGCACGTCACCGCGCTCAACGGTCCAATTCTGCGGGTCACCCGCCAATTGGCGCAATTTCCCCGTAGTCTTCACCGAGAGTGAATCAAAGTCGAAGGAATGTATCTTCCGTGCCCTTGCATCGAATGCGGCAAGCGAGTGCAATCCGCTGCCGCTGCCGATGTCCAGAAAATCCATCCCTTCGAGGCTTTCCTTTCCCAGAAACGACAAAAGTTTTCTGGCAGCCAACTCGCGGCGCTCATTCGAATAGTGCCTGTCGACGAACGAAGCCCAATTGGCTCCAAATTCATACCGGCTCGATGCCGAATTTTTTGCAAATGTCATTCTGAACGGCGCCCGGATTCGATTATTTCCATCATATGGGCAGTAACTTTATGAATATCATAGCGCTGTTCCGCAATCGCGCGGCTATTGCTGCCCATACCCACGGTCTCTTCGACGTTGTCGATCAGCCTAATCATCGCCTCCGCCAAAGGCGTTGTGGTACCGACTGGCACCAGCAGTCCGTTTACCGCGGGGACGATCGGGGCTCGGCAACCTGGCGCATCCGTTGTGATGATCGGGCGTCCCATCGCCATCGCCTCCAGAACCGAACGTGACGTACCCTCGCGATAGGAGGGAAGCACGAAGATGCGCGATTCGGCGATGACCGTACGAACGTCCTGGACAGCCCCGCGATATTGGATCGTGCCATCGGCGACGGCTGCCTCGACTTGCGAAACGGGAAATCCCGCCGGATTTGGATCTTTATCTCCGACCAGATCGAAACGAGCTTCCGGCCGAGCAGCCTTGACCAATTTCGCCGCCCCCAGATATTCAGCGAGGCCTTTGTCGCGTAGGAGGCGGGCGATCATAAGAAATCGCGGTTTCTCCGGCAGTGGCGCCACCTTGAAACGGTCCAGATCTACGCCCGATCCGTTGACAACATTGGCAGGTGTCCGCCCAAGCAATCCAAGTCGACGAAAGTCGGCGCGATCGTCCTCATTTTGAAATGTCGCCGTGGTGGCCCCACGCAGGCTGGCAGCGTAGAGAAGTCGCGCCACGAGGTTCACGATCCTCCAGCGCAGCGATTTATGGCGATCGGTAAATGCATAGCCGAGGCCGGTGATAAGCGCGTGTCGGCGCGATACCCCCGCCATCAGCGCCGCGGGTATGCCATAGACGATCGGCTTGATCGCGCAGGTCAACACCACCTGCGGTTTGAGTTCTCGCATCTTTCTGTAAATGCGAAATGCCAAAAGCGTGTCGCCGAAGGGGGCTATGGCGGCCCGCTCCATTGGCAATGGATGGAAACGGATGCCGTTTTCGGTCAGCCAACGAACGGTCGTTGCATCAACCGGCGCTGCGGCATGAACTTCATACCCGGCAGCTCGTAGCGCAAGTAGAAGATGTCCCCTGGTCGTTGCAAGGGAAGTTGGCTCGCTCACGATGACGACAATACGTTTCATGCGCCCGATTTTCCTGGACCGAGTGCTTTAGGCCATTCGTCACTTCTAGATTTGTGAGCCATGAAACCCAAAGCCTGCCCTATGTTTTCCACAACATCGATCCGCTTCGGCACACAAGACTATTTTTGAGTGGAGACTTTAGCCTTCGTAAGGGGGCATCGTTGAATTGACCCATTGCCTGCCATACAACGCCTCGACTCGTAAGTGACCTGGGGAAATCGCGGATGTCGGAACGCATCGCTGTCATCGGCCTGGGGTATGTCGGCCTGCCGGTGGCTGTCGCGTTTGGCAGAGCTTTCCCCGGAACGATTGCGTTTGATATCAGCGATCGCCGGATCAACGAGCTGCGCAATGGCCTCGATCGCACGGGCGAGGTCGACACGTCGGCTCTCGCGCAATCCTCGATCGTGCTAACGACCGACCGGGAGGCTCTGAGGGGCGCGACTTTCTTCATTGTGGCCGTGCCAACCCCCATCGACATCAACCGCGCGCCAGATCTTGCTCCTCTGAAGCTGGCATCCGAGCTTGTCGGGGAAGTGGTGAGCAAAGGTGCCGTCGTTGTCTTCGAATCGACCGTCTATCCAGGCGTCACCGAGGATTTCTGCGGCCCGATCATCGAGCAGGCTTCCGGCCTACGGCATCCCAGCGACTTTACCCTCGGCTATTCGCCCGAACGCGCCAATCCGGGCGACCGCGAACATTCGCTGCAGCGGATCGTCAAGGTCGTCTCGGGCGAAAACAATGAGACGCTGGAGCGTGTGGCTAGCGTCTATGGCCGCATCATCGATGCCGGCGTCCATCGGGCTCCATCGATCAAAGTTGCCGAGGCGGCGAAGGTCATCGAGAACACGCAGCGCGATCTGAACATCGCGCTGATGAACGAGCTGGCCATGATCTTCGAGCGGCTCGAAATCCGAACACAGGATGTCCTTGATGCCGCGTCGACGAAATGGAACTTTCTTCCCTTCAAGCCGGGCTTCGTGGGCGGTCATTGCATCAGCGTCGACCCATATTATCTGACAGCGAAGGCGGAGGCGGAAGGCTATCATCCGCAGATCATACTCGCCGGCCGCCGCATCAATGACGGTATGGGCGCGTTCGTCGCCCAGCAGATCGTCAAGCAGTTGATCCGCTCGGACCTGCCCGTGAAAGGAGCTTCCGTCGGCGTTCTCGGATTGACGTTCAAGGAAGACGTGCCAGATTTACGCAACAGTCGCGTTTTCGACATGGTCAGGGAACTGAGGCAGTTCGGAATTGCCCCAAAAGTCCATGATCCACTTGCCGATGCCGAAATCGCGAGACGCGATCATGGCGAAACAATCGTACCGCTCGAAGAGATGAACGATTTGCAGGCGCTTGTTCTGGCAGTACCGCACAAACACTATCTGCAAGGAGAAAGGTCAGATATTTTTCAGATGATCAGGCCAGGCGGGACGCTGTTCGACGTCAAGTCCGCAATCAAACCCAATGAAATTCCCGACACGATAAGGTATTGGAGCCTCTGAGGCTCGGCCTGAAATGAACGCCAGGGACACGTTTGTGATATCATCAAGCAGGCCCATACTGATTACCGGCGCAGCCGGCTTCATAGGCTTTCACCTCTGCCACAGGCTGCTTGCTGAAGGCCGCCAGGTTGTCGGCCTCGATTCCATGAACGAGTACTACGACGTCAGCCTGAAGCGGGCACGGCTCGAGCAATTAAGAAAATACTCGAACTTTCGTTTCGAGCATGTCGATCTCATCGATCGCGATTGCATCTCCGCGCTCTTTGCATCGGCCGCGCCGGAGATAGTTGTCAATCTCGCTGCGCAGGCAGGGGTTCGCTATTCGCTGACCAATCCGCACGCTTATGCGGAAAGCAATCTCAACGGCTTCCTCAACATCCTGGAAGGGTGCCGGCAGGCCTCGGTCGGCCACCTTCTCTATGCGTCGTCGAGCTCGATCTATGGTGGCAGCACGCGCATGCCATTTTCGGTGCATGATTCCGCCGACCATCCCCTCAGCCTCTATGCCGCCAGCAAGAAGGCAAACGAGCTGATGGCGCACACCTACAGCCATCTGTTCGCATTACCGACGACCGGCTTGCGTTTCTTCACCGTCTACGGCCCGTGGGGACGGCCCGACATGGCCCTGTTCATCTTCACCAAGGCCATCCTCGCCGGCCAGCCGATCGATGTTTTCAACCATGGCAACATGCAACGGGATTTCACCTACGTCGATGATATCGTTGAAGGCATCGTCCGCCTCATGCGGCGTCCCGCGGCAGCCGACCCCGACTGGACGAGCACCGCCCCGGATCCGGCGACAAGCAATGCGCCCTACCGAATCCATAATATCGGCGGCAATACCCCCGTTCAGTTGACCCGATTGATCGAAGTGCTGGAAGACGCACTCGGACGAAAAGCGAACCGCAATCTCATGCCGATTCAGCCAGGCGACGTTCCGGCGACTTTTGCCGATGTCAGTTCGCTCGAGGAGGCGACCGGTTTCAGGCCAAAGGTACCGATCGACATCGGGATCCCGCGTTTCGTGGAATGGTATCGGGATTTCTATCGGGTATGATCGACTGCTTCGGTGGGCAACAGGTGAACGGTCCATGAATGCGCGCTATGATTTCGGCCGTAACTGGTCTGAGCTCGCCGGGCGTTTCGAGGACGAGCACCTGAACCAGGCTTGCGAGGATCTTCGCCGCCTGGTGGGAGACCTGGAGGGCAAGACATTTCTCGACATCGGTTGCGGATCCGGCCTGCATTCGGCGGCCGCGCTTCGGCTTGGGGCGACCAGGGTTCAGGCCCTTGACTATGACGCCGGCTGTGTCGAAACGACCAGGGCCGTGCTATCCCGGTTCGCGCCGGATGCCAGATGGAGCGCGGAGCCAGCCGATATCCTCGACAGATCGTCGCTGCCGTCCGGGACATTCGACGTCGTCTATTCATGGGGCGTCCTGCACCACACCGGAGACATGTGGACAGCAATCCGCAACACGGCCGGTTTCGTTGGGCCCGGCGGGAAATTCGGCATTGCGATCTACCTCAAGACGCCGCTTTGCGGACTGTGGGAAGTCGAAAAGAGGCTCTACTCCTCTCATCGCTGGCTGCGGCCCCCGGTGAAAGCGCTCTTTGTCTCAGCCTACATTTCGGCAAGAACGCTGCGCCACCGGGACGCGATTTCCTTTGTGAAAAATTATCGCGCGCGCCGAGGCATGGAGTTCTTGGCGGATGTCGACGACTGGCTGGGCGGCTACCCCTATCAATCGACCTCGGCCGCAGAGTTGGAGATGTCCATCGAAGAGCTTGGGTTTCGGACCGCGAGACGCTTCAACGTTACCCCGGGAATTGGCCTTTTTGGCACAGGTTGTGGCGAATGGTGTTTCGAACGAAACGATCTATAACCCCTTTGGCTAATCTCTTTCTGATTTCTCGAAATGGCGAGGAAGAGCGGCGCCGGACCACCAGGGAGATGTGACGCCGGATGTGCGGAATTGTCGGCATTATGGGTGGAGCGGCCGCCACGAGCAGCGGCGCCTTGACCGTGCGCCGGATGGCAGACACGATCCGGCACCGCGGGCCGGACGGCGATGGCGTCTGGACTGATGCCGAGGCCGGCATCGCTCTCAGTCAACGCCGGTTGGCAATCATTGACCTGTCAGCAGCCGGCGCACAGCCGATGACCTCGCATAGTGGCCGCTACGTGATTGTCTTCAATGGGGAAATCTACAATCACGGCGAGATGCGGACGCTTCTCGACCGGGAATTTGGCGCCACCGCCTGGAATGGCTACTCCGATACCGAGGTTTTTCTGGCGGCCATCGAGGTGCTGGGAGTAAGGCGGGCGCTTCAATCGGCGGTCGGCATGTTCGCCTTCGGACTTTGGGATCGGCAACAGAGGACGCTCACTCTTGGGCGCGATCGCCTCGGGGAAAAGCCGCTTTATTACGGCCGTATCGGCAAGGCATTCGCTTTTGCCTCTGAACCCAAGGCCTTTCATCCCCTTCCGGGCTGGTGCGCCGAGATCGACCGCAATGCACTGGCGCTGCTGATGCGCCACAACTATATCCCCGCCCCCTACAGTATCTATCAGGGTATACGGAAACTAAGACCGGGTCACTTTCTGATCCTTTCCGATCCTATGCGCGAGCCGCGTGTCGAGAGCTACTGGAGCGCTAGCGAGATCGCCGAGCAAGGCAGGCGCGAGCCTTTCCAGGGAAATAAGGAAGAGGCCGTGGATGAACTCGAGCGGCATCTTCGCCGGTCGCTTGAAGGACAGATGATCGCGGACGTGCCGCTTGGCGCTTTCCTCTCGGGCGGCATCGATTCTTCCGCGATCGTCGCGGTCATGCAGTCGATCAGCTCACGCCCCGTGCGAACGTTCACGATCGGCTTCAGCGAGTCCGGCTTCAATGAGGCCCATCACGCTGAACAGGTGGCGCGCCATCTCGGCACCGATCATACCGAACTTTATCTGAGCGAGCGGGATGCCCTAGACGTCGTGCCGCAACTGCCCGGCATCTACTGCGAGCCCTTCTCGGACTCCTCGCAAATCCCGACCTTCCTGGTGTCCAAGTTGGCGCGAGGCAGTGTCACTGTGGCGTTGTCTGGGGATGGCGGAGACGAGCTGTTTTCCGGCTACACGCGCTACGCACTCGCCGATTCGTTCTGGAGCAAGCTTTCGCGTGTCCCGATCGGTTTGCGTCGTATGTCAGCCAGTCTGGCGAAGCTGCCTTCGCGCGACCTCTACGACAATGTCGCGGGCGGGATCATGCCGTTTTTGCCGCAACGCCTGCGCCGCGAGCGTGTGGGCGATAAGATCCACAAAGCAGCGTCGGTCCTTTCACTACGAACAGTGAATGACGTCTACCGTCGGCTTTGCACACACTGGGAGCCGACAGAGGTCATTCCGGGCGCTGTGGAGCCTCCGACGATGCTGACGGGACTTGAACCACTGCCGATCCTATCGGGTAATGTGGAGCGGATGATGTATATCGACATGATGAGCTATCTGCCAGACGACATCCTGGTGAAGGTCGACCGCGCGGCGATGGCAGTCAGCCTTGAGACCCGCGTGCCGCTACTCGATCACCGCCTCGTAGGCTTCGCGCTTTCGCTACCGCTTTCCATTCTGCGCGCCGCAGGGCAGACAAAGTGGCCGCTCAGGCAACTGCTCTACAGGCATGTTCCTCGAGCGCTTGTCGAACGTCCAAAGATGGGTTTCGGGGTGCCAATCGATAGCTGGCTGCGCGGTGCGCTGCGTGACTGGGCGGAGGCGCTGCTCGACGAGCGGCGACTGCGGGATGATGGGTTCTTTCAACCCATGGCGATCCGGCGCGCGTGGTCCGAACACCTCTCCGGGCAACGCAACAATCAGTATCTCCTTTGGGACGTACTGATGTTCCAGTCCTGGCGCGAAGTGACCGAGGGCTCTTCAGCGGCAGTCGCGGCTTGAATAGGCGAAACAGTCCCACCTCCCCATCAGATACCAAAGCGGGCTGCTATACCGGCTCGGGCGGAGGACGCGAGGACGGCGAATGGATGAAGGGATCTATGTTCATCCCAGCAGCAAAGGCATTGGACCCGCTGACATCGCTACGGCGCCACCTCACGGCCGAACGAGTAAACCGGTATTTCTCCTTCGCCTGCTTCTTTTCGCCACCGGTACTTGGGTCGGTGGTCAGCTTCGTATTTCATGGTGGCGCGCTCTGGTCGCTGGCGCTGCTGGCGGCCGGGCGTCGGCGCCTGAACATCGACCGGCCGATGCTTGGCATGACCATCGCTATTTGTGCCTATTGCGCGGCACAGATCGTGGCATCGATCGTTAATGGCACATTGCGAGCTGACGTTACGCATTTCCTGCCGCTGGTCACCTTGCTGTTGTTCCCGATCTCCTATTCAACCTGGAGCATAACTGATAAGGCGGACCTGGCTCGCCTGGCCGTACTCGCAAGCGCGGCGGCATGCGTTGGAGCACTCGTGCTCGCCGTTGTCCAATATCACTGGATCGGGATGCTGCGGGCCGAAGGCGGCGCCGGAAATCCGATCGTGTTTGCAACGGTCACTTGTCTCGCCGTGATGATGTGTCTTGCAGGCGCACTGTCGGGAGTAGAAAGAGCCTGGAGGCCCCTCACCGCCGCGGCGCTCGCAGGCGTAATTGCGACAGTCTATTCCGGCTCACGCATGGTCTGGCTGGCGTTGCTGATCGCCGCTGTCGCTGTCGTTGCGATCAATCGCAAGAGGTTGACCCGGCCGGATACGAGGCGTGTGTTGGTAATAGCTGGCGTTTCCGGTCTGCTAACGGCAGCAATCACCTTTCCAATTGTCGCGGATCGCACGCATGTCCTGTTCGATAACTGGAACTCCCTCACAAATAAGGGCGATCATTCCACCCCGTTAGGCTTGCGGGTCGGGCTCTGGGAAGTCGGACTCGATGCATTCCGCCATTCGCCACTCTTCGGGCACGGCATGTCCGCCAGTCGGACGATCTCAACGCAGGGGTTCAAGGAGCGTTTCGGGATTCAGGGGCTCAGTCACTTTCACAATGGCTTTCTGACAGCGTCGGTGCAGGCTGGACTTGTGGGCGCGCTTGCGTTGGCAGCGATTTTCGTTGTCGCGATACGGAACGCGATAACGGTTCTCCGCTTCAGCGCCGATCCGACAGAGCGGTTCGGGGCAACGATGATTGTCCTTACTGTCACAACATATCTTGTTGGCGGTCTAGCCGGCATGCTCGTCGGCCACGACATTCTCGATTCGACGCTGATGATTTTTTTGATTTCGGGGACTTACCTGGCTTGCGGACGAACGATTTCACCGGTCCGCTAAACGAAGGCGCGCCTACGAAGGTAGCTGACGCAAAGCTGTCGATGGCCGGAAGAAGTTTGTCGGTGCGGCCGCCGACGCGGGTTCAAGCCATCAGAGTAGCAGGCCCTCCTTCGAAATCTTCGCAGCCGTGCAGGTTGGCGCAAGGTACGTCTCAACCGCTGATATTTGAACCTGTAGGGCACGGCCGCTCTTTTGCCTCCTAGAGCGGGATGAGATTAGTGATGGTCATAGCCTGAGTTTTGGAAGTAGTGTGAGCACTCTGTCGGTGTGACGCGGTTGAGTGTTTGTGCGATAGCGTCGCAAACGGCTTCGACGGTGCGTCTTGCTGCCTTTCTGAGCCAGTGCTTAAGCTTTGAGAAGAGCTGAGATCGAAGTGGACTGATAAAGCTCACGCACGGCGCCTATGGCGAGGAGGAGCAACGGCATTTCGGCATTCTCACCGGCTGATTGTCCGAAAGCGTACATAAGCTTGATGGCCGCTGAAAATAGAGCGTAAATCACGTTGGTTTGGGTTCAGGGAGGAGCTCAATGACCAACGCTTTTCACAGCGTCACGGTGGAAAAGGCGACCGAAGCCTATGTTCTTTCCAGGGCTCGAGCCCGGTTCCTTTCCATCGCACAGGCAATCCGCGCCATCCGAACACTTATGCCTGCCTGCAGAACCAGCGACAATGAGTTAGAGGGTATGTTGGCGGCGGCCTGCATCGTTCACGGAATTCCCGTGGTCTTCGACGCAACGATGGCCAAGGGCGAGGAAATGCGGCTCCATTCGTAGGGTCTGGAGATGCTCACGGTCACGCAGACAGCCATGTCGTCAGACGTTCGGCAGGCGATTGTCCGCTACCTGCTCGATAAGGTCACAATCCCTGCATTTCAATCGCCGAGGCTGTTCATGTCATGAGAGAGATGTTTCCGCTTTGCGAGTTGACGGATTGGCAACTTGGCGATCTCATTGCACGAGCCGCCATCGACGCGGGGTTTGCAGTTGATTTCGACGCCGAGGTTCCCTGAATGAAGACAATGGTCGGCGAATATCTGGATCACCGATTGCAGGTGGGAATTCGTCCCTATCAAAGGTCGGACGCCTGGCCAGACACCAGCCGTCAATCCGAAAAGGTCGGTGTTCTCCGGACTACATCATCTGCCTGGAGGACGGGAAGAGGTTCAAGTCGTTGAAGCGCCATCTCAACGTGCGCTACGGCCTGACGCCAATGGTATCGCGAGAAATGGGGCTTGGCGCGCGACTACCCCATGGTGGCGCCGAACTATGCTGCTCGGCGATCGGCGCTCGCGAAATCCAGCGCGTTGGGAAGAAAGCCGGGGGCTAAGCCGGTCAAGAAGGCGCCTGTGGAGCGAGCGATCAGCTAGCCACGGAATTGCGGAGCATTACCCGCCAGCGTCAGTACTGTTGAGACTGCACATCCGGATCAACCAGCCTCCGTCAGCCTGACGCTCCAAGATACTCAGTGAGGTGCCGTTGCCGGTTGCCTCTCCTTCCGAGTAGGCAGCCAGTGTCCAGGCAAGATTTCCGGAGCTGCCTGCTTCGATCACTTGAAGGGTCTTGTTGGGCCCGGCATGTTGAACCCAAATGCCGTGCAACGCCTCTATTGCAGCTCGGCCGCGTGCAGGCGGCCCATAAGGTGAATGAACTTCTGCGTCGTCGGTGAAGATAGCAGCGCAGCCGGCAGCATCCCCCAATCGATACGCCGCTACATACAAGTCCCAAATTTCCTGGAGATCATCGAAGATGGGCATTGTTTCCTCCTTTGCCTCTCGATCTTATTTTAGCGACAGCTCATGATTGCGACCAGGTCCATCAGGAGCCCGTCATTCATCTCGCCAGATCACCCGCCTCTCCCAACGAATTTCGACCAGGCGTCGGCGCTCATCCATTCGCGGCTGCCGCAGTTCTGGCAGCGAGCCTTGTCCCTCACCTCGTCGATCGTGACGTTGCCGATGACCTCCCGCAACTCGAGCGGCTTGTAGTAGCGCGTGACGTTGCAGCGCGCGCTGCGGATGGCCGCCACCTGCCCGGCGTCATGGGCATGCGTCAGGGTCCAGGCGGCGCCTCTCGGCCACTTCTACTTGACTCTTTGTTCCTATTTTGTTCACTGTTAGCCCGACAACCTGAGGAAGGACCGTTGAATGTCGACCCACGTCCTTCCAGAGCAGAAAAAGCCGAAGTTCATTGTTGTGGTCGCCTTTGACCGCGGCGACGACGGAGAGATCTTTCCGGTGTACGGTCCGACTGATCAGCAAAGCGAAGAGCGGGCCATCCGGACGGCAAAGGCACTGGCTGGCAAGCACGTAGGCGTCATCGCTTGGAGCCGAGATGCCGATCCGGCGCTGGGAGACTACGGCCCGCCAAACACCCTGTTTTTGAGCGGCGACTTACCTGACCTGGAATGAGCGATGAAATCAGACTGCCCAAGCCGGAATACGCCACGCCGCCTGATGTGCAGCATCATGTTTGCGAGCATGACGGCTGCAGCAAAGATGCCGGTTGGGGCTTCGCCAAGCCGAAGCAAGCGCCGCACTGGTTCTGCTTCGCGCACCGCGGCGACGGTGAGCAATTCCTTTGAGGAGCGAGGCCACACGAACTTGAAAGCACTGCCGACCACATCGCTGATGCCTCCCGCGCCGATCTGCAGGTGCTGCTTCGACGAGCCGCGTTGCTACTCCGAAACGTCGGCGGGATCAGCCTTGGCGCGCGTACCGACGACGCCCTGACCAGCCTGGCGGCCGAGATGGGCGAAGCCAAGCCCGATCTGGTGGAAACCATTGTCGGCGACTGGCTTGTCGCCAACGCCTATTTGCTGGTGCCTCCTATGGTGGACGATGAGAGCGAAGTGGAAGGCAGTGCATGATCTCCGCCCCGAAGCACGATCGCGAGTACGTTGACCGAGACGTAGACTGTCAGGAGGCAATGGAACCAGGATTTCAGGCGATCGTCGACTGCATGTTGGAAGCAGGATGGTCGCGTGGCGAGGTCAAGCGCTCGCTCCGTCGGCTGATTGCGGCCGACAATGCAGCCCAAAGGGAAAACGCTAGGGTCGAAGCCGAACTTGCGATAGCGCGGGCAATGATCCGCGCAGGAAAGGCACCCTGAATCGTTTGATCGGGTGCAACTATCAACGGCGCCGCAACCGGACGTGATCTTGCTGGTGACAACTCAGCAGACCGGTGAGATGGCGCTTGCCCGGCACAATAACCCCGCTGCCGAGGTCGGGGCAGCGCGCGGCCGGCGAGGTAGCCCGGGTTCCGCGATCACACCATGTCTGATTCAGGATATTTTAGCTAAGCTGCATATGCGGCGGACCGCGGTTCGCCAGGCCCGCGCACGCTTCAGGCAATCTCCCAACGAGAGGCGCCGGCCACCTTAGCCCGCTGCGGCTGGTGGTGGCACACCGGCGGCGGGCTATCGACCTAAAGGTCGGCTCGATAGGGAAATGAGTTCCTCCTCATCTGTGATGCCAGCCATGAAGTTGGCGATGATGCGCGAGGCCAGAGCGTCGCGTTGCTCGGCGGTTTGGCCGTCGAATTTCAACCGGTCGAACACGCTCGCGAGGAGATCAAGCTCCGCCGGCTCGAAAATTCCTGCATCCTTTTGCTCTCTGGCGGATCGGCATGGGGCTGTCTCCTCGCTATTCCTCGCGAAAGTCCTGCAACGATGCGTGGCGCAGATCCTCCTCGCCGCGAAGGTGCCTCACACGGCCGATCAGGCCCGGCTTAACCCATTGCGTCGCCGACCGCTTGATGCCCTTTGGCGCGGCCCCTACGTGCTCCTGGACGCGCTGCCAGAGCCGTTCGCGCATTTCCCGGTTCAAGGTGATGAAAGCCGATCCGATATAGCAGGTTTGCCGGGCTCGCGCTCGACGCCGAGCAGTTCGTATTCATCGATCGTGTAGCACTTGGCCTTCAGCCAGGCGGCCGAATTGCCGCTGCGATAGACGCTGTCCTTGCGCTTCGACACCATGCCTTCCAGTCCCGCCTGGTCGATCAGATGGAAGATCGATTTCGCGTCGCCCGGCAACGCCTGGCTGAATTGGATGTGCCGATCTGTCGGTATCAGCGCATCGAGGATGTCGCGCCGGTCCACCAGCGGCATGTCGCGCAGATCGTGGCCATTAAGATGCAGCAGATCGAAGGCCACAAAATAGAGGTCGTGCTAACGCCTGGTTATGACCTTTCGCAACTCGCCGAAGTCGGAGTGTCCGGCCTCATCCAACACGACGATTTCCCCGTCGACAATGGCGCTGTCAGCATTGAGTGCGCCCGCCGCTTTCACGAGGTCGCGGTATTTCGATGTCCAGTCGAGTCCTCGGCGCGTGAAGATGCGCGCGCCTTCTTCGTCGCGGACGATCTGAGAGCGGTAACCATCGAATTTCACCTCGTGCAGCCAGCCGTCGCCCTCCGGCGGCTTGTCGACGAGGGTAGGCATCAGGGGAGAGATAAACGACGGTCGGCCCCCGCCGGCGGGCTTACGCATCGGAACTCCACGCAACTTCGAATTTGATTCAATATCGCATGGCCGTAAGCGTTCCGTTAGCACTTGCTGAAAAAGCAAGTTGGAACATTCACGCAAGACGTCGGTTTCCCGCTTTCAGGAGGAACAGCTATGACAGACGACAAGACCAAGCGAGATTTCAGAGACCGCGACCGCGTATCCGCAGACGAGGATTATGAAGTGCGATATTTCGCGAAGCAGCACCGGATCACGCCCGAGCAGGTTCGGGAGTTAATCGACTCCCACGGCAACGATCGCAAGACGTTGGAGCGTGAAGCGAGAAAGCTGAGAGGGTGACAAAGCTCTCTGCTTTGGGACCACCGATCATCGGCAGATTGCAGGTTCGAGCGGTCGTCACCGAGCAGGATCACTTCCACATCTGTCTTGCCTGCGGGCAGGCCATCGATCGGCGCGATCTTCGGCAAGTGATCTGGCACGAGCAACCGAGTCATAAGCCGCTAGAGATGGATAGCTGATTCCGGATTTCGTTCGGGCACGCGGAACAAATTTCGCGCATCGAAGTTTAGCGAGTGGGGGTTACGGGGGATTCCGCAATGTTGCTTGCTCTGGATGATGCGCTCTCGACGGCTGTTTTGGCCGGCAGAGGCGCAGACGCGGAAATCTTCGGCGTGGTCGATCTCACTAACAAAATCGAAACTCGCATCGCACTTATCAGCTTGGGCCACGCCATCCAGATTGTCGCCAACGCGTCGGTGCTTGGTTACGACGTTCGCGGTGCGATGGTCTTATACGGGGAACCAGGAACGCCAAGTTTGAGGATATGGGCCTGCGAACATCTGTGGGCGCAATATGGTGGCGCTCTGCTCGAGCCATAGTGGACTTCGATCCTATTTAAGAGCATCTTCCCGAGTGGGGGGAAAGGGCTTGGATAGGTCTCGTCACGACAATCGATCTGACCAGTGGCGGAAGCGCAGCGGCGCTAGGCGTTCGCGCGCCCTGCGTTGGGCGAGCGTGCCGCGACGACTGATCTCTGTGACCGTAGTTGCGGCCGGCGCGCTGGCCGCGCTGACCGCCATGCAGCACAGCGACAGCTTGCACGAGATCAGTCTGCAGACCTTGACCGGGCCAAAACCGGAGCCGATCGCTGGCGTCGCGTCGGTCATCGACGGCGACACAATCGAGATCCATGGGCAACGGGTTCGCTTCAATGGCATCGATGCGCCGGAGGGCAAGCAGTATTGCGACGACGCCAAGGGCTTCGAATATCCGTGCGGCCGACGATCGGCTGAAGCCCTGGATAGCTTCCTGGCTGCTTCTAGGCCGGTGCAGTGCACGTTCGTGACCTGGGACCGCTATCACCGCTACGTCGGTGACTGCCGACGCGCCGACGGCGCCAGCGTGGCGGCGTGGATGGTCGAAAAAGGCCAGGCGCTCGATTGGCCGCGCTACAGTCATGGCGCGTATGCAGAGCAGCAGGCAAAAGCGGAAGCGGCGAAGGTCGGCTTGTGGGTCGGCAACTTCCAAGCTCCTTGGGATTGGCGCTCCTCGCACGGCGACGGCGCGGCACCGCCGAGCCAGCCGCTCGGCATCATGAGCCGCAAGCTGGTCGCACAGAGCGGCGGCCTTTCATGCGAGCCCCGGCGGTACTGCTCGCAAATCAGCTCGTGCGATGCAGCCCAATGGTATCTGCACAACTGCACGTGGGGCCGCAAACTGGACAGGGACGGTGACGGGGTAGCCTGCGAGACGCTTTGCTAGGGAGGGGTTCATGGATGATAAGTTCTACAACCGCGTCGGCGGCGATCGAATTCATGAGCTATGACGGTGCTACCGTTCGAGCAGCTCAATTCAGTGGAATGCCCAGGTAGTTCCCTTTTTGTTCTGTTCACTGCTGCGAGCATCGGCTAAACTACGGCCTCAAAGGAAACCGATTCTTCCGAGGCGAATTTCGATGACCGTTCAACCTGTCAGCAAGACTCTGCACGGCCACAAGATTTTCAGCGAGCCGACGATCACCTGCCCCAGTTGCAAGACCGACATCAAGCTCAATGAGTCGCTCGCAGGGCCTCTGATCGCTGCAACGTGCGAGGAGTACGAGCAGCGCATCGCTCAGACAAATGCAGCGATTGCCCTCAAGGATGAAGAACTCGAGCGTCAGCGCCAGGAAGTCGCAGCGGCGAAAGAAGGCGTCGAGAGCCTCGTTGCCGAGAAGCTCAGGATCGAGCGGGGTCACATTGCGGCCGACGAGGCTCGCAAGGCCAAACTTTTGCTCTCGGCCGATTTGGAGGAGCGCGACCGCAAGGTGGCCGAGTTGGAGGAGACGCTCAAGGCACGCGATGACAAGCTCGAACAGGCGCAGAAGGCGCAAGCGGAATTCCTCACGAAGCAGCGTGAGCTAGAGGACGAGCGGAGAGAAATAGCTCTCACAATCGAGCGAAAGGTCCAGGAAGGACTAGACGCTGTTCGTGCAAAGGCCAGGTCTGACGCGGAAGACGGTCTCAAAATGAAGATTGTCGAGAAGGAGGAACAAATCGCCGGTATGCAGCGCCAGATCGAGGATCTGAAGCGCCGCGCTGAACAGGGCTCCCAGCAGTTGCAAGGTGAAGCTCTGGAGTTGGAGTTGGAGGGACTGATCAGCGCTCGGTTCCCGGTTGATGTAATCGAGCCGGTGGGCAAGGGCGAGTTCGGTGGCGACGTCATTCAGCGGGTGGTCGGTCCGGCCGGTCAGCCATGCGGGGCCATACTTTGGGAGTCAAAGCGCACCAAGAATTGGAGTCAGGGCTGGCTCGCCAAGCTGAGGACCGATCAGCGAGCGGCGAAGGCGGACATCGCCTTACTGATTTCTGAAGCCCTGCCCCAGGGAATTGGGACATTTGACCTGGTCGAAGGCGTTTACGTCGCCCATCCCAAATGCGCCATTCCCATCGCTGTTATGCTGCGGCAGTCGCTAATCGAATTGTCCAACTCACGATTAGCCCAAGTCGGGCAGGCTTCAAAGGTGGAGTTGGTCTACGGGTATTTAACTGGGCCGCGCTTTCGGCAGCGCATAGAGGCCATTGTCGAAAAATTTTCCGACATGCAGGACGATCTCGCACGTGAGCGCAAGGCCACCATCCGGCTGTGGGCCAAGCGGGAAGCACAAATTCAAGGAGTGATTGAGTCTACAGTCGGCATGTATGGCGACCTCCAGGGCATCGCTGGAAAGGTGATGCAAGAGATCGAAAGCCTCGAAGTGCTGGCTGTTGCAGGCCCCCTCCCCGAAGTCGATTAGTAGGTCTCATCGGAACGGCCGGAAAGAGGCCGCAAGCGGACTGTTTCGGAGGAATAATTGTAACAGTGCACGTTCAGCTCCGCCTGTTGACCATGCGGTCGGGCGATATAACCCTGATCTGAGTCACATCAGTTGGCGAACGGTAGAACCGCGACGGACGGGCAAGTTAAAGCAGTCACTATGATCTGCCATCGCGCTTGACCTCCTGGCGGCGCTTTGGCGCGATACGCGCTTCCGACCGTTTCGCTTCTTCGTCGATCCATCGTCCGGACTGACAGATAAGGGTTGGTCTCTCGATGTGCCTTTTCTAAAGTTTGAGGAGGGGTACCAAGACTCGATTAAGGCTGCTCCTATACCCTGCACCAGTCGGAAGTTAGGCCGACCGAGATTCCACTTTGCAATTTGCCATTCATCAGCGCTTCCGCACCTTGATGACCTGGACCAGTCTTCCGGCATTGATTGCGCTTGTCGTGCTGTTGATCGCGGGAATTTTTGCTGACCATCAAAACAGCATTGTTGCCGAACAGGCATTGCGCGTTGACGTTGCGAAGGAGATGAACCTCGTCCGCGCCAATCTCGAGGGCAATGTCAATGGAGACCTTCAACTGGCGCGTGGTCTGATCGCGACGATCGTTACCGAACCAAATATGAGCCAAGCCCGCTTTGCCAAGCTGGCAGTGAGCCTGTTTCGCGAGAAGACACAGGTCAGAAACATTGCCGCTGCCCCCGGCCTGGTCATCTCTTTGATGTATCCAATGGAAGGCAATGAAAAGGCCGTTGGACTGGACTTTCGCAAGGACGAAGATACGCGTGAAGCGGTACTTCGGGCACGCGATACCAAACAACTGGTGTTGGCCGGACCCGTGGAACTCAAGCAAGGAGGTCAGGCGTTTATCGGTCGATTCCCTGTATTCCTTGACCGTGACCGCCCAACTGAGACGTTCTGGGGTATAGTGGCTGCCGTAATCGACATTCAGAAGCTGTACGAGGACAGCGGTCTTTTAGACAAGAAGCTGTCGATCGAGATCGCTCTGACGGGCAAGGACGCTCTGGGCCGAAGCGGCGAGCGATTTTACGGTCCCGCACACGTGGCAGAAGACAATCCGGTCACGGCCGAGGTGCGATTGCCGACAGGATCGTGGCAGATTTCCGCCGTTCCCAAGGGTGGCTGGAACGCCACGCCCCGGAACGCTTGGATTTTGCGATTAACAATGCTCATCGGCGGCGCTCTGGTCGTGGTTCCGATTGTCATTGCGGGGCGGCTTTTCGAGCAACGGCATAAGCATTACGCCGATCTGCGCCGCAGCGAACGACGGCTTGCACAGCTTTCAGAGAGGCTGGAGCTTGCGCTTGATGCCTCACAAATTGGCGTCTGGGAACAGGATCTCGACTCGGACATCATATACTGGGATGACCGTCTGAACGAAATCTACGGAAAGCCGGCAGATGGCGGACCGAGAACCTTCGAAGAGTGGTCAAGATCGATCCATCCCGACGATTCTGAGCAGGCCAAGCGGGATTTCGCGCAGGGGATCGCGACCGGCATATACTCTTCGGAATATCGCGTAATGCTTCCTAACGGAACTATTCGACATCTTCGCGCGCGTGCCAAGAGTTACAAGGACGGTACCGACCACAAGATGGTCGGAGCGGAATGGGACGTGACGGCGGACGTGGCCCTGAGGCGGGAGTTGGAACGGGCAAAGAACCTCGCCGAAACGAGGAATGCTGAGCTAGAGGCGGCGACGGCGCGCAATGAGCACACAGCGCTTCACGATTCGCTGACTGGCCTTCCAAATCGCCGCCACCTCGACATCGTGCTCGATGGTCACGCCGCCACGGGGTCAACGGCTAACAGCGGCGCCGCGCTTCTTCATCTTGATCTCGATCGCTTCAAACAGATCAATGACACACTTGGTCATACCGTCGGCGACGCCGTCTTGATCCATACCGCGAAGGTGCTGACCTCGACTATCGGGTCGGCAGATTTCGTTGCCCGGGTCGGAGGCGATGAGTTTGTCATAGTCTGCTGGCGCGACATCTCGATAGAACAACTCAAGCAGTTGGCCGACCGGATAATCCGGAGATTGCGGCAGCCGGTTCCCTATAAGGACCACCAGTGCCGTAGTGGGGTCAGCATCGGGATCGCAGTCGGTAAGGGCGGTCCTATCGACGGACCACGCCTGATGGTCAACGCGGACATAGCCCTCTATCGGGCCAAGGGCCGAGGACGCAATCGGTATGAGTTCTTCACCGAAGATCTTCAGTCTGAGATCGTTCGGACCAAACGGCTGGCCGATGAGATCCTCGGAGGGTTGGAACGCAACGAATTTGTTCCGCACTACCAGCTGCAGTTCGACGCGAAAACGCTAAAGGTTGCCGGCGTTGAGGCGCTGGCGCGCTGGAACCATCCGATCGACGGCCTTCAACCGCCAGGTCGGTTCATGAAAATTGCGGAAGAGTTGAATGTCGTTTCCACTATTGACCGGATAGTTCTCAAACAAACTCTCCACGACTTTGATCAGTGGAAAAGAGCTCGGCTGTCGGTTCCGCGCGTCTCGGTGAACGTCTCTGCAAGACGGCTACAGGACGACGAGTTGATCAGCAGCCTGACTTCACTTTCAATAAAACCAGGCACCGTTTCCTTCGAGCTACTAGAATCAATCTTCCTTGACGATAACGATGAGCTAATGGTTTGGAACGTCAACCAGATCAAGGAACTCGGGATCGACATCGAAATTGACGATTTTGGCACCGGCCACGCCTCGATTGTCAGCTTGCTCAAACTTCAACCGCGACGGCTGAAAATTGCACGCCAGCTAATTAGTCCAATCTCCGAATCGGCCCAGCGGCGCGAGGTCGTAGAATCGATTGTGCAGATTGGCAGGTCCTTGGGGGTGGAAGTTATCGCCGAAGGTGTCGAGACAATGCAGCAGGCCAAGATCCTCAAGGATTTGGGCTGCGACATCTTGCAAGGCTATGCGCTCAGCCGACCGATGAGCGCATACAAGATCATTGAGTTCTTAAGCAGCCGTCGAATGCGCGCTGCGTCCTGAGATCGACGCACGCCGCTACGAGTATCACGGCTCCGGCCTTAGCCCTGCAAGGTGCAGGTCTAACCCTGAGGGTGGGGCACGATCCGCTTATCGAGAGTGTGCCCTTGCTCGGTGACGATGGCCCGTTTCTTTGGCAAGCCGGCTGGACTGGTGGCCGAAGCTGTATCACGTGATGAACCGCCATTTTGTGTGCTTCCTCCGCAACTCAGATCTCAACCGGCCGTCGGTGCGGCTGGCCTGCGTGGACGTTCCTAACGGGAGCCAGAAGGCCCGAGGGTGGTATCGTCGGTGTCGAGCGATTTTCTGAGCCGTGGTGCAGCGAACTCGAGGAAGCGCCGCATTTTCAAGGGCAGGATGCTCTGCGCCATATGCACGAGATGGACGGGCAACGGTTCGGCCTCGTAGTCCTGCAGGATAATGCGCAACTTCCCCTGCCGAACCGCCCTGGCAACCTGGTAGGACAGGACGTTGGTGACGCCGATACCGGCCACGGCCGCATCGATTGCGGTTTCGGCAGTGTTGACCCACAGGCGGCACAGGGGCCGCACCATCTGCGCTGGTTCGCCTGCCTTAGGCGCGAAGACCCATGACTGGCCCGACGCCATGGCTGAAAAAGTCACGCACATGTGGTCCGCCAGGTCGGCAGGGGTTTGCGGAATCCCGTGTGCGGCGAAGTATTCAGGGCTGCCGCAGACGATGCGGCGGATCGACCCAACGCGCGTCGCGATCATCGTACTGTCTGGAAGCTCCCCGATGCGGACCGCCATATCGATATGGTCGTCGACTAGATTCACTTTTCGGTCCGACAGGGTCATGCGGATGTTGATCTCGGCGAAGTGGGCGAGGAAATCGGTGACCACTGGGCGAACGTGGAGCCGCCCAAAGACTAGCGGCGCCGTGATGGTCAGTTCGCCGCGCGGGGTGCTGTACTCGCCGGCAGCCTGGGCTTCGGCTTCGTCTAGCTGCTCCAGAATGCGTTTGCAGGCGGCCACATACAATACACCCGGCTCGGTGAGAACGAGCTTTCGGGTCGATCGGACGATGAGCTGCGTCTTAAGGTGCGCCTCGAGCTCTGCGACTTTGCGGCTCACCGTCGGCAAGGGCATGCCAATTTTACGGCCGGCGCCCGAGAAACTCCCCTCCTCCACGGTGGCCAGCAGGATGTTCATGGCTTCCAGACGATCGATTGCCATTACTCCCTGTTGGTCTCATCCTTCGAGAGGACGCCTTCCGAAAATAGCGGATTATTCCACAGGTCAATACAACCTAGTTCCCTGAATAAACCGCCTACCGGGACACCAACGGAAGAAAAACAATGCCCAGAATAGCCATTCCTGCCCGCGACGATGCCCCAGCCGAGTCTCAACCCATTCTCGACATCGTCAGCAAGACGCTCGGCTTCCTGCCGAACCACTATCGTCTCATGTCCATTAGCCCGAACGCCCTCGGCGGTTGGGCGGGCCTGACGGGGCCGACGTCGAAGACCCTCGACCTGAAAACGCGGGAGGCGATGGCGCTCGCGGTCTCGGCGGCCAACGGCTGCGACTACTGCCTGGCCGCGCACGGCTACGTCTCGACGAAATTGGCAAAGATCCCCTCAGAGGAGATCGCGCTGAATCGGCAAGGCCAGTCGAGCGACCCGAAGCGGCAAGCTGCAGTGGCCTTTGCGAAAGCCCTCATCGAGACGCGCGGTAAGGTTTCCGATGCCCAGTTCGCGTCGGTCAAGGACGCTGGATGGACTGACGCCAATATCGTCGAAATGATAGCGCTGACAGCCCAATTCGTGCTGACCAACTTCATGAACAACGCAATCAAGACCCCGATCGACTTTCCCGAAGTCGCGCCTGCAAAGGTCGCGGCCTGGTAGCACGCGGCGGCTGCGCGGTCGCCCAGGATGCGGCCGCCGGAGTTGGAGAACTAGAGGCTCTGTGGCGTTCTGAAGGCGACGTTAGAGCTGGCCGAATCACGGCGTTTTCCGCCCTGGTGACGGCGCGCGTCCACGAGCGGCCAACTACCAAGACAGCGCAGGCGGCCAGTCGGCCGCCGCGCGGCAGAACCATGGGCAATACCCGTACACCCAACCGGAAAGGAGACCTACCATGCAGATCCGTTTCGTCACGAAACCCGTGCACGCCTACCTGATCGACTACCCCGTCGCGATTGTCCTAATTGCGGCACCTTTTATTCTCAAACTCGGCCAAAGCGGCCCGGCCGCAATATGGCTGTCGGTTGTCGCGGGCGTAGCGGCCCTCGTGCTTGCCGCACTGACAGACCACCCGGCCGGCGTGGTCAAACTTATCCCCTACCCGTTACACCTCTGGATCGACCGCCTTGTGGGCCTCGTATTCCTAGTCGCACCGTTTGCATTTGGCTTCACTGGGCTCGACGCCTGGTATTATTGGGTGTTCGGCGTAGCGGTCTTCGTGGTGACCTCCGTACTCAACGCGCCCGAGGAACTGCTGGCCTCAACCGGCCTCTGAGACCCGCATGGTATTTCGCATGCAGCAGGCTAACAGAGCGATGGGATGCTATGAGGCCTGATACTTGCTGCTGCCACCGCTCAGGCGGACGACGGCGTCTATTAGAGGTTGCGCCGATTTCGTACTGAGTGATGAGCCAGTGGGACTATTCCGTGACTGAGGAGTAATTATCATGAAAGCAATCGTAGTGACCGACCAGGCTGCCGGAACCGCGGGGATGAAGCTGGCGGAGCGGCCCGAGCCGCAGGCAGCGATAAACGACGTCGTCGTTCAGGTTCATGCGTCGGGATTCGTCCCGACCGAACTGGAATGGCCCTCAACCTGGGCCGATCGCCGCGGCCATGACCGAACACCGTCGATCCTTGGGCACGAGTTGGCCGGCGTGGTCATCGCTCTCGGCTACGGTACAACGGGACTGTCGGTAGGGCAGAGAGTGTTCGGCCTCCCCGACTGGCATCGCGACGGCACGCTCGCGGAGTACATAGCCATGGAGGCCCGTAACCTGGCGCCGCTGCCGGGCGACGTCGACTTCACTGTCGGCGCGAGCCTGCCAATCTCGGGCCTGACCGCGTGGCAGGGACTTTTCCAGCACGGCCGCCTTCAGGCGGGCCAGAGCGTCCTTGTGCACGGCGCGGCCGGCGCAGTCGGTTCGATGGTGACCCAACTCGCGCGAGAGGCTGGCGCTTATGTCATAGGCACCGGTCGCGCCGCCGACCGTAAGAAGGCACTCGACTTCGGCGCAAGTGAATTCGTCGATCTCGAGAACGACGCCTTGGAAGACGTCGGCGGTGTCGATCTGGTGTTCGATGTCATCGGCGGCGACATCCAGAAGCGGTCCGCAGCCCTGATCCGAGCCGGCGGTACGCTGGTGACCGTCGTCGGACCAACCAAGGTGCGTTCCGCGGATGGCCTGACGATCGACTTCGTTGTCGAGTCCGATCGCGCTCAACTGGGTGAGATCGTCCAGCGGGTGCGGGACGGACGACTGCGGACAAACATCGGCACCGTCGCGACCCTCGACGATGCCGTCGCCGCCTTCAACCCGACCAAGCGACGCGCGGGGAAAACGGTCATCCGCGTTCGTCCATGAGAACTCGGGGCAGAGCGAGCAGTTCTGCCCTCCTTGTGGATTAGCGCCGGCCAGTTCAGCCGCCCCGAGGATCGCATTCTTGAGTAGCGAAGTCGTCTTGTTTGGCGTGCCCTTTGCGTGCCCGCCAGTTTTCTTTCTGTTCTGCTCTAGGCTGTAGTGACAATTTAACGGCTTGGGATTCCCATCGCGAGGCAAATCAGATTCAAGGCTGACTTTTGGAGGTCGGCGTTGGAAGGTGAAGTTCTACGCGACGATCAGTGGGAGCAGATCCAGCCGTTTGTGCCGGGTGGGCGCAAGGGCAAGCGCGGCCCGCGTAGCGATGGCCGGCGCTTCTTCGATGCGCTTTTGTGGATCG
>NZ_JAVIIT010000015.1:0-142445 GCF_033977265.1 Mesorhizobium australafricanum | reverse complement strand
GCAGCGCGCCGAAATAGCTCTCTAGGCTCGAAATGGCAGTCTCTCCTCAGTTCGACTGCCTGCCCAAAGAATCTCTTCCTAGCCCAACTTCAAGTCCCAAAAAGCCATATGCGATTCCCCTGCCCTCAAGGGGGAGATTGGCAGCTTCGGCGCTTCGCTCTATCCTGCGGCGTTGGAGGTTGGCGAAAGCGACGGTGCCAGCTAATCTCCCCCCTTGAGGGGGAGATGCCCGGCAGGGCAGAGGGGGGCGCGAAGGATCGCTGCTTATCTCGTCCTTCCGCTAGCGCCAGCGTCTATCGAGATACGGGTCAGCCCCTACCGAACCACCAGCACCGGGATCTGCGTCAGCGACACCACTTCGGCCGTCTGGCTGCCGAGCACCAGGCGGCCGATGCCCCGGCGGCCGTGCGAGGCCATGACGATGAGGTCGGAGCCTTCGCCGGCGGCGACCTCGAGGATCGCCTCGGCGGGCGCCTTGTTCTCGACATGGATGCCCTTCGAGCCGACACCCTTCGCATCGGCCTCGGCCTTGCATTTGTCGAGCACCTCGCGGCCGTATTTGCGGGCGCTTTCCTCGTAATTGGTGAGCTCGTCGGCGGCGACATAGCCGGCCATCGCGCCGCCCCAGGCCAGCGTGGGGAACGGCTCGGAGACGGTGACGAAGGCAACGGCAGCGCCGAGGCCCTTGGCCAGTTCCAGACCATGGGCGACGCCCTTGCCGGCGAGTTCCGAGCCGTCGGTGGCGATCAGGATTTTCTTGTACATGATGACGATCCCTCTTTCTTGCGTTGGCGGGAGCCCAGCGGGGCGGGCTTAAGCTTGATGTAGTCTGCCGGATGGCCCGGCCACAGGGCTAGCGATGGTGCCAGGCGGCGGGGATCGTCGCGCCAGCGCGGCGGATAATCGCGGAGGGCGCTCCCCCTCACCCAGCCTCCGCTTCGCTCGGCTGACCTCTCCCCGAGGGGAGAGGAGATTGCCGGCGTGGCGTCAGTCTCTTCTCCCCCACGGGGAGAAGGTGGCCCGAAGGGCCGGATGAGGGGGCTGGCGCTGCCCCATGTGATTGCGGCCACTCGGGCGAACACCCCCAGCCACCCCATCACAACAACTTGTTCTGTCACACGAGTTACACACTCGGCATGGATATGCCGCGCCGGCTTGGCGTATCGTAGCCGCAAAGACAGGAGCACTGACCATGGCCAGCGACCCCAAGGCGCAGAAGAAAGCCGACGACGAGAACGACGTCGCCGGCGAATATCTTGAAGCCGAGACCGTGGCGGAGGACCCGCATGAGGCGGCCGACGAGATCCTCGAAGCGCCGGAGGTGCCGGATTCCGAACCGCATGTGCCCGGCACCGCCAGGGTCAAGCCCAAGAAAAAGCCGTCGGCGATCAGCGGCCGAAAATTCCGCAAGCGCGACCTTGTGCGCATCGACGACCTGCGGCCGAGCCTCGCCGACCGCATCCGCGCCGACCATCCGGACCTGCCGCGCGGCGCCCGCGTCAGCCGCGCCGAGCTCGGCCGCTACCGCATGCGCTACATGGAGGAGTTGCTGCAGCAGGAGCATGGCGAATTCTCCGAGCTCGACCGCCAGGTGGTGGAATCGATCGCGAGACAGGACACGATCTCGGAAAACTCGGAAGAGGAATTCGAGGAGCACCGGTCCTTCGCCGACCGCGTCTCCGACGGCATGGCCGAGTTCGGCGGCAGTTGGTGGTTCCTGATCTCGTTCGCCGGCGTGCTTTTGGTGTGGATCGGCATCAACCTGCTCGAGGGCATGGCGGGCGCCTTCGACCCCTACCCGTTCATCCTGCTCAACCTGATGCTCTCCTGCATCGCCGCCATCCAGGCGCCCGTGATCATGATGAGCCAGAGACGGCAGGAAGCCAAAGACCGGCTGCGCTCCTTCAACGACTACCGGGTGAACCTGAAGGCCGAGCTCGAAGTGCGGCACCTGCACGAAAAGCTCGACTACCTGATCTCGCGCCAATGGCAGCGGCTGGCCGAAATGCAGCAGATGCAGCTCGACGCCATGCACGAGCTGGCAAGCGCGAAGAAGCAGAAGCGGGCGACAAGGGCGGTGCAGCGGAAGACAGCGAAGGTGCCGGCGGAGGGGTGAGGCTACGAGCTTGGTTCCTCGCCCCGACGAAGCGGGGGAGAGGTGGCTCGACAAAGCCGAGACGGAGAGGGGGAGCGCCATGTCCGACAACCCTACCGGTGGGACAATCAACCATGACAGGCCGTCGCCATTCCAATTGGCCGTTGAAGCCCGCAGCGGCTTCCGCTAAGAAGCCGTGGCTGGCCGGCTCACCGGCCGGTTCGTTTTCCGGATACCGGGAAGCACCCGTAGCTCAGCTGGATAGAGCGCTGCCCTCCGAAGGCAGAGGTCACAGGTTCGAATCCTGTCGGGTGCGCCAACTTTGCATTTGTAGTGACCTTTACCGATGACGGGCCTGCGACACTGTGATGCGGCCTTGTCAGGTAATCTGTTCAATTTCCAACAGTCGATATCTCAGTATCCAGCAACGCCGAGCCGCGTTTCCATAACAGAGTCGAAAATCTTGTGAATTTCTGGCTCTGGCAAGACATCAAGCAGCCGAAACCCACCGATCGAGTTAAGATCCATCATAATGGCTCTGAACGTCTTTCGCTCAAAGAGCGTCTTCTTCCCCGCCGCCGATTTAACTAGCCCACGTAGGATCACCGAGAAAACATTCGTCGACTGAGCTATCGTGGGCCTCTCGATGATGTTGGCTCGCACATCGGCGCGAAACAAGAAGGCATCCAGAGCCTGTTTCTGATCCACTCCAGCGACACGCGTACATAGATGCGACATCCACCACAATCGCGATGCTGCGTTGTCGCGCTCAATCTGGCGATTAGTCCGTGCGAAAAAATGTGTTTCGATATGCACTACAGCCTTCTCGTCGTCACTAGGTATAGGCCAACGGGCGCGAACGTAGTCGAGCAAAACTGTATGTGTGAGGTGGCACCATAGACGCTCATCACGAGCGTCATATGGCGTCAACTCAGAGAGGTACGCATGAACGGCCAGGCAATTTTCAACTTCGTAGAATTCCTCACCTACGGGCATCTTGAGCATCTCCAACGCTTTTGCCTGAGGGGAGATGGGAAGCTCATGGTACTGAGCAGCATCGAGATCGAGGAAAGAGAAATTGCCTGATCTGTATAACTCGATATTTTCTAGTATCGACTTTCTAAGTGTTATAACGGCTGACTCTCGCAAAATTCGCAATTTCATTGCTCTGCTCCTTGAAACACATACGCCTCAATTAGCTGAAAAGGGCTTCTCATAAGCTTCTCTGCTATTAGGTATTCATCATGCTCATCTATATTTATTCCATCGTTATGGCACTTCTGCCGCATAACCTTAGCCCAACGTGATTCGTTGTCTTCTGAGCCTGATTTCAGAATGGATATGCATTGCATAACTGCGGCAAAATATATCGAGTTCATCAACACAGCGCGGTGCGCTTTATTGTTTCTGGCTTTGTCGATCAACTCTTTTAGTTCCAAGCTAACACAAATCTGAACCTTGTCATCGGTGGTTCGAACTTGCCATTCGTGCCCTACGATCGAATCATCGCCTATTAATACAAATACGGATGATAGAGGTTTGAACACGTCACGATCGATATAAATTATCTGCGGTCTGTCCACTGCCAGAACCGAGCCAATTTCATATCTAAACGGACCCTCACCAAATTCTGAATTAATAAGCTTACTTTTATATCCCGTAATAGTTTTGACAGACGCTATGTAGGGGAACACTTGTACTTCGCCACGTAACCTTCCAGCAGGGAATGCGACTTTGAAGCTCTCATCAGAAGATGAGTGGACATGGCGAAAATAGGTATCTCGGCACGCAAATACAGTCGTATATTTGGCTCTCCCTGCCTCTACCTCCGCGCGTAGCTCCTCGACGCTTAGATGGAAGGCAACTTCTGCGACCACCTCTTGCCCGTCCATCGACGGTTCAAACTCTGCTGTTACCTGAATATCTCCATCGACGTAGTCATCTACGTCCGGCCTCAGCACGGGGTATGGAAAGGCTCTTAGGCTATCAAACTGCATGAGCTTTGACCTTAATCGTACCTTCGAATACCCTGTCCAACTCTACATCAATTGTGAGGCGCTGATTCACGTTACACTGAACGGACAGATCTCCATTGGCAACGATGCCGACCGACGTAGACGTTATTTTCAGGTTCGGTTTGTGTCAGCGCCTGAATCTTCGAGTGACACCTTCACTTGTCCCGCAACCTCGGGAGTAAAGGAAATTCGCCTCCGCGCGGGAGACAGGACGACCGCACGAACGTTTTGTAGCGCTAGCGTGGAGACATGATTCTTTGACGACCCTCCGCCACCAGCGCCGCCTTTGGTTGCGTCGCCGCCAGTTGACTCGTTGCTACCCGAGCTACCGCCCGATCCGTCCTCGCCGCCTTCACCGTCGCCAGCGTCATCTCCTTCATCGCCACCATCACCGGCAAGATTGTCGTCGGGGGAATTGTCTTCCTGGCTGTCGGAAGCCGTCGACTTCTTCTTCGGCAAAGGACGCGCCCGAATTTTCAACGCCCCTCTTGGATTTTCGTCGCCGTTCTTTTCCTTGGATCCGCTACCCTCTTCGTCATCGCCAAAAAACTCAGCAAGCTCGTCGATTTCTGAGACCTCGGCAATGGGGTCTTGAGCGTGGCGCTGCAACATCTGCCGCACCCACTCCGCTAGTTCGCGCAACGCAACTCGACCAGCCCTCTGTTGCTGTAAAGTAGGTAGGCGGTCCGGCTCGAAATCGTTGTGAGGCGGTGGCTCCATCGCCCGCAGCAAGGCGTTCCCCTTGTCGCTGAGACACTCTAAAACAGCTACAAACTCTTTGAACTCCCCGAAACGTCTCAGACGAGCGAGCTCAGAGGTTATAAGCATTCCGTTCCGCAAAACAGCCACGCGCTTCGGAAGCCCTTCCCCAACGAGTATGTGAAGCCGACAGTGCCCCAGCGAAGCATTCTGGGTCTCCTCAACCTTACTCTCGGTGCTTGAAAGCGCCCTCAAAAAATGTCCGCTGTTCTGAAATGTCTCCGGCTCTTCTTTCTGATCTTTGATGGCGTTTAAGATGTCTTTGTCGGCGAAGAAATCCGGTAGCGTCCCTGCGTTAAGTACCGGGCCACCCTCGATCGTCAGCGTAAGCTCACCACGGCAGATGGCCCCGAAAAAGCTTTCACCGATACTGGCGGCGAGTATTCTCTCCCATCCTTTAGTCGCCACAAAGCCCAGTATGCTAAGGGTTGTCCCGGTGCTCTCGCCCTCGTGACCGTTACAATGCAGCCAGGCGGGCAACTCATCTAAGTTTCCAACCAAAGGCTGACAGTTTTTTCGTATTCCCCAAAAGCCAGTCCCGCGATAGGTGGCGCCACCGCTACGATGAGACATGAGTATCGCTTTGCCCTGCACGTAGTGGTGCATTGCCCCGGTCTCGTCGCTCCACCGAGTGCTCAAAAAAATCGTCCGCAAACCGGAAACCGTGAACGGTGCGAATTTGCCAATCCCGAAAGAACCCGTAGCCGTGCCGGACTCCTTCTTCGATTGGCCAGTCGCCTTCATCAAAGCGAAGTACGGATAGCCCAACTCGCATGGACCTTTAACACCAGAGGTGTTGCTATCGGAAAACTGCAGAACTGAGATTTTCGACTTTCCCAGAAGGTCAAGCGCCGTCTCAAAAAACTGCTTGGCCTTTTCTCCCTCTGCATGGGATTCTGCGACACACAATTCCAACGCGGACCGCAACTCATCGACGTTAGGAATGCTTGTCGTCGGCACTTCGACCAGGCGAACACTTATCGCAACAGGCGAAGATATCACAGCATCAAGGGCGTTCTGTGTTCCCTCTCGCCCTAGCGAGCGAAACGGCGACCCCGCAAAATGCTCCATTCCCGGCTCGTTGAAGCCGTCCCACTGCTGAGAATTGTCACGCGGAAATTCGAAACCGATCTTCGCCACCATCTGCCCTTCCCGTCTCTAACCGCCTGCGAACAAATTTAGCCAACTCTTCCGCAACCGGTACTGCCACCGCATTACCCACTTGAGTGTATCTTTTAGCCCACGGGACACTCTCGGGAAACTCAAATCCTTTTGGAAAACCCTGCAACGCCAAGCATTCGTACTCTGTCAATTTCCTCAACCCCGACGGGGCAAACACAAAAGGAACATTATGCCCACCGAGACCCATATTTGCCGTAAGAGTTGGGCATACTCCTGGCTCCTTTGTTCTAACAAGATACTTCCTGAGTTGGTATATCTGCCGATCACCTTTGGCAGCATTACTTATCATATGATAGTATCTGTTATCCTTTGGCAAATAGTATTGCTCACCTACATCGTTGTCAAAGTCAACAAAATCACGAAGCTCTTTTGCCTTCTCCGACTTTGGTTTTGGGAATTCAAATCGTCCGCTGGTGAAATGATCTGTCGAAAGCGCGACCATGAAAAGCCGCACACGTTGCTGAGGGAGGTCAGTAAACTTATATGCATCAATCTCTTGAGCATTTTCGTCTCTGAACCAGTAGCCCGCTTTTCTGATCTCATTCTGAAGTCGAAGAAACCACGCACCGCCATCGCCGTAACGAAAGAAGGGAGCATTTTCCAAGACCAGCACAGGGGGTCTCTTGGGCCCAAACTCTCGAAGCAACCTGATAATCTCAAAGAACAGTTTGCCTCGATCATCATCAAAACCTGAACGGGTTCCCGCCTGCGAGAAACTCTGGCATGGGAAACCGGCATGAAGGACATCTACCGGCTCCAAGTCATCGCCCGCGACGGACACCTCTCGGATGTCCTTCTGGATGATTCTGGGTGTCGCGATGTTGGCTCGATAGGTTTCAACGGCGTGCTGGTTCAGCTCTAGCGCCCACTGGGTCTTAATCCCTTGGCGCTCGAATCCTAAACAGAACCCGCCGATGCCGGAAAAAAGCGCAGCGGCCTTCATCGAGGGAGCCTGAAATCAGCATCCCGAGTGGGCGTCATACTGGCTTTGAAGCGAAGCTCTACGTCTTGCATTCTCTTTGCGACAGCTTTGAAGATGGTTTTTACGTCCTCCTCTGAGTAGGCGTAATTCGACCTATTTGAAAGGTTGCCCAGGAGGTCCAAGTCCTTCAATATCTTCCTTGTTCTTGCTTCTGCTAGACGAACAAAGTTATCCCGAGCACTCCCCATTGCACCCTCCTATCTGGGCAGACACGCTACCAGGAAGGCACTCGAGTGTCAAATGACACGTACATATCAAACATCTACGCGTTGAATTGACGGACCTGAGACACCCTTTCAACGCCAAATAGTACGGAAGCAGCTTGAACGAATGCTTCAATGCTGGGCTGGACACAGGCGCACTAGTGATTCGAACCAAAATAGCAGCGAAGTTTATCTTCGGCAGCAGATAAAATGTGCGTTTCACACTCCCAGATCTCAACCACGCGCCAGCCCGCCTGCTCGAGTTTTTGCCTCGCATCAGCATCGCGCTGAACGTTCCGGGCGAGTTTTGGGAGCCAGTAATCCTGGTTGGATGCCGGCAGTTTGGCAAACCGGCATCCGGCATGTTGGTGCCAGAAGCAGCCATGAACGAAGATCACTGTTCGGTATTTTGGGAGGACCAAGTCGGGCGTGCCGGGCAAATCGCGACGATGAAGTCGGAACCGAAAACCGAGACGATGCAAAATCCGGCGCACAGTCCGCTCTGGGGTGGTATTGGCCGACCTAATGCTGCCCATATTGAGGCTTCTCTGCCGAGGGGTGTGACGGTCGATCACTGAGACAAGCCCAATCGCCCCAGAGCCTTCCTGAAGGCTCCATCAGCAGGTAGAATATTGTCAAACAATTTCAAAGCGATAGGCCTTTCTATTGCGCTGCAGCATCGCCAATCCTAGTATTGACCAACCCATTAGCGCAACCAGCTCCATTTTTGACCAGCATTCTGCTGTTGTTGCTAGCGGCGGCCCGATGGCACCTTGCGAGCTGTGATCATCCGGCCCCCCAAAGATCGGCTATGAACCTTGGCGGCTCCCCGCGCTCGGTTGTTCCTCACCCCAGCGTCTCCCTGATCGCCGCCGCCAGCCGCTCCACCCCCTCCCGCGTCTGCGCCGCATCGCACGCGGCATACCCCAGCACCAGGCCTTGCGTCGGTGCCGTGTTCTGGAAATATTTCGACAGCGGCGAGACGTTGATGGCCCTTCTCGCCGCGGCCTGGCTGACCTTGATGTCGTCGATGCCTTCCTTCAGATAGCCCACCACCTGGATGCCCGCTTCGGCGGGGGACAGCGTGATCTCGTCGCGCAGGCGCTCGGTCACGATGTCGCGAAAAAGCTGGCGGCGCTGGGCGTAGATGCGGCGCATGCGCTTCAAATGCCGGCTCATATGGCCTTCGGTGATGAAATCGGCGAGTGCCGCCTGCAGCAGCAGGGGCGCGAACTGGCCGGTGGTGGAGAGCGCGTTGACGATGCGGCCGGCGAGCTCCACGGGGAGCACCATGAAGCCGATGCGCAGTGCGGGGAACAGCAGCTTGGCGAAGGTGCCGACATAGATGACGCGGCCGGAGCGGTCCATGCTCTGGATCGCCGGCACCGGGCGACCCTGGAAACGGTATTCGCCGTCGAAATCGTCCTCGATCACCCAGGCGTTCGCGGTCTCGGCGATGTCGAGCAGGCGCAGCCGCTCCTCCATGCGCATGGTGATGCCGAGCGGATGCTGGCAGGCCGGCGTCACATAGATGAGGCGCGGTGCAGGATCCGGCGCGTCGAGGCGCCAGCCGCGCTCCTGGTCGACCGGGATGGGCAGGATTTTCGCGCCGGCCACGGTGAAGGCCGCCTTGGCGCCGTAATAGCCGGGCTCCTCCATCCACACCGTGTCGTCGGGGTCGAGCAAAAGGCGGGCGAGAAGATCGAAGGCGGCCTGCGCGCCGGTGGTGATGACGATCTGCTCGGGCCGGCAGCGCACCCCGCGCGCCGAGAGCAGATAGAAGGCGATCGCCTCTTTTAGCGCCGGATGTCCGGTGACGTCATAGGTGCCGAACAGGGTCTCGCCGCCGTGGCTGGCGCGGCGCGCGACCAGCCGGCCCCAGACGCCGAAGGGAAAGCTTTGCGCATCCGGCATGCCGGGGTGGAAGGCGACATGGCCCGGCCTGCCGTGATGATAGGGCTGGCTGAGCAGTTGCTGGCCGCGCAGCGAGGGCGCGCGCAGCGGGACAGGCGGCGCCTCGCGCGGTGCCTCGCGCGGACCGTCCGGCAGGTCGACGATGACCGCGCGCGCGCCCTGGCGGTTGGCGAGGTAGCCTTCGGTGACGAGCTGGTCATAGGCGGAGACGATGGTGTTGCGGCCAAGGCCGAGCTCGGCGGCCAAAGCCCGCGTCGAAGGCAGCTCCGAGCCAGGCGCCAGCGTGCGGTTGCGGATGATGGCGACGAGGCCGTGATAGAGCTGGCGCGACAGATGCTCGGGGCTGGCGCGGTTTACGGCGAGCATGTCGAGGGGGAAGGCCTGGGGCTTGGGGTGGAGGGGGCGCATTTTTCACCTCTCACTGTGGGTGCTACGGCCATCGCGCGCGGGCACGCTGGCTTGCATGGTCGAGTTCCTTCGCGCCCCCCTCTGTCCTGCCGGACATCTCCCCCTCAAGGGGGGAGATTGGCAGTTCAAGCGCCTCGCTTCTCCTGCAATGTTGACAATTGGCGAAATCCGGCGCGCCGCCTGATCTCCCCCCAAGAGGGACCCAAGAGGGGGAGATGCCCGGCAGGGCAGAGGGGGGCGCTGTCCCGCCGACGATCGACATTTTCCATCCCCCCATCCTGCCACAGCCCGCAAAACACACAACTGGTTCCTTCATTATCCGAAAAACTGGCCCTCGCGATGGAGACAGAGCGGCGTAGACTTCTCCCACTGACGTTGGGGTAGCCGTCGACCAAGACATGTCGGGCTGGACGCTGGGAGGGCGTCCGACCGAACGAAACGGCAGGGGCTTCGCGCCCCGCCGCCCGAACCGCAGCCATTTCCTCCCGAGACCGGACACCCCGCAGCCATCCCGGCAGCGGGGCGGAAAGCGAGCAATGACGACAGTTCGACTTGGCATCAACCCGATCACCTGGACCAATGACGACGTGCCGGAACTGGGTGGCGACACGCCGATCGAAACCTGCCTCAGCGAGACAGCCGAGGCGGGCTATGCCGGCACCGAGCTTGGCGGCAAGTTTCCGCGCGACAGCCGCGCGCTGAGGCCGATCCTCGACCATTACGGGCTGGCGCTGGTCTCCGGCTGGTATGATGGCCGCATCTGCGAGAAGAATGTGGACGAGGAATTCGAGGCGATCCGGCCGCATCTGACACTGCTCAGGGACCTCGGCGCCAGGCGTGTCGTCTATGCCGACACCTCGCGCGGCCGGCATGGCGCCATCCACGACCCGATCTCGCAGCGGCCGAAGCTCATGGACGGGGAATGGAAGGCCTACGGCGCCAAGATCACGCGGCTCGCCGAACGGTTTTCCGATTTCGGCGTCGGCATGGCTTTCCACCATCACATGGGCACGATCGTCGAGACCGACGCGGAGATCGACAGGCTGGTGCATAGCACCGGCGAGGCTGTCGGCTTGCTCTACGATACCGGCCACTGCGCCTTTTCCGGCGGCGACCCGGAGCAGCTCTTGCGCCGGCATGTCGAGCGCGTCGTGCATGTCCATTGCAAGGATGTGCGCCCGGCGGTGCTGAAGAAGGCGCGCGCGACCGACATGAGCTTCATGGGCGCGGTGATGGAAGGCATTTTTACAGTGCCCGGCGATGGTTCGCTCGACTACGCCACGCTGCTCAAAATCCTCGCCGATAAGGGCTATTCCGGCTGGCTGGTGGTGGAGGCCGAGCAGGACCCGGCCAAGGCGCATCCCTTGACCTATGCGACAATGGGGTATCGCAATCTGAAGAAGCTGGCGCAAGGCGCAGGCTTCTACGTGCACGAGCGCAAGGCCTGAAGGCAGAATAGGGCGCCGGGGAGGGCGATGAGTTCGGTTCTGTATAAAAACGTGGTCAAGAATTTCGGCGCGCTCAACGTGCTGCGATCGCTCGACCTCGCCGTGCCGGACCACAAATTCCTCGCGCTCCTCGGCCCGTCGGGTTGCGGCAAGACGACGGCGCTGCGCATCCTGGCCGGTCTGGACATGCCAACTTCCGGCAAGGTTTTCATCGGCGAGCGCGACGTCACCCGGCTGCAGCCGCGCGACCGCGACATCGCCATGGTCTTCCAGAGCTATGCGCTCTATCCGCAGATGACGGTCGCCGAGAATATCGGCTATCCGCTGTGGATCCGCGGCACGCCTGACGCCGAGCGCAAGGCCAAGATCGGCGACGTCGCCGCCACCCTCGAAATCGGCCACCTGCTCGACCGCAGGCCGCGCCAGCTCTCCGGCGGCCAGCGCCAGCGCGTGGCGCTGGCCCGCGCCATCGTGCGCGACCCGGCGGCCTTCCTGATGGACGAGCCGCTGTCCAATCTCGACGCGCGGCTTCGGCTCACCATGCGCGGCGAGATCAAGCGGCTTTGCCATCGCCTCAGCGCCACAACCATCTACGTCACCCACGACCAGGTCGAAGCGCTGACCATGGCCGACTTCGTCGCCGTCATGCATGGCGGCGAACTGCAGCAGATGGCGCCGCCCATCGATATCTACGACCGTCCGGCAAACCGCTTCGTCGCCACCTTCGTCGGCAATCCGCCGATGAACATCCTGCCGGCCGGGCTTGCCGACAATGGCGTGAGGGTGGCCGGCAAGGTCGTCCCGCTGGATACCGCGCGGCTCGCCGCCTGCCGCGCCGCCTCAATCGTCGAAATCGGCCTGCGGCCGGAGGACTGCTGCCTCGCCTCGACCGACACGCCGGAAGCGCTGCCCGGCGAAATCTACGTCGTCGAACCGATGGGCAACGAGACGCTGGTCAATGTCCGCCTCGACGGCGGCAACGTCTCGGTCCGGGCCGGCCGCGATTTCAGGGGCGCGGTGGGTGAAAGCATCGGCGTCGCCTTCGACCCGGCGAACGCCTGTTTCTTCAACACGGCCGGCCTGACCGCCGTCCACAGGGTCAGCAACAATGGGAGAGTGACATGATGCATTCCAGCAGACTTACTCGCCGCTCCGTCATCAAGGGCGGGCTCGGCTTCGCCTTGGCCAGCACGGCCCTCGCCACGCTCGGCCTGCCGCTGCCCGCAAGGGCCGCCGGCAAGAAGGTGATCATCGGCGCCTTCGCCGATGGCGGGCTGACGCCGTTCAAGCAGAAGATCATCCCGCTGGCGAAGGAAAAGGGCTTCGACATCGAGTTCCTCGAGGACGAATACGGCGTGACGCTGGAGAAGTGGTTCGCCGATGCCCAGAGCGGCGCCGGCCAATATGACCTCTATCTGCTCGACGATCCGTGGGTGCCGCAATTCGGCGCCGCCAATGTGCTGGAAGATCTCGGCGCCGGCGGCATCGATGGGTCCGACAAGGACTGGATCGGCTCGATGATCGACATGGGCTACTGGCCGCCGCAGCAGGGGCCGCGCGTCAAGGGCTTCGAGAATGCCAAGCCGACGCTGATCTGCGTGCCCTTCGTCGGCGACCTGCAGACGCTCACCTATCGCAACGACGTCTTCACCGGCGGCGCGCCCAAGACCTGGGACGAGGTGATCGCCAAGGGCAAGGAAGGCGTCGCCGCCGGCAAGATCAAGTATCCGGTCGTCTTCCGCGGCGTCTCCGGCAACCCGATCGTCACCAGCTGGTATCCGATCTTCCTGTCGTTCGGCGGCTCCTTCTTCGACGACAAGTGGAATCCGATCTTCAATTCGGCCGAAGGCAAGGCGTCCGCCGACTTCTTCGTCGGCACGATGAAGCAGAACGCACCGAGCGGCGTGGTCGAGTTCGACTCCGATCAGGAGGGTGCGGCGATCCTCGGCGGCGATGCCGGCGCCATCATCCAGTATTCGGGCAACGCGCTGAAGGCCGACGATCCGGCGCAGACCAAGGTGGCGGGCAAGCTCGATTTCGGCGTCGTGCCGAAGCAGCAGTCGGCGATCGCCCAGATGGGCATCTTCATTGCCGGCGTTCCGAAATCGGCGCCCAACAAGGCGAACTCGATCGAGTTCCTGAAGTGGTATGTCAGCGCCGAAACCCAGGCGAAGCTGTCGGAAGCGGGCTCTATTCCCGTCAAGCGCAGCGCCTTCGGCATCGCCAAGCCCGGCAACCGGCTGATCCCGGTCGCCCTGCAGCAGCTCGACGCCGGCGCGCTGCCGAGGCCGCGCACGCCCGACTGGGCAAAGGTCGAGGAACTGCTCGGCATCGAGCTCAACAAGGCGCTGCAGGCCGGATCCGGCGGGGGTGCTGCGCTCGACACGGCCGCCAAGCAGGTCAAGGACTATCTGACCACGGCTGGCTACTACTGATGCGAAGCGCAACGCAGGCACGCAAGTATCGCCTGCAGGGGGCGGGGCTCGACCTCGCCCTCCCATACCTCATGCTGGCGCCGGGCCTGACGATCGTGCTCGGCGTGCTCGTCTATCCGCTTTGGGATGGCCTCATGGCCAGCGCGAAAGCCTATCGCTATGGGTCGCCGGTCGCCAATGTCGGATTGCAGAACTATGTGCGCCTGTGGAGCGACGCGCAGTTCCTGAACTCACTCTGGGTCACGGTGAAGTTCGTCGCGCTGTCGGTGTCCTTCGAGGCGGTGCTCGGCTTCGCGCTGGCGCTGTTTTGCCTGCGCGAATTTCGCGGCATCCGCCTGCTCAGAACAGTGCTCATCATCCCGATGGTGGTCACGCCGGTCGTCGTCGCCATCGTCTTCCGCCTGATCTACGCCAGCGACGCCGGCATGCTGACTGCGCTCTCGGTGGCCATGGGCGGCGGCGAGGCGCAGATCCTCGGCAACCCGCTCAACGCCTTCATCGGCCTGGTCGTGCTCGACGTCTGGGAATGGACGCCGCTAATGTTCCTGATCCTGCTCGCCGGGCTGCAGTCGCTGCCGCACGAGCCGTTCGAGGCGGCGCGCGTCGACGGCGCCGGCGCCTGGCGGGTCTTCGCCGACCTCACCTTCCCGATGATGCGGCCGGTGCTGGCGGTGGCGATCGTGCTCAGGACCATCGATGCCTTCGGCACCTTCGACCAGGTCTTCGTGCTGACGCGCGGCGGGCCGGGCGAAGCGACGAGGCTGATCTCGATTTACGGCTACGACACCGCGTTCAAGTTCCAGCAGACCGGATACGCGGCGGCGCTGTTCGTGACGGTCGGCCTCGTCGTGCTCGCGCTCGCCTTCAGCGCGATCCGGCTCCTGCGCAGGATCGACGCGTCATGAGCACCCGTCTGGCGCGCATCCTGACCACCATGTTCGTGCTGGCCGTCGTGCTGCTGCCGATCTACTGGCTGGTCTCCACCTCGCTCAAGTCCAACCGCGAGATCACCCAGGAAGGCACGCTCTACCCGCACGTGCCGACGTTCGACAATTACGTGCGGCTGTTCACCGAAAAGCAGTTCGGTTCCTACCTGACGAACTCGCTGGTGGTGACCTTCTTCTCGGTGGCCATTGCTTTGATCGTCGGCGCGATGGGCGCCTATGCGATCGCCAGGTTCCGCCTGCCTTTCGCCGCCGAGCGCAAGGTCGGCCTGTTCCTTTTGACGCTGCGCATCATCCCGCCGGTCGTCATCCTGATCCCCGTCTATCTGCTGATGCTCAGCCTCGGCCTGCTCGACAGCTGGCTCGGCCTGATCGCCACCTACACCGCCTTCAACGTCACCTTCTGCGTCTGGATGATGGAGAGTTTCTTCCGCGAGATCCCCGTCGATCTCGAGGAGGCCGCGATGGTCGACGGCGATTCGCGCTTCGGCGCCTTCCGCCGCATCACGCTGCCGCTGGCCGCGCCCGGGCTCGCGGCGACCGCCATTTTCGCGGTGCTGGTCACCTTCAACGAATTCCTCTTCGCGCTGGCGCTGACGGCCACGCCGCGCGCCATGACCATGCCGCGCGGCACCGCGACGCTGATCGGCCGCATCGATACGGACTGGGCCTCGATGGCGGCGGCCGGCGTCATCGGCGCGCTGCCGATCGTCTTTTTCGCGCTCCTGGTGCAGCGCCACCTGGTGCGCGGGCTGACCATGGGCGCGGTGAAATGAATGCCGCCCGGGCAGCACTGAACCGGCCGCTCCGCGATGGCGCGGCCCGATAGGAAAGTCGAACGCATGATGGATGCTTGTCTGTTCGGGGTGGGGCTGATCGGCCGTGTGCACGCGGGCAATCTCGCGCGTCATCCAAAGGTGCGGCTGCGCTATATCGTCGACCCCAATCGGGAAGCGGCGGAGACGGTCGCCGCCGTGACCGGCGCCGAGATCGCCGACACGGAAGCCGTGATGAACGATCCGTCGGTGAAAATGGTGTTCATCGCCTCGGCAACGCGCACCCACGCCGAACTTGCCATGGCCGCGGCGGCGAAAGGCAAGGCGATCTTCTGCGAGAAGCCTATCGATCTCGACCTCAAGCGCACGGACGAGTGCCTGGCTGCGGTCGATAACGCCGGCGTGCCGTTCCAGATCGGCTTCAACCGCCGCTTCGATCCGAGCTTCCGGGCGCTGAAGGAGCGCCTTGACGGCGGCGAGATCGGCGCCGTCGAGCAGGTCATCATCACCAGCCGCGATCCCGAACCCGAAACCGAGGAAGCGCTGGCTGGAGGCGGGGGCGTCTTTCGCGAGATGACCATCCACGACTTCGACATGGCGCGGAACCTGCTCGACGAGGAGCCGGTCGAACTCTTCGCGACCGGCTCCTCGCTTGTGGCGCCGCAATACAGGAAGCTCGGCGACTACGACACCGCGATGTTCATCCTGCGAACGGCGTCCGGCCGGCAATGCCACATCAACAACAGCGTCAGGGCTGCCTATGGCTACGACCAGCGCATCGAGGTGCATGGCGCCGACGGCATGCTGCAGGCCGGCAACCGGCTGCCGACCTCGGTGGAAATGTACGGTGGCAAGGGCATATCGCGTGACAAGCCTTACTACTTCTTCGTCGAACGCTACGCGGAGTCCTACGCCGCCGAGATCGATCACTTCATCACCTGCGTCGAGACGGGCAGGAAGCCGGCCGTCACCGCCAGCGACGGCCGCAAGGCGATGATCCTTTGCGAGGCGGCCCTGGCGTCGGCCCGGTCCGGCAGGTTCGAGCCTGTAAAGCTCTGAGCGGATGGTCTGAAGTCAAGCGGGAGACCCGAAATGAAGATTGGCATGATCACCGACAGCCTGGGCAACCTGTCCTTCGACGAGATGCTGCGCGCCTCTGCCGAACTCGGGCTGGAGACGCTGGAGTTCGCCTGCGGCAACTGGTCGTCGGCGCCGCATATCGATCTCGCGGCCATGCTGGAGAGTGCTGCGACCCGCGCAGAATTCGTCGCCAAGGTCCGCGACCACGGGCTGACGATCGCGGCGCTCAACTGCTCGGGCAACCCGTTGCATCCGGGACCGCAGGGCAAGAAGCACCGCCAGGTGACCGAGGACACGATCCGGCTGGCGAACCTCATGGGCATCGACCGCGTGGTCATGATGTCCGGATTGCCCGGCGGGCCGGGTGACGCCAACCCAAACTGGATCGTCACCGACTGGCCGCCCGAATGCGCCGACATCCAGCGCTACCAGTGGGACGATTGTATCATCCCCTACTGGCGCGATCTCGTTAAGTTCGCGAACGATCTCGGCATCAGGAAGCTTTGCCTGGAATTGCACGGCCATCAGGCGGTCTACAATGTCCAGACGCTGTTCCGGCTGCGCGATGCCGTCGGCGAGACGGTCGGCGCGAACTACGATCCGAGCCATCCGATGTGGATGGGCGCCGATCCCATTGCCGCCGTGCGCAAGCTTGGTTCAGCCATCTACTATGTCCACGCCAAGGATACGCGCGTCGAGCCGGTGCCGGCCGGCATCGACGGCGTGCTGGATGCGCGTCCGCCAAATCACTATGCCGAAAGGGCCTGGAATTACATCACGCTGGGCTACGGCCATGGCGAGACCTGGTGGCGGCAGTTCTGCACCGCGCTGAAGCAGGCCGGCTACGACGACGTGCTGTCGATCGAGCACGAGGACATGATGCTGTCGCCGATGGAAGGCATGCGCAAATCCGTGGCGCTGCTGCGCAACGTCGCCATCAATCTGGCCTGAATGCTCAGATCCGATCTTGCCTTAAAGCGGCTCACCGTCTCACGGAAACGGCGAACCGCTCTATCTCTTTGTTTTCGCGCAATTCCGGACGGAAAATCGCTTCACACTTTTCCCGGAATTGCTCTCGTCGGCCACCGCCCCCCGTTGTGGCGGTCTCGATGTCCGGCCGAACTATCTCACATCGACCCAGCGCTGTTCCTGGAAGGAGCGCGCCATCGCATGCACGGTGCGCTCGATCTCCAGCCCCTCGTCGAAATCGATGATCCGGGCCGGCTTGCCGGCGATGCGCATCAAGAGCTCGCGGCATTCGATCATCTTGAGGTCGTTGAAGCCGAGGCCATGGCCGGGCGCCGGCAGGAACGAATCATAGGGCTTGTGGTGCGGCGCCACCAGGACGGTGCGGTAGCCCTGCTCGGTCGGCCGGTCGGCGGTGAGGTAGAGCTGGAATTCGTTCATCCGCTCCTGGTCGTAGAGGATCGAGCCCTTCGAGCCAAAAATCTGGATGGCGATGCGGCCCTTGCGGCCCCAGGCCGAGCGGTTGACCAGCAGCGTGCCGGCAACGCCGTTTTCAAGATGCATGAGCACGCTGGCGATATCGTAGGTCTCGACCGCGCGGCGGCCGCCGGATGCGACCTTGCGGTCGGCATAGGGTTTGACCATGTCGCACATGACGCGCGAAACTCGGCCGAACAGCGCCTTGATCAGCGACAGCGGATGGACGGCGAAATCGTCGAGCGCGCCATAACCGGAAGCCGCCTCATGCTTCCAGAAGAACAGCGCTTCCGGGTCGGCCATGAAATCCTCGTCCATCTCGATGCGCACGAGGTTGACGTCGCCGATGGTCTTCTCCTCGAGCAGCGCGCCGATGTGGCGGATGGCGGGGTTCTGGATGTAATTGTAGCCGAGCACGGCGACCTTGCCCGACGCCTTGGCGGCCTTCGCCATCGCCTCGGCTTCGGCAAAGCTCGGCGCCATCGGCTTCTCGCACCACAGATGCTTGCCGGCTTCCAGAATGGCGATCGCCATTTCGGGATGGAACTGGTTGGGCGTGGTCAGCGAGACGATTTCGACCTCCGGATCGTTGACCACCGCGCGCCAGTCGCCAGAGGCTTTTGCGAAGCCGAACTCGCCGGCCTTGCGCCGGGCAAGCTCGTCATTCACCTCGCCCAGATGCACCAGCCTTGGCTTGTCGACATCGGGGAAGACGGTGCCCACCGCGTTCCAGGCGATGGCGTGGCACTTGCCCATGAAGCCCGTGCCGATGAGGCCCACTCCGACCATGTCGATTGTCTCCGCGCCAGAGCAATTCCAGGAAAAGTGTCGAGCGGTTTTCCGTCCGGAATTGCGTCAACAAACAGATGGAGCGGTTCCGTGAAAGCGGAATCGCTCCGGGAAGAATTGATGTGGATGAATTAGTCCATTTTGGTAAAGAATGGAACATCCAAATCATTTTTTATGGTGTTCTTGCGCTAACTCGCTATGATGGGGCAGGAGAGGGAAAACCTTATGGGCGCGGACGGAGCGACGATGGACGAACGGGTGCCTCGCGATTTCGAAACGCTGCGCGCGACGATCCTGGATAGGCGCGCGAGCCTGCCCAAGCGCATCGCGCAGATCGCGGCCTATGCGCTCGACAACCCCGACGACATCGCTTTCGGCACGGCGGCAAGCATTGCCGCTTCGGCCGGCGTTCAGCCCTCGACGTTGATCCGTTTTGCCCAGCAGCTCGGCTTCGACGGCTTCACCAGCCTACAGCTTGTTTTCCGCGAGCGTCTGCGCGAGCGCAACTCCTCCTATGACGAGCGGCTGGCGGCATTGCGCGCCAAGGCCGAGGAAGGCGGCGGGCATCGGGCGATCTTCGACGGCTTCGTCGCCGCCGCCAGCACTTCGCTGGGCGACATTTCGCGTTCGCTCAACGATGCGCATTTCGAAGAGGCCGTCGCGCTTTTGGCGAAAGCCGAGACCATCTATGTGCTGGCCAAGCGTCGATCCTATCCGGTCGCGTCCTACATCGCCTACGCGCTCGGCAAGCTCAAGATTCGCAACCAGCTGGTGGAATCGGCCGCCGGGCTGAATGCCGAGATGATCGGCTTCGCCACGCCGCGTGACGCCGTCATCGCCATCAGCTTCTCTCCTTACGCGCCTGCGACCATCGACGAGACGCGCTCGATCGCGGAACAGGGCGTGCCCATCGTGGCGATCACCGACTCATCGTTCTCGCCGCTGGCGCAATTCGCCAAGGTCTGGTTCGAGGTGGCCGAGGCCGATTTCGGCGGCTTCCGTTCGATCTCGGCGACAATGGCGCTTGCCATGGCGCTGACCGTCGCCGTCGGCGAGAAGCGTCGCGAAGCCGGGCGCAGGCGCAAAGGCTGAGCCTCGCCGACGGGCGCTTTTCATCATGGGAACGGTCATTCCATATTGACTATGGATTGGAATTAATATTTCATATTGACGGCACCACGCAGCCGCTTGCGCGTGCTGTCCAAAACGACGCTGCTCTGCACAACAAGGCCGATGGGAGGTTCGAATGGGCGAAGCCGTGGAAGGGAAATACCCGCCGCTCGACGTCATCACCATCGGCCGCGCCTCGGTCGATCTCTATGGCCAGCAGATCGGCTCGCGGCTGGAGGACATCGCATCCTTCGCCAAGTCGGTCGGCGGCTGCCCGGCCAATATTTCCGTCGGTACGGCAAGGCTCGGGCTGCGCTCGGCGCTGCTCACCCGCGTCGGCGACGAGCAGATGGGCCGTTTCATCCGCGAACAGCTGCGGCGCGAAGGCGTGTCGGTCGACGGCTTGAAAACCGACAAGGAACGGCTGACGGCGCTGGTGCTGCTTTCGGTCGAGGACGAAGGCGTCTCGCCGATGATCTTCTACCGCTCCGACTGCGCCGATATGGCGCTCGCCGAAGAAGACATCGATGAGGCTTTCATCGCCTCGGCGCGTTCCGTGGTCGTCACCGGTACACATTTCTCACGACCCAATTCGGATGCCGCGCAGCGCAAGGCGATCCGCCTCATGAAGGCCAAGGGCGGCAAGGTGGTGTTCGATATCGACTATCGCCCGAACCTCTGGGGTCTGGCCGGCCACGCCGAGGGCTTCGAGCGCTATGTCAAATCCGACCGTGTCTCCTCTCAGCTGAAGACGGTTCTGCCCGACTGCGATCTCATCGTCGGCACCGAGGAAGAAATCATGATCGCGTCGGGCGCCGACGATTGCCTGAGCGCGCTGAAGACGATCCGCGCGCTGTCGTCGGCCACCATCGTTCTGAAGCGCGGCGCCAAGGGCTGCATCGTCTATGACGGCCCGATCAGCGACGACCTCGAGGACGGCATCGTCGGCAAGGGTTTTGCGATCGAGATCTACAATGTGCTGGGCGCCGGCGACGCCTTCATGTCGGGTTTCCTGCGCGGCTGGCTCGGCGGCGAAAGCTTTGCCACCGCCGCCACCTGGGCCAATGCCTGCGGCGCCTTTGCAGTGTCGCGGCTGCTGTGCGCGCCGGAATATCCGACCTTCGAGGAGCTGCAGTTTTTCCTTAAGCACGGCAGCAGGCATCTGGCGCTGCGCAAGGACGAGGCGATCAACCACATCCATTCGGCGACGACGCGGCGGCGCGACATTCCTTCGCTGATGGCGCTGGCCTGCGACCACCGCGTCCAGCTGGAGGACGTCGCGGCCAGGGTCGGCGCCGACACTTCGCGCATCCCCGACTTCAAGGTGCTCACCGTCAAGGCGGCGGCCAAGGTCGCCGCCGGCCGTGACGGCTACGGCATGCTGATCGACGAGAAATACGGCCGCGACGCGATGTTCGAATTCGCCCGCCATCCCTTCGCCTGGCTCGGCCGTCCGGTCGAATTGCCCGGATCGCGGCCGCTGCGCTTCGAATTCTCGCAGGACATCGGCTCGCAGCTCACGGAATGGCCGGTCGACCATTGCATCAAATGCCTGTGCTTCTACCATCCGGACGACCCGGAGGCCTTGAAGACCGAGCAGCAGCAGAAGATCAGAGCTTTGTTCGAGGCGGCGCGCAAAGTCGGCAGGGAATTGCTGGTCGAGATCATTGCCGGCAAGCACGGCAAGCTCGACGACACCACCATTCCGCACGCGCTGGAGGAACTCTATGCGCTGGGCATCAAGCCGGACTGGTGGAAGCTCGAGCCGCAGGCTTCGGCCAATGCCTGGGCGAAGATCGAACAGGTGATCGTCAGGAACGATCCGTGGTGCCGCGGCATCGTGCTGCTCGGACTGGAGGCGCCGCAGGACGAGCTGGTCGCGGCTTTCGCCGCCACGGCCAACGCGCCCATCGTCAAGGGATTTGCCGTCGGCCGCACCATCTTCATCAATGCCGCCGAACAATGGCTGGCCGGCAAGATGTCGGATGACGAGGCGATCGCCGACATGGCCGCGCGCTTCGAGCAGCTCACCGAGGCATGGCTTGCCGCACGCGGCCGCAAGGCAGCATAAGAAGACGGGCAGCATAACAAGACGGCATAGGGACAGCCGGAGGAAACGACAAATGACCAAGACCGTTCGCCTGACGATGGCGCAGGCTGTTACCCGCTTTCTCAGCCGCCAGATGACCAAGATCGACGGCCAGAAGGTGCCGATCTTCGGCGGTGTCTGGGCAATCTTCGGCCACGGCAATGTCGCCGGCGTCGGCGAGGCGCTCTACCAGCTGCGCGACGAGCTGCCGACCTTCCGTGCCCATAACGAGCAGGCGATGGCGCATGCGGCGATCGCCTATGCCAAGGCCAATTTCCGCCGCCGCTTCATGGCCGCGACGACCTCGATCGGCCCCGGTGCGCTCAACATGGTGACGGCCGCCGCGCTCGCGCACGTAAACCGGTTGCCCGTCCTGTTTTTACCGGGCGATGTTTTTGCCAACCGGCTGCCCGATCCGGTGCTGCAGCAGGCCGAGGATTTCTCCGACGGCACGGCGAGCGTCAACGACTGCTTTCGCCCTGTCTCGCGCTATTTCGACCGCATCACACGGCCGGAGCAGATCATCCCGGCGCTGAACCGCGCCATGCAGGTGCTGACTGATCCGGCCGAGTGCGGCCCGGTGACGCTTTCGCTCTGCCAGGACGTGCAGGCCGAGGCCTATGACTATCCCGAAAGCCTGTTTGCCGAGCGCGTCTGGACGCCGCGCCGGCTGCGCCCGGACCGCAATGAACTGGCGGCCGCCGTCGCGGCGCTGAAGGGCGCCAAGAAGCCGCTGGTTATCGCAGGCGGCGGCGTCCTCTATTCGCAGGCCTCGGACGAGCTCGCCAAGCTGGTGCAAGGCGCCGGCATTCCGGTCTGCGAAACGCAGGGCGGCAAATCCTCGCTGCCTGATGACCATCCGCTCAACATGGCGGCGGTCGGCGTTACCGGCACCTCGGCCGCCAACCGCCTGGCCGAAGAGGCCGACGTCGTGCTCGCCGTCGGCACCAGGCTGCAGGATTTCACCACCGGCTCCTGGGCGCTGTTCAAGAATGCAGGCCGCACCATCATCGGCCTGAACACGCAAGTTTTCGATGCCGGCAAGCATTGGGCGTCGCCGCTGGTCGCCGATGCCGCCGAAGGGCTTGCCGAGCTTGCCGCCGGGCTGAAGGGCTGGAAAGCGCCGGCCGCCTGGACCGACAATGCGCTGAAGGGCAAAAAGGACTGGCAGGCCGCCGCCGCCAAGGTGACGGCCTCGACCAATGCCGCCTATCCTTCCGATGCGCAGGTGATCGGCGCCGTGCAGCGCGCCATGGGTTCAGGCGTCACCCTGCTGCATGCCGCGGGCGGCCTGCCCGGCGAGTTGCACAAGCTCTGGCAAGCCGGCGCGCCGGGTTCGTATCACGCCGAATACGGCTTCTCGACCATGGGCTACGAGATTGCCGGCGGGCTCGGCGCCAAGATGGCGAAGCCCGACCAGGAGGTCGTCGTCATGGTCGGCGACGGCTCCTATCTGATGCTCAATTCCGAGATCGCCACCTCGGTGATGCTGGGCCTGAAGCTCACCATCGTGCTGCTCGACAACCGCGGCTATGGCTGCATCAACCGGCTGCAGATGGCGACCGGCGGCGCCAACTTCAACAATCTCTTGAAGGACGCCCGCCACGAGGTGATGCCCGACGTCGACTTCGCCGCCCATGCGGCTAGCCTCGGCGCGATTGCCGAAAAGGTGGCGTCGATCGCCGAACTGGAGACGGCGCTGGGCAATGCGAAAAAGAACGACAAGACCACGGTGCTGGTCATCGACACCGATCCGCTGGTGTCGACCGATGCCGGCGGCCATTGGTGGGATGTCGCCGTGCCGGAAGTCTCGGCGCGACGCGAAGTGAACGCCGCGCGCAAGGTCTATGAAGAAAAGCGGCAGATGCAGAAGATCGGAGATTGAAGCTGATAGGGCAGATCCCCTACCTCCCCCTTGTGGGGAGGTCGGACCGAAGGTCCGGGTGGGGGTCGGCGCCGCCCCCCCGCCCCGCTGCTTCGCAGCGACCCTCCCCACAAGGGGGAGGGTAGGACCGAACCGACATTGGAGTGACGACTTGAAAGCCAAACTGGGCATGTCCCCCATCGCATGGTGGAACGACGATCTCGTGGAATTGAGCGATGATGTGTCGCTGGAGGAGTGTCTGCGCCAGTCGCGCTCGGCCGGCTTCACCGGCATGGAGAAGGGCCGCCGCTTCCCCAACGACCCGAAGGTGATGCTGCCGATCCTGAAAGAGGCGGACGTGACGCTTTGCGGCGGCTGGTTCTCCGGCACGCTGGTCGATGAGGATCTGACGAAGAACAAGGACCGCATCCAGCCGATGATCGACCTGTTCAAGGCGGTCAACGCGCCCTGCATCGTCTATGGCGAGGTCGGCCGCTCCATCCAGGGCGATCGCTCCAAGCCTTTGGCCACCAAGCCGAAACTCACCGGCGACGAGATGAAGGCCTATGGCCGTCGGGTCACCGAATTCGGCGAGTGGTGCGCGGAACAGGGCATGCCACTCTCCTACCACCACCATATGGCGGCGGTGGTCGAGACCGAGCCGGAACTCGACGCTTTCATGCGCCATTCCGGCGAAGGCATCCCGCTGTTGCTCGATGCCGGTCATCTCGCCTTTGCCGGCGGCGACGTGCTGCGCGCCATCGACAACCACCACAAGCGCATCAACCATGTCCATGTGAAGGACGTGCGCATGAGCGTGATCGACGGTCTCGACCGCGCCAAGCAGTCCTTCCTCGATGCCGTGGCGCTTGGCGCCTTCACCGTGCCCGGCGACGGCTCGCTCGATTTCGGCGCCATCGTCCAGCGCTTCGCCGATCACGGCTATGAAGGCTGGTTCGTGGTCGAGGCCGAGCAGGATCCGAAGAAGAACCCGCCGCTGAAAATGGCTCAAGTCGGCCACAAGGAGCTGATGCGGGTGATGACGGCCGCCGGCTACACGGTCGAGACGCAAGGCTTCCCGAATGCCTGAACGGTGGATTCGCCACGGCGGCCGGTCTATCTGATGCGCCTTGGACAAATCCTGGATTGGCGCGATGAAAGACTATGAGCACCCCTTCTTCCGGCCGCTGTGGCGCCGTATCGCCGTCGTCGCGGTCTGCCTGATCTGGTCGGTGATCGAGTTCGCCTCCGGCACGCCGTTCTGGGGCGTCATCGCGCTCGGCTTCGCCGGCTACGCCGTGTGGCAGTTTTTCTACCTCTACAAGCCGGCCGAGGAGAACAAACCTCCGGCCGAGCCGAAGGAGTGAGCGGTCGATGGGTGGAAGGCTCAGGGATTGGACGGGAGCGCATGGCGGATCGGATGCGTTGGCAATTGGCCAAAACGCCTCTCGCTTCGTCATCCACGGGCGAAGCAAGGAGCGAAGCGACGCGGCGCAGACCCGAGGATCCATGCCGTGACGTCAAAACAGCCGCTGCGGTGCAGAATTCTGCTCCGCTGCAGCCTTCGATCAAGATCACGGCATGGATCCTAGGGTCTTCGCGACGGAGCTTCGCTCCTGCTTCGCCCTAGGATGACGAAGTTTGGGGGCTTCGGCCAACCCTCAAGTCCGGTTCTCTCGACCGGGATGGAAGCTCGCCAGAGGTAGTGGGTATAGGAGAGACAAAAATGTCGAAACTGCTCGTCAAGGCCGACAAGGGCCACGGCCACGTCGCTCATGTCACGCCGCAAAGCGCCGGCTGGACTTATGTCGGCTTCGATCTCCATCGGCTTCGCCCGGGCGAGGCGGCGTCCGGCAAGACCGGCGACCGCGAGGTCTGCCTGGTCTTCGTCACCGGCAAGGGCAAGGCCTCGGCAGGCGGCAAGGAACTCGGCCTGCTCGGCGAGCGCATGTCGCCCTTCGAAGGCAAGCCGTGGTCGGTCTATGTGCCGCAAGGCTCCGACTGGTCGGTGACCGCCGACACCGAACTGGAGCTCGCGGTCTGCTCGGCACCTGGCCTCGGCGGCGACCTGCCCGTGCGCGTCATCGGACCTGACGATCTCGGCCAGGAAGTGCGCGGCAAGGGCACCAACACGCGTTACGTCACCAACATCCTGCCTGAAGGCAAGCCGGCGGATTCGCTGCTGGTGGTCGAGGTGATCACCCCCGGCGGCCACACCTCCAGCTATCCGCCGCACAAGCACGACCAGGACAATCTGCCGGCCGAATCCTATCTCGAGGAAACCTATTATCACCGCCTCAACCCGCCGCAGGGCTTTGCCTTCCAGCGCGTCTACACCGATGCGGACCGCAACGGCGTGCGCGAGTTGGACGAAGCGATGGCGATCGAGGACGGCGACGTCGTGCTGGTGCCGAAGGGCTATCACCCCTGCGCCGCCTGCCACGGTTACGATCTCTATTATCTCAACGTCATGGCCGGACCGAAGCGGACGTGGAAATTCCACAACGCGGCCGAGCACGAATGGCTGATGAAGGCCTGATCGGGCAGATCGGCAAAGCCGTTGGTCCAGTCCGGAAAAATCGTCGGCTAACGACCTCGGGGCTGGACTTGCCTTCGAAAACCCATGAAAGCTTCGTCAATCCGTCATGGAAATCACCTATGGCAGCGGGTCTGATGCACGTCGCCGAAGCGCCAGAGCGTTTTTGGGACTTGCCAAAAACCAGGACTTGAAGCGCGTCGCATAATCCTTCGGGCGCAGCGCGCTTGACGAGGAACGCCCATGCGCTACGCCATCTACTTCACCCCGAGGCAGGACGAGCCACTGGCGCGCATTGCCGCCAACTGGCTGGGCCGTGACCCGTTCGGCGCGGCGACGCGGCCGGTCGAGGCAGTGGGTGATCTGTCTGCCGCGGAAGTCGCCTTTCACACCGCCTCCGCCAGGCGTTACGGGTTCCATGCCACGTTGAAGGCGCCGTTCCGGCTGGCGCCGAGCGAGACGGAGGCTTCGCTGCGCGCCGCGCTCGACACTTTTGCCGAAGCGACGCTGCCGGTCGTCGTTCCGCGTCTTGTCGTCGGCCAGATCGACGGCTTCTTCGCGCTGGTGCCGGAAGCTCCGTTCGCGCCGCTGAACAGTTTCGCCGGCGAGGTCGTGCGCGCCTTCGATCGCTTCCGCGCACCTTTGACCGAGGCCGAGATCGAGCGCCGCAGCCCGGACGCGCTGAGGCCGGACGAGTTCCGCAACCTGTGCCAATGGGGCTATCCTTATGTTTTCGACACTTTCCGCTTCCACATGACGCTCTCGGGCCGCGTCGGGCCACAGGAAAGCCCACGTCTTCGTGCAGCGATTTACAGCCTGTTTGCCGACGTGCTGGGGCAGCCAGTGCCGGTGGATGCGCTGACATTGTTCGTCGAAAGCGAGCACGGTGCCCCATTCATGGTGCTTTCCCACCATGCGCTTGGCCAAGGCCCGGCCCGCAAGACCGCCTAGGGTGGTTCGGTGTTCCACGGAACCCTGAACCACCTCTTTGTTTTTACGCAATTCCGAACGGAAAACCGCAAAGCACTTTTCCTGGAATTGCTCTAGATGACCGCCGAACGACCGCTCGAGATAGGACGCCTGAGATGACCGCCGAAACCATTCTCACCAATGCCCGCATCGTGCTGCCCGACGAAATCGTCGAAGGCTCGCTCTTGTTGCGCGATGGCCTGATTGCCGCCGTCGAGCCGGGTGCTGCCCGCACCGGCGAGGATATGGGTGGCGATTACATCATCCCGGGTCTGGTCGAACTCCACACGGACCACCTCGAAGGCCATTACGCGCCGCGCCCGAAAGTGCGCTGGAACCCGATCGCCGCCGTGCTTGCCCATGACGCCCAGGTCGCGACCGCGGGCATCACCACCGTGCTCGACGCGCTGCGCGTCGGCATGGACGAGGATGCCGATCTCACCTCCGACGACATCCGCAAGCTTGCCGACGCGATCGAGGACAGCGTGCGCGAGGATCGCCTGCGCGCCGATCATTTCATCCACCTGCGCTGTGAGGTCTCGGCGCCGGACTGCCTCAGGGCCTTCGCCAATTTCGAAACCGACGACCGGGTGAAGCTCGCCTCGCTGATGGACCATGCGCCTGGACAGCGCCAGTTCGTCAATCTCGAGACCTATGCGTACTACTACCAGCGCAAGCTGAAGCTGACGGACCGCGACTTCAAGAAGTTCTGCGAGAAGCGGATGGGCGAATCGGCCCGCAATTCCGGCCCGAACCGGGTGTTCGTCTCGGCCGCCTGCCATGAGCGCGGCATCGTGCTGGCGAGCCATGACGACGCCACCACCGGCCATGTCGACGAGGCGATCGAGCAGGGCGTGCGCGTCGCCGAGTTCCCGACCACCGAAGAGGCCGCCAAGGCCTCGAAGGCGGCGGGCCTCGGCGTGCTGATGGGCGCGCCTAACGTCATGCGCGGCGCCTCGCATTCCGGCAACGTCTCGGCGCGCACGCTTGCCGCCGACGGCCTGCTCGACATCCTGTCGTCCGACTACATTCCCTTCAGCCTGATCCAGTCGGCCTTCTTCCTCGGCGATGTCGTCGAAGGCATCTCGCTGCCGCAGGCGGTCGCCATGGTGTCGAAGAACCCGGCCGAAGCGGTCGGCCTTACCGACCGCGGCGCCATCAAGCCCGGCCGTCGCGCCGACCTGGTGCGCGTGCGCGTCGACGACCATGTGCCGGTCGTGCGCACCGTGTGGCGTCAGGGCCGTCGGGTCGCATGATGGTCTCGGCCCTGATCGAGCGCGAACTGGCCGACAGCCTGCCGATCCGCAACGGCGTCTTCGTCGCGGTCGTCGGCCCAAGCGGCGCCGGCAAGGATACGGTGATCGGCTATGCCAAGGCGCGCTTTGCCGGCGAGACTCGGCTGGAATTCGTGCGCCGTGTCATCACCAGGCCCAGCGACGCGGCAAGCGAGGACCACGACACGCTGGCCGATGCCGCCTTTGCCGAAGCCGAGGCCGACGGCGCCTTCTCGCTTTGCTGGGACGCGCACGGCTTGCGCTATGGCCTGCCGGCCGATGTCGACTGGGCCGTGGCCAACGGCCACGTGGCGGTCGCCAACGTGTCCCGCGCGGTTATCCCGGCGCTGCGCGAACGCTACGCCAATCTGGCTGTGGTCGAGATCACCGCGGCGCCTGAGACCCTCGCGGAACGGCTGGCGACGCGCGGCCGTGAATCGCGCGGCGAAGTGCTTGCCCGCCTGGCGCGCAGCACGAGCGTGAAGCTGACGGGACCCGACGTGACCTCGATCGACAACAGCGGCGACAAGGAAATCGCCGGCGAACGCTTTGCCGAGGTGCTGCGCAAGGCGATGGCGTTCTCGGACCTGTCGGACATGATCTGACGCAACGTCGTCATCCACGGGCGGAGCGACGCGAAGCGGAGCGCAGACCCGAGGATCCATTCCGTGACCTGGGCGAAGAATGCAGCGGAGCAGAATTCTGCACCGTTGCAATGCGTTAAAGTCACGGCATGGATTCTATGGTCTGCGCCGCGTCGCTGCGCTCCTTGCTCCGCCATAGAATGACGAAGCGAAAGCAGCGGCGCGCTCACTTGTTGAAGTTCGCGATGAACTGCTTGAACTGCGGCGTCGGCGGCCTGGCGAACATTTCCTTCGGTTGGCCAACCGAATCCACCTCGCCCTTGTGCAGGAACATCACCTTGCTCGACACGTCGCGGGCGAAACCCATTTCATGGGTGACGACCAGCATGGTGCGCCCTTCCTCCGCAAGCGAGCGCATGACGCGCAGCACCTCGCCGACCAGCTCCGGATCAAGCGCGGATGTCGGCTCGTCGAACAACATCACCTTGGGATTCATCGCCAGCGCCCGCGCGATTGCCGCGCGCTGCTGCTGGCCGCCCGACATGTGAGGTGGGTAGTAGTTGCGGCGCTCCCATATCCCGACGCGCTTCAGCAATACCTCGGCCTGCTCCAGGCACTCCGCGCGCGGCCGCTTGAGCACATGCGTCGGCGCGGCGACGAGATTCTCGAGCACGGTCATGTGCGACCAGAGATTGAAGCTCTGGAAAACCATGGCGAGGTTGGCGCGGATCCTTTCCACCTGGCGGATATCGGCCGGCATTTGATGGCCGTCGCGGCCCCGCTTCATCTTGATAAGCTCGCCGTCCACCCGCACTTCGCCGGAATCCGGGGTCTCCAGGAGATTGATACAGCGCAGCATCGTGCTCTTGCCAGAACCCGAGGAGCCGAGGATCGAAATGACGTCACCCTTGTGAGCTTCGAGCGAAATGCCCTTGAGCACCTCATGATCGCCAAAGCACTTGCGCAGGTCCTTGACGGTGATGGCTGCCTTATCGTCCTGGGACGGTGCTGCTTTCGCGGCAGGGGCGACATTTGCCGACATCACAACACCTCCGGGACGGGTTTGATTTGCTGGCTCTGCTCAGGCGGGGGACGCAGATGCGGTGAAAGGCGGTACTCGACCCAGGCAAACAGTCGGGCGATCGACAGGTTGAGCAGAAGGTAGATCACGCCGGCGCAGGTCAGCACCTCGATCGGACGGAACGTATCGTGCTGGATCTTCTGCGCCGTCCCCATCATCTCCATGATGGTGACCACGGAAGCGAGCGCGGTCGCCTTGGTCATGAGAATGATTTCGGTCGAATAGGCCGGCAGGGCCAGCCGCAGCGCTATCGGCAGCGTGACGAGGCGGAAGCGTGTGAACGCCGACATGCCGAACGCCTTGGCCGCCTCGATCTGCCCGACAGGCACCGCCCGCAGCGCGCCCCGGAAAATCTCGCTCTCATAGGCGGCTGTGTTCAAGGCCATGGCGACGATCGTGCAATACATCGGATCGCGCAGGATCGGCCACAGGATCGGGCTGTGGCGAACGAAATCGAACTGGGAGAGCCCGAAATAGATCAGGTAGAGCTGCACCAGCAGCGGCGATCCGCGGAAGACGAAGACATAGGCACGGGTGAAGTATTCGCCCAATTTGTAGCCCGACGCCCGCAACCATGTCAGGCCGGTGGCGATAAGGAGCCCGAAGGCGATGCCGAAGAACCAGATCTCGAGCGTCAGCGGCAGCGCCTTCAGCACGCTCCACATGGTGGAAAGGTAGAAATCGAAATCCACCGCCACCTCTCACTTCGGCCGCAAGAAACTGCGTGAGGTGTAACGCTCGGCCTTTTCGAAGATCGGCGTCGAGACCGAGGTCATCACGAGGTAAAGGATGCCGGCCACCGTGTAGAAAAGCAGCGAATGATGCGTCGAGCGCGCCGCCTTGTTCGCCGTCAGCATCAGCTCGGCGACACCGGTAACCGAGATGAGGGCCGAATCCTTGATGGTCAGCTGCCACACATTGCCAAGCCCTGGCACGGCGAGGCGCAGGACCTGCGGCATGATCACGAGGCGAAAACGCTGGAAGGCCGACATGCCATAGGCGCGGGCTGCCTCCAACTCGCCGCGATGGATGGCCAGAAACGACCCGCGGAAGACCTCGGCCTGATAGGCGCCGGAAATGATGCCGACCGCTAGAACGCCGCCGAGGAAGCTCGGCATGTTCAAAATATCCGTCGACCCAATCGATCCGGTCGACCTTGCCACGCCGGTCAGCACCTGCGTGCCGCCGTAATAGAAAAGATAGATGATCAGCAGCTCCGGTTCGCCACGGAAGACCGTGGTGTAGCTCTCGCCGATAAACCTCAATCCGCCGCGAGGCGAAAGCTTGGCCGCCGCCACCAGCGAGCCCAGCGCCGCGCCGATCAACATCGAGACCATGGTGACGGCGAGCGTCCAGGCGATGCCCCAGAGCAGTTGTACGCCCCAGCCGGCAGCCAACAGCTCATAGGCCGTAGACAGCTGCGCCTGCAGATCGCTGAGAAACTCCACGTACGCCTCCCTCCCGGCGTCGGTTGCTCGCCTTCAAGCGCGTCGCGTCGAAACGGATGCAGGCGACGCGCTTTTTTGGCGACATGCACTCAATGCAAAACGGGAGCAGCCTTGGCTGCTCCCGTCGCGACGTTACTTGGTGATATCGATCTTGAACCATTGCATGCTGTATTTCGACACCGAGCCGTCGTCGAGGGCGGCCTTGAGCGCCTTATTGTAGATGTCCTGCAGGTCCTTGTCGGTCTTGCGGAAAGCGGCGCCGATGCCCGGTCCGAGGATCGGGCCACCCTTGAATTGCGGCCCGACGAATGCCAGGTCCTTGGCATCGGGCTTGGCCAGCGTGCCGAGGAAGTAGGTGGTGTCGGCGAAGGCGACGTCGATGCGGCCCGCCATCAGGTCGAGGTCGTGCTCGTCGGTGGTCTTGTATTCATGGACGTTGGCGACATCCTTGAGATACTTGTCGGCGAACGTCGCCTCCGTGGTCGAAACCTGCAGGCCGACATTCTTGCCGGTGAGTTCCTTGCGCAGGGTGTCGAGCGCCGCCTTGGATTCGGCGTCGTCCTTCGACAGATCGATCATCTTGCCGCTGTTGGACAGTTGCGCCAGCGGGCCGTTCTTATCGGCAAGGAAGGCCACCGGCGAAGAGGCATAGGGGATCGAGAAATCGATCGTCTTCATGCGCTCCTCGGTGATCGACATGCCGTCCATCACGATGTCGAACTTGCCTGCCGTGAGGCCGGGAATGACGCCGTCCCAATCCTGCGCCACGATGCTGCATTCCAGCTTCGCGCGGGCGCAGACGTCGTTCAGTATGTCCACCTCGAAGCCGACGATCTTGCCGCTGGCATCCGTCTGGTTCCAGGGCGCATAGGAGCCCTCCATGGCGACCGTCACGGTCTTCCAGTCCTTGGCCATTGCCGGGGTCGAGCAGGTCAACGCCAGCGCCGCGAGCGCAATCCAACGTGATGATGTCACGGTAGTTTCTCCCATATTTTGTTCTTGGAACCCTCAGATGCCAATTGCTTAGCCCAGCCCCGATTCTGCGACAAGGGCTGTTTTCGGGGTCACGCGTTGTTGCAATTCGTCCACAAATCCGGACTTGCCCGGAGATTCAACCGCGAGCATCGATCCAATTCTCTTTCGTCTCGTCGCGATTCCAAGCGGAAGGCTACGGCGAGGACGCCGAGCCTAACCGCTTCACACTTTTCCTGGAATTGCTTGAGCGCGAGGCTATTCCGCCGGCGCGCCGGCGACGTTGCGGCGCGTCGCTTCGATCATGCGGCGACGGGCGCGGAAGACACCCCATTGCTGGTCGACCAGCACGCCGATCAGGATCACGCCGCCCATCACCGCGAAATTGAGCGAGGAAGGAATGCCGAGCAGGTTGACCAGGTTCTGCAGTTCCTGCAGCAGCACGGTGCCGAGGATGACGCCGACCAGCGAGCCTTCGCCGCCGCGCAGCGAGAAGCCGCCGAGCACCGCCGCCGCGATGGCATAGAGTTCGTAGAACTGGCCGTGGCTCGCCGGCGAGATCGAGCGCGTATACATGGCGAAATAGATTGCCGACAGGGCCGTCAGCACGCCGCAGATGACATAGGCCGCGATCACGATGCGCCCGGTGCGGATGCCCGAATATTTCGCCGCTTCCTCATTCTTGCCGATGGCATAGAGATAGCGCCCGAACACCGAGCGGTGCAGCACCACCCACGTGACGATGGCGATGACGATCAGCGCGATGAAGCTGTTCGGCACGCCATAGGAACGACCGGCCGTCAGGAATTCCAGATCCGGGAAATTCTGGCCGAAGGCGAAGCCCGCCGTGCCGTCGGCGGTGTAGAAGCGCGCCACGCCGCGATAGATCAGCAGGCCGCAAAGCGTCACCACGAAGGGCTGCAATTTCAGCCGCGTGATCAGCCAGCCATGCACGAAGCCGATGATGGCGCCGAGCAGGATGATCAGCACGAAGGCCAACGGCCAGTCCACCTCCCGCACGGCGATGAAGTCGATGAACAGGGTGCCGAGCAGCGCGACCAGCGAGCCGACCGAGAGCTCGATGCCGCCGGTGATGATGACGAAGGCCTGGCCGATGGAAAGGATGCCGAACAGGCCGATCAGGTTGGAGGTGTTGGCGAGGTTGATGGGCAGCAGGAAGCGCGGGTTGATGGCCGTCACCACCGCGCCGACCACCAGGATCAGGATCAGCAGGCCGAGATCTTTCTTGCTCATTGCGCTCCTCCCGCCGCTTGCAGCAATTTCGGCTTCTTGCCGACCGCCAGCAAGAGCACGTTCTCCTGGCTGAAATCGTCCTTGTCGAGAATGCCGGAGATCTGTCCTTCATGCATGACCGCGATGCGGTCCGAGACGCCGATCACCTCTTCCATGTCGCTGGAGATCATCAGCACCGCGACGCCGGCATCGGCCAGCGCCCGCATCAGTCCGTAAATTTCGGCCTTGGCGCCGATATCGATGCCGCGGGTCGGCTCGTCCAGGATCATCACCTTCGGGTTCATCGCCAGCCATTTGGCCAGCACCACCTTCTGCTGGTTGCCGCCCGACAGCGTGCCGGTGCGGGTCAGCACCGACGGCGCCTTGATTCCGAGGTTCTTCTTCTGCTTCTCGGCAGTGGCCAGTTCGGCGCTGGCCGAGACCAGCGAACGCCTGGCGTGCGCCGGCAAATTGGGCAGCGAGATGTTCTGCGCGATCGAGAGATCAAGCAGTATGCCGGTCAGCTTGCGATCCTCCGGCACAAGGAAGATGCCGTTCGCCACCGCATCGGCGGCCGAGCCGACATCGAGCGGCTTGCCGTCAAGCGCAACGCTGCCGGCCAACCGCTCGTCAATGCCGAACAGCACGCGTGCGAGCTCGGTGCGGCCGGAACCGACCAGGCCTGCGAGGCCGAGGATCTCCGCGCGCCTCAATTCCAGGCTGACCGGCCGGTCCGGATAGGTGCTGGTGCGTATGGCATCCGCCGACAGCGCCACGCTGCCCGGCGCGCGGGCGGCTTCGCCCGCCTTCTCGCGCTCCTTCAGCATGCGGCCGATCATCAGCCTGACCATCTCGTCGTGGTTGATCCGGTCTTTCGCCAGCGTGCCGGCCAGCGTCCCGTCGCGCAGCACCACGACGCGATCGGCGACGCGCTCGATCTCATGCAGCCGGTGCGAGATGAAGATGACGCTGATGCCTTCCGCCTTCAGCCCCTTGATGACGTCGAGCAGCTTTTCGGTCTCGGCGATCGGCAGGCTGGAGGTCGGCTCGTCGAGGATAACCAGCCTCGCCTTGATCGACAGCGCCTTGGCGATCTCGACCATCTGCTGCTGGGCGAGCGACAGCATTGCCACCGTCGCGTCAGCCGAGAAATTGGCGCCGACGCGCTTCAAGAGCGGCGCCACCATCTCGCGCAGCCTGGCGCGGTCGACCAGCCTCAGCGGCCCACCGCGCAGCGGCTCGCGGCCGAAGAAGATATTGGCGGCGACGTCGAGGTTTTCGAAGAGGTTGAGCTCCTGGTGCACGAAGGCGATGCCGGAGCCTATGCTGGCCTCAACAGTCAGCCCGTCATGCGCGACGCCATCGACGGTGATGGTGCCGCTGTCCGGCCGCGTCACGCCGCCGAGGATCTTCATCAGCGTCGATTTGCCGGCGCCGTTTTCGCCGACCAGGCCGATGACCTCGCCGGGCCTGACCTCCATCGAAAACCTGTCCAGCGCCACAACGCCCGGATAGGTCTTGCGCACGGCTTCCAGGCTCAGGAACGGAGCGGTGATCGGTTGAGTGGTGTCGGTAGAGGTCATCACGCCATAGTTTACAGCACTTGACAGCAGCCGGTGGGCCACAGACTGACGGGCCTTGGCGGGTCCGTCAATACGAACGCCGGCTCAAGGAGACCCTTGAGCCGGCGCAAGTGTATTGGACTTATTTGCCTTGCATCGCCTTGAGATTGGCGGCGTAGGCGTCGACGTCATCCTTGCCGATGATCTTGGTCGGGATGATGATCAGGCCCTTCTCCGGGATGCCGGACTTGTCGCCCTTGAGATAGGCGGCCATCAGCTTCATGCCCTGATAGGCCCATTCGAACGGCTGCTGCACCACGGTGGCGGCGACGGTGCCTTCCTTGACGCCGCCCAGCGTGATCGGATCGTCGTCGAAGCCGACGACGGTGATCTGGCCGAGCTTGCCGGCGTCGCGCAGCGCTTCATAGATGCGCGGCGTGTTGTAGGAATAGAAACCGACCATGCAGGTGATGTCGGGGCTGGCGACCAGCGCATCCTCGACATTCTTCTTGGCACGCGCCTGGTCGATATCGTCGCCGCGCACGTCGACCAGCTCGATCTTGCTGCCGGCGAGCCCGTCCTTCATGCCCTGGATGCGTTCCTTGGCATTGTCGGCGCCGAGCAGGCCGACGAAGCCGAGGCACTTGCCGCCGTTCGGCATCGCCTTCTTGGCGATCTCGGCCGCCTGCTTGCCTGCATCGACGTTGGACGAGCCGATATAGGCGACGCGCTTGGTCTGCGGCGCATCGGAGTCGGTGGTGAACAGCGCCGTTTGCGACGCGATCTTGTTCAGCCCGTCGGTCGAGGTCTTGGGATCGACGGCCGAGACCATGATGCCCTTGACGCCTGCCGTCACAAGGTCGTCCATCAGCCGCTGCTGGATGGCGACCGAGGACTGTTCGGGATATTTGAGCTCGAGATTGTAGTCGGGCAATTCGCCCTGCGCCTTCTTGACGCCGGCTTCTGCCGCCTTCCAGAAGTCTGATGCACCGTTGACGACGAAGGCCAGCGTCGGCTTGTCGTCGGCGCGCACGCTGGCGCTTACCGACAGGCCTAACGCCAAGGCCGCCGCGGCGACGGATGCATTACGGATCATGGATTTCATAGTTCAACCTCCCTTGTAGAACTCATCGCTGATGTCTCGGCTGCGGCCCGGACAACCCTCCCTCAAGGGTGTGGCGAAGGTCCGCCGACTCAAGAACGGTGCCGATCCGGCCGCGGTCGAGACACTAGACACTCAGTTGGCGTTCGTAAATAGTCCGATTTGTCTGACATTTTCGTGAAATGGATGCGGACCGAATCCGGCGATGCCGCCGGGATATCGAGCGAGCGCCCTTCACGCCTGCCGGCACCGGTCCGAAGTCCGGACGGTACGGCGCGTTGACACTAGAATGCTTACGGCTATTAGTAAAGAGTATTAGTTATGACGCCGGAACGCGCGCTTTCGAAGCGGAGGAGACGCTGGTCGCAAGACGCGCCGGGGAGTGAGGGGAGCGAGTGCGGCGAGGCCTGTCACCGCGCGGAGAACTCGGAGATTGTCGGCGTCGCTGACCTTGCCCGACCGGTTTCGTCGCGATGCGGCGCGGCTGGCGATTTGTATGCCGTATATGCTAATACCTATTATCATGGTGCGCTTTCGATAAGCTCACCGATCTCGACCATCTTGCCGTTGCCGCCGGCCCTTGCTTTAGAGCCGGCTGGGTTTGGGAAACGACCATGAGTGAACCGACGGAACTGCGCGATCCTGCCGAGGCCTCCAGGCGCCGCAAGCCAGCCGCCAAGCCCAAGGGGCGTGTCACCATGACCGATATTGCGAGAGCCGCCGGCTGCTCGCAGGCGACGGTGTCGTTCGTGCTCAACAATTCGCCGGGCATCAGGCTGTCACAGCAGACGCGCGACCGGGTGATCGAGGCGGCGCGGGCGCTGGGCTATTCGCCACCGGTCTTTTCGGCGCTCCGGCCGCCGGTGACGCCGTTCGAAGGCCTGGATGGCGTCATCGGCTTCGCGGTCGACCAGCTTGCCACCAGCCCCGAGGCGGTGGTCGCCATCGAGGGCGCGCGGCAGGCTTCGTGGAACGCCGGCAACGTGCTTCTGGTGGCGCAGACCATGGGCGATGCGGTGATGGAGCCGCGCGCGATTTCAGCGCTGACAAGGCGCGGCATCTCGGCGCTGATCTACATGACCATCTTCACCCGGGAGATAGCCGCGCCGGACTTTCTCTACAGCCTCGAGATGCCGGTCATCCTGCTCAATTGCTACACCGCCGACTACGCCTTCCCGGCCGTGGTGCCTTCCGAGATCGCCGGCGGCCAGAGCGCCACCAGGCATCTGATCGCCCACGGCCATCGCCGCATCGCCACCATCACCGGCGAGCCGTGGATGCAGGCGGCGCAGGATAGGCTCAAGGGCTATCGCCGCGCTTTAGCCACGGCCGACATCCCGTTCGACCCGGAGCTGGTGGTCGAGGGCGACTGGTCGGCCAGCGCCGGCTATGCCGCGACGGTCAAGCTGCTTGGACTCAAGGAACGCCCCACCGCCATCTTCTGCCAGAACGACCGCACGGCGATCGGCTGCTACGAGGCGTTGAAGGAAGCCGGCCTGCATATCCCGCAAGACATCTCCGTCGTCGGCTATGATGACGAGGAGATCGCCCGCCATCTCTTCCCGCCGCTGACGACCTCCATCCTGCCGCACCTGGCGATGGGCCAATGGGCGATCGAGCAGCTAGAGACGCCGCCGACGCCCGGTCGCGGTCGGTATCCCATCACCAAGCTCGAATGTCCGCTGGTAGAGCGCGAGAGCGTGGGGAAAGTGGCGCCGGCAGGAGGTTGATCCCCCACGACGCGCCGGCCGGCCGCTCTATCCACCCACCATCAGCTTGACGACTTCGTCGTGGTTGGTGTCGGCGATCTTGCGTTCGCCGGCCTGGACGCCGCGCCGCAACACCACGATGCGGTCGGAGACGGCGAAGATGTCCTGCAGATTGTGCGATATGAAAATCACGCCGCGCCCTTGCGCCTTGAGCTGGTGGATGAGCGAGATCACCTTGCGCTGCTCCGGCACGCCGAGCGCCGCGGTCGGCTCGTCCATGATCAGGATCTGGGCATCCCAATAGACGGCGCGGCCGATGGCGACGGCCTGGCGCTGGCCGCCGGAGAAGTTGCTGACCGGGGCCTCCAGCCGGCTGACGTGGAAATCGAGCCGGCTCATCGTCTCCTTGGCCGCCGCCGCCATCCGCTTGCGGTCCAGCACCGGCAGAAAGCCGAAGGCTTTGCGCATCGGCTCGCGGCCGAGGAAGATGTTGGCGCCGATCGAGAGGTTGTCGGCAAGCGCGAGATCCTGGTAGATCGTCTCGATGCCCTTCTCGCGCGCCTCCTGCGGCGTGGCGAAGCTCACCGGCTGGCCCCTGAGCAGGATTTCGCCGGCCGTCGGCTGGTAGACGCCGGATATCGCCTTGATCAGCGTCGTCTTGCCGGCGCCATTGTCGCCCGCCAGCGCCACCACCTCGCCCGGGCGCACCGCCATGGAGAAGTCGCTGAGCGCGCGCACGGCGCCGAAATGCTTGGAAAGGTTCCTGACCTCGAGGAGAGGTGCGGTCTGCTCGGCGCTAGTCATCCTGGCGGGCTCCGCTGAACCGGCGCTGAGCCTGGTCTATGAGGACGGAAATGATGATGACGACGCCGACGGCGATGAACTGCCAGAACGGCTCGACATTGACGAAGACCAGCCCGTACTGGATCACCGCGATCACCAGCGCGCCGGCCACCGTGCCGAGGATGGTACCGGAGCCGCCGAACAGGCTGGCGCCGCCGATGACCACGGCCGCGACGCTGTCGAGCAGCAGCGGCTCGCCGGCCTGGGCCGCGCCGGCGCTGAAGCGCGCGGCATAAAGAGCGCCGCCAAGGCCGGCGCACATCGCCGACAGCACATAGAGACGCAATATGTGATCCTTGATGTCGATGCCGGCCCGGCGCGCCGCCTGGATGTTGGCGCCGATGGCGTAGTTGTGCTGGCCGAACCGGGTCTGGCTCAGCAAGTAATGCATCACGACGACGAAGATCGCGGTGATGATAACGAGATAAGGCACGCCGTAGAGTTTGCCGTTGCCGAGCACCGCGAACCAGGAATTCTGCACCGGCACCGTGGTGCCGCCGGCCATCAGGTAGGCAGCGCCGCGCGCGACGCCGAACATGCCGAGCGTACCGATGAAGGGCGGCACCTTGAGGCGTGAGATCAAAAGGCCGTTGATGACGCCGGGCACGCCGGCGACGATCACGGCCGCAAGTATGCCGGCAAGCATCGCCAGCGGCAGAGGAATGGCGGCGCCTGCCATGTTGGTGGCATGCGCGGCGATGACGGCGGCGAGGCCCATAATGAAGCCGAGAGAAAGGTCGATACCGCCCGAAATGATGACGAAGGTCTGGCCGGTGGCCAGCAGCAGCGGCGCCACGGCGAAGATGGCGATGGACTGCACGTTGAACGGGTTGAGCACGAAGGTGCTGCCGAAGGCAAAGCGCGACCAGACCTCGAAGCAGACGATGAGGGCGGCAAGGAAAAGCCATGCCCGCCCTTCGGCGATCCTGCGGACCAGGCTCTTGGCCGTATCGCTGTGGTCGGCCTGAGGGGCAACATGCCTTTCGGCTTGCTGGGTTGGTGATGTCGAGGTCATGAACGCTCCGCCATGGGCTTCCTTCGAACAGGATCCGGTTGTCGCCGGGATCCGACGCAAGCCTCCTCCCGGCGGACCGAGAGGAGACCAGGCGCGCTGGTTATTCGGAGTAAAGATACTTCGAGATGTTCGGGTCGGCGATGTTGGACTTGTCCATGATCGTGAAGCCGGTGCCGATCGAGACCGGAATCGAATGTCCGGTCACGTGGGCATAGGCCGAAACGACGCCATAATAGCCGATCTCGGCCGGATGCTGGGCGATCGCCACGTCGACCAGGCCTGTGTTGATGTTGTCGACGATGCTGGTCGGCGCGTCGAAGGCGACCACCTTGACGGTGCCTGTCTGCCCGGCCTGCTTGACGCCGTTGGCGGCGCCCAGCGCCGAGAACAGGTTAGCGCCGAACACGCCGACGAGATCGGGATTGCGCGCGAATACCGCCTGCAGCTGCGAGGCCGCCTTGTTGGCGTCGTCGTCATTGAACTGCGTCTCCAGCACGGTGATGCCGGGGTGCTTGGCCATTTCCTTCTTGAAGCCTTCCTCGCGCTGGTCGGTGGTCGAGATGCCGGGCTTGACGTTCGAGACATAGACCTTGCCCTTGTCGCCGATCGACGTGGCGAGCGCCCGCGCCGCGATCTCGCCGCCGAGCACGTTGTCCGAGGCGATGTAGGCGAGCGGGAAGTCGGCATCGCCGGCGCCGGTCTGGTAGGTGCCGGTGCCGATGAACGTGTCGACGGTGATCACCGGGATGCCGGCGTCATTGGCCTTGCGCAGCGGCTCGACCAGCTGGACCTTGTCGGTCGGCGCGATCAGGATCGCATCCGGCTTCTTGGCTATGACGGCGTCGAGCACCGGGACCTGCGTCACCGGGTTGAAGTCGGGCGCACCCTGGAAGACCAGGTCCACGCCGAGCGCGTCGGCCGCCGCCTGCGCGCCCTTGCGCATGGTGATGTAGAAGCCGTCCGTGGTCAGGCCCGGGATGAGCGCGATGGTGTATTTCTTGTCCTCGGCGTGAGCGGGCGCGATCAGCGCCGATGCCGAAACGGCGAGCACCGCAAGCGCGGCAACAATCTTCCTCATGAAACTCCTCCTCAAGATGTTGGCAGATGTACGGTTGACACTGGATGGTCTGTTGCCGTTGCGGGCCCTCCTCCTCAGCGCCCCAGGTCGTTGGCTCAGCCGGCCGAAACCAGCCGTTTGGTGTGGGCGGTCTCGTTGCCTGCCTCCGCAGGATCCGGAAAAAACCGCGCCGCTCGGCACGCCTCCGCGCCAAGTCGGCAACGTTGTAACACTTTGCTGAAACAAATTGCAAGCGGGTCTTGGGCGGGCCGAACCGCCGCCACTTCCCGATCGGGCAAGTATCGTCTGCTCCGCTGAGCCCCGCGTGGGCGACTATCGCCCCCAAGCCGTCATCGGCACAACGGGAGATTTCGGCAGGCGCCGCGCCTATCCGGGACGGCAGCGCAGGGAGCGAGGTCCGTCTGGAACCCAGGCGAGAATATGGGAGGCTCAACTGCCCTGATTGAGCCGCTCCAGGATGGCCTGCGCCGTCTTGGTGTCCGTGACCAGCGCGCCGATCAGTCTGGCGCGGGCCGCGCCGATGATGGCCTTGGCCTTCTCCGGCCCCGAGGCGACGCCGATCACCAGTGGAACGGCGCGAAGCTGGTCGGGCGACATGGCGATCATCCTGCTCTCGCCTTCCCAGGATATGAGGGCGCCGTCGGCATCGAAATAATGCCGGAGCACGTCACCGGCGGCCTGGACCAGGGCCTGCTCGCTCAGCGTCGCGGCACTTGCCTCAGGCGCGTTGATGGCATGCGGCAGGCCGACGCCGACGACGGCGATGTCGGTGCGGTCCCAGAGCGAAACGGCGTCATGTATGGCCGCGTCGGCAAGGAAGACATCCCGCAATTCGCTGGACGGCAGATAGGGCGCATGGATGAAATGCGGCGTTCCGCCGAACTCCTCGGCCGCCAGCCGCACGAATTCGTTGATCTGGAAATGCGGCGCCTGCTGCTGCATGCCGCCGGTGGCGGCAACCGTCAGCACGCCGGGAATGCGCGGCAGGCCGGCGCGGATGACCTCGCGGATGGCGCGCCCCCAGCCGATGGCCACCACCGAGCCAGCCGAAAGTTCCGCTTGCTTGAGCAAACCGCCCAGTGGCGCCGCAAGCGCCGTCAGTACGCCCGTCGCCGGTGTCTCGACGACGGCTGCGTCGCGCAGCCCGAGCCCCTCGACCAACTGCGTGGTGATCGCCTCGGGCGTGACGATATCGAGCACCTCGATGCGCACGATGCCCTCGGCCCGGGCCCGCTGCAGAAGGCGCGAAATGGTGGCGGTGGAAACGCCAAGCCGGCGCGCGATATCTACCTGCGACATCTCCGCCTCGTAGTGCAGCTTGGCGACCATGTGCAGCATCGTGCGCGATGCAGTCGCGTCCTGTATGGGAGGTACAGACAGCTTGCAATTCCTTTCAGCAATGTGTTACAGGCCTGTCGACCGATGGGAGTTATCGCCCAAATTCGGCAAACCCGCAACTTGGGGCCGCTCCTTCGGCACGCTGTTCTTCCGGCGATGACCGGCGCGTCGGAACGGTGAAGCTTGCGGTATCGAGACAGGCAAAAAGGCACCTCCAAGGATAGTGCGTCCCGGTGCGGGGGATGCGCCAGGATCGGACAGATGACCATGACCAAGATGACCACCTCGGAACTGCGCGGCTACCAGCAGATTTGCGGCAAGGACGGGGCCATGATGGCCATCGCCTGCGACCAGCGCGGCGGCATGCGTACGCTGCTCGCGTCGGATCCGGCTGAGCAGGCGGCAATCACCAACGACATGCTTGGCGACACCAAATCCGACATCACCCGATACCTCGCCAGCGAGGCGTCCTGCGTGCTGCTCGATCCGCTTTGCGCGGTGCCGCGCGTCGTCGACGAGGGCGTGCTCAACCGCGACACGGCACTGCTCATCGGCCTCGACGCCTCTGGCTACGATGTCTCGCCGGAAGGCTACCGGCTGTCGCGGCTGGTGCCCGGCATCGACGCGCGCCGCGTGCGCGAGCTCGGCGGCACTGGCGGCAAGATCATGGTCTATCTCAGGGCCGACCGCGCCGGGGCGAACGAGCACAACATCGCGATCCTCAGGCAATGCATCGCCGACTTCGCCAGGGAGGATCTTCTGCTCGTCGTCGAGTTCCTGACCTACCAGCTCGAAGGCGAAAGCGCCGATGACTATGCCGCCAGGATCCCTTCTCTGGTCGAGGAAGGTACCCGCATTTCGCTGGACTGCGGCGCCAAGGTGCTGAAGCTGCCTTATCCCGGAACGCCCGAAGCCTGCGCCAACATCACCAGGATCGCCGGCGACGCGCCGTGGGCGGTGCTGTCCGCCGGCGTCAACCATGCGACCTTCCTCGGCCAGGTCGAGATCGCCATGAAGAACGGCGCCTCCGGCGTGATCGCCGGCCGTTCGCTGTGGAAAGATTGCATCTCGCTCGACCGTGACGTCCAGCGCGAAAAGCTCAAGACAGTCGCGGTTTCCCGTTTGCGGGAAATCCAGGCGGTCATAGGTAACTACCGCCGCAAAGCTGCCTAAGGTGATTCAATGAGGCCGGCCTGCAAATCCCGGTTTCCTGCGCTTCCGGTGCTCACGTACTTTGAATACGCTCCGCTCCAGTTCTCGAAAACCGCCGTTTTCGGCTCGGCCTGACCTCAATCACTGGTCGGCGCCAGACAGTACGGGACGTCATGCCACACAAATCGATGGCCATAGGGATCGATATCGGCGGCACCCATCTGCGTGCCGCATTGATCTCCGCCTCAGGTGAAATTGTCAGGCGCGTCTCCGACAAGAGCGCTCCCGATCCGGAACTGGTGCTCGGGCGCATCGCCGATATGGTGCGCCGGCTGGATGGCCCGGAGGTCGCCGCCGTCGGCGTCGGCATTCCCGGCCGCGTCGATGCGAAGCGCCGCGCGGTGCTGTCCGGCGGCTATGTCGACCTTGCCTCGGTCGCGTTGGCGCCGCGGCTGGAGAGCATGGCCGGCAAGCCGGTCGTCGTCGACAATGACTGCAACATGGCGCTGGTCGCCGAGATGGCCCTGGGTGCCGCCATGGGCCACGGCAATGTCGTCATGTTCACCATCGGCACCGGCATAGGCGGCGCCGTCGCCGAAATGGGGAAGATCGTGCGCGGCAGCGCGACGGCAGGCCAGCTTGGCCATATCGGCGTCGACCCGCACGGCGAGGTCTGCAAATGCGGCCGGCGCGGTTGCGTCGAGACTACGAGCTCCGGCACCGCGCTCGGCCGCCACATGGCCCGTGCCGGCCTTGGCGCCGATGTCACGGTTGAGCAGCTGCTTGCTCGCGCCGCAGCCGGCGATGTGGTGGCGCGGGAAATACTGGACGCCTGGGCAAGACCGCTGCGCGCCGCCATCGACACGGCGGTGGCCATGTTCAGCCCAGACCTGGTGCTGCTTGGCGGCGGGCTCGGCGAGGCCGCGCACAAGGCGCTTGGCCGGGCGCCGGCGCTGGCGCCCTGGTATCAGGCTCCGGTGCAGCCGGCGCGGCTCGGCGACGAGGCCGGCGTCATCGGCGCCGGTCTGCAGGCGCTCGCTGTCGAGACCACGGCATCGGCCAGGCCGGCCGGCGGCCGGCGCGCTGTGCTGGTCAACGGCATTCCGGCTTCAGGCAAAAGCACGGTGTCGCGCGGCATCATCGAGCGCATGGGTTGGCCGCTGCTCGCGCTGGACACCGTGAAAAACCCGTTCCTTGCAATGCTCGATGGCGTCGACCGCGAATTCAACCGCACGCTTGGCCGCGCCAGCTACGCCGCCATATGGTCGATCGTCGGCGAAGCGCCCCCAGGTGCCACTTTCGTCGTCGATGCTTGGTTCGGTTTCCAGACGCGCGAGCTGCTCGAGGAGCATCTCGCCCGCGCCGGCGTCGGCCAAACCGCCGAGATCTGGTGCCACGCGCCTGGCGATATGCTGGCCGAACGCTATCGCGCCCGCCTCGACCAGCGCCTGCCGGGACACCCGGGCGCGGCCTACATCCCCGAACTGATCGAGCTCGCCAAGCGCGCCGAACCGCTAAGGCGCGGCCCGCTGTTCGACGTCGACACGACCAAGCCGGTCGATTTCGACGCCATCACCGCCTGGCTGCGCGAGGTGATGGTCTAGACCCAGATCCTGGTCTCTCGCTTGGCATCGAACCCGCCAGGGGCTAGCCTGATCTCCAGCGAAGGGGAGGGGTCGATGACATCAAGCTTCACCGTTCACGCGGCGTCCGGCTATGAGCAGCTGATGGGGCGCTGGAGCCGGCGGCTCGCTACCAAATTCATCGACTTCGCGGGGCTGGCCGCCGGCGAAAAGGTCCTCGATGTCGGCTGCGGCACAGGCAGCCTGACCTTCGAGCTGGCGAAATCGGCCGATCTCGCGGAAATCCAGGCCATCGATTTTTCCCCGGTCTTGGTCGCGGCGGCGAAGGAGAAAAACACCGATCCGCGCGTCGCCATCAGCCAGGCCGACGCCACGGCGCTGCCATTCGCCGACAATGCGTTCGATCGCGCGCTGGCGCTGCTGGTGCTGCACTTCGTGCCGGAGGCCGGCAAGGCGGTGGGCGAGATGCGCCGCGTGACGCGGCCGGGCGGCGTGGTCGCGGCCGTGGTCTGGGATCACTATGGCGGCATGGCCGGCATGCGCATGATGATCGATACGGTGGCGGCGCTCAGCGAGAGCGGGCGCCAGATGCGCAACCGCTATTGCTTCCAGCCGATGATGCAGCCGGGCGAGATGAAGGGGACCTTTGTCGAGCAAGGCCTTGCCGACGTCACCGAAACCGAACTGATGGCCCGGATGGACTATCAGAACTTCGACGACTATTGGGCGCCGATCGGCGCCGGCGAAGGGCCGCTCGGCAAATATATGGCCACATTGGATGCGGCCGAGCGGGAGCGGGTCGAGGCCGCTGTCCGCGATGCCTATCAGGCCGGCCGGCCCGATGGCCCGCGATCCTTCGCCAACATCGCCTGGGCCTGTCGCGGCATCGTGCCCTGAAATTCGCGTCGATCGCGGCTGGGCCGCGCCAGCGGTCTCATCGACATGGGACACCCGGCGTCGAAAGCCGGCAACCCGTCAGTTGCCGGCGGCCGCCGGAGCATTGCTCTCCCAGCCGTCGACCCACACCTGCCGCAGCCGGTCGCCCTCGCCCTTGAACCACAGGCCCGCCGGCCGACAATCCTCGATGCGGTCGCTGCGGAAATTGCGGATGGCCAGGCGCAGCTCGCACCAGGCGACGATGTTGGCGGTCTCGGCATAATAGATCAGCGCGACCGGGCGGATGACGCGTTCGGTCGCCCGTCCCGCCTCGTCGCGATAGGACAGAGCCAGTTTCTCCTCGTCGCGGATGGCGCGGCGGACCAGCGCAAGATCGACGGCGGAAGCGGAGGGTGCTGCAAAACCCCAGGCATGAAGGGCGTTGGCGTCGAGGGTCTGCCGCAAGGGCGGCGGCACCGCGCCGGCGATCTTGGCGCCGACGCGTTTTGCGGCCTGCTTAAGCTCGTCGTCGCCGGTGCGCTCGAGCAGCGCGAGCGACAGCACGATCGCCTCCATCTCCTCGATGGAAAACATCAGCGGCGGCAGGTCGAAGCCGGGGCGCAGGATGTAGCCGATGCCGCGTCCGCCCTCGATCGGCACACGCATGGCCTGCAGGGCGGCGATGTCGCGATAGACCGAGCGCACCGTCACCTCCAGCCGCTCGGCGATCGTCGCCGCCGTGACCGGTTTTCGGGCCAAACGCAGGATCTGGATGATCTCGAACAGGCGCGAAGCCTTGCGCATTTCCACACCCGATTGAAACGCAACTGACACATCCCCGTCAGTTGGAGTGACCTATAGGGCTGCCTACTCGGTTGAAAATCAACAGATTCCTTTGGGTGCTCGCAAGTGAGGCGACAGGCAACTGACATGAGCTATGGCGAAAACCTCTGGCTGTTCTTCGTGCTTCTGTTCGGCATCATTGCCGTTCCTGGCATGGATATGCTGTTCGTGCTGGCCAATGCGCTGACGGGCGGCAGCAATCGAGGCCTGGCCGCGACCGCCGGCATCATGCTCGGCGGCGCGGTGCATACGCTCAACGGCGCGATCGGCGTCGGCCTGCTCATGCATTTCGTGCCGATGCTGTTCACGCCGCTGCTGGTCGCCGGCGCCGCCTACATGGCCTATATCGGGATTTCGCTGATGCGCAGCTCGATCACCGTCGGTGACAACGGGCCCACGGGGAGCCGCTCCGCCTGGAAAGCGTTTCGGCAAGGCATGGTCACCTGCCTGATCAATCCGAAGGCCTATCTCTTCATCCTTGCCGTCTATCCGCAATTCCTGAAGCCGGCTTACGGTCCGATCTGGATGCAGGCAACCGTGATGGGATTGCTGACGGTTGCGACGCAGGCCGCGATCTATGGCGGGCTTGCCGTTACCGCCGGCCGCAGCCGGGGGCTGCTGGTCGACAATCCGCAAGCGACCATACTTGCCGGTCGCGCGGCAGGGCTGCTTCTGTTCACGGTATCGATATTTACTGCATGGGAAGGATTGAGGGCGGCGTGAGCCCAAAGGACCCACACCGCTTTCCTTCCAGCACCCCTCATCCGTCTCGACGCTTCGCGTCGATCCGCCGCCCGGGGTCGAGCCGCGGGTCTCGCCCCGTCCTTCCGACCCCACATGGGGAGAAGGAAGAGGCGTCACGCCGCGCCCTGGCGGCTGGCGAGCATCTCGCGCTTCACCGACCGGCGCCATTCGACGGCGCCGGCAAGACCGTGCAGCACCGTCTCGGTGGTCGCCCAGTCGATGCAGCCGTCGGTGATGCTCTGGCCGTAAGTGAGCGGCTTGCCTGGCACGACGTCCTGTCGTCCGGCGACGAGATTGCTCTCGATCATGACGCCGATGACGCGCTCGTCACCCGCGGCGACCTGGCCCGCCACGTCATGCGCGACCTTGGGCTGGTTCTCCGGCTTCTTGGCGCTGTTGGCGTGGCTGACATCGATCATCAGCCGGGGCGCGACGCCGATGCGGCCGAGCTCGACAGCGGCGGCGTCGACGCTCGCCGCATCATAGTTCGGCACGACGCCGCCGCGCAGGATGACATGGCAATCCTCATTGCCGGTGGTCGCCGCAATAGCGCTGCGGCCGTCCTTGGTCACCGCCATGAAATGATGCGGCTGGGCGGCCGACTTCACCGCCTCGCCGGCGATCCTGAGATTGCCGTCGGTGCCGTTCTTGAAGCCAACGGGGCAAGAGAGGCCCGACGCCAGCTCGCGATGGATCTGGCTTTCTGTCGTGCGCGCACCGATCGCACCCCAGGCGACGAGGTCGGCTATGTATTGCGGCGTGGTCATGTCGAGGAATTCGGTCGCTGCCGGCAGGCCGAGATTGTTGACGGCCGACAAAACGTTGCGCGCCATGCGCAAGCCCTTGTCGATGTTGAAGCTGCCGTCGAGATCGGGATCGTTGATGAGGCCCTTCCAGCCGACCGTGGTGCGCGGCTTCTCAAAATAGACGCGCATGACGATTTCGAGCCGGTCGGCCAGGGCCTCGCGCAGCGCCGCCAGACGGCTGGCGTAGTCCACGGCGGCAACCGGATCGTGGATGGAACAAGGGCCAACGATGACCACCAGTCGATCGTCGGCCCCCGTCAGGATGGAATGGATAGCGTTGCGCGAAGCGGCAACGGTGCGCGTCGCCGTGAGTGAGCGCGGTATCTCGCGCATCACCTCTTCCGGCGTGCTCAGTACCTTGAGTTCCTTGACCCGAAGGTCGTCTGTGGTGGTCAACACGGCTTTCTGCTCCTGGTTAGGAGACCTGCCGGCTTGAAACAAAAAAGCCGCCAGGTCTGGCGGCTTGTCGGATTTTTGATCTGCAATCTTCAGATCGAGCGCAATCCTCCCGCCGCCAGCGAGCTGTAATAAAAGTACCAAAACGAGGCGGTCAGGTGGATCATGCGGCTGATATAGTCGATGTAGAGGCGCTTGTCACGTCCCTGACGGCGGCTAATTCTGTATGGGCCGAACCCTCGCGATTTCGTCATCCCAGGGCGAAGCAGGAGCGCAGCTCCGTCGCGAAGACCCTGGGATCCATTCCGTGACACCGGCCGACGAGCGCAGCGGAGAAGAATTCTGGATCGCAGCGGCGCCTAGAAGTCGCGGCATGGATCCTCGGGTCTGCGCCGCGTCGCTTAGCTCCTTGCTCCGCCCGTGGATGACGAAGTGATGGGCGTCGCTGCTAGGCTCCCCTGCGCTTACTCCCCGATCACGCCGGCAATGTTCTGGTCGTAGTCGACCAGCGATCCCGTCATGACGCCGGCCTGCGGGCTGACCATATAGGTAATCAGCCGGGCAAGTTGCGCCGGCTTCACCAGCTGGCCCATCGGCTGCGCGGCCTCGGCCTTTTCCAGCCAGTCGTCGGGTGCGTCGTGCCATTTCTTCTGCACGATGTCCTCACCCTCTGTGTCCATCCAGCCGGGCAGCACGGCGTTGCAGCGGATGCGGTTCTTCCGGTAGGAGCTCGCGACATTCTTGGTCAGCGTCATCAGCGCGCCCTTGCTGGTCGAATAAGGCGTCAGGAAGGACTGGCCGGCATGCGCCGACATCGACAGCACGTTGACGATCGAGCCCGGCGCCTTGCGCTCCAGGAGATGCGCGACAAGACCCTGCATCAGGAAGAAAGGACCGCGCACATTGGTGTCGAAGATCTGGTCGAAAAGCTCTTCCGACGTCTCGACCAGCGAGCCGCGCGCCGAGGTGGCAGCGGCATTGACCAGCGCGTTAAGCGTGCCGAAATGGGCGATCGCGGTTGCTACCGCGCGCTTGCAGTCGGCGACCTTGGCGACATCGGCGCTGATGAAGATGGCGTCGACGCCGTTCTTCTTGAGTGCCGCGACCGCTTGGTCGCCCTTCTCCTGCGAGCGGCCGATCAGCGCCAGCGCGCGGCAGCCCTCGTCGGCCAAGGCCTCGGCAACGGCGAAGCCGATGCCCTGCGCGCCGCCGGTGACGATGGCGCGCGTTTGTGAATTGCGACCGGCCAAACCGTTCATCGCTGTGCTCCTGTGTTTTCGACTACCAATGGCTTTCGAGGTTCATTGAGGTTCCGATTGGTTTCTCGGTGCCTTGCCCCAACGTTGAGACCTCGGTCCAAGCATCCTCAACGTCGTCATCCTAGGGCGAAGCAGGAGCGAAGCGACGCGGCGAAGACCCTAGGATCCATGCCGTGACCCCGGCCGAACAACGCAGCGGAGCAGAATTCTGCACCGTTGGCACCACTCCGATGTAACGGAATGGATCCTCGGGTCTGCGCCGCGTCGCTTCGCTCCTTGCTCCGCCCGTGGATGACGACGTGATAAGCGTTGCGGCTAGTCGCCAAGCGTTCGAAACAGACAATCCGACCGTCATCGAAATACCTGCCTCATCGAGTCAATCAATACGGACGGTCTTGCCTGTCGTCGCCGATTTCAGCGCCGCGTCGGCGAGCTTCAGCGCGATAAGCCCGTCCTTGCCGCTTGGCGAAGCCTTCTTGCCGGCGGTTGCCGCGGCGATGAAGGAGGCGATCTCGTTGGCATAGGCGTCGATGTAACGGGTCATGAAGAAATCGTGCAGCGGCGGCCGGGTGTAGCCCTTTTCGTTGGCTAGCTCGATCGAGACCGGCCGCTGGTTCTCGGCCGCGACCATGCCCTTGGAACCATGCGCCTCGATGCGTTGGTCATAGCCATAGGTGGCGCGGCGCGAGTTGGAGATGACGGCCTGCTTGCCGGACGCGGTTTCGAGGATGACGCTGACGCTATCGAAATCGCCTGCTTCGCCGATCTTCTTGTCGACCAGCACCGAGGCGTGGGCGCTGACGGCGACCGGCTCCTCGCCGAGCAGGAAGCGCGCCATGTCGAAATCATGGATGGTCATGTCGCGGAAAATACCGCCGGAGCGGGCGATGTAATCGAGCGGCGGGGCGCCGGGATCGCGCGACGTGATGGTGACCATTTCGACCGTGCCGATGGCGCCGTCGTCGATCGCCTTGCGGACGGCGGCGAAATGCGGGTCGAAGCGACGGTTGAAGCCGACCATCAGCACAGCATTGGTCTTCTCGACCACGGCCAGGCATTTTTCGACGCGCTCGACGGAAAGATCGATCGGCTTTTCGCAGAAGATCGCCTTGCCGGCCTTGGCGAAGCGCTCGATCAGGTCGGCATGGGTGTCGGTCGGCGTGCAGATGATGACGGCATCGATGTCCTTGGCCTTCTCGATGGCATCGATCGTGCGCACTTCGGCGCCATAGGCGGAGGCCAGTTCAGTCGCCGCCTTCTCGAAGGCATCGGCCACGGCCACCAGCTTGGCCTGCGGGTTGGAGGCAACGGCGCGGGCATGCACCTTGCCGATACGGCCGGCGCCTAGGAGAGCGAAGCGGAGTGTCATGGGATGTCCTTCGAGGGTGGGTTTTATAGGCATGTCCGCGCCTGTCGGCGCGGACGATTGTTCGATCCAGTCGTGGCGCCCGTCAGGCGGCCTGCAATTCCGCCTGTCCGGTCTTGGCGCCGGTGATGTAGGCGACGATGTCGTTACCGTCGGTGTCCTGCTTGCGCAGATTGGCGACGATCTTGCCGCGGCGGAAGACGACGATGCGGTCGACCAGGTCGAACACCTGGCGCATGTTGTGGCTGACCAGGATCAGCGGCTCGCCGTTTTCCTTGAGCGTGCGGATGATGTTTTCGACCTGCGCCGTCTCCTGCACGCCGAGGGCTGCCGTCGGCTCGTCCATGATGATCAGCTTGGAGGCGAAGGTCGCCGTCCTGGCAATCGCCACGCACTGGCGCTGGCCGCCCGACATGTGGCGAATGGTGCTGGACAGATTGGGGATCTTCACCGCCGTGCGAACGAGCGCCGCCTCGGTCGCCTTGCGCATCGCCTTGCGGTCGAGGATCGAAAATGGGCCGAGGTTGAACAGCACCTTCTCGCGACCGAGGAACAGGTTCGACGGCACGTCGAGATCGTCGGCCAGAGCGAGGTTCTGGAACACGGTCTCGATACCCGCCTCGCGCGCCTCGATCGGGCCGGCGAAATTCACTTCCTTGCCGTCGAACCAGATCTTGCCCTCGGTGCGCTGCTCGACGCCGGTGATCTGTCGCACGAAGGTCGACTTGCCGGCGCCGTTGTCGCCCATGATGGCGACATGCTCGCCCTTGCGCAGCTCGAAATTCGCCTCCTGCAGCGCGTGCACGCCGCCATAATGCTTGGTGAGGTTTTCGGTCTTCAGAACGATGTCGGACATGCTCAAGCTCCTATCGCCCGGCGACGCTGGCGCCATTGATCGAGAACGACCGCGCCGACGATGATCACGCCCTTGACCATCTCCTGATAGTAGGCGTCGAGGCGCAGGAAGGTGAAGCCGGAAATGATGACGCCGAAGATCAGCGAGCCGATCACCGTGCCGATGATCGAGCCGCGGCCGCCCGACAGCGAAACGCCGCCGATAACCGCCATGGCGATGGCGTCGAGCTCGTACATGACGCCCATGCCGGCCTGGGCGGTGAGGTTCTTGGAGGACAACACCACGGCGGCGATCGCCGCCAAGATACCGGCGATGGCATAGACCAGCACCTTGTGGTTGGCGATCTTGATGCCGGACATGCGCGCGGCGTCTTCGTTCGAGCCGATGGCGTAGCAGTGCTTGCCGTATTTCGTGTAGGTCAGGATGAGCTGGAACAGGATCGCCAGCGAGATGAAGATGACGACCGGCATCAGGCCCTTGCCGATGGCCGCAAAGCTGTCGGTCGGGAACGAGATCGGCTGGCCCTTCGACCACCATTTGGCGATGCCGCGGGCGGTGACCATCATGCCGAGCGTGGCGATGAAAGGGGGAATGCGGGTGTAGGCGATCAACAGGCCGTTGACCAGGCCGGCGATCAGGCCGCAGCCGACCGCGACCAGCAGCGGCACGATGACCGGCAGGTCGGTCAGCCCATAGTCGATGAACATCGCCTTGGGATTGGGATTGCCGTTGACGGTGGCAACCTGCGCGAAACTCATGGCGACCATGGCGGTGGCGCCGACGATCGAGCCCGAGGACAGGTCGATGCCGCCACAGATGATGACCTGGGTGACGCCGATGGCGATGATGCCGACGATCGACACCTGCAGGATGATAATCTGCAGGCGCTGCTCGTTGAAGAGCCCGGAAACGTTCTCCCGGGTGTTGAAGAGGAAGCTGTCGCCGAGGAAGACGCGGCCGATCAGTTCGAAGGCGGCGACCAAGATGACCAGCGCCAGGAACACGTTGAACTCGGCAGGCCATGGACGCTTCTTGGCGTCATAACTCAATCCGCCAATGCCATGCGATGTCTGTGACACGTCTTCTTCCTCCGAATGACCGCACCCGTTCTCCCGCCCGGTCGGGCGGGAGAGGGACAGAGCGGCGCCGCTTCATCAGCAGCCGATTTCAGCCAGTCCGATGCGTCGCGGCGCCAACCCGCGGTTTGTCTTCACGCAATTCCATAGGGAAAACCGCAGCACGGCTTTCCCGGAATTGCGCCGGCGTGGCTCAGTTCTTCTTCAAGAACTTGTCGATGTTCGCCGGGGTGACGAGCTGGAACGGGATGTAGACCTTGTGTTCCACCTTTTCACCCTTGGCGAGCTTCAGCGCGGCGTCGAGCGCGCCGGCGCCCTGACCGGCCGCATCCTGGAAGACAGTCACGTCGAGATCGCCCGCCTGCATCGCGGCCAGCGCATCCTGGGTGGCGTCGACGCCGCCGACGACCACCGACTTCATGTCGATGTTGGCGGCCTTCATGGCCTGGATGGCGCCGATGGCGCTTTCGTCGTTGTTGGCAATGACGCCGTCGAACGCCTTGCCCGACGACAGCCAGTTGGTCATCAGGTTCTGCGCTTCGTCACGCTTCCAGTTCGAGGTCTGCTTGTCGATGATCTTGATGAAGCTGCAGTCCGGGGTGGCGATCACTTCCTCGATGTCCTTGGTGCGCTGCACCGCGGCCTGGTTCGAAAGCTCGCCCATGATCACATAGACATTGGCTTCTTTCTTGCCGGCTTCCTTGAACAGGCGGCAGGCTTCCTTGGTCTCGAGCGTGCCGGATTCGGCCTCGTTCGAGGCGACGAAGGCCTGGTTGTCGGGCAGCTTATCGACATTGACCGGTTCGCGGTTGACATAGACCAGCGGGATCTTGGCCGCGGCGGCCGCGTCCGACATCGCCTGGGTGGCCGAGGTGTCGACCGGGTTGACGATAATGGCGTCGACGCCTGAGGCGGCGAAGTTCTTGATCTGGTCGAGCTGCTTGGCGACGTCGTTCTGCGCGTCCTCGACCTGCAGCTCGACGCCGCTCATGCCCTTGGCCTGCGCGATCATGCCGTTGCGCAGCACGGTCAGGAAGTTGTCGTCGAAAAGAGCCATCGAAACGCCGATCTTGGCGGCGAAGGCGGATGAGCACATCAGCGCCGAAAGCGCGACGCCCAAAAGCAGTTTCTTCATTTTATTCTCCTCCACTTGGTGTCCGGCTGCACCCATTGAACCGGAATCCCCGGTTTGCCCGGGGAATCTCTCCCTGCGGCCACATGGCGTTACCAACGCGATGGAACGCCTCATCCTCCGTTCAAACAGACGCTCTCGGAACGAAAGAACCAAAAAGCCTAGCTAGTGAAATATTTATTCCATTTCGCTTGGCGACGTCAAGGGCGATTCCAACCGAGGCCGCCGGTTTTTCGATCGCGATCATCGAAACCTGCCCCGAACCCCGGGAACCGCCATGAAAGAATCCATCAGCCTGATGGGTTCTTTCACATCGATTCCATCGCTCCGGGGGTCAGTTCCCCGACACAGGGATTTTGAAAGGCTGCCGTTTGTCTTGGTGCAAGATTTTCCGTTCATTTCCGTGAAATCAGCGCAAACGCCGGAGATTGGTTGAAGCCGCCCCAACGTCGCCATTCTATGGCGGAGCAAGGAGCGAAGCGACGCGCGCAGACCATAGAATCCATGCCGTGACTTGGAAGCGCCGCCACAGTGCAGAATTTTGTTCCGTTGCACGCCTTGGCGAAGGTAACGGCATGGATTCTAGGGTCTTCGCGACGGAGCTTCGCTCCTGCTCCGCCCTAGAATGACGATCGCGATGGACGTTTCGGCCAATCTCCAACGCATGCCGCCTGCCAACGCAAACAAAGAGCCGAGCGGTCAAGATCCCCTTGCTGGAGATCTAGATGTTTTCCGGCAGATAGATGTCGAAGGGCAGGAAGGTCTGTCCCGGCGCATTGGCGGCGCCGCTTTCGATGGCATGGGCCATCAGCCCGACGAGCTCCCGGCAGAGCGCGGCAAGCGGCGTCGAGATCACCATGGTGAGGATGTTGTCGGCAAGTGCGGCGCGCGAGACGGCGTTGATCTCGTTGCAGATGACGACCGGCATCTCAACCGGGTTCGCCGTCCTCAGCGCCGAGACAGCACCTTCCATGCCGCCGCCGGCGACGTAGCAGCCGGCAAGATCGGGATGGCGCGCCAGAAGATCGAGCATGGCATCCTGCGTCACGTCATTGGCCTCGAGATTGACCAGCGTCTCCATCACGGTGAAGTCCGGCGCGTGCTCGCGGAAATAGGAGCGAAAGCCGATCTCGCGCAGCTCATGGCCGTGGAAGCGGTGGCTGCCGACGAAGAGCGCGACCTTGCCGGGCTTCCTGGCGGCCTTGGCGATCATCCATGCCGCGCTGCGCCCGACCTTGCGGTTGTCGAGACCGACGTAACCCTCGCGGATGCCGGCGGCAAAGTCGGACAGCAGCGAGAAGACCGGCTGCCCCCTCGCCTTCAGCGCCTCCACCACCGCCGTCAGCGTCGGATGATCCGGGCCGACGACGGCGATGGCTCTCGATTTGGCCGCCAGCTTGCGCATCTGGTCGGCAATCTCGTCGGGCGCCAGCGAAGCGGCGAAGTCGATCGCGGCAGTGCCGCGGAATCGTTGCGACTGCGCAACCGCCAGCTCGAGTTCGCTGGCGAAATCGCCATAGAAGACATCATTGCCCCTGAGCAGCAGGAAGCCGAGCCGATATTCCGGCAATTCCTGGCGCATGCGCTGCTTGATCAAGCCCGCCGCGTGGTAGCCGATCTCGGTGGCCGCCTCATAGACCCGGCGCGCCGTCTCCTCGCGCACCGGCAGGCGGCTGTTCAGCACTCTGTCGACGGTGGCGACACTGACGCCCGAAACGCGGGCGAGGTCGGTAATGGTCGGCCGCTTTGCCATGAATGCTCCATCGCTAATCCGAACGAATATATCTCATTCTGATAGAAAATGATAGAAACTATCTTTCTGATGTTGAGCCTATCATAGACTGGCGGTATGTTGAAGTGGAAGGCAGTGATGGACGAGCCTGGACTTATCTAAACCGCTCGCCAGATGCTGATGGAGGAACCTCAATGACGGCCATGACGTCTTGCGCGGCGTCGCCACGCGACTACAGCCTGATCGGCCGCGATGCAAAACGCGCCGTCGAGAGCGGACTGGCGGCGGCCGAATGGTACCATACCGAAATCCCGCGCAAGCAGATGAAGGAATTGATGCAGCGCTCGGACCAGCCGGCGATCCGCGACACCGTCATCTGGCTCGGCGCCATGGCGCTCAGCGGCGCGGCGGGCGCGCTGCTTTGGGGCAGCTGGTGGTGCGTGCCGTTCTTCTTCGTCTATGGTGTGCTCTACGGCTCCTCGACCGATTCCCGCTGGCACGAATGCGGCCACGGCACGGCCTTCCGCACGCAGTGGATGAACGACGCCGTCTACCAGATCGCCTGCTTCATGATCATGCGCAATCCGGTGACATGGCGCTGGAGCCACACGCGCCACCACACCGACACCATCATCGTCGGCCGCGATCCCGAAATCGCCGTCATGCGGCCGCCGGACCTGCTGCGCGTTGTGCTCAACTTCTTCGGCATCCTCGATGCCTGGCATGCGATGGCCGACATGCTGCGCAATGCCGCCGGCGTCGTCAGCGCCGCCGAAAAGACCTTCATTCCCGAGCAGGAACAGCCGAAGGCGATCCGTATCGCCCGCATCTGGACGGCGATCTATGCCGCCACGATCGCGCTGGCGCTCTATAGCGGCTCGTTCCTGCCGCTGATGCTGGTCGGCCTGCCCCGTCTCTATGGCGCCTGGCATCATGTGATGACCGGGCTGCTGCAGCATGGCGGACTGGCCGAGAACGTCACCGATCACCGTCTGAACAGCCGCACCGTCTACATGAATCCGATCAGCCGCTTCATCTACTGGAACATGAACTACCATGTGGAGCACCACATGTTCCCGATGGTGCCCTATCACGCGCTGCCGAAGCTGCACGAACTGATCAAGCACGACTTGCCGGCGCCGACGCCGTCGATCCTGGCCGGCTACCGAGAGATGATCCCGGCCTTCCTGCGCCAGCTGCGCAACGAGGACTATTTCATCAAGCGCGAGCTGCCGCCGACGGCGCGGCCCTATCGCGAGGAACTGCATAACGACATTCCGTTGGCTGCCGCCGCGGAATGATGCTCAAGACATTTTGCGGGAGGACGAGATGAACGACTGGGTCGAGGCCTGTGCGGCCGGAGACATCGATGAAGAGGACGTGATGCGGTTCGACCATGCCGGCCGTACCTTTGCCATCTACCGCAGCCCGGACGACGAATATTTCGCGACCGACGGCCTGTGCACGCATGAAAAGGTGCATCTGGCCGACGGGCTGGTGATGGACGACATCATCGAGTGCCCGAAGCACAATGGCCGCTTCAACTACAAGACCGGCGACGCGCGTGGCGCGCCGGTGTGCGTCAACCTCAAGACCTATCCGGTCAGGGTCGATGCCGGCAAAGTCCTTATTCAGATCGGGTGACGGCGATGACGGGAGGAATGGTGATCATCGGCGCCGGCGAATGCGGCGGCCGCGCCGCGCTTGCGCTGCGCGATCTCGGTTATGATGGGCCGGTGACGCTGGTCGGCGACGAGCCGCATCTGCCCTATGAGCGGCCGCCGCTGTCGAAGGAAGCCATGACCGGCGAGGCACCGGCCATCAAGGCGATCGCCACCGACGCGCTTTTCGCCGAACGCTCGATCCGTCACATCCATTCCGTCCGGGCCGTTGCGATCGACCGTGCCGCACGTGCCGTGCAGCTGTCGGACGGCTCTTGTCTTTCCTATGACAAGCTGCTGCTGGCGACCGGATCGGTGCCGCGCAAGCTGCCGATGCCGGGTCTCGGGTCGCGCTGCGTTTATCTGAGGACCTTCAACGACGCTTTAGCCATCCGCGCCCATCTCAGCGCCGGAAACCGCGTCGCCATCATCGGCGGCGGCTTCATCGGCCTCGAGCTTGCCGCGTCAGCGCGAAAGCTCGGCGCCGCGGTCACGGTCATCGAGGCGCAGCCGCGCATCCTGATGCGCGGCGTGCCGGCCGAGATCGCGGAGATCATCCACAAGGCGCATGAGGCCGAGGGCGTTTCGATCCGCACCGGCCAGGGCATCGCGGCGATTGCCGATGACGGCGCGGAGGTCGCCATCACGCTGGCCGACGGGCAGGAGATCGCCGCCGATCTCGCGGTGATCGGCATCGGCGCCGTGCCGGTGACGGCGCTTGCCGCCGAAGCGGGTCTGGCGATCGACAACGGCATCGCCGTCGACGAGCGTTTGCGCACCACCGACCCGGATATCTTCGCCGCCGGCGATTGCTGCTCGTTCCCGCTCGCCGTCTATGGCGGGCGGCGCGTGCGTCTCGAAGCCTGGCGCAACGCGCAGGAGCAGGGCGCCTTAGCCGCCAAGAACATGCTGGGCGCCGATGAGGCGCATGCCGCAGTGCCGTGGTTCTGGTCGGATCAGTATGGGCTTACCCTGCAAATCGCCGGGCTTTCGGACGAGGGCCGCTCGATCGTGCGGCGCGACCTCGACGACGGCGCCTTCGTCCTGTTCCATCTGGCCGAGGACGGCAGGCTGGTTGCCGCCAGCGGCATCGGCCCCGGCAATGCGGTGGCGCGCGACATCCGCTTGGCGGAGATGCTAATTGCGAAGCGGGCGACGCCAGCGGCGGAAGCTCTCGGCTCGCAAGCGGTCAAGCTGAAGTCGCTGCTGGCGGCGTAAGGATTCGGCTAGAGCGTTTCACCGTTTCACGGAAACGGCGAACCGCTCTATCTCTTTGTTTTGACGCAATTCCGGACGGAAAACCGCTCACACTTTTCCTGGAATTGCTCTAGAAAAGCGCCTTCAGCTCGTCGAGCTTGTCGTTGACCAGCCAGCCGTAATAGTTTTCCTCGGGCAGTTTTTCCGGTTCGCCGGCGGCGCGGCGCTTGTCGTTCTCGGCCTTCAGCGCATTGGCGCGCTGCTCGGGATTGCCGACATTGTAGAGGGTCGCGGTGATACCCGGATTGCGCGAGATGTCGAAGCCGGCAATGCTGCGATAGGCGTCGATCGACTTCTTGATCGTCGCGGCGACGTAAGGCAGCGTCAGGTCCGGGTCCATGATGGTCTTGTAGACCGCGTTGGGATCGCTGACGTCGAGCTTGGGCAGGCCCGAGACCTTGTGCACCAGGTCGCTCATCTGCAGCGCCGTCAGCGGATTGAGCTGGCCGAGACCGAAGGTCTGGCCGGCATAGTAAGGCTGGAAGAAGGTGGCGCCAAAGCGGTCGTTGGGGAAATCCTCGCCGCCGACGGTCTTGCCGCGGAACGAATGGTTCCAGACCTGCTCACGGCATTCCCAAAGATCGTAGCTGTCGTCCATGGCGGCGCATTTCTTGAATTCCGGCCGCTGGATGAAATCGCTGACGTCCTCGCCGTCATAGGCAAAGGTAAGCTTGCTCGACAAATAGGAGATCGCCTTGACGTAGTAGGTCTGCAGCCGGTCATAGGCGTCGACATTGTAGGTGTGCTCGCCGACGATGGCGCCGACGATATGCATGGGGTCAATGCCGTAGGCCGCCGCCGCCTTCCTGATCTTGGCGCGCAGGTCGGCGTCGTTCTGCAGCAGCGCGTAGACCTTGCGGTATTTGGCCTGGAAGGTGGTGTTGGTCGCCTGGGTGCGCCGGCTGGACGCGCCCGGAATATCCGGCTGCACGCTGTTGCGGTTGCCCGGCGGCACCATGGTGGCGGCATCGGCGATCGTCACCGCCGCCGCCAGTGCAAGACCAACAAAAAGAAACAGGTATTTCTTCATCCGCCGCCGCCTTGGTGCGGCTCGGCTATCGCCGATCCACCCCAACTATTTTGAATGAACGCAATTTCAGGCGGAAAACCGCTGGACACTTTTCCTGAAATTGCTTTCGGAATCGGCGGCAACCTAGGTAAAGCGCCCGGCAGAGTCGAGAGAAGGCTGCTGCCCGCCACCAAAAATGATCGCCGGATGCTTCCATTTGGCCACACCCGGAATCTGTCGGCCGGACAATTCGAGCCGGCGCTCAGGCCGGCCCGAACTCAAAAATCAGAGGATGAACCGCGACAGGTCGGTGTTGCGCGACAGGTCGCCGACATGCTTCTCGACATAGGCGGCGTCGATGGTGACGGCGGTGCCATTGCGGTCCGGCGCGTCGTAGGAGATCTCGTCCAGCACGCGCTCCATGACCGTCTGCAGGCGCCGCGCGCCGATATTCTCGACGCTGGCGTTGAGGTCGACGGCGATGCCGGCTAGCGAATCGATGGCGTCGTCAGTGAAGGTCAGCTCGACGCCTTCGGTCTTCATCAGCGCGATATACTGCTTGATCAGGCTCGCCTCCGTCTCGGTGAGGATGCGTACGAAATCAGACTTCTCCAGCGCGCGCAGCTCGACGCGGATCGGCAGGCGGCCCTGCAGTTCGGGCAGCAGGTCCGACGGCTTGGAGACGTGGAACGCACCCGAGGCGATGAACAGGATATGGTCGGTCTTGATCGGCCCGTATTTGGTCGCGACCGTCGTGCCTTCGACCAGCGGCAGCAGGTCGCGCTGCACGCCTTCGCGCGAAGGGCCGCCCGAAATGTCGCTCCTGGCCGCGATCTTGTCGATCTCGTCGAGGAAGACAATGCCGTCGTTTTCGGCCGATTCCAGCGCCCTGCGCACCACTTCGTCCTGATCGAGCAGCTTGTCGGACTCGTCGTTGACCAGCAGCGCATAGGAATCGCGCACCGTGGTCTTGCGGGTCTTGGTCTTGCGGCCGCCCATCGCCTTCGACAGCATGTCGTTGATGTTGAGCACGCCGACATTGGCGCCGGGCATGCCGGGAATCTCGAAGCCGGGCATGCCGCCGGTGCCGGTGTCGGCCACCTCGATCTCGATCTCCTTGTCGTCGAGCTCGCCCTCGCGCAGCTTCTTGCGGAAGCTGTCGCGCGTCGCCGGGCTCGCTGTCTTGCCGACGAGGGCTTCAAGCACGCGTTCCTCGGCGTTGACCTGGGCGCGCGCGTTGACGTCCTCGCGCATCTTCTCGCGCGCCAGGCCGATGGCGACCTCGACGAGGTCGCGCACGATCTGCTCGACATCGCGGCCTACATAGCCGACCTCGGTGAACTTGGTCGCCTCGACCTTGACGAAAGGAGCACCGGCGAGCCGCGCCAGGCGGCGCGAGATCTCGGTCTTGCCGACGCCGGTCGGGCCGATCATCAGGATGTTCTTCGGCATCACCTCTTCGCGCATCTGGCCTTCCAGCCGCTGGCGGCGCCAGCGGTTGCGCAAGGCAATCGCCACGGCGCGCTTGGCGTCCTTCTGGCCGATGATGAAGCGGTCGAGTTCCGAAACGATTTCGCGGGGAGAAAAGGTGCTCATAAGACTCAAATTCCACTTTGCCACTGCTTGATGGACTCGAACGGATGCAGCAGCATGATCACGTTGAGCGTCAGATTGTCCCGGATAATGTAGCCCGTGCCGAACTCGAAGATGAGCGCCAGGGCGACGATCACCCATATAGGTAGCTTTCGCGCCATCACAAATCCCAGCGCCATGAACAGCGTGTCGGACACCGAGTTGATGATCGAGTCGCCGTAATAGTTGAGCGAGATGGTGCCGGCGCGGTAGCGGTCGATGATGAAGGGGCTGTTTTCCAGAAGCTCCCAACCGCCTTCGATGAGGACCGCGAAGGCCAGCCTCAGTCCGATCGGCGAACGCGGAAAGAGGAACCTCGCCAGCGCATAGAACAGGAAGCCGTGGATGACGTGCGAGAAGGTGTACCAGTCGGCGATGTGCTGGGAATTCTCCGAGCTGTTGACCACGCCGTGCCAGAGCTTGACGTAACCGCAGGTGCAGATCGGCGGATGGCCCATGCCGTACAGGGCGCCCGCCTGGAAGATGACCAAGGCGAGCACAAGCAGCAGGCCCATGCGCCAGCTGTCTTCATAGGCGGAAAGCGTCTTGTCCTCTCCGGATGCGGTCATGGCCTCAGTCCCCCAGATTTTCGTCGTCTTCGGCCGCATCGGCGGCCATCAGCACGACATCCCCATATTGCGAATGCCTGCGGCCGATCGGCCTGAAGCCGGCCTTCTCATAGGCGCGGATGGCGCGGCCATTGCCGGGATGCGGATCGATGATGACGCGCGGCGCGCCTTCCTCGAAAAGCTCCTCGGCGAACTGGCGCAGGATGGCCGAGCCATGACCGACACCGACCAGCTCCGGCGGGCCGATCGACAGATCGACGCCCAGCGTGCCGAACGGCTGGTCGGCATAGGGATGGTCGTCCTCCATATGCGGATCGTAGCTTTGCAGGTAGGCGATCGGCCTGCCGTCGAGCTCGACGATCAGCGGCTCGACCGAGACCGAATCGATATGCTCGCGGATTTCGGCGATTTCCTTGTCCGGATCGTCCCACCATGCGGCGACATGCGGCTCTCTGAGCCAGCCGGCGATCATCGGCAGGTCCTTTAGCGTGACCGGCCGAAAATCGTAGTTATTTCCTTGGTTGGCCATGATCTTTTCCAAAAAACCGGGTCCCACTTTTTGGGATCATGGCCAGATGTTCAGGCGGCATCGAGCGTTTCGACGACGAAGTTGTTGTTGGTGTAGACGCAGATGTCGGACGCGATCTGCATGGCCTTGCGGGCGATCTCCTCGGCGTCCTTTTCGGTGTCGATCAGCGCGCGCGCCGCGGCCAGCGCGTAATTGCCGCCGGAGCCGATGGCCATGACGCCATGTTCGGGCTCGAGCACGTCGCCATTGCCGGTCAGCGCCAGCGACACCGACTTGTCGGCGACCAGCATCATGGCTTCCAGGCGGCGCAGATAGCGGTCGGTGCGCCAGTCCTTGGCGAGTTCGACGCAGGCGCGCGTCAGCTGGTCCGGATATTGCTCGAGCTTGGCTTCGAGCCGCTCCAGCAGGGTGAAGGCATCGGCCGTGGCGCCGGCGAAGCCGGCGATGACGCTGCCGTCCTTGCCGATGCGGCGCACCTTGCGGGCGTTGCCCTTCATGATGGTCTGGCCAAGGCTGACCTGGCCGTCGCCGGCGATCACAACCTTGTTGCCCTTACGCACGCTGATGATGGTCGTGGCGTGCATGGTGAGTTCATTCGACATTTTAGCTCCGATTCGCGCTATCCCTCTTGAAGGCGATTGGCGCGGTACGAGTGAGTTGGATCGGCCATATGTATGCATGAGGCTAACGATTGCAAACCGCCCCAAACCAAGCCCGATAGCCACCGGAATGGCAACTGGCAATCGCCCGATCATGCTGATAGAAGGCTTTCGTTTTCAAGCCCGAAGCCTCCGAGCGGGGCAACAAGGACAGAACGATGACGCGTTCCGCCGAAGTCAGCCGCAAGACCAGGGAAACCGACATTTCGGTTTCGGTCCATGTCGATGGCAAGGGCAAAGCCGACATTTCGACCGGCGTCGGCTTCTTCGACCATATGCTCGACCAGCTGTCGCGGCATTCGCTGATCGACATGACGATCAAGGCCAAGGGCGACCTGCATATCGACGACCACCACACGGTCGAGGACACCGGCATCGCCATCGGCCAGGCATTGAGCAAGGCGCTGGGCGAGCGGCGCGGCATCATGCGCTATGCCTCGATCGACCTCGCCATGGACGAGACGCTGACCAGGGCGGCGATCGACGTCTCCGGCCGGCCCTTTCTGGTCTGGAACGTCGCCTTCTCGTCGCCGAAGATCGGCACGTTCGACACCGAACTGGTGCGCGAGTTCTTCCAGGCGCTGGCGCAGAATGCCGGCATCACGCTGCATGTGACCAACCATTACGGCGCCAACAACCATCATATCGCCGAAACCTGCTTCAAGGCGGTGGCGCGGGCGTTGCGCGCGGCGCTGGAGCCCGATCCGCGCCAGCCTGACGCGGTGCCTTCCACCAAGGGATCCCTGAAAGGATAGCCCTATGGCGACCTATGTCGTGATGGAGCCGCCGGCAGGCAACAAAGCCGAGGACGTACGTTTCGTGCGCGACAGCTTCACCTGGCTGGGTTTCCTGGTCGCTCCGCTCTGGCTCGCGTGGCACCGGCTGTGGATCGAGGCGGTATCGGCCTTCGTCGTCATGGCGATCCTGTCGGTGCTCGGTGAGAGCCTCGGGCTTCAATGGGCCGGATCGATGCTGTCGCTGCTGGTCTCGCTCTATATTGGGTTCGAAGGCCAGGGCCTGCGCATCGCGGCGCTGCGCCGACGCGGCTGGCGCCAATGGGGCGTGGTCGAGGCCGGCAATCTTGGCGATGCCGAGATTCGCCATGCGCTGGAGGTCGACGAAGACGACGACCAGCCGGCTCCCCTGCAGCGCATCGTGCCGGACGCGTCGCTGGCACGTCAGCCGCAGACCGGCATGGCGCTGGGGCTGACCCATACGCCTGGAAGGCCCTGACATGCGGGTAGCGATTATCGACTACGGTTCGGGCAATCTGCGCTCGGCCACCAAGGCCTTCGAGCGCGCCGCGCATGAGGCGGGCCTTGCCGCGAGGATCGAGCTTACGGCCGACGCCGAACGTGTGCGCAACGCCGACCGCATCGTGCTGCCGGGCGTCGGCGCCTATGCCGATTGCGCCGCCGGACTGCACGGGGTGGCCGGCATGTGGGAGGCGGTGGAGGAAGTCGCCATTGCCAAGGGGCGGCCTTTCCTCGGCATCTGCGTCGGCATGCAGCTGATGTCGGAACGCGGTCTCGAAAAGACCGTCACCAAGGGCCTCGGCTGGATCGCCGGCGACGTCAAGGAGATCCAGCCCTCCGATCCGGCGCTGAAGATCCCGCAGATCGGCTGGAACACGATCGAGCTCGCGCGCAAGCACCCGCTGTTTTCCGGCATCGAGACCGGCCCGAAGGGGCTGCACGCCTATTTCGTCCATTCCTACCATCTGGAAGCGAAGAACCCTGCCGAGATCGTGGCGACAGCCGACTATGGCGGCGCGGTGACGGCCGCGGTGGCCCGCGACAACCTCGCCGGCACCCAGTTCCATCCCGAAAAGAGCCAGGCGCTCGGCCTGGCGGTGATCACCAATTTCCTGAAATGGAGGCCCTGAGAGATGAGCAAGAAGGGCTATTGGATGGCGATGATCGATGTCCGCGATCCGGACCTCTACAAGCAGTACATCGAAGCGAATGCCGCCGCCTTCGCGAAATACGGCGCAAAGTTCCCGGTCCGGGCAGGTCGTTACGACAATCCGGAAGGGCCGACCGGCAACCGTCACGTGCTGGTCGAGTTCGAATCCTACGACAAGGCGATCGAATGCTATCATTCGCCTGAATATCAGCATGCCTCGAAATTCCGGCTCGCCGCTTCGACCGGCCATTTCGTCATCGTCGAGGGCGCCTGATCGTGATCCTGTTTCCGGCAATAGACCTCAAGGACGGCCAATGCGTGCGCCTGAAACACGGCGACATGGCCACCGCCACCATCTACAACGACGACCCTGCCGCGCAGGCCAAGGCCTTCGAGGAGCAGGGCTTTGAATGGCTGCACGTCGTCGACCTCAACGGCGCCTTCCAAGGCCAGAGCGTCAACAGCGCCGCGGTCGGCGCCATCCTCAAGGCGACGAAGAACCCGGTGCAGCTCGGCGGCGGCATCCGCACCCTGCCGCAGATCGAGGACTGGCTGGATCGCGGCCTGGCCCGCGTCATCCTGGGCACGGTCGCGGTGCGCGAGCCGGATCTGGTCAAGGAAGCCTGCAAGGCCTTCCCGGGCAAGGTCGCTGTCGGCATCGACGCCAAGGGCGGCAAGGTCGCGGTCGAAGGCTGGGCCGAGGCCTCCGAGCTCGGCGTCATCGAGCTGGCCAAGAAATTCGAAGGCGCAGGCGTGGCCGCCATCATCTATACCGATATCGACCGCGACGGCGTGCTTTCCGGCATCAACTGGGATTCGACGATCAGCCTCGCCGAGGCGGTGTCCATTCCTGTGATCGCATCCGGCGGCCTCGCTTCGATCGCCGACATCGTGCGCATGACCATGCCCGATGCGAAGAAGCTCGAAGGCGCGATCTCGGGCCGCGCCCTATATGACGGACGTATCGAGCCGGCCGAGGCGCTGGCCATCCTGCGCGGCGAGGGGGCGGAGGCAAGACCGTGAACATTTCGATCATCCTAGCATCCTATGACAGCGGCCATTTCCACGGCGGCTGCGGCCAGGGCCCGGACGCGCTGATCTCGGGCGGGCTGGCCGAGGCGCTGAATCTCGCCGGTCACGACGTCGAAGTGCATGACATCGGCAAGGTGGTCGAGGATGAAGAAGAGCGCGAGATCGGCACCGGATTTGCCGTCTGCAACGCCGTTTCGGGTCAGGTCCGCATCGCGCTCGACAAAAAGCGGTTTCCGATCGTGCTTGCCGGCAACTGCCTGACCAGCGCGGGTGCGGTGGCAGGTGCCGGCGCCGATGGCATCATCTGGGCCGACCAGCATGGCGACCTCAACACGCCTGAGACCTCCACCTCCGGCTTCCTTGACGGCATGGCGCTGGCCACCGTGCTCGGTCTTTGCTGGCGGCCGATGGCGAACCAGATCCCCGGCTTCAAGCCGGTCGATCCGTCGCGCTGCGTTTTGGTCAATGCGCGCGACCTCGACAGCGCGGAAAAAGAGCTGTTGGCAAAGCTGCCGATCATCCGGACCGAGTGTCCGGACTGGAAGAGCGCGGCGCAGAGACTGAAAGCCGACGGCGCAAGGCGTGTCCACATGCATGTCGACCTCGACGTGCACGACCCGGAGAAGCTGCAGGCCAACCGCTATACCACGCCAGGCGGCCCGGCCCCCGAACAGGTGCGCACCGCGATGTGCGGTCTCGCCGGCCCGCTCAGCATCGCCGGGCTGACCATTTCCGCCTACGATCCGGCCTTCGACCCCAAGGGCGACGTGCCGCCGGTGGTCGGCGAGCTCGTGGTCGACCTGCTCTCGACCCTGGAAGGCAAGTGATGCTGAAGGCGCGCGTCATCCCCTGCCTCGACGTCAAGAACGGCCGCGTTGTCAAGGGCGTCAATTTCGTCGACCTCATCGATGCCGGCGACCCGGTCGAAGCCGCCAAGGCTTATGATGCCGCGGGCGCCGACGAGCTCTGCTTCCTCGACATCACCGCATCGTCGGACAATCGCGAGACGATCTTCGACGTCGTCGCCAGGACGGCCGAGCAATGCTTCATGCCGCTCACCGTCGGCGGCGGCGTGCGCCAGGTGGCCGACATCCGCAAGCTGCTTCTGGCCGGCGCCGACAAGGTGTCGATCAACACGGCGGCGGTGAAGAACCCGGATTTCGTCGCGGAAGCCGCCGACAAGTTCGGCAACCAGTGCATCGTCGTTGCCATCGACGCCAAGAAGGTGTCGGTGGCCGGCGAGGCCGACCGCTGGGAGATATTCACCCATGGCGGGCGCGAGAAGACAGGCATCGACGCGGTCGAATTCGCCAGACGCATGGTCGAGCGCGGCGCCGGCGAGATCCTTTTGACCTCGATGGACCGCGACGGCACCAAGGCGGGCTACGACATCGCGCTGACCAGCGCGGTTGCCGATGCGGTGCGCGTGCCGGTGATCGCTTCGGGCGGTGTCGGAACGCTCGATCACCTGGTCGAAGGCATCCGCGACGGCCATGCCGGCGCTGTGCTTGCCGCCTCGATCTTCCATTTCGGCACCTACACGATCGCCGAGGCGAAAGCGCATATGGCCAAGGCCGGCCTGCCGATGCGGCTGGACTCGACGGCTTCTGAGGCTTAAACGGCTGTTATGGCAGACTTTTCGCTCGCCGAGCTGGAATCGATCATTCATCAGCGCGCCCATTCCGGCGATCCGGACTCGTGGACGGCGAAACTGTTCGCCAAGGGTATGGACAAGGCGGCGCAGAAGTTCGGCGAGGAGGCTGTGGAGACGGTAATTGCCGCTGTCAGGGCGGACAAAAAAGCCCTCGTTTCGGAAAGCGCCGATCTTGTATATCATTGGCTGGTCGTCCTCGGCATCGCAGGTGTTCCGCTGGACGACGTGCTCAAGGAGCTCGAGGCCCGTACCGGCCGTTCGGGCATCGCCGAAAAGACATCCCGGCCGAAGGCTTGAAAGAGACGGATAGAGCATGATGTCGCCCGAAAACCGCTTCACACTTTTCGGCATCATGCTCTAGAGCGGTTCAGCTTTTCACAGAATCGCTGACCCGCTCTAAATATGTGATTTTACGCAATTCCGGACGGAAAACCGCTACGCACTTTTCCTGGAATTGCTTGGGAGGGCAGGAAACTCGATGGACCAACTTGCTCCTACCGAGAAGTATTCCCCCTATCGATTCTTCTCCGCCGAGCAATGGTCGCAATTCCGCGCCGATACGCCGCTGACGCTGACCGAGGACGAGATCGACCGGCTGCGCTCGCTCAACGACCCGGTCGATCTCGAAGAGGTCAAGCGCATCTATCTGTCGCTGTCGCGGCTGCTGTCGGCGCATGTCGAGGCAAGCCAGTTGCTGTTCCGCCAGCGCCAGGCCTTTTTCAACGCGCAGGACGTCGTCAAGACACCCTTCATCATCGGCATCGCAGGCTCGGTCGCGGTCGGCAAGTCGACCACGGCGCGCGTGCTGAAGGAGCTTCTGGCGCGCTGGCCTTCGAGCCCGAAGGTCGACCTCATCACCACCGACGGCTTCCTGTTGCCGAACGAGATCCTTCGTCGCGAAAATCTGATGGAGCGCAAGGGGTTCCCCGAGAGCTACGACGTCGGCGCGCTGCTCAGGTTCCTGTCCGGCATCAAGTCGGCGCAAAGCAGTGTCCGCGCGCCGGTCTATTCGCACCTGACCTATGACGTCATCCCCGGCGAGTTCGTCACCATCGACCGTCCGGACATATTGATCTTCGAAGGCATCAACGTGCTGCAGCCGGGCAAGCTGCCGAAGGACGGCAAGATCGTGCCGTTCCTGTCCGACTTCTTCGATTTCGCCATCTATATCGATGCCGACGAGAAGCTAATCCATCAATGGTACATCCAGCGCTTCATGCGGCTGCGCGAGACCGCCTTCCGCAATCCGGACTCCTTCTTTCACCGCTATTCGCAGCTTTCGCAGGATGCCGCCCGGGCCATCGCCGAAGGACTCTGGGCCAACATCAACCTGAAGAACCTGCGCGAGAACATCCTGCCGACCAGGGCGCGGGCCGATCTTATCCTGCGCAAGGGCGCCAATCACCTGATCGAGGAAGTGGCGTTGAGGAAGCTTTGATCGAGGCCTGAGAAACAACGGCCTCAATCAAATACGCGCGGCTGGCGCCGGAAGCATGTCCGCCTCGCGGCTTCGCACCCATATCGAGAAAAACATCCAGCCTGCAAGAAACGACGGCACCAGGACGCCGACGTGGAAACCGGCATTGTTGAGGATGTGCGCGAAGAACGCGTAGAGCCAGCAGGCCGCGAGAATGAGACCGGGCGGCCGCGAAACCGAGGTGAACAGCAGGGCGACCGCGACCGTCGCTCCGATCGTGTCGTAGGTATAGCCATAGGGCGTGGCAAGGACTGCGAGAACGGCGGTCAGGACCACCCTTTCACGATGTTCCACCACTCTACGGTCCGGCCACCAGAGCCAGATGACAGCGGCGATGGCGGCAATCGTCGCGATCGCCTGCAGGCCATAAGCGGCTGTGACACCGAAGCCGAGCGCCCGTGCCGTGAAAAACACGGTTATTGCGTTGGCATGATAGTGCTGCGGAAAAGGCGCTTCCATAATCGCGGTCATCAACGGCCGGGTCTGAGTCAGAAATTGTGTCCAGACATCGAAGCCGAAGCACAGGCCGGTCGCCAGGACGATCGCGATCGTGGTCGCGACGGCGGCGACGATGGCTCGCCAATTACCACTGGCGAGCAGGCAGAACGGGACGAGGATGCCAAGATGCGGCTTGATCGTCAGCAGGCCGAACAAAACCCCTGCCAAAACCGGACGTCGAGGCGCCAGGGCCAGGCCTCCGATCAGCAAGGCAGTCGTCAGCGCGCCGTTCTGACCGAAAACCGCGTCCCAGATAACGGCAGGGCTCAAAACAATCGCCAGTTCCGCCGCTCCTCCCAACTTTAGCGGCCGGATTGCCAGCCAGAGGCACACAATGGTTCCAAACGTCCAGATCAGATAGGCGGGCAAGATCGGCAGGGCCGCGAGCGGCGCGCCAATCAGCAGGATGCTCGGCGGATAGCTCCATTCCTGATTTGGAAGATTTGGCGTGAACATGCCGCGTAAGGCTGCCCGGTAGGCATCCACGTCGAAAAGGAGGCCGACATGGGCGTCGAGCGCCATGCGCCCACCGCCCCAGAGATTGCTGAAGTCCCAGTAAGGCAAAGTCTTTGAGAGGCCCGACAGACCATCCGGACCTAGGGTCCACAATTTGCGCAGATAAAGCTCAGCCATGTAGAGCGCGATGATCGCCGCCACGGTGACGACGGCCACGTCAGAGAGGCTTCGGGGCCTGATCCGGCCTGTTTGCGGAGCGGCTTCGGTCATGAGCTTCTTTAGGCCCCGCACCCTTAAGATCGCGTTGCCGCGCACTCAGCGCCGGCTGCCGCGGTTCCTTGCCGAGACCTCCGGGTTAACGGCAACTTAGGCAATGCCCGTTAGTTTTTCCGTCCAACTCCAGCGGGTGTCGGGAGGCAACCGGTGATCGATGCGAGCAATGCCGAAGGCCGCGGGGCCCCGGTCTATTCACTGGTCATTCCGATCTTCAACGAAGAGTCGGTGCTGCCGCTGCTGGTCCGCCGGATCACAGCCTTGATCGACACGCTGGACGCGAGCGCCGAAGCCATCTTCGTCGACGACGGCAGCCGCGACACCAGCGTCATCTTCCTGCGCGGCATGGCCGCGGGGGATCCACGCTTCAAGCTGATCGAGCTGTCGCGCAATTTCGGTCACCAGATTGCGATCACCGCCGGCATGGATGCCGCGGCAGGCGATGCCGTCATCGTCATGGACGCCGACCTGCAAGACCCGCCTGAAGTGGTGCTCGACCTCATTGCCAAATGGAAGGAAGGCTACGAGATCGTCTATGCCCGGCGCGTCAAGCGCGAAGGCGAGTCTCTGCTCAAACGGCTGACAGCCAGCCTGTTCTACCGCGTGCTGGAGCAAATGACCTCCGTCACCATCCCGCGCGATGTCGGCGACTTCCGCCTCGTCGGGCGCAAGGCGCTCGAAACCTTCAAGCGCATGCCGGAACGAGACCGCTTCGTGCGCGGGATGTTCGGCTGGATGGGCTTCAAGCAGGCCGCGGTCGCGTTCGAACGGCCGGTACGGGCAGCCGGCGAAACCAAATACCCGTTCTGGAAGATGGTGCGGCTGGCGGTGCACGGCATCGTCAGCTTTTCCGACAAGCCACTGCGGCTCGCGCTGTGGGCGGGGCTGGCCGTATCAGGCATCGCCGCCCTGCTCGGCGTTTTCGCTGTGTTTTCCTGGCTGTTCGAGACCGGAGTGGTGCAGGGCTGGACGTCGACGGTGGTGATCATCTCCTTCCTGTCGGGCATCAATCTCTTCATGACCGGCGTGATCGGCCTCTATGTCGGCGGCATCCACGCCGAGGTGAAACGGCGGCCACTCTATGTCATCGACCGGCTGACCGGTTTCGAGGAAGCAATCGCGGCAATGAGCGGCGACGACGCGACGAGGGGAAGGCCGCCGGCGTCGCGCGAACGCCGGTTCGGCTGACATGCAACAAACGGCCCGCCGCGAGACGACCTTTGACGGAGCCGAAGATGCGCCCTCCGCCGTTGGACGCTTCATCTCCTGGGCGTTGGGCCGTTCGGAGGCCGCGCGCATCCTGCGGTTCGCGGCGATCGGCGGCTTGTCGACGTCGATCTACGCGGTGCTCACCTTGGCGCTTTGCCATGGCTTCGGCATACCGGTGACAATCGCCGCGATAGCCGGTTACGGCGCCGGCGCTGTGTTCTCCTATTGCGGGCATAGGTTCGTGACGTTCATGTCGGATGGAGCGGTCGGGTTCGAAATCCCCCGCTTCGCCGTCGCCACCGCCATTGGGTTCCTGCTCTCGCTCGCGCTGGCTGCGATCCTTACCGATCTCGCCGGATTTTCGCCCGCGGTGCCGGTGGCGTTGTCCGCCATTCTGGTGCCGGCGCTGAATTTCGTCACTCTTCGAAACTTCGTTTTCGTGGCGGCCAGCCGATGAGCATGTCCGAGCAGGTCGGGATGACGGACGCAAGGCAGGACCATGCAGGCGCCTCCGTCTTACCGGCACGAGCGCTGTATGCAGGGTCTGTCGCTACTTTTGCGATTCTCCTGGCCATCGCAGTTCTTTGGCAGGTGCGGTGGGGAACGATCCCCGACACGAGTTGGCTGATCATCGTCTGCGAGCGGATGCTTTCAGGTGAGCGGCTTTATACACAAGTGCACGAGGTCAATCCCCCGTTCAGCGTATGGCTCTATCTGCCGCCGGTGGCCGCGGCCAGAATTCTCGGCATGGCGCCGGAAATCCTCGTGCAGGCCTGGACTTACCTGGCCGCACTGATCGGCATTTGGTTTTCCGGCGCGATCGTGAAGCGGGCGGGGTTTCTGGAGAAGGCCGCCCTGTTCACGCTGGGTCCTGCCTTCTTCGCGGTGCTGGTTATCTTTCCCGGCAATGTCTTCAGCGAGCGCGAGCACCTAGGCGTTGCGCTGTTCCTGCCGCTGCTGGCGCTCCACGCCTGGCGTGCGCGCAAGGACGCGGAGGCCGAGCCAGGCCTTGGCATTGCGGCACTCGCCGGACTTTGCGGAAGCATCCTGCTGCTGATCAAGCCTTACTATGCTGTCATGGTGCTGGCCTCGGCGTTGCTCGTCGCGGCGCGTCGGCGAAGCCTGAAACCGATCTTCGCGCCGGAGCACTGGGTCATCGGCGGCATTTGCGTCGCCTATCTGGCCGCGGTGATCCTGATCCATCCGGAATTTCTGCGCGACGTCTATCCTCTGCTGGTGGACCTTTACGCAAAAGGCGGCGCCTCCGCGCATGTCATGACCTACTACGGTTGCGCCTGGTTCTTTCTGGCGTATCTCGCGCTATGGGCCTGGCCGGTCGGGCGGTTTCCGGAATTGGCCGCGGTGGCGCTGGCAGCATCGGCAGCCGCGTTGTTGCCGCTGTTCTACCAGGCCAAAGGTTGGCCTTATCACGCCTATCCCGCGCTTTCCCTGGCGGTCGCGGCCAATCTCTGCCTGCTTGCTTTACCCAGGATGAAACGTCGGTCGGCGGGACTGCTCTCCTACCTGGCGGTTCCGCCTCCGTCATTGCTGTCGCTGGCGATCATGGTCGCCTTTGTGCTGAATTGGCCCACCCAGAGGCCAAACAGCGCGGTGGTGGCCACCATTCGCGCGGCGACCTTTGAACCGACCGTTGCCATCATCACCCCGGATCTGGACACCGCGCACCCGCTGAGCCGCATGATCGGCGGGCGATTCGTTTCGGCCGAAGCCCTTGACTGGGTTGGACAGGTTGCAGCGGCCCGGTACCAGCAGACCGTTCTTGACGGTGACACTATCGGCGCGGCGCATTACCAGGCGATCATGACGCGCTACGCCGAAGGCAAGCGACAGGAGTTCGAGCGCCTCCGTCCGGATCTCATCATCACCAAGATCGACGACGGCCCCTGGACGCGCCAACTGGTCGGGCGTTTCGGATTCGACCGCATATTGGCAGGTTATCGCGTGCTCGTCGAATGGGGGCGCCTGCGCGTCTATCTGCGCAACGACTATGTCAGACCCGACCCGCCACCGGCAGGCTGATCTGCCTGTGCCGGCACCGTCACCCGCCGCAGCGTCAGATTGATGCGGCCGCCATTCTTCAGGAGCGCCGACGTCGCGGGATAGATGCGGTCGACGCCGTGGAAGCTCAGGCGCCCTTCGCCGCCGAGCACGACGACGTCGCCGCTCTTCAGCCTGAACGATTTCGTGCCACCGTCGCGTGTGCTCTGGCCGACCCGGAACAAGCAGTCGTCGCCCAGCGAGACCGACACCACGGGCGCAGCGAAATCCTTCTCGTCGCGGTCCTGGTGCAGGCCCATCTTGGCATCCGCCGAATAGAAGTTGACCAGGCAGGCCTCGGGCGGATGCGGGTAGGCCGAGACCTCGCGCCATAATTGCAACAGCGCCTCCGGGATCGGCGGCCAGGGCTCGCCGGTCACCGGATGCGCCGGCTGATAGCGGTAGCCATCCTCCTTGTCGGTCACCCAGCCAAGCGCGCCGCAATTGGTCATGCGCACGCTCATCTCCTTGCCGGTGCGCGGCATGGCCGGCACGTAGAGGGGTGCTGCCTGCACGACGCGCCGGATCTCCTCGACCAGCGCTTCCTGGGCGGGGCGCGCGAGGTAACCCGGCATGTGGCGGACGCCTTTCGGCAAAACGAGCATGGGTCCATCCTGTTGACTGGTCCAAGCATGCCACCGGCAAAAGAAAACGGCGACCCGAAAGCCGCCGTCTCTCTTTCGGGGCGCGGTCCTCAGTCGTTCTCGATCCGACCGCGCAGCTTTTTTACCGTCGATCGACCTGCCTTGCTCTTGAGACGGCGCTCCACGGCGCCTTTGGACGGCCTGGTCTTCTTGCGCGGCGGCGGCGGTGGCTCGGCCGCCTTGGCGACCAGCTCGGTCAAGCGCGCCCGCGCATCGGCGCGGTTCTGCTCCTGGGTGCGGAAGCGGCCGGCCTCGATGACGATGACGCCGTCCTTGGTGGCGCGCTGGCCGGCAAGCTTGATGGCGCGCCCGCGCACGCGCTCGGACAGGCCGGACGCGTTCGCCGCGTCGAAGCGCAGCTGGACGGCGGTGGCCACCTTGTTGACGTTCTGGCCGCCGGGGCCGGACGAGCGGATGAAATCCTCATGCAGGTCACCCGGATGGATGACAGCTTCGCCGGAGATGATGATATCGTCGTCGCTCGCCATGCACGCACTCATGACGCGATGGCGGCAAAAAGAAAAGGGCCCGGCGATAGAGCGGTTCACCGTTTCACGGGAACGTCGAACCACTCTATCTTTTTGTGTTGACGCAATTCCGGACGGAAAACCGCTCCGCAGTTTCCTGGAATTGCTTTGGCCAGGCCCTGGAGGAAAAATATCGGAAGCGGCCGCTATTCAGCCGCTTCCTGCAGCCGCGGCGCGGCGCCGAGGATGGTCGCGTCGACGTGGCGTTCGAATTTCTCGAAATTGACGGCGAACATGTTGACCAGCTTCGTGGCCTGGCGGTCGTAACCGGCCTTGTCCGCCCAGGTCGAGCGCGGGTCGAGAATGGCGCCGTCGACGCCCGGAACCGCGACCGGCACCTCGAAGCCGAAATTGGCGTCGGTGCGGAACTCGGCCGACTTCAGCGAACCGTCTAGCGCGGCACCCAGCAGGGCGCGCGTCACCTTGATCGGCATGCGCCGGCCGGTGCCATAGGCACCCCCGGTCCAGCCGGTGTTGACCAGCCAGCAGTCGACACCGTGGCTGGCGATCAGCTCGCGCAGCAGATTGCCATATTCGGATGGATGGCGCGGCATGAACGGAGCACCGAAGCAGGTCGAGAACGTCGCCTCCGGTTCGGTGACGCCCTTTTCGGTGCCGGCGACCTTGGCGGTATAACCGGACAGGAAGTGGTACATCGCCTGCGCCGGCGTCAGCCTGGCAATCGGCGGCATGACGCCGAAAGCGTCGGCGGTCAGCATGATGATGTTCTTCGGGTGACCCGCGCGGCCGGTCTTCGAGGCATTGGGGATGAAATCCAGCGGGTAGGCGCAGCGCGTGTTTTCGGTAAGGCTGCCGTCGTTGAAATCCGGCACGCGGCCGGCATCGAGCACGACATTCTCCAGCACCGTGCCGAAGCGCTGCGTGGTGGCGAAGATTTCCGGCTCGGCCTCGGCCGAAAGCCTGATCGTCTTGGCGTAGCAGCCGCCCTCGAAATTGAAGATGCCGTGCGGACCCCAGCCATGCTCGTCGTCGCCGATCAGCGTGCGCGATGGATCCGCGGAAAGGGTCGTCTTGCCGGTGCCGGACAGGCCGAAGAAGACGGCCGCGTCGCCGTCCGGCCCTTCATTGGCCGAACAATGCATCGGCATCACGCCTTCTGCCGGCAGCAGATAGTTCAGCATGGTGAACACCGACTTCTTCATTTCGCCGGCATAGGAGGTGCCGCCGATCAGCACGATCTTGCGGGTGAGATCGACCGCGATCACCGTTTCGGTGCGGGTGCCGTGACGTGCCGGATCGGCGCGGAAGGACGGCAGGTCGATGATCGTCATCCGCGGCACGAAGCGCTCGAGCTCCGCGGCTTGCGGTCGGATCAAAAGATTGCGGATGAACAGCGAATGCCAGGCGAATTCGGTGACGACCCGGGTCGGCAGGTTGAGATCGGCGTCGGCGCCGCCGACGAGGTCCTGAACGTAAAGGTCCTTGCCGGTTGCATGGGCCTTGAAATCGGCAAGCAGCGTTTCGAACTGCGCCGGCGAAATCTCCTTGTTGTTGTCCCACCAGACATGCGGGCCGGTCGCCTCGTCGCGCACGACGAACTTGTCCTTCGGCGAACGCCCGGTGTGCTGGCCGGTCTCAGCGACCAGCGCGCCCTGCGCGGTCAATCTCGCCTCGCCGCGCCGGATCGCTTCCTCGTAGAGTTCGGCCGCGCCGAAATTGTAGCGCACCACGCCCGTGGTCTTCAGGCCGATCGCGTCAATAGCGCAGTCGGGGTTGCGTTTGCCGGCTTCCGACATCAAATTTCCTCTCTGGATTTGGCCGCATGTGACGGGTGATTTCCCGGAGCCCCATGCCGGGGTTGCCAGGTTCAGAACCAGAAAAGCCGAATGATATCAAATCATTAATCGATTTAAAAAATTTGAAAGTTGTTTAAATCGTTTATATGTGCAAAAAACCACAGAGGTTGCCCAAAGGATCGGCAGGCTTGCTTCGTCCGATCCGGTACGGGTGCGATGGTGTGTAGCGGCAGGCCGCCCGTGACTTCGGACAGGGCCCGTGCCACATTTTGTACCCAATTTGTCCTGCAAAAGCCCCTTCTCGACGACAGAAGGGACAGCCCATGAGGGAGCCGCTTGAAATGGCAACAATCGCGCTTGTCGACGACGACCGCAACATTCTGACCTCGGTGTCGATCGCGCTCGAGTCCGAGGGCTATCGGGTCGAAACCTACACGGACGGTGCGTCGGCGCTGGAAGGCCTGGCGGCGCGGCCGCCGAACCTCGCCATCCTCGACATCAAGATGCCGCGCATGGACGGCATGGAGCTGTTGCGCCGCATGCGACAGAAGTCGGACCTGCCGGTCATCTTCCTGACCTCGAAGGACGATGAGATCGATGAGTTGTTCGGGCTCAAGATGGGCGCCGACGACTTCATCCGCAAACCGTTCTCGCAGCGCCTGCTGGTCGAGCGCGTGCGCGCGGTGCTGCGCCGGACCAGTGCCCGCGAGGCGGCGGCCAAGGCGCCGAGCCAGCAGGCCCGCTCGCTCGAACGCGGCCAGCTGGTGATGGACCAGGAACGCCATACCTGCACGTGGAAGGGCGAGCCGGTGACGCTGACGGTGACCGAGTTCCTCATCCTGCATTCGCTGGCGCAGCGCCCCGGTGTGGTAAAAAGCCGTGATGCGCTGATGGATTCGGCCTATGATGAGCAGGTCTATGTCGACGACCGCACCATCGACAGCCACATCAAGCGGCTGCGCAAGAAGTTCAAGGCCGTCGACGACGACTTCGAGATGATCGAAACCCTTTACGGAGTCGGATACCGGTTTCGCGAAGCATGAACAGGCAGTAGTGAGTAGGCAGTAGGGAATAGTCGGTAGTCAGTTTTGAATGCTGCGAGCGGCCACTCATGCATAGCCGCGGTCCGCCAACCATTTCTCTATTCCCTACTGCCTACTGCCTACTCACTACTCACTAACTAAGCAGGGCCTGCTATTCGATGGCAGTGGAAGTAGAGCGAGGCAGACGGACGGGCGCGGCAAGGCGTCCGCCGCGGATCGTGCCCGCCTTCGTGTCGAGATTCACGGTGCCGATGCGCCGGTTTCTCGGCCATCACATCTTCTCCAGCCTGACACGGCGCATCCTGTTCCTCAACCTGGCCGGCCTTGCCGTGCTGGTCACCGGCATCCTCTACCTCAACACCTTCCGCGACGGCCTGATCGACGCCCGCGTCGAGAGCCTGATGACGCAGGGCGAGATCATCGCCGGAGCCATCGCGGCCTCGGCAACGGTGGAAACCGATTCGATCAGCATCGATCCGGAAAAACTGCTTGAGCTGCAGGCCGGCGAGAGCCTGGGGCCGGGGTCGGACCAGCTCGACAATCTCGACTTCCCGATCAATCCCGAACGCGTGGCGCCGGTGTTGCGACGACTGATCTCGCCGACGCGCACCCGCGCCCGCATCTACGACCGCGACGCGAACCTGCTGCTCGATTCCCGGCACCTCTACTCGCGCGGCCAGATCCTGCGCTACGACCTGCCGCCCGTCGACGACGAGCAGCCCGGCGTTGTGGAGCGGGTGGAGAAGTTCATCTTCGACTTCTTCCGCAACAAGGACCTGCCCGTCTATCACGAGCAGCCCGGCGGCAATGGCGCGGCCTTCCCGGAAGTGGTCAAGGCGCTGACCGGCGGTCCATCGACCATCGTGCGGGTGAGCGAACAGGGCGAGCAGATCGTCTCCGTCGCGGTGCCGATCCAGCGCTTCCGCGCCGTGCTCGGCGTGCTGATGCTGTCCACCGAAGGCGGCGACATCGACAAGATCGTCGCGGCCGAGCGCAAGGCGATCCTGCGCGTGTTCGGGGTGGCGGCTCTGGTCACCGCGATCCTGTCGATGCTTCTGGCGTCAACCATCGCCAATCCGCTGCGGCGGCTTTCCGCCGCCGCCGTCCGGGTGCGGCGCGGCGTCAAGAGCCGCGAGGAAATCCCGGATTTTTCCGACCGGCAGGACGAGATCGGCAATTTGTCCATTGCCGTGCGCGACATGACCAACGCGCTTTATGCACGCATCGAGGCGATCGAAAGCTTTGCCGCCGACGTGTCGCACGAATTGAAGAACCCGCTGACTTCGCTACGCAGCGCGGTCGAGACGCTGCCCCTGGCGAAGAACGAGAACTCGCGTGGCCGGCTGATGGAAATCATCCAGCACGATGTGAGGCGGCTCGACCGGCTGATCACCGACATCTCGGACGCCTCGCGGCTCGACGCCGAGCTCGCGCGCGAGGATGCGGCAATCGTCGATCTGAAGAAGTTCACGACCGATCTCATCGCGGTCTCGCGCGAAGCCACGCGTAACAAGAAGGCCGTCGAGATCGAGCTCAAGGTCGCCAAGCTGCCGGCCGGCGCCAAAGGCTATTTCGTTGTCGGCCATGACCTGCGGATCGGCCAGGTCATCACCAACCTGATCGAGAACGCGCGCTCCTTCGTGCCCGACGAGCATGGCCACATCACCATTTCGCTGGCGCGCGCCGGCAAATTCAACATCATCACCGTCGACGACAACGGCCCGGGTATCCGGGCGGAGAAGATCGAGCGCATCTTCGAGCGCTTCTACACCGACCGGCCGGCGGGGGAGGCGTTCGGCCAGAACTCCGGCCTCGGGCTGTCGATCAGCCGCCAGATCGTCGAGGCGCATGGCGGCACGCTGACGGCCGAGAACATCCCCGGCACCAAGCCCGGCGAGATCAAGGGCGCGCGCTTCGTAGTGACGCTGCCCGCGGAAGGCTGATCGCCGAACCGAACATGCCAGACTCCGCCGCGAAACCCCGGAACATTCATGGGACGGCCATACTGATCGGCGAGCATGGCGTGCTGATCACCGGGCCGTCGGGTGCCGGCAAGACGACGCTGGCGCTGGCGCTCCTCGAACATTGCCTTGCTCGCGGGGTGTTTTCCCGGCTCGTCGCCGACGACCAGTTGTTCGCGGCCGCTCATGGCGGCCGGCTGGTGTGCCGCGCGCCGACAAGCATCGCCGGCCTCGCCGAGGTGCACGGCATCGGACCGCGGCCGCTTGCTTTCGAGCCGGCCGCTGTGATCGACCTTGTGGTTCGGCTTGTCGAACCGGCCGAAATGGCGCGTCTGCAGGACGAATCCGCTGAAACGATCGACGGATGCCGGCTGTCCCGCATCGACGTCGCCCGGCAGAACGTTACCGCAGCGCTGCCCATGGTGACGGCGCGACTGTCGATCCAGCCTTTTTCGTGATCACGCCCGGTTTTTTTGCTGCGATGCGTCAAAATGGCCCGGGCCGCCGCAATTTTGGGCTTGTCAACCGGCCGCGCGTCGACAAGATAGCGCTCCCGCCGCCTGGAATGGCTGGCGAACATAAGATACGCCAGTGAAGCGGCGATGACGGGAGCCACCAGAGAATGATCGGACTCGTGCTCGTGACGCACGGTCAACTCGCCACCGAGTTCCGGCATGCCGTAGAGCATGTCGTCGGGCCGCAAGACAATTTCGAAACCGTGGCGATCGGCGCCGACGACGACATGGAGCAGCGCCGGGCCGACATTGTCGACGCGGTGGCGCGCGTCGACACCGGTACGGGCGTCATCGTGCTCACCGACATGTTCGGCGGCACGCCCTCCAACCTCGCCATCTCGGTGATGGAATCCGGCCGCACCGAGGTCATCGCCGGCATGAATCTGCCGATGCTGATCAAGCTCTCGTCGATCCGCAAGGGCGACAACATGACCGCCGCGCTCGACGAAGCGCAGGCAGCGGGCCGCAAATACATCAACGTCGCCAGCCAGCTCCTGAGCAGCAAATGAACGCATCGGCATCGGCGACGGATGAGGTGGTGCGGGAATTCCCGATCATCAATCAGCGCGGACTGCATGCGCGCGCTTCGGCCAAGTTCGTCCAGGTCGCCAGCGGCTTCAACGCCACCATCCATGTCGAGAAGGACGGCGTGAAGGTCGGCGGCACCTCGATCATGGGCCTGATGATGCTGGCGGCGAGCCCGGGCTATTCGATCCGTGTCATCGCCAGCGGCCCGGAAGCCGTGCCGGCCATGGATGCGCTGGAGCAGCTGGTCGCCTCGCGTTTCGGCGAGGAAATCTAATCATCCAGTTTCGCATCGCGCGCTACCAGGACATGCGCGCATAAAGATTTCTTTATATCCCATTGTCGTGTGACGGCCGATCTGCTAGTCAGGCCGGCAATTCGCGCCCTCCCTGCGCCGTCCCGGCGCCGGCGCGTTTTTGAGATAAATCACACCGGAGCACTGCCATGACAGGTAGCAAGGACTATGTGGTCGCCGACATCTCGCTTGCCGGCTGGGGCCGCAAGGAGATCGAGATCGCCGAAACCGAAATGCCGGGCCTGATGGCCTGCCGCGAGGAATTCGGCGACAAGAAGCCGCTCAAGGGCGCGCGCATCACCGGCTCGCTGCATATGACGATCCAGACGGCGGTGCTGATCGAAACGCTGAAGGCGCTGGGCGCCGACATCCGCTGGGCCTCCTGCAACATCTTCTCGACGCAGGATCACGCGGCCGCGGCGATCGCCGAGGCCGGTATTCCGGTGTTCGCGATCAAGGGCGAGACGCTCGAGGATTACTGGAACTACACCGACCGCATCTTCCAGTGGACCGACGGCGGCACCTCCAACATGATCCTGGACGATGGCGGCGACGCCACCATGTACATCCTGCTCGGCGCCCGCGCCGAGGCCGGCGAGGACGTGCTGTCCAACCCCGGCAGCGAGGAGGAAGAGATCCTGTTCGCCCAGATCAAGAAGCGCATGAAGGCTTCGCCCGGCTTCTTCACCAGGCAGCGGGAAGCGATCCGCGGCGTCACCGAGGAGACGACCACCGGCGTCAACCGGCTCTACCAGTTGCAGAAGAAGGGCCTGCTGCCCTTCCCGGCGATCAACGTCAACGATTCCGTCACCAAGTCGAAATTCGACAACAAGTATGGCTGCAAGGAATCGCTGGTCGACGGCATCCGCCGCGGCACCGACACGATGATGGCCGGCAAGGTCGCGGTGGTGTGCGGCTATGGCGACGTCGGCAAGGGCTCGTCGGCTTCGCTGCGCGGCGCCGGCGCCCGCGTGAAAGTCACCGAAGTCGACCCGATCTGCGCGCTGCAGGCGGCGATGGACGGCTATGAGGTGGTCACGCTGGAAGACGCGGCGCCCACCGCCGACATCGTCATCACCACCACCGGCAACAAGGACGTCGTCACGCTCGACCACATGCGGTCGATGAAGGACATGGTGATCGTCGGCAATATCGGCCACTTCGACAACGAGATCCAGGTGGCGTCGCTGCGCAACCTGAAATGGACCAACGTCAAGCCGCAGGTGGACCTGATCACCTTCCCGGACGGCAAGCGGATGATCCTGCTGTCCGAGGGACGCCTGCTCAACCTCGGCAACGCCACCGGACATCCGAGCTTCGTCATGTCGGCCTCGTTCACCAACCAGGTGCTGGCGCAGATCGAGCTTTTCTCCAAGCACGGCCAGTACCAGAACCAGGTCTATGTGCTGCCCAAGCACCTCGACGAGAAGGTGGCGCGCTTGCATCTCGACAAGCTCGGCGCGCGCCTCACCGAACTGTCCGGCGAACAGGCCGCCTATATCGGCGTGACGCCGCAGGGACCGTTCAAGCCGGAACACTACCGCTATTAACCAAAACGAAATTATCTACCATATATTGAAGCCGGGCGGTTGACTTTCCGCCCGGCTTTATTTTTTGCGTCATGATTCTTCACGCCGATTCCGGCAGGCGTTATTGTTGTGATTCGCGGTCCGGGGACAGGATGGACCGGGACGCATTCAGGGCGGTCTTGCATTCAAGCGGCGAAGAGGACCAAGACATGCCGGGGGATTACCCGCCACGCGCGGGAAAGGCCGTCTCCGGCGGCCATAGGGATTCGAACGAGGCAGGCCCTGCCCTGAAGCGCGGCGGCATTGGTGCCGGCATGCGGCTGGCCTTGCTTCTTGCCACCTCGGCGCTTGCCGGCCCGTTGCTCGCATTTGCCGCACGCGCCGAAACAGGCATTCCGGAGAGGGCGGCAACGCCGGTCAGCACCGTCGAGGTCATGCAGCTCGCCATGTTCGTCGGCGTCATGGGCGCGGCGCTGGTCTCGGCCGTCTTCCTGATCCGCGAGCGCGCGCGCACCGCCTCGCAGAATGTCCAGCTCAGGGCCCGCATCGCGGACGTCAACGCGGCACTGCAGCGTTCCGAGGCGCTGCTCAATCTGCGCGACCAGCGCCTGGTCGTCTGGACCACGGACAACAAGAAACCCGAGCTCATCGGCAGCCTGCCGCTGGAAAGCGGCGCGCCGGACGACAGGTCCGCTTTCCTAGCCTTCGGCCGCTGGCTGATGCCACGCTCGGCGGCGGCGCTGGAGCACGCGGTTGCCGCGCTGCGCGAACAGGCGAAGGCCTTCGATCTCGTCATCGAGACGCAGGCAGGCACACCGCTGGAAGTGCATGGCCGCAAGAGCGCGGCGCATGTGCTTGTGCGCTTCGTCTCGCTGTCGGAGACGCTGCGCAGCCAGGCCAGGCTTAAGATCGAGAACCAGCGGCTCAGCGCCGACTACGACACCATGGTCGGCCTGCTCGACGCGCTGAAGATGCCGACGTGGCTGCGCGGCGCGGACGGGCGCCTGCAATGGGTCAACCGCGCCTATGCCGAGGCGGTGGAGGCGGAAAGCGCGGCCGCGGCCGTGCGCGACGCCAAGGAATTCCTCGGCGGCCAGGCGCGCGAGCAGATCGCCGAGCAGCACAAGTCGCGCCCGGTCTTCGAACAGACGCTTTCCACCGTGATCGAGGGCGACCGCCGCATGTTCGCGGTGACCGACTTCGCCGGCGCCGATGGTTCGGCGGGGCTGGCTTGCGACACCAGCGCCGCCGAGACGATCCGCGCCGAATATGAGCGGACCGTGCGCAGCCATGCCGACACGCTCGACCAGTTGAACACCGCCGTGGCGATCTTCGACACCGAGGAAAAACTGCGTTTCTTCAACCAGGCGTTCCAGAAGCTCTGGGGCCTCGACAGCGGCTTCCTGCTCAGCGCTCCCTCCAACACGCTGCTGCTCGACCGGCTGCGCAGCGAAGGTAAGATCGCCGAGCAACCGGAATGGCGGCGCTGGAAGGAAAACCTGCTCAGCGCCTATCGCGCCGTCGAATCGCAGGAGCACTGGTGGCACCTGCCGGACGGCAAGACGATCCGCGTGGTGGCGAACCCGCAGCCGAAGGGCGGCGTCACCTGGGTGTTCGAGAACCTGACCGAGAAGATGGACCTCGAAAGCCGCTACCAGACCGCCGTGCGGGTGCAGGGCGAGACGCTGGACAACCTCGCCGAAGGCGTGGTCGTGTTCGGTCCGGACGGGCGGCTGCGCCTGTCCAATCCGGCCTTCGTCGCGCTGTGGGGGCTGACGCCGGAAGCGGTCGCGCCCAAAGTCCATGTTTCGGCGATCCGCGATCTGTGCAACCAGCGGGCCGCGAACAGCCCGTGGGGCGGCTTCGTCGCCGCGGTCACCGGTTTCGACGACGAGCGCCGCGACCGCCGCGGCCAGATCGAGCTCGTCAACGGCACGGTGTTGAGCTACGCGGTGATCCACCTGCCCAACGGCCAGGTAATGATCACCTTCGTCGACGTCACCGACACCGTCAATGTCGAACGGGCGCTGAAGGACAGGAACGAAGCGCTGGAGAAATCCGACCAGCTTAAGAACGAATTCGTGCAACACGTGTCCTATGAGCTGCGCTCGCCGCTGACCAACATCATCGGCTTCACCGAGCTTCTGTCGCTGCCCTCGACTGGGCCGTTGACGCCGAAGCAGCGCGAATATGTCGAGTATGTCGGCTCGTCGTCATCGGTGCTGCTCACCATCGTCAACGATATTCTCGACCTGGCGACCGTCGATGCCGGCATCATGCAGCTCGATATCTCCGAAATGAATATCGACCGGACGATCGCCGCGGCCGCCGAACTGGTCTCAGACCGGCTGGACGAGCACCGGATCAAGCTCGAGATCGATGCGGCGAAGGCGCCGGCGAGCTTCCATGGCGACGAAATCCGCATCCGCCAGATCCTCTACAACCTGCTCAGCAACGCGGCGAACTATGCGCCGGAGGCGAGCACGATCACGCTGACATGCCGCCGGTTGGCAGACAGCGTCGAGTTCTCGGTGCATGATGACGGTCCCGGCATGCCGCCGGATGTGCTGGAATCGGTCTTCCGCCGCTTCGAGCCGCGCGCCAATGGCGGGCGGCGGCGCGGCGCAGGGCTCGGGCTCTCGATCGTCAAGAGCTTCGTCGAGCTGCACGGTGGAACCGTGCGCATCGAGACCGGCCAGGACAAGGGAACCACGGTCATCTGCACCTTCCCGGACAGGCCTTCCGGTATCCCGGATACGCCGGCGGGCATCCGCGACGCGGCCGAGTAGCGCGGCCACATGGCAGGGACGGTGCTTGAGCGTTTTCTCGCCGACGAGGCGGCAACGGCAAGGCTTGGCGAGGATCTCGCCATGGCGGTGCGCGCCGGCGATGCGATCGCGCTGAACGGCGATCTCGGCGCCGGCAAATCGACGCTGGCCCGCGCGCTGATCCGGGCGCTTGCCGACGATGCCAATCTCGAAGTTCCGAGCCCGACCTTCACGCTGGTGCAGAGCTATGACACGCGCGTTCCGGTCCATCATTTCGACCTCTACCGGCTGTCCACCCCGGACGAACTCGACGAGCTCGGCCTCGACGATGCGCTCGCGCAGGGCGTGGTGCTGGTCGAATGGCCGGAACGGGCCGGAGACCGATTGCCGGGAACCGCGCTGTGGGTCGATCTTGCCGAACGCGGCGAAGGCCGTGTGGCAATGTTGTCGGGACAGGGACCGGTCTTCGAGCGCGTGGCGCGATCGCTTGCCATGCGCGATTTTCTGGCCTCCGCCGGATGGGGCGAAGCCAGCCGCCGCCATTTTGTCGGCGACGCCTCCGCCCGCTCCTACGAAATCGTCTCGTTGCCTGGCCAGGCGCCGCGCGTGCTGATGAACTCGCCGCGCCTCGTGCTCGGGCCGCCGGTGCGCGACGGCAAGCCCTATGCGGTGATCGCCCATACGGCCCAATCGGTCACCGCCTTCGTCGCCATCGACCGGGCGCTGCTTGCGAACGGCGTCAGCGTGCCGGTGATCCATGCCCAGGACCTCGACCAGGGCTTTCTGCTCATCGAACATCTCGGCTCGGAAGGTTTTCTTGGTCACGACGGCCAGCCCATCGCCGAACGTTACGAGGCGGCGGCAGAGCTGCTGGCCATGATGCATGGCAAGGCCTGGCCCAAACGCATGGAAGCAGCACCCGGCGTGGTCCACGACGTGCCGCCTTTCGATCGGGAAGCCATGCTTATCGAGGCCGACCTGCTGGTCGACTGGTATGTGCCATGGATCATCGGCGAGCCGGCAGGCGATGAATTGCGGGCAGGCTACCACAAGGTATGGAACGCGCTTCTCGATCGCCTTGCGGGCAGCGAATACACGCTGATGCTGCGCGACTTCCATTCGCCCAACATCATCTGGCGCGCGGAGCGCTCCGGCCTCGCCCGGCTCGGCATCGTCGACGTCCAGGACGCGCTGATCGGGCCGGCCGCCTATGACGTCGCGTCGCTCGCCATGGATGCCCGCGTCACCGTTTCGCCCGAGGTCGAGCGGCGGACGGTCGCGGCCTATGTCGCGGCGCGGCGCGCCGCCCGCGCTTTCGACGAGGCCGGCTTCGCCGAGGCCTATGCGATCATGGCAGCGCAGCGCAATTCGAAGATCCTCGGCATCTTCGTGCGGCTCGAAAAGCGCGACGGCAAGCCTTACTATCTGAAACACCTGCCGCGCATCCGCGATTATCTGAGGCGGGCGCTGGCGCATCCGGCGCTTGGCGGGTTGAAGGATTTCTATATGGCCCACGGCCTGCTCGAGGAACGGGTCCCATGAAGCCGACGACCGCGATGGTGCTGGCGGCCGGGCTTGGCAAGCGCATGCGGCCGATCACCGACACCATGCCGAAGCCGCTGGTCAAGATCGCCGGCAAGACCTTGCTCGACTGGGGGCTGGACAGCCTCGAGGCAGCCGGTGTCGCCAAGGCCGTCGTCAACGTGCACTATCTGCCCGAGCAGATCGTCGCCCATGTCGCCGGCCGCAAGGCGCCGAAGGTGGTCATCTCCGACGAGCGCGAGACGCTGCTGGAATCGGCGGGGGGTATCGTCAAGGCGCTGCCGCTTTTGGGGAACGAGCCCTTCTACATCATCAATGCCGACACCTTCTGGATCGACAGAGGTAAACCCAGCCTCGAGCGCCTTGCCCTTGCATGGGACGCTACGAGAATGGATATTCTTCTGATGCTTACCGATCTCGACTCAGCGACCGGGCACTGCGTCGGCACCGATTTCCTGGTGGCCGCCGACGGTGCCTTGCAGCGCTCGAAGGGTGACCCGGCGGGGCTGATCTATGCGGGCGCGGCGATCATCCATCCGCGCATCTTCAGGCAAGCACCCGCAGGCTCGCATTCGCTCAATCTCTATTTCGACAAGGCGATCGGCGCCGGCCGCCTGTTCGGCATGAAGATGAACGGAAGCTGGATCACCGTCGGCACGCCGGACGCCATACCGGCGGCCGAGGCAGCGGTCGCCGGCGCTTTAGCGAAAGCGATATGAGCGGCGCGCGCCGCGTTCTCTCCATCCCGCCCGGAGCGCCGTTCCTGCCGACTCTGGCGGAGGCGTTGCTCGATGGCCGGCTGATCCCCGGCTTCCGCTTCGACGGCGATCCGCTGGCGCTCGCCGACGCGACCATCTACGTGCCGACGCGGCGTGCGGCGCGCGCGCTGCGCGGGGCTTTCGTCGATAGGCTCGGCCAACGCTCGGCCATCCTGCCAACGGTGCGCCCGCTCGGCGAGTTCGACGAGGACGAGGCTGCCTTCGACGCCGAGGCGGCGCCTGCCATCGAGCTCGCGCCACCGATCGCCGCGCAGGAGCGGCTGCTCCTGCTGGCGCCTTTGGTGCGCGCCTGGAAGGAAAGCCTGCCGGACCATGTCCGGGCTCGGTTCAACGAGGAATTCGTCGTGCCGACCTCGGCTGCCGACGCCATCTGGCTGGCGCGCGACCTCGCCCGACTGATGGACGAGATCGAGACCGAAGGCACGGACTGGGCGAAGCTCGCAACGCTGGTCACCGGCAACCTCGCCGGCTGGTGGCAGGTGACGCTCGATTTCCTCGGCATCGTCACCGACAACTGGCCGGAATTGCTCAGGGAGCGCAACCGCTCCAATCCCGCCGCGCATCGCAGCGCGCTGATCCGCCTGGAAGCGGCGCGGCTGAAGCGCAATCCGCCGGCCGGCCCGGTGATCGCGGCAGGTTCGACCGGATCTATACCCGCCACCGCCGAACTGCTTGCCGTGATCGCCGGCCTGCCCAACGGCGCCGTTGTTTTGCCCGGGCTCGACCGCGAGCTGGATGACGCATCCTTCGCGGCGATAACGGCGCCCGCCGCCCGTCCGGCAACGCTCGGCCACCCGCAATATGGGCTCGCCAAGCTGATCGGCGGCATCGGCATCCCACGTCGCGATGTCGAGGACATCGTCGCGGCGCCATCTCCGCTTGCGCTGCGCGCGGCTCTTGTCGGCGAGGCGCTACGGCCGGCCGAAACCACCGAATATTGGACCGAGACGCGGCCCCGCTTCACCGCACATGATGTCGAACAAGCGCTTGCCGGCGTGACGCTGGTGGAAGCGGCCAACGAACGCGACGAGGCGGCGGCAATCGCCATCGTGTTGAAGCGTGCCGTCGAGACGCCGGGCAAGCGCGCGGCGCTCGTCACCGGCGACCGCGCGCTGGCGCGGCGGGTTTCGGCCGAGCTCCTGCGGTTCGGCGTCATCGCGGACGATTCCGGCGGCACGCCGCTCACCAACATGCCGGCCGCCAGCCTGCTCAGGCTCGCGCTGAGCGCCGCGTTCCGGCCCGGCGACCCGGTGGGCTTGCTCGCGCTGCTCAAGCATCCGCTGCTTGGGCTCGGTCTGGAACGCCGGACCGTGCGCAAGGCAGCCGAACTCATCGAGCTGGTGGCGCTGCGGGGCGGCACGGGTCGACCCGATGTCGCATCGCTGGGCGGGCTTTTCGAGACACGGCTCGCCGAGCTGAGCGGCGACACAAGGCAGCCTTTCTGGTTTTCGCGCCTGACCGTGCGCGGCATAGAGCAGGCACAAGATGTGCTTAGCCGCCTTACCAATGCGCTTTCGCCGCTCACCGCGATGCGCCGGGAGAAAGACGCCGAGATCGCGACGCTGGCGCGTGCGTGCGTGGTCGCGCTGGAGGATCTGGGCCGCGCGCCCGATGGCAGTCTGGCGGAACTCTATGCCGGCGACGACGGCGAAAAGCTCGCCGAGCTGCTGCGCGGACTGGTGGCCGTGTCCTCGCCTTTCACCTTCGCCGCCCTGGAATGGCCTGATGTGATGGAGGCGCTGATCGCGCCGGAGACGGTGAAGCCGGCACAAGGCACCGACCGCAACATCGCCATCTGGGGCGCGCTGGAAGCCCGGTTGCAAAACGTCGACACGTTGGTCATCGGCGGGCTGAATGAAGGGGTTTGGCCGCGCAAGCCCGAGAGCGACCGCTTCATGTCGCGGCTGATGAAGACAGGCATCGACCTCGAGCCGCCGGAACGGCGTATCGGCCTCGCCGCGCATGATTTCCAGATGGCGATGGGCGCCAGCGACGTGGTGCTGACGCGTTCGGCACGCTCGGGCGACGCGCCGGCGGTGCCTTCGCGCTGGCTGCAGCGCATCCTGACCTTCATCGGCAAGGAGCCGGCGACGGCACTTCGCAGGCGCGGCAACGCACTGCTTGCCTGGGCGCGCGCGCTCGATGCCGGCGAGAAGAAGGATTTCGCGGCACGCCCTCAGCCGAAGCCGCCGCTCAGCCTGCGTCCGCGGCATTTCTCGGTCACCGAAATCGAGACGCTGCGCCGCGACCCCTATGCAGTCTATGCGCGGCGCATCCTCGGGCTTTCGCCGCTCGAGCCGCTGATCCGCGATCCGGACGCCGCCGAACGCGGCACGCTGTTCCACGAAATCCTGCATCTGTTCTCGCGGCGGGTCGAGGATCCAAGGGCGCCAGACGCACTGACGAGCCTCATCGAGGCCGGCCGCATCTGCTTTGCCGACGCAAAGCTTCCGCCGGACATCGAAGCTGTCTGGTGGCCACGTTTTGAAAAGCTCGCCGAAAACATCATCGAATGGGAGCATGGCCGCGCCGATGCGGTCGCGAGGCGCTACGCCGAGGAGCGCGCCGACAAGACGGTGGTCGGCCGCACCGGCGTTACGCTTTCCGGCTATGCAGACCGGGTCGACCTGCTTGCCGGCGGCATGGCCGACATCCTCGACTACAAGACAGGCTCCTCACCCTCGAAAGCGCAGGCGCACACGCTGTTGTCGCCGCAGCTGGCGTTGGAAGGGGCGTTGCTCAGGCGTGGCGCCTTTAAGGAACTCGGCATTCGCGAGCCATCGCAGCTTGCCTTCGTGCGGCTGAAGCCGAATGGCGAGGTGTTCGAGGAATCGATCCTCGAATACAACCGCAAGCCCCGCACCGCCAACGACCTCTCCGAGGAAGCCTGGGCGCGGCTGGAGCGGCTGCTGTTCCACTATGCGGATCCTGCGACCGGCTATCTGTCGCGCGCGCTGCCGTTCCGCGAGGGCGAGGCCGACGGCGACTACGACCATCTGGCGCGCGTGCTCGAATGGTCGGCGGGCGGCGCCAGCGAAGACGAGGCGGAAGGATGAAATATCCGATCCCCTCCGACACCGCCGCCAGCCAGGCCCGCGCTTCCGATCCGGCCAATTCCGCCTGGGTTTCGGCCAATGCGGGGTCGGGCAAGACGCATGTGCTGGCGCAGCGCGTCATCCGGCTCCTGCTCAACGGCACCGATCCGTCGAAGATCCTGTGCCTCACCTATACGCGCGCGGCCGCGGCCAATATGTCGAACCGTGTGTTCTCGACCCTGTCGGAATGGACAGCGCTGCCCGATGCGGAGCTTGGCGCGCGGATCGCGGCGCTCGACGGCCGCGGCGCCGACCGCGACATGATGCGGCGTGCGCGCCGGCTGTTCGCCGAGGCGCTCGAGACGCCGGGCGGGCTGAAGATCCAGACCATCCACGCCTTCTGCGAATCGGTGCTGCACCAGTTCCCACTCGAAGCCAACATCCCGGCGCATTTCGACATGCTCGATCCGCAGATGGAGGCCTCGCTGTTTGGCGATGCCCGCCGCGACATGATCTCGGGCGCGGGCGCCGGCGTCGAAGGCCTGGCGGAGGCCTTCGCCACCGTGCTGGAACGCGGCGGCGAGTTCGGGCTCGACTCACTGCTTTCCGAAATCGTCCGCAAGCGCGACGACCTGCGCGATTTCGTCGCCAAGCTCGGCAAGGATCGGGATTTCCGGCCGCTGTTCGCCGAATTCGGCTTCAGACCCGGACAGAAGGCTGAAGACATCGCCGCTTCCATCTGGCCGCTGCCTGGCTTCGCACCCAGCCAGTTCGCCGAATTCGCGCAGGCCGCCGAAGCCACCGACGCTCGGCAGGTACTGAACAATGTCGTCCCTTATGCACGAGGCGCATTCGCCGAAGCCGATCCGATCCGCCGGTTGCGGCTCCTGGCAAAGGCCTTTCTCAAGGCCGACGGCGACCCTTATGAGCCACCTAAAATCTTCAAGAAGGCGCTGGTCGACCGGCTGCCGGACTTGGCCGATCGCTACTTGGCGACGGCCAAGGCAATCCTCGACGCGACCGACCGGCTGGCGCTGTTTCGCATGCTCGAAGGGACCGCGGCGGCCCTCACCGTCGCCGGCTGGCTGATCGCGCGCTATGAGCGGTTGAAGCGCGGGCGGGGCTTCCTCGATTTCAACGACCTGATCACCCGAACGGTCGGTCTCTTGTCGCGGCCCGATGCCGGGCCATGGGTCCAGTACAAGCTCGACCAGGGCATCGACCATATCCTGCTCGACGAGGCGCAGGACACCAGCCCCGATCAATGGGAAGTGGTGAAGAAGCTGACGGAAGAATTCTTTGCCGGCCTTGGCCAGCGCGAGGCGGTCAAGCGCACAGTCTTTGCCGTCGGCGACGAAAAACAGTCGATCTACTCCTTCCAGGGTGCAGCACCTGATTCCTTTGCCGAAAGCCGGCTTTTGTTTGCCGGCCGGGTGCGCGACGCCGAAGCCGCCTTCGCCAATCTCAAACTCACCTGGTCTTTCCGCTCGAGCGACGATGTGCTGGCCGCGGTCGACCGCGTCTTTGCCGAGCCGGGAGTCAGGCGCGGCATCAGCCACGATCCCGATCCGCTGAGCCACAAGGCGATCCGCAATGATGCGCCGGGCTATGTCGAGGTATGGCCCTCGGTCGGCGCCGAAATGGTCGAGGAGCCGGATGACTGGACGTTGCCGGTCAACCATGCCAGCGCGCCCGCCGTGCGCGTGGCCGAGCATGTGGCGACGACCATCCAGAACTGGCTGCGCAATGGCGAGGTCATCGAAGGCAAGGGCAGGAAGCTGACCGCCGGCGACATCCTCGTCCTGGTGCGCAAGCGCGACCGCTTCGTCCATGCGCTGTCGCGCAGCCTGAAGAACCGCCAGATCCCGGTGGCCGGCGCCGACAGGCTGAGCCTGCCCGGCCATATCGCCGTGCAGGACCTGATCGCGCTCGGACATTTCCTCATCCAGCCTGAGGACGATCTTTCCCTGGCAGCCGTGCTGCGCAGCCCGATCTTCGAGGTGTCCGAAGACACCTTGCTGGCGCTTGCCGGCGAGCGGCCGAAAGGCCAGTCGCTGATTGCCTCGCTGCGGCAGCATGCAGCCGGCGACGTTGCCCTGGCCGCTGTCGTTAGCCGGCTCGACGCCTGGGCGACCGAAGTGGCATTCAAGCCGGTGTTCGAGTTCTATGCCGCGGCGCTGGCGCGCGACGGCCTCCGCCGCAAGATGACGGCGCGGCTCGGGCCGGAAGCCGGCGACATCCTCGACGAATTCCTGAGTTTCTGCCTTGCCGAGGAACGCGCCGGCCTGCCAGGGCTGGAATCCTTCCTGTCGACGCTGGAAAATGCCGGTCCCGAGATCAAGCGCGAGATGGACCAGACGCGCGACGAGGTGCGGGTCATGACCGTGCATGCCGCCAAGGGCCTGGAGGCGCCGGTTGTCTTCCTGGTCGATGGCGGTTCGGCGCCATTCAGCGACCAGCATCTGCCGCGGCTGATGCCGTTCGCGAGCTCGGGCTTGCAATGGAAAGGCAAGGGCTATCTGTGGCGCTCGGCCAGCGATGTCGCCAATGGCGTTTCGCGGGCGGCTTCCGTCCGGGCGCGCGAGCTTGCCGACGACGAGTACCGGCGGCTGCTCTATGTCGGCATGACGCGCGCCGAGGACCGGCTAATCGTCTGCGGCTATCACGGCAAACGGGCGCCGAGCGCCGGCACGTGGCATTCGATCGTCAGCCGGGCACTGACCGGCGCGCCCGAGAGTTCGGAGCGCCGCCATCCCGCCACGGCGGATGTGGCCGTGCTTCGTTTTCACATGACCGGGCTGCCGCCGGTAGCGCTGACCGGCACCGACGAGACAGGACCGTTCGAGCATACTGCGCCGCTGCCTGAAAACCTGTTTCGGCCGCTGCCGCCCTATGAAGAGCTGCCGCGGCCGCTTTCGCCTTCCGGCGCCTCGGCGCTGATCGACGAAGCGAAAGAAGCTGTGCCCGACACGCGCTCGCCGGTGCTCGACGCCGCCGCCGAACCCGGCTTCGCGGTCATGCGCGGCCTTGCCCTGCACAAATTGCTGCAGATGTTGCCCGGCATCGCGGAACAGGAAAGGTGGGGCGCGTCCGAGCCCTACCTGGCGCGCGCCGGCGCCGACTGGCCGGATGGCGAGCGCGACAAGGCACTGGAGGCGGTGCTGTCGATCCTGTCCGACAACCGCTTCGGCGCCCTGTTCACGCCGTCCTCCCGCGCCGAAGTCGCGATCATGGGCAGCCTCGACGTAAAGGGCAAGGCGCGCTCGATCTCCGGCAAGATCGACCGGCTGGCGGTCACCTCGGACAGGGTGTCGATCGTCGACTACAAGACCAACCGGCCGGCGCCCAGGAACCTGGCGGAGGTGCCGCCGGCCTATGTGCTGCAGCTTGCGCTCTACCGCGCGCTGCTCAAGCCGCTCTATCCGGGCCGCGAAGTGACGGCTGCGCTGCTGTTCACCGAGGCGCCGCGCCTGATCGAGTTGCCGGCCAGGGCCATGGATGACGCCCTTGCCCGACTCACGGCAGCGTGACACAAGAACTGCTTGAACATCGCCGCCACAACCACCACATTTGGTGCAACCCGAGTTTTGGAAAGGATTTCAGCATGGCCACCGTCAAGGTCGACACGAGCAATTTCCAGGCCGATGTGCTCAACGCCAAGGAGCCGGTCGTGGTGGATTTCTGGGCGGAATGGTGCGGCCCGTGCAAGATGATCGGCCCGTCACTGGAGGAAATCGCCAAGGAGCTCGGCTCGAAGGTGAAGGTCGCCAAGCTCAACATCGACGAGAATCCCGAGCTTGCCGCGCAGTATGGCGTGCGCTCGATCCCGACGCTGATGATCTTCAAGGGCGGCGAAGTCGCCGACATGAAGGTGGGCGCCGCGCCGAAGACCGCGCTGTCGCACTGGATCAACGGCAGCCTCGCCTGAGCCAATCCGAAAAAGTTCAAGAACAAGCCCGGCCGTCGCGCCGGGCTTTTCTTTGGCGCCATGGCTCATGGCGCTCTGGCCCTGACGCCGCGGCTCTCCATCTCCTTTGCTGGAGCAATTCCAGGAAAAGTGTGAAGCGGTTTTCCGTCCGCAATTGCGTAAAAACAAAGAGATAGAAAAGGGAGAGGTTCATGACCGGAACAGCCAAGGCCACCGTTCACGTCGACAATGAGCGGGTGATCGTCACCGAATACCGTTTCGCGCCGGGCGCCAACACCGGATGGCACCGCCACGGCCACGACTATGTCGTCGTGCCGCTGATGGACGGCAAGGTGAAGCTGGTGACCAAGGACGGTGAATCCTTCGCCGAGACGAAGCAAGGAGCGCCCTATTTCCGCAGGGAAGGCGTCGAGCACGACGTTATCAACGCCAATGACGGCGAATATGCCTTCATCGAGATCGAGCTGAAGTAGATGGCTGGCCATCATCTGCCATCTTGATGGCTAAGCTCTGTCGGTATCTATTTCCGGCAAGCGGAGTTCGAAATGGCCGAACCGAAACTCTCAGTCCGTAGCGCAAAAGCATGGAACCTTGCTCATCGACTTGCGCGTCGCGAGAATCGTTCCATAGCCGATGTGATCGAACGCGCGCTCGAGTCCTATGAGATTCAGGAAGCACGGCGCGAACCCGCATCCAGCTTCTATGCTCGGCTGGTTGCAAGCAGCGGAGCCGACATCGATCTGGAGAAAATTATCCGCGAAGGCCGCGAACTCTAGTGGCACTGCATAGGGATTTTGACGGTCGGCTCTGTTTGCGTTGGCAGGCGGCATGCCTTGGAGATTGGCCGAAACGCCCATCGCGATCGTCATTCTAGGGCGGAGCAGGAGCGAAGCTCCGTCGCGAAGACCCTAGAACCCATGCCGTTACCTTCGCCAAGGAGTGCAACGGAGCAAAATTCTGCACCGTGGCGGTGCTTCCAAGTCACGGCATGGATTCTATGGTCTGCGCCGCGTCGCTTCGCTCCTTGCTCCGCCATAGAATGACGACGTTGGGGGGGCAGCTTTAGCCAATCCCCGGCAGTTGCGCTGAGTTCACGGAAATGAATCTCGCACCAAGACAAACGGCAACCTTTTCAAAATCCCTTTGTCTAGCCGAATTTCGGACCGGTCAATCAGCTGAACTAGTCACCAGTCGGCGACGCGATCGCCGCCGGTAAATTGCGCGCTCTTGGCGGTGTATTCGAACAATTCGATCTTCACGCCGTTGGGGTCGGCGATCCAGGCCTGGTAGGTATCGTCGCAGGCGAGCTTCTTCGACGTCACCGCGACGCCTTTCGACCTGATATGAGCGATGGCCGCGTCGATATCTTCCACCTCCAGGCAGAAGTGGTTGATCTGGTTCAACTCGCTGTAGCTGGCTTCGCTCTTCTCGAACACCTCGACATGGCTGCGGCCGCCGCAGTCGAGATAGAAGCCGAATATCTTGCCGTCACGCAGGAAATTGAACCGCGTATCCATGCCAAGCACGTCGCGGTAGAAACCGCGCGTCGCCTCCAGGTCATGCGCGAAGATGCAGACATGGGCGAGCTGCCTCACCTGGATCATGGCCGGTACCTTTTCGGCCCCCGCCGAAATCGCTGCGCCTGGAGTTGCTTCAGGTCGGCGGCGTGCCGTTCTCGTCCAGCACCGCGCCTGCGAAATAGAGCGAGCCGCCGATCAGGATACGCGGCGCCGGACCGTCCCAAGAGTCGCGCAGAAGCATCAGCGCGCTGGCGACCGAGCTGACCGGCTCGGCCGACAGGCCGGCCTCGGCGGCGCGCAGCGCCAGTTCGTCGTTCGGCACGCCGGCGTCGCTGCTGGTTACCGGCACGGTGTAGACATGGCGGGCGAGGCCCTTGAAGGCGCTGAAATAGCCGGTCTGATCCTTGGTGTTGATCATACCGGAGATCAAGATCAGCGGCCTCGGGTTCTTTTCCTCCTGCTCGGCCAGCGCCTCGGCGATGACGATACCGGCACTCGGATTGTGACCGCCATCCAGCCAGATCTCGGCGCCCTTCGGCGCGAGCTCGACAAGCTTGCCCTGCGGCAGCTTCTGCATGCGCGCCGGCCAGGCGACATGGGTCATCGCCTTTTCGGTGGCGCGATGGCTGATCTCGAAGCCGGCCGCCTTGACGGCAGCGATCGCCGCCGCGGCGTTGGCGAACTGGTGGCGCCCGGGCAGGCGCGGCGAAGGCAGGTCCATCAACCCGTCCTCGTCCTGATAGACCATGCGGCCGTTTTCCTCGAAGGCGAGGAAATCCTGGCCATAAACCACGGTCGGGCAATCCAGCCGCTCGGCCGTCTCGATCAGCACCTGAAGTGCCGTCTCGCTTTCCTGCGCGCCGATCACCACCGGGCAACCGCGCTTCATGATACCGGCCTTTTCGGCGGCGATCAGCTCGACGCGGTCGCCGAGATAGGCCTCGTGGTCCATCGATATCGGCATGATGACCGAAACGGCCGGTCGCTTGATGACATTGGTGGCGTCGAAGCGGCCGCCGAGACCGACCTCGATGATCGCCGCCTCCGCCGGATGCTCCGAAAACAGGATGAAGGTGACGGCGGTGAGGATCTCGAAGACGGTGATCTTCTGGCCGGCATTGACTTCCGCGGCACGCGCGATGGCCTCGGCGAAAACGTCGTCATCGACGAGCTTGCCGCCGTCTTCGGCCGCCAGCCGGTAGCGCTCATGCCAGTTCACCAGATGCGGCGAGGTGTGGACGTGGACGAGATGGCCAGCCGCCTCCAGAAGCGCGCGCGAGAAGGCGGCGCAGGAGCCCTTGCCGTTGGTGCCCGCGATGTGGATGACCGGCGGCAGCCGGTCCTGCGGATTGCCGAGGCGTTCGAGAAGCCGCGTGACGCGGTCCAGCGAAAGGTCGAAGCCTTTCGGATGCAGCGTCATCAGATGTTCGATTTCGCGGTCGGCGGAAAGCGTTGTCATGATGGAATCCTAGAGCGGTTCATCATTCATGGAAATGCAGAACCGCTCTCTCTCTCTTTTGTTGACGCAATCCCCGGACGGAAAACCGTTTCACACTTTTCCTGGAATTGCTTTGGTGCACGGCACCCTGAACCGGGAATCGGTTCAGAACAGCCATGCGCAAATCAGAGGCTACAGCACGCAACAGGCGGCGCAAATCGCGGATCGCGGCCAACGATGTCGCGTCAGGCCGATGTCGCGTCAGGCTTGGGGCCGCGCCTCGGCGCTGACGACGGCCGGCGGCAAAATCTCCGGCTCGAGCGGCTTCTCGGCCTCCGGCATCTTGAGCAGCATCTTCAAGAGCCGCGCGATGGTCTGGCGCATCTCCAGACGCGAGACGACCATGTCGACCATGCCGTGCTCCATCAGGTATTCGGCGCGCTGGAAGCCGTCGGGCAGTTTTTCGCGGATGGTCTGCTCGATGACGCGCGGGCCGGCAAAGCCGATCAGGGCGCCGGGCTCGGCGATCTGGACGTCGCCCAGCATGGCGTAGGAGGCGGTGACACCGCCGGTGGTCGGATTGGTCAGCACGACGATATAGGGCAAGCCGGCTTCCTTCAGCCGGTCGACGCCGACCGTGGTGCGCGGCAATTGCATCAGCGACAGGATGCCTTCCTGCATGCGGGCGCCGCCGGAGGCCGCGAAGAGGATCAGCGGCCGCTTGCGCTGCAGCGCGACCTCGAAGGCATGCACGATGGCTTCGCCGGCTGCCATGCCGAGCGAGCCGCCCATGAAGGCGAAGTCCTGCACGGTGACGATGACCGGCAGCCCGTCGATGGTGCCGGCGCCGTTAAGGATCGCATCATCCAGGCTGGTCTTGGCCTTCGCCTCCTTCAGGCGATCGGTGTAGCGCTTCTCGTCGCGGAACTTCAGCGGGTCGAGGACGACCTTCGGGTTTTCGAGCTGCTCGTATTTGCCGTCGTCGAAAAAGTACCGCAGCCGCTCCCTGGCCGAGATTTTCATATGGTGGCCGGAAGCCGGGATGACGAACTGGTTGGATTCGAGATCCTTGTGGAAGATCATCTCGCCGGTCTCGGGATCCTTGATCCAGAGGTTCTCCGGCATGTCGGTGCGCCGGCCGAGCATCGAATTGATCTTCGGGCGGACGTAATTGGTGATCCAGTTCATGGCTTCGGCTCCTGTCCTGGAATAAAGACGTAGGAAGATTATTCGGCGGCAGCAAGGCGGGCCGAACGAACGCCCTGGGCAAGGCCGCTGACCAGAGTGGCGACGGCTTCGGCCGGATCGGCTGTTTTCTCGCCCTTCGGCCCAAGCACATTGGCAATCGCGTTGACGATCGCCGTGCCGACCACGACGCCGTCGGCCGACGCGCCGATGACACGCGCCTGCTCGGCCGTCTTGACGCCGAAACCGACGCAGACCGGCAGCGCGGTATGGCCCTTGATGCGCGTGACCGCCGCCGAGACCTTGGCGGTGTCGGCCAGGGCCGAGCCGGTGATGCCGGTCATCGAGACGTAATAGACGAAGCCCGAGGTGTTTTCCAAAACCTTGGGCAGGCGCTTGTCGTCGGTGGTCGGCGTCGCCAGCCGGATGAAGTTGACGCCGGCCTTCAGCGCCGGAATGCAGAGCTCCTCGTCCATCTCCGGCGGCAGGTCGACGACGATCAGGCCGTCGATGCCGCTTGCCTTGGCGTCGGTGAGGAAGCGGTCGACGCCGTAGATGTAGATCGGGTTGTAGTAGCCCATCAGCACGATCGGCGTGTCATTATCGCCGGCGCGGAACTCGGACGCCATCTTCAGCGTCCTGGCCAGCGTCTGGCCGCCTTTCAGCGCCCTGAGGCCCGCCGCCTGGATCGCAGGGCCGTCGGCCATCGGATCGGAAAAGGGCATGCCGAGCTCGATGATGTCGGAGCCCGCGACCGGCAGCCCCTTCATGATGGCCAAGGCGGTGTCGTAATCGGGGTCGCCGCCCATGATGTAGGTGACCAAGGCCGGACGGCCTTCGGACTTGAGCTTCGCCATGCGGCGGTCGATGCGGGTGGTCATTGTCAGATCTCCATGCCCAGCATGTTGGCCACCGTGTGCACGTCCTTGTCGCCGCGGCCTGACAAATTGACGATGACGATCTGGTCCTTGTCCATGGAAGGCACGATCTTCATCGCATGGGCGATGGCATGCGCCGATTCCAGCGCCGGGATGATGCCCTCGACACGCGTCGTCAGTTGGAAAGCTTCCAGCGCCTCGTCGTCGAGAATCGGCTCGTACTGGACGCGGCCGGAGTCGCGCAGCCATGAATGCTCGGGGCCGACGCCCGGATAGTCGAGGCCGGCCGAGATCGAGTGGCCGTCCATGATCTGGCCGTCGGCATTCTGCAGGAGGTAAGTGCGGTTGCCATGCAGCACGCCCGGCCTGCCGGCGTTCATCGAGGCGCAGTGCTCGATGCCGTCGAGGCCGCGCCCGCCGGCTTCGATGCCGATGATGCGGACTTGCCTGTCGTCGAGGAAGGGATGGAACAGGCCGATGGCGTTGGAGCCGCCGCCGACAGCGGCGATGATGACATCGGGCAGCCGGCCTTCCTGCTCGAGGATCTGCGCGCGGGCCTCCGTGCCGATCACCGACTGGAAGTCGCGCACCAGCTCCGGATAGGGATGCGGGCCGGCGGCGGTGCCGATCAGGTAATAGGTGTCCTCGACATTGGTGACCCAATCACGCAGGGCCTCGTTCATGGCGTCCTTCAGCGTGCCGTGGCCGGCCGTGACCGGCCGCACCTCGGCGCCGAGCAGCTTCATGCGGAACACGTTGGGGCTCTGGCGGGCGACATCGGTGGCGCCCATGTAGACCACGCAGGGATAGCCGAAGCGGGCCGCGACGGTGGCCGAGGCGACGCCATGCTGGCCGGCGCCGGTCTCGGCGATGATGCGCTTCTTGCCCATGCGCTTGGCGAGCAGGATCTGGCCAAGGCAATTGTTGATCTTGTGCGAGCCGGTGTGGTTCAGGTCCTCGCGCTTGAAATAGACCTTGGCGCCGCCGAGATGTTTCGTGAGGCCTTCGGCGAAATAGAGTTTTGAGGGCCGCCCGGCATAGTGGGTCGACAGGTTCTGCAGCTCGGCCTTGAACTCCGGGTCGGTCTTGGCCTTGTTCCACTGCTGTTCTAGATCGAGGATCAGCGGCATCAGCGTCTCGGCGACGAAGCGGCCGCCGAAAATGCCGAACATGCCCTGCTCATCGGGCCCGGTACGAAAGGAATTGGGCATTGCCGGCTTGTTCATCGCCGATCTCCTAAGTCTTGGCTTTGAGCATGTCCTTATCGGAAAACCGGTTCCCACTTTTCCGGGACATGCTCCAATGTGAATTGTGTTCAGGCGGCGCGGTCGTCGCGCGCAGCCCTGACGGCCCGGAAAAACTGCTCGATCAGCGCCGGATCCTTGACGCCCGGAGCGCTTTCCACGCCCGACGAGATGTCTATTGCGGGCGGATTGGCCTGTCTCAGGGCATCGCCGATATTGGCGGCGTTGAGCCCACCGGAAAGCATGTATTCGACGCCGACGTCAAGGCCGGCAAGGATGCGCCAGTCGAAGGCGACGCCATTGCCGCCCGGAAGTTGCGACCCCTTCGGCGGCTTGGCGTCGAAGAGGAAACAGTCGGCGACGCCGGTATAGGGCTTTACCCGCTCCAGATCCGCCGCCTCGCTGACCGGCAACGCCTTCATCACCGGCAGGCCGTAACGGGCTTTCAATTCCGACACCCGCTCGGGTGTTTCCGAACCATGCAGCTGCAGCATATCGGGCTGCATTTTGGCGACGATTTCGTCGAGAAAGGCATCATCGGCATCGACCGTGACGGCGACTGCCTTGGCCTTGCCGCGTGCGGCTTCTCGGAGGCGGCCGGCCTCCGCTGGCTCGACATAGCGCGGGCTCTTGGAGAAGAAAATAAAGCCGACATGGCTGGCGCCGCCGGCAAGGGCGGCAGCCATCGCGGCGTCGGTCTTCAATCCGCAGATCTTGATCTCGAGCGTCATTGGCCGGGATTGGCACGAAACGGCCAAAGAGTCGAGAAAAAGCATGCTGTTGCCTGCTCTTCGGAAAACACTACCTTGATATAGGAATTACCGGCGGGAGCACGATAACCATGGCCGACCAGTCCGTCGCCGAACTCAGGCAGAAGATCGCGCAGGCGCGCGAGGTGATCGCTCACCTGATGGACAAGGCCGCCTACAACGGCGCCGAGGCGCATCGGGCGCTGGATTATTTCGGCAGCGACGCGTTTGATCGGAATTTCCTGCCGTGGCCGCATTCCGATGAGGGGTTGCGGCCGGAGGAGTTGAACGCGGCGAATGATGATTGAGCGAGTTTCGCGGGTCGCGCCATCCGTAATTTCGTCATCCTAGGGCGGAGCGACGCGAAGCGTCGCGCAGACCCTGGGATCCATGCCGTTACATCGGCCGAAAGGTGCAGCGGTGGAGAATATTCCCTTTTTCGTTCAAGGACATAGCATCTTTTGCATCGTTGCGGCGCTCGCACGTCACGGAATGGATCCTAGGGTCTGCGCGCGTCGCTTCGCTCCTTGCTTCGCCCTAGGATGACGAAGCTGAGATGGCTCGGCCAATCTCCAGCGCCGCGCGGCCAGCGGCCGGCCGTAATGGCGCCACGCAGGCACCTACTCAAACACGATCGCCTGCAGGGCGCCGCCGTTGCGCTTCAGCCAGTCCTTGCAGCGGTCGGTGTCGGGGCAGAGCTTCTCGCACAGTTTCCAGAATTTCGGGCCGTGGTTCATCTCCTTGAGATGCGCCACCTCATGCGCCACCAGGTAGTTTATCACCGCCGGCGGCGCCATCATGATGCGCCAGGAGAAGGACAGATTGCCCTCCGAGGTGCATGACCCCCAGCGGCTGGTGGTATCCTTGTAGCGGATCGCCTTGGCGCGCTTGCCGATCGCCTCGGTGTGCTTCACCACCAGCTTCTCGATCTCCTTCTTGGCCTCGCGCTTGAGGTGATCGGCAATGCGGCGCGGCAGGTGGATGCGCTCGCCATGGACGATCAAAAGCGGGCCGCGCTCGTCACGCGAGACGGCGACGGTGCCGCGCTTGGAAGGCTCGTGGACGATGCGATGCGGCACGCCGCGGATCGGGATCCTGATGCCCGGACGCACCTGCGGCCTTGTCGGCACCTTGGCCAGGCGCTGCTCAAGCCAGTCCTGGTGGCGGTCGAGGAACTTCTCCACCTCGCCGCGGCGCAGGCCCGGTGGCACGGTGACACGCAGGCCCTGGCCGCCGGAATCGATGCGCAGCGTCAGCCGCCGCGCCCTGGCGCTTTCGACGATTTTCAGCGGCAGCGTGCGGCCGGCGACGCAATGCTCGCGCTCCACGACGGGCGCGGCCTTGGGCTTGGTCAGGTTGCGGAAGAAGCCGAGGGTCATGGCTGGACGATACGCGATTCGAAAAAAACGGCCAGTGGAGGGAAGTCACATAGAGAACAAAAAAGAAACGGCGCCGCTAGACGCGACGCCGCATATCATGCCGAGACCTGTCCCTGCAGCGCCGCGCGTCCTCTCGGGCGCGCAAGGGACGCTGCAGCACTTTGAGTTGGCGCATGACCTTTTCCGAAAATCGGCGTCGATTTTCGGGGTCATGCGCCGGTATCTCAGTCGTCGAGCAGGTTCGTGCCCTTGCCGCGCTTCGGAGCGGTCTTGTCGGTCGAGCCAGTGGTGGTCGGCGCGGTCGACTTGTTGCGGTTCGCCATGAAGCGATCGAACTCGTCCTGGTCCTTGGCGCGGCGCAGCTCGCGGGCGTAGTCGTCGAACTCGGTCAACATCTCGTCCAGCTTGCGGCGCTCTTCCGCCAGGCGCTCGAGTTCCTTCTCGCGCCAGTCGTCGTAGGCGACGTTGCCGGTACGGGCCGAACCGTGGCCCCAGCGGGCCGCCTTGTCGGAGCCGCGGCGGCAGCCGGCGAAGATGCCGTCAGTGGCGCGGTTGACGTCGCGCTTGAAGCCTTCGAGCCGGTCGCCCCAGATGATGTAGGCGAGCATGGCGAAGCCGAGCGGCCAGAACACCATGAAGCCGATGACCATCAGCGCGATGGTGGCCGGCGTCCAGGCCGGACGGATCAATGCACTCGTGTTCATTTTCTCCCAATCCTTCCGTTGGAGACAGCCAAACCGGCTGCGTGGAATCGAAATGGGAAGGCGAAATAGGCGATTCAAGGCAAGTCCGGCCAAAACCGGCGAAGCATCTGAAATGATTATCGCTTTTTGAGCTTTTCGAGGGAAAGCACTGCCATTCCGGCGACAAGGCCCCAAAACGCCGCGCCGACGCCGAAGAGCGTGAGCCCGGAGGCCGTGACGGCAAAGGTGATGGTGGCGGGCATGCGCTCGGCCTCGTCCCTGAGCGCGATCGACAGGGCGTTGGCCAAAGACGCCATCAGCGCCAGCCCGGCGACCAGCACGATCAGGCTCTGCGGCAGGACGGCGAAGATCGCCACCAGCGAAGCGCCGAAGACGGCAAAGAGCAGGTAGGCCAGCGCATAGAACGGACCGGTCTTCCAACGCTCGGCGGGGTCGGGGTGCACGTCGGGGCCGGTGCAGATCGCCGCCGAGATTGCCGCCAGATTGGTGGTTGCGGCGCCGAACGGCGCCGACAGCAGCGAAAACAGGCCGGTGACGCCGATCAGCGGTCCAGGTTCGGGGTGGTAGCCCGCGGCGCGCAGCACGGCGAGGCCGGAGAGATTCTGCGAAGCCATGGTGACAAGGTAGAGCGGCAGCGCCAGGCCGACGATCGCCTGGGCGGTGAAAACAGGAGCAATCAGCGTCAGTGTCGACAGTTCCGGCGCCGGCAGGCCGCCGACACGGCCGGTGAGGAAGGCGGCGAGCCCGCCGCCAACCAGAACCGCCAGCACCGACAACGCGGGATTGAACAGACGGATGACGAAAAAGGCCGCGATCAGTGGCAAAATGAGCCAGGGATCCGCCGGAATGGCCTTCACCGCATTGATGGCGAACGTGACGACGATACCGGCCAGCATGCCGGAGGCGACGGACGCCGGTATCCGCGCGATCAGCCTGGTCAGCGGCTTGAACAGGCCGGTGGCGACCAGCAGGACGCCGGTGACGATGAAGGCGCCGACGGCTTCGGGCATGGTGAAGCCGGTGGAGGCGGCGACCAGCGCGAGACCCGGCGTCGACCAGGCGGTGATGACCGGCATTTTCGTCCGCCAGGACAGCCACAGGCATTCGATCGCCATGGCGAGGCAGATCGCCGTCACGCCGCTGGCGGTCTCGATCTGCGTCGCGCCGACGGCCTTGGCGGCGGCAATGACGATGGCCAGCGTCCCGCCGAAGCCGACGATCGCCGCGACGAAGGCGGATATCGGGATGGAAAGGCGCATTCTCAGGCGGCCCGCCTGACCATATCCCCGACAGCCCGCTTGAGCATTTCGAGATCCTCGGGACGGGACAGGCGATGGTCGCCGTCGGGGATCAGCGACAGCGTCACGTCGTCGGCAGGCAGCATCGCGGCCAGCTTCAGCACATGGCCCGAAGGCACGTCCGGGTCGGCCAGGCCTTGCAGGATATGCACCGGACAGTGGGTGTCGATCGGCCCGGTCATCACCCGGTTGGCGCGGCCGTCCTCGATCAACGCGCGCGTGTAAATGTAAGGCTCGTCCGAATAGTCGGACGGCTCGGCGAAGAAGCCTTTTTCCTCGATATCGCGTCGCTGCGCGTCGGTGAGCACAGGCTCGATCAGCTCGACGGTGAAATCCGGCGCCGGCGCCAGCAGCACCAGGCCGGCTACTCTTGTGTCGCCCGCCTTGCGCAGTTCCTGCACCATGCGCAGCGCGATCCACGCCCCCATCGAGGAGCCGACCAATATCTGCTTGCCCTGGCTGAAGCGGCGAAAGACAGCAAGGCTCTGCGCCAGCCATCTGGAGATCGTGCCGTCGGCAAACTCGCCGCCCGATTCACCGTGGCCGGAATAGTCGTGGCGCAGATAGGCGTGGCCCTCGCTGCCGGCCCAGGCGGCCAGCGTCTCGGCCTTCGTGCCCAGCATGTCGGACTTGTAGCCGCCGAGCCAGACCACGCCGGGCGCCGCGCCCCGTGCCTGCCGGACGGCGATGCTCGACCCGTCTACATCGATGAAAACCGGAGCGCTGGCGGCCATGATCCCTGTCCTTCCGACCGGTCTTTTGGCACAGGCGGTGGTTCAACGAAAAGTGCTCGCGGCGTTTCTTTGCTTGGTGCAGACAATTGCCAGGCAGCAGGTGATTTTCCGGCAGGGCTATGCTATTGACTCACGCCCCGCGCTCACCACATAGGCGCGTCCACCTAATTTTGACTCTACACAAACCCTGAACGAAACGGCCGAGGAGACCACGACCATTCGCAGACCTTTCAAAGCAGCGGCACCCACCAAGGACGGGCCGCGCTCCAACCGAGACATCCGGGTGCCCCGGGTCCAGCTCATTGACGCCGAAGGCCAGAACCGCGGCGATGTTTCCATCAACGACGCATTGCTGCTGGCCGAAGAGGCCGGGCTCGATCTCGTCGAGATATCGCCCAATGCGGTGCCCCCCGTCGTCAAAATCCTCGATCTCGGCAAGCTGAAATACGCCAACCAGAAGAAGGCGGCCGAAGCGCGCAAGAACCAGAAGGTCATCGAGATCAAGGAGATCAAGATGCGCCCGAACATCGACAGCCATGACTACGAGACCAAGATGAAGGCCGTGCGGCGCTTCTTCGAGGAAGGCGACAAGGTCAAGCTGACGCTGCGCTTCCGCGGCCGCGAGATGGCGCATATGGAACTCGGCATGCAGCTTCTGAACAAGGTGCGCGAGGAAGTGGCGACGATCGCCAAGGTCGAGGCGGAGCCGAAGCTCGAAGGCCGCCAGATGATGATGGTGCTGGCGCCGCGCTAAAATCCCGCCAACATCATGGCGCAAGGCGTCCCGACGATCGGCGGGGCGCCTGTTTTCAATCCGATCGCCGGCTACTCGACGATCGAGTCCTCGATCACGAGCCAATCGACGATCGGGTTTTCCCGATCGCGAGCAAATCGCGACGATCGGATGGGTCATGGTCGATGAAGTGAAGGTTCCTGCCGACAACCAGAATGAAGGGTTGGGCGGCTACCAATATATGCGCCGGATCGTGCTTGCCGTGCTGATCGTGGTGCTGTTTGCGGCCCTCCTGTTCGGCCAGTCGACCTTTCCGCCTGACACGCCGGTGCATGAGTCGATCGAGATGTTCGGCGTGCTCTTGATCTTTCTCGGCATTGTCGGGCGGCTGTGGTCGACGCTCTATATAGGCGGGCGCAAATCGGCCGAGGTGGTCACCGGCGGGCCCTATTCGATCACCCGCAACCCGCTCTATCTGTTTTCGACGGTGGCCGCCGCCGGCGTCGGCGCGCAGATTGGCTCGTTCACGGCGATCATTCTTTTCGCGATGCTGTGCGCGGGTGCTTTCCATATCGTCATCCTGCGCGAGGAGCGCTATCTGAAGGAAGTGCTCGGCGCGCCTTACCAGGCTTATCTGGCGAAAGTGCCGCGCTTCTTCCCCAACCTCTCGCTCTACCAGGAAGGCGATACCGGCAGCTTCCGGCCACGCCTCTTGTTGAACACGCTGCTCGACGGGTTGGTGTTCCTGGTGGCGCTGCCTGCCTTCGAGCTGATCGACGGCGCGCAACTGACAGGCGTGCTGCCGGTATGGTTCCGCCTGCCCTGACTGGGGACAGTGCGTCGCACGGCTTCAGGTGTTGCGCCCGCGCCATCTTTGATCTATAGGACCGCCGTTCCAAGAAAACCGCCCGGCAGGGCATGCCGTGGCGGTTTCATTTGCTTTTCGGGCTTTGGTCGGCCCGAAGCGAAAAAAGAAGCGCGATGGTGCGCCACCAATACGGAGTAGCAAAATGCCCAAGATGAAGACCAAATCGGCCGCCAAGAAGCGGTTCAAGATTACTGCCACCGGCAAGGTGCTGTCGGCTGCCGCCGGCAAGCGCCACGGCATGATCAAGCGTTCCAACAAGTTCATTCGCGATGCCCGCGGCACGATGGTTCTGGCTGAACCGGACGGCAAGAAGGTCATCAAGAATTTTCTGCCGAACGGCCTCTGAGCATTCGGCCCTGGACACGCAATTAGTTTGACGCAATTCCGAACGGAAAACCGCTGAACACTTTTCCTGGAATTGCTTTTAAGGAGATCATGACATGGCACGCGTAAAGAGAGGCGTTACCGCCCACGCCAAGCACAAGAAGGTCCTGAAAGCCGCCAAGGGCTTCTACGGCCGCCGCAAGAACACCATCCGCATCGCCAAGCAGGCGGTGGAGAAGTCGCTGCAGTACGCCTATCGCGACCGCAAGAACCGCAAGCGCTCGTTCCGCGCGCTGTGGATCCAGCGCATCAACGCCGCGACCCACGAGCACGGCCTGACCTATGGCCGCTTCATCGACGGCCTCAACAAGGCCGGTATCGAGATCGACCGCAAGATCCTTTCGGACATGGCCATCCACGAGCCGCAGGCTTTCGCCGCGCTCGTGGCCAAGGCCAAGGTCGCGCTCGAATATCTGAAGAACACCACGCCGAATGCTTTTGAGAGCGCTGTCGCCTAAGCCAGCGCTTCCCAAGCATTTTTAGTACTGATTTGGGGAACCCGCGCTGGCACGGCTGGCGCGGGTTCTTTTTTGGCCCCTGATGCAACCAAAATGGCACCCGCGTAACCAAAGTGGTGACGCACGCTGAATGCCAGTCATCCAATCGAGAGAGCTTCGCCGTGAACGCCACCGCTGGAAATCTTGAAACCCTCGAAGCTTCCCTGATGGCCGACATCGCGGCAGCCTCGGACGAAGCCGCGATCGAGGCGGTGCGCGTCTCTGCGCTGGGCAAGAAGGGTTCGGTCTCCGAAATGCTGAAGACGCTGGGCGCCATGAGCGCCGAGGAGCGCCAGGTGAAGGGCCCGGCGATCAACGGCCTGAAGAACCGCGTCACCGAGGCGCTTACCGCGCGCAAGGCGGAGCTGAAGGATGTGGCGATCGCAGCTCGGCTCGCCGCCGAGACGGTCGACGTGACGCTGCCGGTGCGCCAGTCGCCGGCGGAGCGCGGCCGCATCCATCCGATCAGCCAGGTGATCGACGAGATCGCGGCGATCTTCGGCGATCTCGGCTTCGCGATTGCCGAAGGTCCGGATATCGAGACCGACTATTACAATTTCACGGCGCTGAATTTCCCCGAGGGCCATCCGGCGCGCGAGATGCACGACACCTTCTTCTTCCAACCGGACGAGAAGGGCGAGCGCAAGCTGTTGCGCACGCACACCTCGCCCGTGCAGATCCGCACCATGGAGAAGCAGAAGCCGCCGATCCGCATCGTCATCCCCGGCAAGACCTACCGGCAGGATTCGGACGCCACCCACTCGCCGATGTTCCACCAGGTCGAGGGGCTGGTGGTCGACAAATCGGCCAATGTCGCCAACATGAAGTGGGTGCTGGAGGAGTTCTGCAAGGCCTTCTTCGAGGTGCCGTCGGTCAAGATGCGCTTCCGGCCGTCCTTCTTCCCGTTCACCGAGCCCAGCCTCGAGGTCGACATCCAGTGCGACCGCTCGCGGCCCGGCGAAGTGCGCTTCGGCGAAGGCTCGGACTGGATGGAAATCCTGGGCTGCGGCATGGTGCACCCGAATGTGCTGCGCGCCGGCGGGCTCGACCCCGACGAGTATCAGGGCTTTGCCTGGGGCATGGGCATCGACCGCATCGCCATGCTGAAATACGGCATGCCGGACCTGCGCGCCTTCTTCGATGCCGACGTGCGCTGGCTGTCGCATTACGGTTTCAGGCCGCTCGACCTGCCGACGCTGTTCGGAGGACTGTCGACATGACCGCTCCCCATACCGGGGGCTGTCGTTGCGGTGCCGTGCGGTTCGAGGCGTCAGCCGAGCCGCACCACATCAGCTATTGCCATTGCGGCGATTGCCGGCGCGCCAGCGGTGCGCCGGTGTCGGCCTTTGTCGGCTTCATGGCCGACCAGGTCGCGCTCAACGGCAAATCGTTGAAAAGCTACCGCAACGGTCCGGTGGAGCGCTCGTTCTGCGGCATTTGCGGCTCGCCGATCGCCTATGCCGACAAGCGGCTCGACAACCAGATCTATTTCATGCTCGGCGCCATGGACATGCCGGCCTATTTCAGGCCGACCGTGCATGCGCATGTGCGTGAGCAACTGCCCTTCCTGCACATGCCCGACGCGCTGCCGCGCGAATTGAAGACCAGCGTACCCCGGCCCGAAGAACAAATATCCGACGGAACACAGTCATGAAATTCACCCTCTCCTGGCTCAAGGACCATCTCGAGACCGACGCCTCGCTAGCCGAGATCGTCGAGCGGCTGACCGCGATCGGCCTCGAAGTCGAACATGTCGACGACAAGGCGGGCCTGAAGCCCTTCGTCATCGCGAAAGTACTGACGGCGGTGCAGCACCCCGACGCCGACCGGCTGCGGGTGCTGACTGTCGACACCGGCGACGGCAAGCCGCCGGTGCAGGTGGTGTGCGGCGCGCCGAATGCCCGCGCCGGCCTGATCGGCGCCTTCGCGGCGCCCGGCACCTATATTCCGGGCATCGACGTGACGCTTTCGGTCGGCAAGATCCGCGGTGTCGAAAGCCATGGCATGATGTGCTCCGAGCGCGAGCTGGAAATCTCCGACGAGCATAACGGCATCATCGATTTGCCGCAGGATGCGCCGGTCGGCACCAGCTTCGCGACTTACGCGCATCTCGACGATCCGGTCATCGAGATCAATTTGACGCCGAACCGCCCGGACGCGACCAGCGTCTACGGCATCGCGCGCGACCTTGCGGCAAGCGGGCTCGGCCGCCTCACCGGCGGCGGGATCATGCCGCATGCCGGCGACGGGCTGTGCCCGGTCAAGGTCACGATCGAGGCGCCGGAGCTCTGCCCCGGCTTTGCGCTGACGCTGGTGAAGGGTGTCAAGAACGGTCCGTCGCCGAAATGGCTGCAGCAGCGGCTGATCGCGATTGGCCTGCGTCCGATCAGCGCGTTGGTCGACATCACCAACTATGTCACCTTCGACCGCGGCCGGCCGCTGCACGTGTTCGACGCGAAGAAGGTCGCCGGCAATCTGACCGTGCGCCGGGCGCGCGAAGGCGAGAAGGTGCTGGCGCTCGACGGCCGCGAATACACGCTGACGCCCGAAATGTGCGTGATCGCCGACGAGGACGGTGTGGAATCGATCGCCGGCATCATGGGCGGCGAGCATTCGGGCTGCGACGAGAACACCACCGACGTGCTGATCGAGTCGGCGCTTTGGGATCCGATCGCCACGGCGCGGACCGGCCGCACGCTCGGCATCATCAGCGATGCGCGCTACCGTTTCGAGCGCGGCGTCGATCCCGAATTCATGGTGCCGGGCATCGAGCTGGCGACCAAGCTGGTGCTCGATTTCTGCGGCGGCACGCCGACGGAAATCGAAGTGGCGGGCTATGCCGGCCACAAGCCGAAGGTCGTCTCCTTCCCGCTCTCCGAAGTGAAGCGGCTGACCGGCATCGAGGTGCCGAAGGCCGAGGCGCTGGCCATCCTGACCCGCCTCGGCTTCGAGCCGCAGGGCTCGGGCGAGGTCGTCAAGGTGAAGGTGCCGTCCTGGCGGCCGGATGTCGACGGCAAGGCCGACCTCGTCGAAGAGGTGATGCGCATCCATGGCGTCGACAATATCTTGGCGCAGCCGCTGACCTCGCATGACGCGGTCAACGGCAAGATCCTGACCACGCTGCAGGTGCGCACCCGCGCGGCCAAGCGGGCGCTTGCCGTGCGCGGCATGATGGAGGCCGTCACCTGGTCGTTCATCCCGGCAAAACACGCCGAACTGTTCGGCGGCGGGCAGACGGCGCTCAAGCTCGCCAACCCGATCGCCGCCGACATGTCCGACATGCGGCCTTCGCTGCTGCCCGGGCTGATCGCGGCCGCGCAGCGCAATGCCGACAAGGGCATCGGCGACGTGGCGCTGTTCGAGGTTTCGGGCACCTATGAAGGCGACGCCGCCGACCAGCAGCGGCGCGTCGCCGCTGGTGTCAGGCGCGGCACCGCCAAGCTCGACGGCTCGGGCCGCAGCTGGGCCGGCAATGCCGGGCCGGTCGGCGTGTTCGACGCCAAGGCGGATGCGATCGCAGCACTCGAAGCCTGCGGCGCGCCGGTCGACCGGCTGCAGATCGAGCCCGGCGGCCCGGCCTGGTATCACCCCGGGCGTTCCGGCACGATCAAGCTCGGACCCAAGGCCGTGCTCGGCACCTTCGGCGAGTTCCATCCGAAGACGCTGGACGGGCTCGACGCGTCAGGTCCGATTTGCGGCTTCGAGATTTTCGTCGATGCCGTGCCGGAGCCGAAGGCCAAGCCGACGCGCACCAAGCCGAAGCTGGAGCTGTCGCCCTTCCAGGCGGTGAAGCGCGATTTCGCCTTCGTCGTCGACAGATCGGTCGAGGCCGGCACGCTGATGCGGGCGGCACTTGCCGCCGACAAGAAGCTGGTCACCGGCGTTTCGGTGTTCGACGTCTTCGAGGGCGCGTCGCTGGGCGCCGCCAAGAAGTCGATCGCTATCGAGGTTTCGATCCAGCCGGTCGAAAAGACGCTGACCGACGAGGATTTCGAGGCGCTGGCCAAGCGCATCGTCGACAACGTCAACAAGCACACGGGCGGCGTGCTCAGAACGTAGGGCATTGCGGAGCGATGGCGAATCGCCCTCCAAAGGGCGATGCGCCATCTCCGCTATTCCGGCCTTCCCTTCGAGGAGCAACGCGCGGCTTTCCTCGCCATCGTCGCGGCCGATCCGCTGCTGGCCGAGACGCTGGCGCGTGTGCGCCAACTCGCGCTGCCGGATTGGCTGGTGGTTTCCGGTGCGCTCTACAACAGCGTCTGGAACCATCTGACCGGCAAGCCGCCTGGCTACGGCATCAGGGATGTCGACCTGTTTTATTTCGACGATGCCGACCTCTCCTACGAGGCCGAGGATGCGGTGATCCGCCGGGCTGCGACACATTTCGAAGGATTGCCGCTGCCGGTCGAGGTGCGCAACCAGGCGCGTGTGCATCTGTGGTATCCGGCAAAGTTCGGGCAGGAGTGCCCGAAGTACGCGAGCGCGAGCGAGTCGGTGAGTTACTTTGCGTCGAAGACGCATGCGGTGGGGGTGCGGTACGCCGCCGGCGGGAAGTTGGAGTTGGTGGCGCCCTTTGGGCTCGACGACATTTTTTCGTTTCGCATCACGCCGAACCGGGCGCTGGACAATCAGCGGACGCATGAGGCGAAGGGAAGAAGGGCGCGGGAGTGCTGGGCGGAGATTGAAGTGGTGGCTTGGTGAGAGAGGCCGGCGGGACAGCACCCCCCTCTGCCCTGCCGGGCATCTCCCCCGCAAGGGGGGAGATTGGCTGTCCGGGTGGACGGCATCTCCCTTTCAACGTTGGTGATTAGCGAAAGCCGCGCGACATCTGATCTCCCCCCTTGCGGGGGAGATGGCCGGCAGGCCAGAGGGGGGTGCCTCGCGCTAACGTCTCAACAAAAGGGCGCCGAAGCGCCCCCTTCCGTCGCACTCACCCATTCACCAGCGCCAGCAATTCCTCCGTATAGCGCTTGCCGACCACCTTGTCGGGCGATAGGGCGTCGCCGATCGCAGCGACTTCCGCCGCGCTCAGTTCGATCCCAGCCGCCGCGGTGTTCTGTTCCAGGTGGCGTATCATCCTTGCGCCGGGGATCGGCACGATGAAGTCGCCCTGGTGCAGCACCCAGGCGAGTGCCAGCTGCGCCGGTGTCACGCCCTTTTTCTCCGCCATCTTTTCCAGCATCGCGATGACGGCGTTGTTGGCTTCCATCGCCTCGGCCTGGAAACGCGGCAAGGTGAGACGCCAGTCGCCGGCACTGAGCACCTCCGGCTTGCTGAGCGTGCCGGTGAGCAGGCCGCGGCCGAGCGGGCTGTAGGGCACGAAGCCGATGCCGAGCTCGCGGCAGACGGCGAAGACCTCGTCCTCCGGATCGCGGCTCCACAGCGAATATTCGCTTTGCACGGCGGCGATCGGGTGCACCGCATGCGCCCGGCGCAGCGTCGCGCCGCTCACTTCCGACAGGCCCAGCGCCCGGACTTTGCCTTCGCGCACCAGCTCGGCCATGGCGCCGACGGTGTCCTCGATCGGCACGTTGGGGTCGACGCGGTGCTGGTAATAGAGGTCGATAACCTCGGTATCCAACCGCTTCAGCGAGGCTTCGGCCACCGCCTTGACATGTTCGGGGCGACTGTCGACGCCGGCCATGCGCTCGATGCCCGTGCCTTCGTCCAAAATCTTGAAGCCGAATTTGGTGGCGATTGTCACCTGGTCGCGCACCGGCTTCAGCGCCTTGCCGAGCAGGATCTCGTTCTCGAACGGCCCGTAGACTTCGGCGGTGTCGAAGAAGGTGACGCCGATCTCGACGGCGCGGCGCAGCGTGGCGATTGCCTCGGCTTCCGGCTGGCCGCCATAGGCGAAGCTCATGCCCATGCAGCCGAGACCGACGGGGAAGACTTCGAGTTCAGTGCCTAGTTTGCGGGTTTGCATGGCGCGCATCTCCTTGTTGCGATGGGAAGGAGATAGTGGCAGGAGCTCCGTTCGATAATCATGGCTCTTTTGCACGGCTTGTTCTAAGAAGTAGATCAATGGACCGCACCAACCTCTCGCAGCTCGCGGTGCTCGCCACCGTCGCCCAATGCGCCAGCTTTCGTGGCGCTGCGCGCGAGCTCGGCATTGCGCCTTCGGCCGTGAGCCATGCGGTGTCCAGCCTGGAGGCGCGGCTCGGCGTGCGGCTCCTGGCGCGCAGCACGCGCAGTGTCGCGCCGACCGAGGAGGGCGCGCAGCTGCTCGAACGGCTGCGGCCGGCGCTGTCCGAGATCGACCTGGCGCTGGAAACAGCGGTCGAGGCGCGCGACCGACCAGCCGGCAATCTGCGGCTGACCGTGCCGCGCACGGCTGTGCATCTGACGCTGACGCCACGGCTCGGCGCCTTTGCCGCCGCCTATCCCGACATCGTGCTGGAGATCGTCATCGAGGACCGCTTCACCGACGTGGTCGAAGGCGGCTTCGACGCCGGCGTGCGGCTCGGCGAAAGCCTGCAGCGCGACATGATCGCGGTGCGCATCGGCCCCGATCTTCGCGGCGCCGTCGTCGGCGCGCCGTCCTATTTCGAGGCGATGCCGAAGCCGCGCCATCCGCGCGAGCTGGCCGACCATCGCTGCATCCGCTTCCGTTTTTCCAGCGGCATCCTTTATCGCTGGGAATTCGAGAAGGACGGCGAGGAGATCGAAATTGCCGCGCAAGGGCCGCTGATCCTCGACGAGGACCATCTGATCGCCCAGGCGGCGGTCGACGGCGCCGGGCTTGCCTTCGTCTTCGAGCCTTATGTCCGCGCGCCGCTCGCTGATGGAAGGCTGGTCCGCGTGCTGGAGGATTGGTGCCCGGCCTTCGATGGTTTCTTCGTCTATTATCCCAGCCGCCGCCAGATGCGCCCGGCGCTCAGGGCTTTCGTGGATTTCTTCAAGGTGAGTGGTTAGGCGCGTGATACGATCATGCTTCGGCGTTGGTCGGAAAGATTATCAGGCGTCGGCGCCGCCCCTCATCTGCCTGCAATGAGGGGCGGCGCGGCGTCTGAAGGTTGTGTGTAGAACCAGGCTTAGGCACCTCGGAAGAAAGCTGAACCCGATAGCGTTTGCCGATCATGCAATTCGCCATCACCAACACCCCAACTCGCTATGGCTGGGCGATGATCGTCCTCCACTGGCTGATCGGGATCATCTTCATCGGCCAGTTCGTGCTCGGCTTCGTCATGGTGCGGACGGCGAGCCAGCGGACGTCTTTCGAGCTGATCCAGCTGCACAAATCCTTCGGCTTCCTGCTGCTCGGCCTGATCATCCTGCGGATCGCCTGGCGGCTCGGCAACGCGGCGCCGCCACTGCCGCGCTCTGTTGGAACATTGGAGCGCAAGGCAGCGCCGCTGGCGCATTTCGCGCTCTACGCTTTCCAGATCGCGCTGCCACTGTCCGGCTGGGCGCTGGTTTCGGTGTCGACGCTGGAAATCCCGAGCATGCCCTTCAACCTGTTCGTGATGCCCAATTTGCCGCTGGCCGAGTCCGACGCTGCGGAGAGCTTCTGGACATCCGCGCATTGGTATCTCGCCTATGCCGGCATCGCGCTGGTGGCGCTGCATATAGCTGCCGCCTTCCGCCATCATTTCCTGCTGCGCGACAATGTGCTCACGCGTATGATCACGCCTTCGTCAGGCGGGGAATAGAACCGCTCCATCATTCGTTGGTGGGTCGAGAACGCAGAAAATGCGTATCCGCGGAAGGAACAAATCTCATGAACGCGCGCATCTTTGGATTGGCGGCTTTTGCCGCTTGCCTTGCCATGCCCGCAGTGGCGGCGGTGGCGCTCAGCGACGCCGCGGGCAGCTATACGATCAGCCCATCGGGCTCCTCGATCCGCTTCACCATCGGCAAGGCCGGCGGCGGCGGTTTCGACGGCGCCTTCGGCCGCTTCAAGGGCACGATCCGCATCGACAATGGCGATGTCGGCCGCTCCAAGGTCGAGCTCACCATCTATCCGGAAAGCGTCGGCACGGGCCAGGGCCGCATCGACGCCTTCCTGCGCTCCGACGCGGTGTTCGACGCCGCCAACAATCCGGAGATCCAGTTCCGCTCGACCAGCGTGACCCGCACCGGCGACACGACGGCGCTCGTCACCGGCCGGCTGACGGCCCGCGGCAAGACATTTCCGGAAAAATTCACGGCCGAACTCGGCGGATTGAAGGGCGGGACCATCAAGTTCCACGTCACCGGCAAGGTGCTGAGGTCGCGCTACGGCATGGATGTCGGCACGCCGCTTTATTCCAATGTCGTCGATTTCGACATGACGCTGATGGGGAGAAGGGGGTAGTTCTAAGTCGCGCCTCCTCGGCTTCGTCATCCTAGGGCGGAGCAAGGAGCGAATTGACGCGCGCGCACCCTAGGATCCATGCCGTAACGCTAAGGCGTTGCAACGGTTACAGAATTCTGCGCCGTTGCACTTTACGTCATAGGTCACGGAATGGATCCCCGGGTCAAGCCCGAGGATGACGAGGCGCTTTGTGACCCGCGTCTGCGATTGGCTTTTCTCCAGAATTGGGGCAAACCTCGTCGCCTGTAAACCGACATGGAGAAGCGTGATGTTCCGATGGGGTGTTCTGTCGACGGCCAAGATCGGCCGCGAGCAGCTTTTGCCGGCAATCGTGGATTCGGAGAACGGCGTTCTGTCGGCGATCGCCAGCCGCGACCTGTCGAAGGCCAAGGCATTGGGCGAGCGTTTCGGCGCCCGCCATGCCTTCGGCTCCTATGAGGAACTGCTTGCCTCCAAGGAGGTCGACGGCGTCTACATCCCGCTGCCGACCTCCCAGCATGTCGAATGGACGGCGAAGGCGATTGAAGCCGGCAAGCACGTGCTGGTCGAGAAGCCTCTGGCGCTCGACGCCAAGGACATCCCGCCGCTGATCAAGCTGCGCGACGCCAAGAAGGTGCTCGTCTGCGAGGCCTTCATGGTCGTCTACCACCCGCAATGGATCAAGGTGCGCGACCTCATCGCCGGCGGCGCCATCGGCCGGCTGCGCCACGTGCAGGGCGCGTTCTCCTATTACAATGTCGATCCCAGGAACATGCGCAACCAGCTCGACCTCGGCGGCGGCGCGTTGCCCGACATCGGCGTCTATCCGACGGTGTCGACGCGCTTTTCGACCGGCAAGGAGCCTCTGCGCGTGCAGGCGACGATCGAGCGCGACAAGACTTTCGGCACCGACATCTATTCCTCGATCCGCGCCGATTTCGGCGACTTCGAATTGTCCTTCTACCTGTCGACGCAGATGGCGGCCCGCCAGGTGATGGTGTTCCACGGCGAGAAGGGTTTCATCGAGGTCTTCGCCCCGTTCAATGCCGGGCTCTACGACCACCACCGCATCGAGCTGCACAACCAGAACCACACCGAGGCGCAGGTGTTCCGCTTCCCCGGCACGCAGCAATACCGGCTCGAATGCGAAGCCTTCGTGCGCGCCGCCCAGGGCGGCAAGGACCGCGTCTTCACGCTGGAAGAATCGGTGCTCAACCAGAAGGTCATCGACGCCATCTTCCGCGCCGGCGAAAAGGACGGTTGGGAAGCCGTCTAAGAAATTCGCCAACGGCCGTTTTTAGGGGAGGGAAACGTGGCTGACGCGGATGCTATCATTGTCGGCGCGGGGCTGGCGGGCCTCGTCGCCGCTGCCGAACTGGCTGACGCCGGCAAGAAAATCATCATCGTCGACCAGGAACCGGAACAGTCGCTGGGCGGCCAGGCCTTCTGGTCGTTCGGCGGGCTTTTCCTGGTCGATTCGCCGGAGCAGCGGCGCATGCGCATCCGCGATTCCCACGACCTCGCACTCGAGGACTGGATGGGCACCGCCGCCTTCGACCGTCCGGAAGATTTCTGGCCGCGCAAATGGGCTGAGGCCTATGTCGGCTTCGCCGCCGGCGAGAAACGCTCCTGGCTGATCGAGAGGGGCATGAAATTCTTCCCCGTCGTCGGCTGGGCCGAGCGCGGCGGCGGCAATGCTTATGGTCACGGCAATTCGGTGCCGCGTTTCCATATCACCTGGGGCACCGGTCCCGGTGTGCTCGAACCGTTCGTGCAGCGCGTGCGCGCGGCGCAAAAGCGCGGGCTGGTCCAGTTCAGGTTCCGCCACCGGGTCAACGAGATCGTCCGCACCGGCGACACCGTCACCGGCGTGCGCGGCGATGTGCTGGAGCCGAGCAGCGTCGAGCGCGGCCACAAGAGCGCGCGTCACGTGACCGGAGACTTCGAGCTCCATGCGCAAGCGGTGATCGTCGCTTCGGGCGGCATCGGCGGCAACCATGAGCTGGTGCGCAGGAATTGGCCGCAGCGCCTCGGCGCGCCGCCTAAGCGCATGATCACCGGCGTGCCCGACCATGTCGACGGCCGCATGCTGGCGATCAGCGAAGCGGCCGGCGGGAGGATCATCAACCGCGACCGCATGTGGCACTATGTCGAGGGCATCAAGAACTGGGCGCCGATCTGGACCGAGCATGCGATCCGCATCCTGCCCGGCCCCTCCTCGCTCTGGCTCGACGCGCGCGGCAAGCGGCTGCCGGCGCCGCTCTATCCGGGCTTCGACACGTTAGCCACGCTCAGCCACATCATGAGCACCGGCTTCGACTATTCGTGGTTCATCCTGACCAGGAAGATCATCCAGAAGGAGTTCGCGCTGTCGGGCTCTGAACAGAATCCTGACCTCACCGGCAAAAGCTGGCGGCAGGTGCTCGGACGCGCGACGAGCGGCATCCCGGGTCCGGTGAAAGCCTTCATGGAAAAAGGCGAGGATTTCATCGTCGAGGCGGACCTTTCGAAGCTGGTGGCGCGGATGAATGCGCTGGCCGGCGGCGAGCCGCTGCTGGAGGTGGCGCAGGTCGAGCGCGAGCTCCGTGCCCGCGATAGGCAGCTCGACAACCCGTTCTCCAAGGATGCGCAAATCACCGCGCTGCGTGGCGCGCGCGCCTATCTCGGCGACAGGCTGATCCGCACGGCAAAGCCGCACAAGATGCTCGATCCGCAGAACGGCCCGCTGATTGCGGTGCGCCTCAACATCCTGACCCGCAAGACGCTGGGCGGCCTCGAGACGGACCTGGACAGCCGTGTGCTCGATGCCGAGGGGCAACCGGTGCCGGGACTCTACGCGGTCGGCGAGGTGGCCGGCTTCGGCGGCGGCGGCGTGCATGGCTATGCGGCGCTGGAAGGCACCTTCCTCGGCGGCTGTATTTTTTCGGGCCGCAGCGCCGGGCGGGCGGCCGCCAAGGCGGTCGCCTGACCGCATGGCCGGCGACCGCGAGACATGCCGGCCTACCGGCTGGCCAGCACCATGCGGTTGCCTTCGCTGTCGCGGAATTCGGCGACGGTGCGGCCCGGCTGCCATGGCGCTTCCTGCGGCTCGGTGACGATCTCGACGCCCTTGGCCCTGAGCGAGCCGACCCTCGCCTCGACGTCATCGTCGATCAGGACCAGCACCGGATCGGCGCTCGGCAACGTATCGGCGCGGCTGATGAAATGCAGGTTGGTGACCGCGTGGGGGAAGGCCAGCTCGACCCAGCGCCAGCCGCTATCGCCCATGGGCTGGTCGGCAATGACCTGGCAGGCAAGGTTGTCGGTGTAGAACGCCTTGGCGCGGTCCTGGTCGGATACCGGCAGCTCGGCAAACTGGATATGCATGGATGTCTCTCCTCATCGCGGAGGCCGATGCGGCCTCGACGCGTAAAAGACGACGGAGGCAGGCAAAAAGATTCGCGGGTCGACGAGAATCTTTTTGCCGGACCAAAACGTCTTTCCTTCGCAAGCCCATCAAAGGAGACGACCATGACCTACAACCTCATCCGCTACGGCGTGAAGGATGCCGCCATCACCGAGAACCGGGCACTGGTGGCGAAAGTGTTCGAGGCGCTGGATGAAACGCAGCCTCAATCCGTGCGCTATCTGGTGCTCGAACTGGAGAGCGGCGAATTCGTCCATCTTGTCGGCTACGACAAGGATAGCTCGGCGCTCACCGAACTCGACGCTTTCAAGGCCTTCGGCGCCAATCATGCCGAACGGCGCTCGACACCGCTTGCCAGGTCGCCGGCGAAGATCGTCGGCAATTATCGTATGCTGGCCAAGGCCGACGAAGCCGTGCCAGCCTGACCCGAACGCGGTCTGGCTCACGAGCCGGCGATCAAGAGAACAGGAACGATGAGCACAGCGAAATTCGGCCGCGCGGAACTTGAAGCCATGCTCGTCGGCCTGCGCCCGAAACTGCACCGCTATGCGGCGCGCATGGCCGGCTCGGCGATCGAGGGCGAGGACATCGTGCAGGAGGCGGCGGTGAAGGCGCTTGCCGCGCATGATGACGGTGCCCTCGTCGAACGCCCCGAACAGTGGCTGTTTCGCATCGCCCACAACGCAGCGCAGGATCATCTGCGCCGTCGCCAGCGGGAGCGTTCCCGCATCACCGAGGCCGACATGACAACAGTTGAGGACCTCTCCGCCAACGCGGAGGCGAGACTGGGGGCGGCGACGAGCCTGCGCGGCTTCATGCGCTTGACGTTGGCGCAGCGCAGCGCCGTCATCCTGGTCGACGTGCTCGGTCTCAGCCTGTTCGAGACCTGCGCGGTGACGGGCGCGACGCTTGCAGCCACCAAGGCGGCGCTGCATCGCGGCCGGGCGGAGTTGAAGGCATTGGCGACGGCGCCGGACGACATGACCATGCCGAAGCTCGATCCGAAGGAAGAGCGGCAACTGCGCCGCTATATCGACCTGTTCAACGCCCGCGACTTCGATGGCGTCAGGGCGTTGATCGCCGAGGATATCCAAGTCGACGTCATCAACCGCGCCCGTTTGCGCGGCAAGAAGGAAGCCTCGACCTATTTCGGCAATTACGACCGTGTCGACGACTGGGCGCTGTCGCTCGGCTTTGTCGAGGGACGGCCGGCGATCCTGATCCGCAACCCGCAAGCGGCCGATGCGGTGCGCGGCTTCATGCTGATCGACTGGCGCGGCGACGAGGTCACGGCGATACGCGATTTCCGCTATGCGCCTTATTGTGCCGCGGAGGCGGATATCCGCGCTATCGACGGCTAGTTCCCCAGCATAGGGATTTTGATCGGTCGGCGCTGTTTGCGTTGGCAGGTGGGGTGCCTTGGAGATTGGCCGAAACGTCCATCGCGATCGTCATTCTAGGGCGGAGCAGGAGCGAAGCTCCGTCGCGAAGACCCTAGAATCCATGCCGTTACCTTCGCCAAGGAGTGCAACGGTGCAAAATTCTGCACCGCAGCAACGCTTCGACGTCACGGAATGGATTCTATGGTCTGCGCGCGTCGCTTCGCTCCTTGCTCCGCCATAGAATGACGACGTTGGGGCGGCTTCAACCAATCCCTCGGCGTTTGCGCTGATTCACGGAAATGAACGGAAAAATCTTGCACCATGGGCGACAGGAAGGAAGCGGCCCTGGCCTCATGAACGTCCGCCGGTGGATTACCATCAACATCGATGTTTAAAACATCAATACTTGACGATAGAACCTTTTAATGTAGGCTACAGCACCGAGACCTCACATTTTGGAACTGAGTCAGAGAGTCGTCGGTGATAACCGCACCGCAATTGCGCGCAGCAAGATCGCTGCTCGGCATCGATCAACGCCGGCTTGCCGAATTGTCCGGCCTGTCGGTGCCGACGATCCAGCGCATGGAAGCCAGCGGCTCGATCATCCGGGGCAATGTCGATTCGCTGATGAAGCTGATCGCGGCGCTTGAGGCGGCCGGCATCGAACTGATCGGCGAAGGCGCGGCCAGCCAGGGCGGCGGGCGCGGCGTGCGGCTGAAGGCCGGTTTCGCCACCGCCAAGGCGTCCGAAACCGATGGCGACGATACCGAGCCCGGCGGGAGCCTGCCGTGAGTTCGACCGTCGCCCTTCTGCTGTGCGGCCCCGCCGCGCTCCTGGCAACAGCCATCCTGGCCGCGGCCGTCAGCCGGCTCGCCGCCGCGACGCGTCTGGTCTATGGCGCTGCGTTTGTCATTTCGGCCGTCCTGCTCGTGATCGCTGCCTGCCATCTCGCCGGCAACTCCGGCGAGATGTCCGCCACCTTGCCGCTCGGCCTGCCCTGGACCGGCGCCCGGTTCCGCCTCGACGGCCTGTCGGCGTTCTTTCTCGTCGTCGTCAACCTGGGCGGCGCCATCACCAGCCTTTACGGCCTCGGCTATGGCCGGCACGAATCCGCGCCGCATCGCGTGCTGCCGTTCTATCCGGCGTTCCTCGCCGGCATGAACCTCGTCGTGCTGGCCAACGACGCCTTCAGCTTCCTGCTGTCCTGGGAGTTCATGTCGCTCGCCTCCTGGGCGCTGGTCATGGCGCATCATCGCGACGAGGCCAACCGGCGGGCCGGCACCATCTACCTGGTGATGGCAAGCTTCGGCACGATGGCGCTGCTGCTTGCCTTCGGCCTGCTGGCGGGGCCGGCGGGAACCTATGCGTTCGACGCGATGCGGACGGCGCATCCCGACCGGTTCGCCGCCGGCGCGGTGCTGGTCCTCATGCTGCTTGGCGCCGGCTCCAAGGCCGGCCTCGTGCCGTTGCATGCCTGGCTGCCGCTTGCCCACCCGGCGGCACCCAGCCACGTCTCGGCGCTGATGAGCGGCATCATGACGAAGGTCGCCATCTACGGCTTCATCCGCGTGGTGTTCGACCTGCTTGGCGAGCCGGCATGGTGGTCGGGCATAGCTGTGCTTCTCATCGGCGGCGTGACGGCAGTCCTGGGCATCCTCCACGCGATGATGGAAAGGGACCTCAAACGGCTGCTTGCCTATTCGACCATCGAGAATATCGGCGTCATCTTTGCCAGCCTCGGCCTTGCACTGGCCTTCAAGGCGAACGGCATGCCGTCGGCGGCGGCGCTGGCCTTCACCGCGGCGCTCTTCCACGTGCTGAACCATTCCTTCTTCAAGAGCCTGCTGTTCTTCGGCGCCGGCGCCGTGCTCTCGGCAACCGGCGAACGCGACATGGAAAAGCTCGGCGGCCTCATCCATCGACTGCCGGTGACCAGCTTCGTCTTCCTCATCGGCTGCGTCTCGATCTCGGCGCTGCCGCCCTTCAACGGCTTCGCCTCCGAATGGCTGGTCTTCCAGGCCATCTTGCGGAGCCCGGAGCTGCCGCAATGGGGGCTGAAGGTCATCGTGCCCGCGGTTGGCGGCATGCTGGCGCTGTCGGCTGCGCTGGCCGCAGCCTGCTTCGTCAAGGCATTCGGCATCACCTTCCTTGGCCGGGCGCGGTCGGCGGCGGTGGAGCGGGCACACGAGGTCGACCGCTGGTCGCTGGCGGCGATGGCCGTGCTTGCCGCCTTCTGCCTGCTGGCCGGCATTCTGCCCGGCCTCGTCATCGACGGCCTGTCGCCGGTGACGCTTTCGCTCATCGGCGACCGCATGCCGGTTCAGATGGCCGAGCCCTGGCTGTCGATCGTGCCGATCGCCGAGAGCCGCAGCTCCTATAACGGCCTCTTGGTGTTCGGCTTCATCACCATCTCGGCGTCGCTCGCCGCCTTCTTCATTCACCGCTTCGCCTCGCATGCCGTGCGCCGGGGCATTGCATGGGGGTGCGGCTTCGCGGACGCGGTGCCGGCCGCGCAATACACAGCCGTCAGCTTCGCGCAGCCCATTCGCCGCGTCTTCGGCGGCTTCGCGTTCCGCGCCCGCGAGACGGTGGAAATGCCGGCGCCGGGCGCCCTCGATCCGGCGCGCCTCAAGGTAGACATGCACGACGTGGCCTGGGAGACGTTCTACCAGCCGATCGCCGGTGCGATCGATTTCGCCACCGAGCGGCTGAACCACCTGCAGTTCCTGACCATCCGCCGCTACCTGACGCTGGTCTTCCTCTACCTCGTCATCCTGCTTCTGGTGCTTGCGCTATGGCCGTGATCTTCGAGCTGGCCGTGCAGGGCGCGCAGATGCTGGTCGTGCTTCTGCTGGCGCCGCTTTTGATCGGCTTCGTGCGCAAGATGAAGGCAAGGCTCGTCAGGCGGCAGGGGCCCCCGGTGATCCAGCCCTATCGCGATCTCGTCAGGCTGATGCGCAAGGAGGTCGTGCTGGCGGACAATGCGTCCTGGCTGTTCCGCGTGACGCCCTACCTGATCTTCGCCGCCACATGGGTCGCGGCGGCGCTCGTTCCGACATTCGCCACCGGCCTCGAATTCAGCTGGGCCGCCGATCTCATCGTCATCGTGGCGCTGCTCGGCAGCGCGCGCTTCTTCCAGGCGCTGGCCGGAATGGATGTCGGCACCAGCTTCGGCGGCATCGGCGCCAGCCGCGAAGTGATGATCGCATCGCTGGCCGAGCCGGCGATGCTGCTCATCGTCTTCAGCCTGGCGCTCGTCGCCGGCGCCACGCAGCTTTCGACGGTCGCCGCCTTCATGGGCTCGCCGCAGGTCGGGCTGCGGGTGTCGCTCGGCATGTCGCTGATCGCCCTGGTGATGGTGGCGATCGCCGAGAATGCGCGCATTCCGGTCGACAATCCGGCCACGCATCTGGAGCTCACCATGGTGCATGAGGCGATGATCCTGGAATATTCCGGCCGTCATCTGGCGATGATCGAGCTCGCCACCTTCCTCAAGCTCCTGCTCTACATGTCGCTGATCTCCTGCGTTTTCCTGCCCTGGGGGCTGGAAAGCGCGGGCACGGGGCCGAAATCGCTGGCCATCGGCGCCGCCGCCTATCTGGGCAAGCTGGCTGTGCTTGCCATCCTGCTTGCCGTGTTCGAGACGGCCGTCGCCAAGATGCGTGTCTTCCGCGTGCCGGACTTCCTGGGCGCGGCGCTGATGCTGGCGCTGCTCGGCACGCTTTTGCTGTTCGTCTCGCGGAGCCTGTGATGAACGGTCTCACCTTCGACATCGCCCATCTGCTCGCCGGCAGCCTGGTGCTGATCTCCTTCATGATGCTCTACCAAGACCGGCTGTTCGCGCTGATCAACGTCTTTGCGCTGCATGCGGTCGTGCTTGCGCTCTCGGTGGCCTGGCAGGCCTATATCCAGGATGCGCATCATCTCTACATCACCGCGGCAATAGCGCTGGTCTTCAAGGCGATCGTCATTCCCGTCGGGCTGCATCGCATCATCCAGCGGCTCGGCATCCACCGCGACATCGAGACCGCCGTCGGCATCGGCCCGACCATGCTTGCGGGCATCGGGCTGGTGACGCTCTCCATGGTGCTGATGCTTCGGGTGACGCCCGAGGCCGACCCGCTCGCGCGCGAAGATCTGGCCTTCGCGCTGTCGATCATATTGCTGGGGCTGCTGGTGATGGTCACAAGGCGCAACGCCGTCAGCCAGGTCGTCGGCTTCATGTCGCTGGAGAACGGCCTGGTGCTGGCCGCCACCGGCGCCAAGGGCATGCCGCTTGTCGTCGAGATCAGCGTCGCCTTCTCGATCCTGATCGCCTTTATCGTCATCGGCGTCTTCCTGTTCCGCATCCGGGAACGGTTCGATTCGGTCGATATCGGCGCGCTCGACGACTACCGGGGAGAACGCCGGTGACCGGGTTTTCCTTCGATGCCGTGGCCGCGATCCTTTTTGTTCCAGCGGGCGCCGCGGCTGTCCTGGCGGCATTGCCCAACTACCGCATGACGGCGCTTGTCAACGTCGCGGCCAGCCTGCTCACTCTGCTCGCGGCGCTGTCGCTGTTCCTCACGGAGCGGCCGGCGCCGGGACAATATCTCCTGGTCGACGACCTCAACATCGTCTTCATCGTGCTCAACACATTCGTCGGCTTCACCACCAGCGTGTTCAGCGCGTCCTATATCGCGCATGAGCTGGAAACAGGGCGGCTGACCGCGCCGAACCTGCGGTTCTACCACGCGATGTACCAGATCATGATGTTCGGCATGAACCTCGCCTTCGTGTCGAACAATATCGGCCTTATGTGGGTCGCGGTGGAGCTCGCCACGCTGACCACCGTGCTGATGGTCGGCATCTACCGCACGCATGAGGCGCTGGAGGCGGCGTGGAAGTATTTCATCCTCGGCAGCGTCGGCATCGCCCTCGCGCTGTTCGGCACCATCCTCGTCTACATGGCCGCGCAGCCGGTCGTCGGCGAAGGCACCAACGCCATGGTCTGGTCGGTGCTGATCGAAAAGGCGGCGCATTTCGATCCGGCCCTGCTCAGCGTCGCCTTCATCTTCCTGCTGCTCGGCTACGGAACCAAGGTCGGGCTCGCGCCCCTGCATGCCTGGCTGCCCGATGCGCATGCGGAGGGCCCGACACCGATCTCGGCGGTGCTGTCGGGCCTGCTGCTCAACGTCGCGCTCTACGCCGTGCTGCGCTTCAAGCTTTTGCTCGCGGCAAACCCGCAGGCGATCGGCCCCGGGCCGCTGATGGTCACGATGGGACTGACCTCGCTCATCTTCGCGGCCTTCATGCTCTACCGCCGCCGCGACATCAAACGCCTGTTCGCCTATTCGTCGATCGAACATATGGGCATCATCGTCTTTGCCTTCGGCATGGGCGGCCCGCTCGCCAACTTCGCCGGCCTGCTGCACATGGTCATGCACAGCCTGACCAAGTCGGCGATCTTCTTCGCCGTCGGCCATATCGCGCAGGTCAAGGGCACGCAGAAGATTTCCGAGATCAAGGGGCTGACCGAAAGCCATCCGGGGCTTGGCTGGGCGCTCGTCATCGGTGTCGTGGCAATCGCCGGCCTGCCGCCGCTCGGCATCTTCATGAGCGAATTCCTGGTCGTCAGCTCGACCTTCGCCAGGCATCCGTGGCTGGCGATCCCGCTGGTGTTCGGGTTGCTTATCGCCTTCGGGGCGCTGTTGCTGCGGCTGACCGGCGTCGCCTTCGGCGAGCCGCGCGGCGGCATGGCGCCGGTCGAGGCTTCCTACGTGCCGATGTATTCGCACCTCGCCTTGGTGTTTGCCGCCGGCATCTATCTGCCGGCGCCGCTGGTCGCATGGTTCCAGCATGTCGCCGGTATACTGGGGTGAGACGCATGATCAGGAAAAGCATGCCCGCACTCGACGACCTCATCGAGGCCGCTCGCATGATAGACCATCACGCGCCATGGCGGCGCGCCGTGGTCGCCCCGAAGGTCTGGAACCTTGCCGTCGAGCAGCTCGCCGACGGCCGCTGGAGCCTGCTCGGCCTGTGGGGCGAGCCGGACAAGGTGCACATGGCGCTTCTCGACGACGCGCTGAACATCGGCGTGATCAGCCTGGACTGCCGCGGCGGCCGCTACCCGTCGGTCGGCCAGTACCATGCGCCGGCCTTGCGGCTGGAGCGCGCCGCGGCGGACCTCTTCGGGCTGGCGCCGCAAGGCCTGCCCGATACCCGCCGCTGGCTCGACCATGGCCAATGGGGCATCAGCCATCCGCTGGCGGCGCAGCCCGGCGGACCGGCGACCGCCGCCTCGTACCGGTTCCTGGCGGCGGAGGGCGAGAGCCTCCACCAGGTCGCGGTCGGACCGGTGCATGCCGGCATCATCGAGCCGGGGCATTTCCGCTTCACGGCCGGCGGCGAAACGGTGGTGCGGCTGGAAGAGCGGCTGGGCTATGTGCACAAGGGCATTGAAGGCCTGATGGCCGGCGCGTCACTCGATCGCGCGGCCAGGCTGGCGGGCCGGACCTGTGGCGACAGCACGGTCGCCTATTCACTGGCCTTTGCCCGGGCGGTGGAGACGGCACTCGGCGTGACGCCGCCGCCGCGCGCAATATGGCTGCGGGCATTGATGGCCGAACTGGAGCGCCTCGCCAATCATCTTGGCGACATAGGCGCCATCTGCAACGACGCCGCCTTCGCGATCATGCACGCCCATTGCGGCGTGTTGCGCGAGCGCGTGCTGCGCGCCGCCGACGCGGCGTTCGGCCATCGCCTGATGCGCGACCGCATCCTGCCGGGCGGCACGGCAAGCGATCTGAACGAGGCGGGGAGCGGCGCCATCCGATCGCTGGTCGCGGAGATCAGGCAGCGCTTCTCGCATCTGGTGGAACTCTACGACAACACAGCCTCGCTGCAGGACCGCACGGTGGCGACCGGCCGGCTCAAGGTCGAGCTTGCGCTGCAATATGCCGCCGGCGGCTATGTCGGGCGGGCCTCGGGCCGCGATTTCGATGCGCGCCGCACCCCAGGCTACGCGCCCTATGACCAGCTCGCCTTCGATGTGCCGGTGCTGCAGGAGGGCGACGTCAACGCGCGCGTCTGGATCCGCGTCCGCGAAGTCGAGCAGGGCCTGTCGCTGGTCGAGCAGATATTGGCGCGCCTGCCCGCCGGCCCGATCAGTGTCGAGGTCACTGCTGCGGGCAATGTCGCGGACGGGCCGCGCGAGGGGATGGCGCTGGTCGAGGGTTTCCGCGGCGATATACTGGTCTGGCTGCGTATCGGCGAGGACGGCTTGATCGAGCGCTGCCATCTGCGCGACCCCTCATGGTTCCAATGGCCGCTCCTGGAAGCGGCGATCGAAGGCAACATCGTCGCCGACTTCCCGCTCTGCAACAAATCGTTCAACTGCTCCTATTCCGGCCATGATCTCTAAGCTGAGCCAAGGCACGCCATCATGCGAAAACTGCTATTCGAAAGCTTGATCCGCCCGCCCTTGACCGAGCGCGCGCCGCAGGTGAGCGATGCTGCGGTCGACGAGCTGGCGCGCGCGCTCGATGGGACCGCCCGCAAGCGGCTGGGCCGGAGCCTGTCGATCCGCGCGGTCGACGCCGGTTCCTGCAATGGCTGCGAGCTCGAAATGCACGCGCTCAACAACGCCTTCTACGACATCGAGCGCTTCGGCTTCCGCTTCGTCGCCTCGCCGCGCCATGCCGATGTGCTTTTAGTCACCGGGCCGGTCACGAAGAACATGCGCGAGGCGCTGAAGCGGACCTTTGACGCGACGCCCAACCCGAAATGGGTGGTCGCGCTCGGCGACTGCGCCAAGGACGGCGGCTGCTTCGCCGGGAGCTACGCTGTCGTCGGCGGCGTGTCGGACGCGGTGCCGGTAGACCTGCACATTCCAGGCTGCCCGCCGGCGCCGATCGAGATCCTCAAGGGATTGATCGCGCTGCTCGACGGCGCGAACGGCAAGGCCGGCGCTTCCAAGGGTTGAGAGGACGTTGTCGTGCCGCTACCGATCGACCACAAGGCGCAGCACCCTTGACGCCGGCGACAGCCGCACCTGCCTGCCCCAGTCGAAGGCGATGAAATCCTGCTCGATGCCGTCGGCGAAGATGACGCCGCCCTCATTCATGCGCGACGTAATGAAGAGCGGCTTCCCGGTGATTTTTCCCGCCCGCAGTTTCGTGGCGGTGGCGACGCTCGGGAAGGGCTCGCGCACCCAGAAGCCAACGGCATGCTCTTCGCGGCCGAGCGACAGCTCCAGATGCGTCGCTTCCATGATCGAGCGCGCCCAGCCGGTCGCGCCGGTTCCGGAGGCGACGATGAGGCCGCTGGAGGAATGGTCCTCCGTCTCGCCTTCCGCCTCGATACGGTAACGGGCCGACTGGTGGCTGCGGTGGCCGACGAAGATCTCGTTGAGCGCGAGAAGCGTCTCGCCCTCGCCCAGCTCGGCCTGGACCATCGTGCGCGATTCCATCTCGACATCGCCGGCGCCGCTGGCGACAAGCAGCCTGGCCAGCCTGCCGACGCCGATCCGCACCAGGACGCCGTCATAGAGATCCGGCGCCGGATTGACGCCGAGCACCGGCTGGCCGTTCAGATATTTGGCGACGTTGGCGACCAGACCGTCCTGCCCGACTGCGACAACGACATCGTCGGGCGCGAACAGGAAGCGGTTGAGGTCGGCGCGCGTCACCAGGGTTTGGCGCCAGTCGGCCGGCACCGCGGCGCGGGCAGTGCCGAGGGCGGCGTGGAAGCGGTCGTGCCGGGCCTCGACGTCTTCCAGCCGCTGGCCGCGCGTCTCGAGGAAGAAGCGGGCCTGACCGCGCGTCGCGTGATGCGCGATCAGAAGCTCGTAGTCGGTCTCACGCGTCACGAAGACCGCACGGGGTCGGTTCGCGGCCATGTCCGGTCCCTCAGCGCGCCTCGATCACCGCCGGGCCCTTGCGGAACTCACCGAGCACGGCGGCTAGCAGGTCGGGCGTCACGTTGACATGGTCGATCTTGTCCAGCTTGCCGGCAAGTTGCTGGGCGGCAAGGCCGAGCAGAATCGCGGGCGGCAGGTCGCGGTAGATGGCGATATGCTGCCTTTCGGTCTCCGCCCTGGCGCCCTCGACGGTGCGGATGCGCTCGGCCTCGGCGCCTGCCTCGATCTGCTGCGCTTCGGCCGCGCCGCTGGCACGGTTGCGGACGTTCTCGACCTCTTCGGCGATGAGCAGCTTCTCGCGCCGCGCCAGTTCGGTCTTGTTCGCCAGCTCGTTCTCGGCGATGGCGCGCTCCTTCTCGACGGCTAAAGCCCGACGCTGGAAGGTCGCCTCGTCGGCCTTCTGCTGCAGGGCCTCGAAGGTCGGTGTCTGCAGCGCCCGCTCGAGCTCGCTGGTCGGCGTCAGGTTGGTGAGCCTGACCGCGACGGCGGCGACGCCGATGTCGGTGAGCGCCGGGTCGGCCGCGACCACCGCCTGCAGCCGCTCGCGCAACGGCGCCGGGCCGGCGTCGAGCAGCGTCCGCACCGGCGCTTGGCCGAGATATTGCTGGACCGCCTGGTTGGCGATACCGGCGATGCGTGTCTGGATCTTTTCGATCGGCTCGCCACGCAATTTGCCGTTCCTGAGATCGATGCTGAAATCGACACGTTCGGCGAGCCGCGCTGGGTCGACGACATGCCAGCCGATGGTGCCCTGCACGGCAACGGTCTGGAAATCCTGGCTGCGGCCCTTGACGAACAGCGTCATCTCGCGGTCGTCCATCGGCAGTTCGGCAATGCTGGCGGTCTCGGGCACGAACCAGAAGACCAGGCCGCGGCCGCTCTGCGTTGCACGGCCGTTGCGGTAGCGGATGACGTGGCTGCTTGCCTCGCTGCGAAGCTGGGCGATGAAGCCGAAACTGCGGATAGTGGCCATGATGGTTTCTCCCTCAATCGGTATGGGATGCTGGAAAGTCACGGGAACGTTGAAAACGATAGAGTTCTGCCGGGCGGAAAGCGGCGCCCGATTCATAGGCGCCGGTGGCCGTCAGCCAGCCTTTGTCGAGCTGGCGCCGGCGGAAGGCCGGCTTGTTGAGCGCAGCACCCAGGACCGCCTCGTGCACATCCTGCAGCTGCCGCAATGTGAAGAGCTCGGGCAGCAGCGCGAAGGCGACATCGGAATAGTCGAGCTTGCCGCGCAACCTGAGCATCGCCATCGCCAGGATGGCGGCGTGGTCGAAGGCGAGCGTCAGCTCTTCCTTGTCCGGGGAGAGCACGTCGACCGGGCCGCCGGCCTCCCCGGCCCAGGGCACCTGGATCGCGGCCGGCAGCAGCGCCGGCATTGCGCTGAGCGCTGCATCGAAGGCTTGCTCGGTGAGCAGCGCCAGGTAGGCGACGCTGATGATGCGCATGCGCGGATCGCGGTCCACCGCGCCAAAGGTGTAGAGCTGTTCGAGATGCGCATGAGCCATGCCGGCCTTCTCGCGCAGCACCCGCGCGGCGGCTGCATCGAGGGACTCGTCGATGCCGACGAAGCCGCCCGGCAGCGCCCAGCGGCCGGCATGCGGAAGCTGGTCGCGCTTGACCAGCAACACGGACGGACGACCGTCGCGGATGCCCAGCAGGACAAGGTCCACTGCGACCGAGGGGCGCCGGAACGCACCGGGGTCGTATTCTTTGAGGAAATCGGTCTCGTTCATTGGTGCATCCCGTACCTAATATGCGATATACATATAAGTGCTTTGCATATATGTCAACACATAGACATTAGAAAGGAAGGACGCGGCGAACGAGACCCCAGACGGCGCAGCACAGTCCTCGGCGTGCAAAACCGCCTGCAAGGCGGTGGCGCGCACGAAGGGTGTCAGCGCAGCCTTCATCAAGGAGCTCATGCGCCGCGCCGCGCAAACCAGCATCATGCAGGGCGACGGAGAGGCCGTGACCTCCAGGGATCTCGCCGAGGCTTTGGACGACATGCTGTTCACCGGCGGCCGGCTCAATGTCAGGCTGCTTGGCGGAGCAACCGAGGAGACTTCCGGTTACTGAGCCAGTGTCGCAAGGCGCGGCGACAGGCCGACAATCTCACAATACGGTTCTCATCCACGCCAGGAAGGACTCCATCACCGCCGACCGCGGGCTGTGATGCATCCACAGGACATAAAAGCTATAGCCCGGCAGGGACAATGGATGCGCCTTGACGAGCGAGCCGTTTTCCAGCTCACGGCCGACCACGACGTCGCTCAGGATCGCAACGCCTTGCCCGGCGGCGACCGCATCGATCGCATGCAGCTCCTCGCGGAAGCTCAGATCCCAGGCTTTGTCCGGGATCAGGTCGGGATCGATTGAACGGGCCGTCGCCAGCCATCGGTGCCAGGTGGGAGCGTCCGGATCCCGGTTCATCCAGTCGAAATGGATCAACGGATAGCGCAGGAGATCCGCGGCGCGCTCGATCGACCGCCCATCGCCGGCCAGCAACCCTGGACTGCAAATGGGAAAGAAGGAATCGCGGCACAGCTCTTGCCCGGCAAAGCCCGAAGGCGGGCGCCGCGTGTAGCGGATCGCCACGTCCGCGGCGCCGGCACGCAGATCGAGCAGCGCATCCGTCCCGATGATCTCCAGCGGCGCGGCCGGGTTGGCCTCTCGCCATTTCGGCAAGCGAGGCACCAGCCATCGGCTGGCAAACGCGTTCGGACTTGTCACCCGCAATGGCGCTTGGACATCCGGCTCGGCGACCGCGGCAAGGGAACCGGCGAGAAGATCGAAGCCGTTGCGGACGATCGGGAACAGCCGCGCTCCCGCACTCGTCAGCACGAGCGGGCGCGGCCGGCGCTGGAACAGCTTGCGACCACATATCTCTTCCAGCAGGCGGACCTGGTGGCTGATCGCCGTCGGTGTCACGCCTAGCTCCGCCGCCGCGGCCTTGAAGCTGCCGTGCCGGGCGGCGGCCTCGAAGGCGTGCAAGGCGCGGAGCGGCGGACTGTTCCTCATGCCGGCAGTGTAGATGAATTCCGCTCATCCAGTACCTAAGAATTTCCCTTTTGCGGAAGGCCGGGCCCTGTGAGACCGTAGTCCTGCCGGAACCGAGGACGACAATGATGGAGCTTCCACGACAGACCGACAGGCCATCGGGCCGATCCCATTCCTCGACCACCGCGATCGAACAGCTCCGGCAGGGCTTGCGGGGCGAAGTGGTCTTGCCGACGGACGCCGGCTACGACCGGGCACGCGCGGTCTGGAACGGGGCGATCGACAAACGTCCGGCCGCAATCGTCTTTTGCGCCAATCGCGATGACGTCGTCCGTGCCGTGACCTATGCCAGGTCACAAGGCTGTCTCGTTGCCGTTCGCAGCGGCGGCCATAACGTCGCCGGCCTCTCGGTCTGCGACGACGGGATGGTGATCGATCTATCCCGCATGAAGGAGATCGTCGTCGATCCCGAGCGACGCGTCGCCAGGGCCGAGGCCGGCCTGACTCTCGGCGAGTTCGACGCCGCCACGCAGGCGCACGGCCTCGCAACGACCATGGGCGTCAACGGCGACACCGGTATTGCCGGCCTGACGCTGGGTGGCGGCTTCGGCAAGCTCGGGCGAAAGCACGGGCTGAGCTGCGATAATCTGATCGCGGCTGAAATCGTCACCGCCGAGGGACGGCTGTTGCGTACAAGCGCCAGCGAGCATCCCGACCTGTTCTGGGCCTTGCATGGCGGCGGCGGCAATTTCGGCATCGTGACGGCGTTCGAATACCGGCTGCACCCGATCGGCCCGTCGCTTCTCGTGGGCTCGGTGCTGCACGCCTACAATGATGCGCACGAGGCCATGCGGTTTTACGACAAATTCTCCCGCGACGCCCCGGATGAGGTGAGCGTCGATGCCGCGCTCGTCACGCTGCCCTCCGGCGAGCGTGCCTTCAGCATCTCGGCCTGCTATGCCGGGCCACCCGAAGCGGGCGAACCCGTCATTGCGCCGCTGATGAAATTCGGATCCCCCATCGACAGTCGCCTTCAGGCCATTCCCTATCTTCAGATCCAATCGGCGGGCGACAGCCTCTTTCCACGCGGGCGACGCTATTACTGGAAAGCGCAGTTCATGCGCGAGATCAACGATGGCGCGATCGAGGCGCTGCTCGACGCTTACGCGAGGGCTCCCAATCGCTCCTCCCTGCTGGTTTTCCAGCAGGTCGGCGGCGCGATCGCTCGCGTGCCAGCGTCGCACTCGCCCTACGCCAACCGCGATGCGGCCCTCGACTGCTTCCCGATCGCCATCTGGGACGATCCGGCCGATGACGAGGCAAACATAAGCTGGGCGCGGCACCTGTGGAGTGCTGTCAGACCGTTCTCGACCGGCGGCGTCTATGCCAACAATCTCGGTGATGAGGGCGACGAGCGCGTGCGTGATGCCTACGGCGCCAATTATGCGCGCCTCGCCGCCGTCAAGAAGCAATACGACCCGACCAATTTCTTCCGATTGAACCAGAATATCAGGCCTGGATAATTCGTGGGTCCCGTGCGCAGTCGCTGGACGATCCTTGCTGTGCTCTTCATCGCCCGCGCCGCGATGGCGGTGCAATTCCAGAGCGTTGCGGCGGTCGCGCCGGAGCTGGGCAAGACGCTGAACGCCAATCTCGCCGATATAGGCGTGCTGATAGGCCTCTATTTCGCGCCGGGCATCGCGCTGGCGCTTCCGGGCGGTGCGATCGGACGGCGCTTTGGCGACAAGGCGACCGTGCTTGCCGGATTGGTCATGATGCTGGCGGGCGAGGCGCTGCTTTGCGTCTCGACTTCATGGAGCGTGCAGATCGCAGGCCGGCTGATCGCCGGCATAGGCGGCGTGCTGCTGAATGTGCTTATGACCAAGATGATGGTAGACTGGTTCGCCGGTCGGCAGATCGCCACGGCGATGGCGATATTCATCAACTCATGGCCGCTGGGCATCGCCCTGACGCTCGTTGCGCTGCCGCTGATCCAGGCTGAGTTCGGAATTGCGGGCGCGCAGATCGCGGTCATGGCGCATATCGGCGCAGCCCTGGCACTGGTGGGGCTTTTCTATCGGCCGCCAGGCCAGTCCGGTGCTCCGGTTTCAGCGCAAGCCGCGCGGCTTGGGCCGGCCGCCGTCTGGGCCGTGCTGCTGGCAGGCTTGATATGGGCCTTCTACAATGTCGGCTTCGCCATGATCTTCAGTTTCGCGCCGTCGATGCTGGTCGAGCGCGGCTGGTCGACCGCCGCCGCCGGCTCGGCCGTCAGCATCGTGCTGTGGCTCGCGGCCCTTTCGGTTCCGCTCGGGGGCTACCTCGCGGACCGCGCGGGAAGTCGCAATGCGCTGCTTGCCGCATGCAGCCTCGCTTTCGCTGCGCTGATTGCGCTGTTGTGGCGGGGCTCGCCGGTGCCGCCCACATTGGTTGCGCTCGGCCTCGTCTGCGGGCTTCCGGCCGGATCGATCATGAGCCTGCCGGCGCGGGTGCTGGCGCCGGCGACACGAGCGCTGGGAATGGGGCTCTTCTACACGGTGTACTACGCCACGATGCTGGTCGCGCCTTGGCTCGGCGGCAGGCTTGCGCTTTGGACCGGCGGCGCCGGCGCGGCCCTCGGCCTCGGCTCGGCGGCTCTTCTAGCCTGTCCGATCCTTTTGTGGGGGTTCCAACGCTGGCTGCTCGTGCAAGCCCGGACGGCACCGCAGGCGATCTGAGCAGTGCCATCGCCGTTCCTTCCCCACTCGACGGGCGGTGGCGTCGAGGACGTCGCGAGATCAGGCAGGAGCGTAGATCAGCCTGATCACATCCTCGCCAATCCTATCATGAGCCATCAGGCGCAGCGGCGGCCGAGGCCCGGCGAAATAGGGCTTGCCGTGACCAAGCACGACAGGGTGCAGGTAAATTCGATACTCATCGATCAAGCCCAGTTCGGTGAGGCTTCGCGCCAGGTCAGGGCCGGCGACTTCGATCTCGCCGTCGCGCTCGGCCTTCAGCTTGCGAATAGCGCCCTCGAGATCGCCCTCGACAAGCGTAGCGTTGGGGCCGACCGACTGCAACGAACGCGAAACGACCCATTTCGGTTGGTTCCGCCACGCCGCCGCGTAGGCAAGCCGCTCGGCATCCCATTCAGGATGCTCGTCATCCCAGTAGCGCATGATCTCATACATGCGGCGACCATAGATGCTGCCGGCCTGTCGCTCGGCCTCCTCGATGAAATGGCGGAAGAGCGTGGGGCTTGGCCCGAACGCCATGTGATCGACGTAGCCGTCCAACGACTGGTTCATTCCGAAGACGAGCTTGGCCATACCCGTTCCTTTACATGATTATCCGCGCGAATCTGATTGCGTTATGCAATCGGTTTCAAGCTAGATCCGCTGATTTTGTTTCGCAATTGATTTCTGGAGGACGCATAACCGCCGAGCACTCTGGCTCTCCGACGCCTGGCTGTCGAGCGAGGCTCGGTCGAAGCGTGGATTTCCATGCCGCTCCCGTTATCGAACCGTGTAACCACCATCGACAGGCAGTGCATGCCCGACGACGAAGCTGGAATAATCGCTGCAGAGCCAAAGTACGGCGTCAGCAATTTCCCCTGCCTTGCCGAGGCGAGCCATTGGAACTTCCTTCATGAGGTCCGCCATGGCTTCTGGTTGCGATTCCAACATTGGCGTTTCGATGATGCATTTGCCGATCCGAAGACCGGCATCGGCTACGCGTACGTGACCAGCCAGATGGGGAACAGCGCTCACCGGCGACCCGCGGGACCTTGCGCTGCGAAACGCGGTGTGCTCCGTCGTTTCACCACCGGGGGTAGGCAGCGCGGTCGATCCGATGAACTCATCGCCACAGGGTGCGCCAGTTCTGTCAACCTCATGCAAAAGCTTATGGAACGATGAGCGAAGCCGCCGAACTCAACCGAAGGTGAAAGCCGAGGCTTCGGCGCCTGACGTCGCAAGCTTCAGGATGTCTGCGACGATCGGTAGACTGCTTGCATGAAGCCGTCAGCATCGGGCTCCGGCAAGATCACAAACCCGCATCGCCGGCAGCATGCGAGGCTGGCGGCGTTGTCCGGCTCTATGCGCCCCTCCAGGATCGGGTAGGCGCGTCCCGGCCCTGAGAGGAACGCGGCAAGCACTGCGGCCCCGAGCCCACGGCCCCGGAGATGGGGGCGCATAGCAAGATCAAGATAGCCGCGCTCCGCATCCTCCCGATCGACCTGCACCTGGGCAATCATCCGGTCGGCATCGAGCGCTACCCAACTGCGCGCCGCACCCCCTGCCGTCACATAGGCGAACCATTCATCGGTCGGAAAGGACAGGCGGCGCGATAGCTCCGCATCCGCAAACCACGCGCGAAATTCGGGGAGGTCATCGACCGTGAAAAGGCGAAAACTGATCTGCATGGTTCTTGGGATTTTTTCGACGACCTCTTTGCCGGATAGCATACGAAAGGCCGGCTTGGATGTGGCCGCTTCGAGCGTAGTATCGGCGGGTTCGGCGTTCATGGTTCTGTACCGAAATGGCGCGCCCGAAGAGATTCGAACTCCTGACCCCCAGATTCGTAGTCTGGTGCTCTATCCAGCTGAGCTACGGGCGCGCAACAGGCCGTGTGTGACACAAGCCCCGCGATCCGGTCGAGACGGCCGGCCGCGATGTGGAGTGTTCCCTAACGACTGAATTTGCGAAAAGCAAGCCAATCCGGCAAAAGTTTTGTCGCAGGTGTTTTTGCCGGCTTTGATCAAGGCGCGCCGCTACCGACAAGCGGCTCAGCCAGAGGTCGTGGCGTCAAGCAGGTCTGCGCAAGCTTCCGCGCGCTTGATCGAGCCGCACCGGCTGGTCGGGGATGGTGACGGCGAAGATGGTGCGGCCGCCGATCGATTCGACGAGCTCGACCGTGCCGCCATGGGCGCGGATCAATTCATGCGCGATCGCCAGGCCGAGGCCGGTGCCGCCGCTGCGCGCCGAGCCGCGGAAGGCGGCGAACAGGTTCTCGCGCGCCTTGGGCGGCAGGCCGGGGCCGGTGTCGGTGACGGTGATGCGGCTGACGCTGCCATGGCGCTCGGCCGCGACCGCCAGCCGGCGCACCACCGCGCTCTCCGTGTCGGCGGCCATCGCCTGCACCGCGTTGCGGCAGAGATTGGTGAGCACGCGGAAAAGATGGTCGGAATCCGCGTCGACCTCGAAAGCGAGCTCGACGGCGTTGATAAACTCGATGCCTTCCTCGATATCGAGCAGGCCGTGCACGTCGTCGACCAGCTGGCGCAGCCGGAGACGCCGGCGTGACGGCGCCGGCTCCTGCGTGCGGCCATAGTGAAGCACGCCTTCGGAATAGGAGACGGCGCGGTCGAGCGCACGCAGAAGTTTCGGCGCGAAGGACTGCACGGTCGGGTCCTTCACCTGGCGCAGGCGGTCCGACATCAGCTGCGCGGACGCCAGGATGTTGCGCATGTCGTGGTTGATCTTCGACACGGCGAGGCCCAGATCGGCGAGGTGCTTCTGCTCCGACAGCATCTTCTGCAGCCGGTCCTGCATCTGCGCCAGTTCGCGCTCGGCCACGCCGATCTCGTCGGAGCGCTCGGTCGGAGAGATGATGCGGCCGGGATCGTCGGGCGCCTCGGAGAAGGACAGGATCGAGCGCGTCATGGTGCGGATCGGCCCGATCATGATCAGGTCGATCGCCGCATAGACCAGCATGGCGGTGAACAGCGAGATGAGCAGCGACACGACGGCGACGTTGCGCGAGTATCTGAGCATGGCGTCGCGCAGACGGTAATCCGGCATGATCAGCTCGAATTCCTTGTCGCTGTCGCCGACCGGGCCGAAGACGCGCAGCATGCGCTTGCCGCCGAAGAACAGCGTGTCGAGCGCGCCGGTCATGCCGTTGACCAGGCCGACATTGGTGATGTCGATATGCTCGTCGACCTGCGGCGGCATGTCGGAAACGACGAGCAGCCGCGAGACCCCGCCGTCGCGCACCGCGATCGCCTTGGCGCCGATCGCCATCAGCACGTCGTTCTGGGCGTTGTGCGACAGCGAGTTGGGCTCGCCCTGCAACAGCACGATCGAGACGGCGGCGGCGGTGCTCAGCCGCTCCTTCAGCCAATTGACCCGGTAGCTGGCGATCCAGGGCAGGAAGATCAGGATTTCAGCCAAGAGCACGAAGGCGATGGTGAGCAGGAGGAGCTTGGTCGACAGGCCACGCGACAGCGGTACCCGGCGCGTCGAATTCGCGGCCTCAGGCGTTGCCTTCTCGTTGGTGGACAGAGTTTCACTCGTCATTGACGCGCATTCACAAAGCCTTGATCGGCCGAGATTATGCGATTTGCGGCATTTTTGCCAATTTCATTGTCGCCCGTGAAAAGATACCTCGTGGCCGGGGCGGATTGACTTCCAAAAACCTTCTTTCTATAAGCCCGCTCACGCTCGGGCCATTCGTCCCGGCGCGGTTTCGATCGCGCCTAAGCCGGCCCGGCAAAGCTCCTGTTACAGAGTGACAGAATCAAGAAGGGCCGCACCCCGCGGTATTAAAACAAATGAAGCGTACCTACCAACCGTCCAAGCTCGTCCGTAAGCGCCGGCATGGTTTCCGTGCCCGCATGGCCACCAAGGGTGGCCGTGGCGTCGTTGCTGCCCGCCGTAATCGCGGCCGCAAGCGGCTCAGCGCCTGAACGAAAGACGAGATCGTTGCCCGCAACCGGCAAGCCAAAGGGGAACACCCCCGGGCGGCTTCTGAAACGCGCGGACTTCCTGGCTGTGCGCGGCGGCGAGAAACGGCGCGGACGGCTTTTTCTCGTTGAAGTTCTCGACCGCGGCGATGACCTTGCGCCGCGCGTCGGCTACACCGTCACCAAGAAGGTCGGCAACGCCGTGGTGCGCAACCGCGTCCGGCGGCGGCTCAGGGAAGCCGTGCGAACGCATGCCGCCGATGACATGGCGCCCGGCAATGACTATGTCATCGTCGGGCGTGAAGACGTGCTTGCCATACCGTTTGGCCAGTTGAAGGCCGAGCTTTCCCGCCGATTGCGCGGAACACGATAGGCCAAGGGCTTTCGATGGAAAACAACCGCAATTTCTTCATCACCATCGCGCTGTCGGTGCTGATCCTGACGCTCTGGCAGGTGTTCTATATGAACCCGAAGATGGAGCAGCAGCGCGAGCAGGCCCGCATCGAGCAGCAGCGCGTCGAGGCGCAGAAGAAGGAAGCGCAGGGCACCAACCCTGGCGCGGCGGCAACGCCGGCGCCGACTCCTGGCGCCATTCCGACCGCGCCGGGTGGCGAGACCGTCACTGTCGAGAGCCGGGACCAGGCTGTTGCCGCGACCAAGCGCGTCAAGATCGATACGCCGAGCCTCGAAGGCTCGATCAACCTGACCGGCGCGCGCCTCGACGACCTGAAGCTCAAGCACTATACCGAGACGGTCGACAAGAACTCGCCAGAGATCCAGCTTCTCAACCCCCAGGCGCTGCCCACCGGCTATTTCGCCGAGATCGGTTTCGTCGGCACCGACAAGACGGGCGCGGTACCAAGCTCGGACACGCTGTGGAGCGTCGAAGGCAATCCGACTTTGACCCCGTCGACGCCGGTGACGCTGACCTACACCAACGACAAGGGCCTGACCTTCAAGCGCACCATCTCGGTCGACAATGATTACATGTTCACCGTTTCCGACACGGTGCAGAATTCGGGAAGCGCCGCCGTCAGCCTGTTCAACTACGGGCGCGTCACGCGCTACGACAAGCCGGCGGTCGCCAGCACCTATGTGCTGCATGAAGGCCTGATCGGCGTTACCGGCACCGAGGGGCTGGCGGAGTATAAATACGCGGCCATCGAAAAGGACAAGGAAGTCAAGCCCGGCAAGTCGACCGACGGCTGGCTCGGCATCACCGACAAATACTGGGCCGTGACGCTGGTGCCGACCGAGAAGCAGCCCTTCCAGCCGCGCTACGCCTATTTCGAGGACGGGCGCCATCGTTATCAATCAGATTTCCTGACCGACCCGATCAACATCGAGGCCGGCCAGTCGGCGACCGTCGAAACCGAAGTGTTCGCCGGCGCCAAGGAAGTCGCCAAAATCAATGCCTATGCGCAGGACCGCCACATCAAGCGGTTCGACCTCTTGATCGACTGGGGCTGGTTCTATTTCATCACCAAGCCGATGTTCTGGCTGATCGACACGCTCTACAAGTTCTTCGGCAATTTCGGGCTGGCGATCCTCGCCACCACCGTCGTCGTCAAGGCCCTGTTCTTCCCGCTCGCCAACAAATCCTACGCCTCGATGGCGAACATGAAGAAGGTGCAGCCGAAGATGGTCGAGATCCGCGAGAAATACGCGGACGACAAGATGAAGCAGCAGCAGGCGATGATGGAGCTCTACAAGACCGAGAAGATCAATCCGCTGGCCGGCTGCTGGCCGGTGGCGCTGCAGATCCCGGTCTTCTTCTCGCTCTACAAGGTGCTCTACATCACCATCGAAATGCGGCACGCGCCGTTCTTCGGCTGGATCCACGACCTTGCCGCGCCCGATCCGACGTCGATCTTCAACCTGTTCGGCCTGCTGCCGTTCGCAGCACCCGCCTTCCTGCCGCATATGGGCGCCTGGGCGGTGGTCATGGGCATCACCATGTTCCTGCAGATGCGCATGAATCCGGCGCCGCCGGACCCGACGCAGGCAGCGATCTTCACCTGGATGCCGGTGATCTTCACCTTCATGATGGGCAGCTTCCCGGCCGGCCTTGTCATCTACTGGGCCTGGAACAACACGCTCTCGATCCTGCAGCAGGGCGTGATCATGAAGCGCCAGGGCGCCAAGATCGAATTGTGGGACAATCTGGCGGCGCTGTTCCGCAAGAAACCATCGCCGGCGGAATAGAAGGTACCCCCCGAGTCCCAAACCAAAACCCCGGCCTTGGCCGGGGTCAGACTGCTGACAAACCCCTGGCGTTAGCCGGGGGTTTTTGATTCACTGGGTCATGTTGAAGCGACCCGCCCCCGAACAGACCGCCCTTGAGATGGTGACGTTGGACCAGCTGGTCCCGGGTGATC
>NZ_JAVIIT010000014.1:0-153509 GCF_033977265.1 Mesorhizobium australafricanum | reverse complement strand
AGCCTCGCATGAGGCCTATCGGCCGCCGTGCCTTCCTGACAGTTGCTCCAGACACCAAGTTACTCAGCTCAATCAATACCCAAAAACAAAACCCCGCCGAAATCGACGGGGTTTGTCAGCAGTCTGAAGCGGGGCAATTCGCCCCGCTTTTTTGTTGTCGCCGCGCTGCGCGCTTTGGACGACATGCTTTTTAACGCTTCAGTGCTTCGACTGGCGCTTCGGCTCGTAGCGGCCGTCCGGCAGTTTGTCGAACATCTCGCCGATCTGCGGATGCCGCACCGGCTCGCCCGACCGATCCTCGAGCAGGTTCTGCTCGGACACATAGGCGATGTATTCGGTCTCCGAATTCTCCGCCAGAAGATGGTAGAAAGGCTGGTCCCTGCGCGGACGCACGTCGGCGGGAATGGCTTCGTACCATTCCTCGGTGTTGGCGAATTCGGGATCGACGTCGAAGATCACGCCGCGGAACGGAAACAGCCTGTGGCGAACCACTTGTCCAATCGAGAACTTGGCCGTTTTCATCACACTCACCATCAGGCGACTTTGCTCGATACAAAACGCCGCTAACATCTTGAAATTACGCCCTACGTTGCCAAAAATCGACCCCGACTTTCGGGCTGTTGCCTATTTGGCGCAGGCGCTGCCTCAATTCAATGCCGCAGCCCCATGCTGCAAGCTACGGATACCAGGACGGAAGGTTTCGGAGGCGGCACGGAAAGGCACGGTGTGAGCTTCTAATGCCCGACCTGTTTGCGCAGTCCGCCGGCAATCGCGCGAAAACCGCTGCCGGGCAGCAATCCCTCGCGCATGAAGAAGGCGCGCAACGGCGCGAAGCTGCCCAGCGCATTGAGGCCGGCGCTGCGCGCCAGTTGTGCCGGCAACATGTCGGACAGCAGCGACATGTTGAGCAGGTTCACCGCGCCACTGCGCGCCCATATGTCGGGCCGGCGCCTGGTGTCATAGGCGGCGAGGCTCCGGCGCGACCCGGGGTCGTCACGGTTTTCGCTCGCGATTCCAACCAGATCGTCGATATCCCTGATGCCGAGGTTGAGACCTTGGGCGCCGATCGGCGGAAACACATGCGCTGCCTCGCCGACAAGCGCGACGCGATTTTGCGCGAAGCGGCCGGGTGAGGCCGCGGACAAAGGATAGACTTGACGGCCCGGCTCGACCGAGACCCGGCCAAGCATCGATTGCATCTGCTCCTCGACGCGTCCCGACAAGGTTGCATCGTCGAGCGCCACGAGTTCCTGCGCCGTCTCCGGCTTCACCACCCAGACAAGGCTCGAGCGCCTGCCGGGCAGCGGCACCTGCGTGAACGGTCCTGTTTCGGTGTGGAATTCGGTCGAAACGAAGCCGTGCTCGCTGCGATGGCCAAAGTTGAGGACGAGCGCCGACTGCGGATAGGGCCGGGCGGAGGCGCGGATGCCGGCGGCCTCGCGCGCCGGAGACAGGCGCCCGTCGGCGGCGACTGCCAGGGACGCCGAGATTTCGCTGCCATCGGCCAGCCGGGCATGAGCCAGATCGGCGTCAAGGCGCCATGACTCGACGATGGATTTCAGCCATTGAATGCTGCCATGAGCTAAAACGGCCTTGGCGAGGATCGGGATAAGAACCTTATTCGGCAGATTGAGCCCGAACTGTTCCTCGCCGATCTCGCTGGCGCGAAAGGTCACGGTCGGGCTTCGGATCAGCCGCCGGGTGGCATCGACGATGCGCATCACCTTGAGCGCCGCGGCCTGTGGTATCAGTTCGCCAAGAACGCCCAGCCGATCGAGGACTTTCAGCGCCGGATTCATGAGGGCCGTGGTTCGGCCGTCAGCGCTGTTGGCCTCAGGCCCGACCAGCGTCACGTCAAAGCCGGCCCCGGCGAAGCCGAGCGCGGCGATCAGGCCGGCCGGACCGCTGCCGGCAACCAGAATGCGGGCTTTGTCGTTGTACTCCACGCCAGGCTTCCACGATGAGAGGCGACCCGTCGGGCCTTTGTCAGGATATAGGTCAAATCAGCCGGCTTGATCAACGCGGCGATTCAGCCCATTCGATTGCCATGAGCGGCCAGGAGCACGATTTCAGCCATCTCGACCGCGCGAGCCGCGCGACGGCTGGCGTGGCGCGCAGCCCGCACCTCGCCGTCATGCTCACGATCGGTATCGGCGTCGCCCTTGCGTGGTTCCTTCTCGGCGCGATGGCGATCCGCGGCGCTGAAAGCCGCCTTGGCGGCGCGCCCGGCGACGTGCTGCTCAAAAATCTGCCGAGCCTGCCATTGCCGGATTTCCTGGACCGGTTCTTCGCGCTCTGCCTTGCGCCGGCACCGCTTGTCGGCCCAACCGGCCTGCAGGCGCCGGCGCTTGTGCTGATGTGGTTTCTGATGGCCGTGGCGACGATGCTGCCTTCCGCGGCGCCATTGATCCACACCTATTGCGAAATCGCCGATACGGCGAGGATCAAGGGCGAGCCGGTCGTTCATCCGCTGGTGCTTGTCGGCGGATACCTCACCACGTGGCTTTGCGCATCCGCGGCTTTCACCGTGTTGACGCTCGCGGTCTATGCCTTTGCCAGCTCCGGCCGGATGCTCGATCCCGCCGTCGGCCTTGCCGGTGCCGCCGCGCTGCTCGTTGCCGGCCTCTATCAATTCAGCGGCCTGAAACAGGCATGCCTGGAAAAGTGCCGCAACCCGTTCTCGATCCTGTTCGCCAACTGGAGCACGAAACCGGGCCGCATCTTCCGTTTGGGAATGGAGCAGGGCGTCTGGTGCCTCGGTTGCTGCTGGGCGCTGATGCTGGTCATGTTTGCGGTCGGCGCGATGAACGTCTTCTGGATGGCGCTGATTGGCCTGTTCACTCTGATCGAAAAACAGACCACCGGCAGGGTGGCCAGCCGGGTTGCCGGTGCGATACTGCTTGTGTGGGCGGCTGCCCTTCTATTAGTTTCGGCGTGAGGGGAGAATTCGATGACCGACCAAAGCTGGGCAATGAAAGGGGAGCTGGTACTCTCCTGCAATTGCACGGTTTTTTGTCCCTGCGTGCTGTCGCTCGGCAGCCATCCGCCGACGGAAGGCTACTGCCAGACCTGGGCGGGCTTTCGCATCGACGCGGGCCATTTCGGCGAAGTCGACCTTTCGGGCCTCAATCTCGGCCTGATCATGGAAATCCCCGGTTACATGAGCCGCGGCAACTGGACGGCCGGGCTGTTCATCGACAAGCGTGCTTCCGTCTATGCGGTGAAGGCGCTGACTAGGATCTTCACCGGCAAGGCCGGCGGCACCACCTCGCTGCTGTCGATCCTTGTCGGGAAATTCCTCGGCGTCGAGCAGGTGCCGATCACCTATGAGACGCGTGACAAGACACGCGTCTTCCAGATACCGCGGATTATCGACGGCGCTGTGACGCCTATACAAGGCAAGGACCGCGAGAAGGATACGGTGATCACCAATTCCGAATATTGGATCGCGCCGGAAATCATCGTGGCGAAGTCCGACAAGAGCAAGATGCGCGCCTTCGGCCGCAACTGGAATTTCGCCGGCCGCTCGGCCGAAATCTGCAAGCTGGACTGGCGGGGACCGTGAGCAAGAACACAGCGGCCAGGAAAGCGGCAAAGAAGATCGCGGAGCGGATTCCTCTGCCGAAGAAGAAGGTGACGTGGCCGCAGGCGCGCGCCTTCTCCGTCCATCTGCTCACTGCGTCAGGGTCGTTCCTTGCCTTCCTGTCGCTGGTGGCGGCAAGCGAGGAACGCTGGACGGCGATGTTCTGGTGGCTGGGACTGGCGCTCTTTGTCGACGGTATCGACGGCCCGATCGCAAGAAAGCTCGAGGTCAAGGAGATCCTGCCGACATGGTCGGGCGAACTCCTTGACAACATCATCGACTACGTCACCTACGTCCTCATTCCGGCCTTCGCGCTCTATCAACGCGGTTTCATGGGCGAGAACCTGTCTTTCCTGTCGGCGGCCATCATCGTCGTCTCCAGCGCGATCTACTATGCTGACACCGGCATGAAGACGAAGGAGAACTTCTTCAAAGGATTCCCTGTCGTCTGGAACATGGTGGTGTTCACGCTGTTTGTCATCGAGCCGGGGCAATGGGTGTCTTTCGCCGTGGTGGTGGTTGCCGGCATTTTGACCTTCCTGCCGATCAATTTCATTCATCCGGTGCGCGTCGTGAGGTTGAGACCTCTCAATCTCGGCATGACGCTTTTGTGGTGCGCCTTCGGCGCGCTGGCGCTGGCGCAGGCGGCGCTTGCGGCCTTCTACGACAAGATCGGCGTGCTCGGCGAGCAGGTCGGCGACTTCACCAAGATCGGCATCACGATCACGGGCCTCTATCTCACCTGCATCGGGGCCGTCATGCAGATGTTTCCCAATCTGGGCGTCAAGAAGTCCTGATCCTGGGTCAGGATAATTCTTGGTTGAATCGTCATCCTGACCTAGCTGTCTATCGCAGCATGATCTTTTCCGAAATCGGTTCTCGCTTTCGGGATCGTGCAGACCCGGTTCGTACCCTTCAGAGAGTTGAGCGATGTCCAAGGCAATCCGCATTCACGCCCATGGCGGCCCTGAGGTCCTGATTTACGAGGATGCCGATCCCGGCCGGCCGGGAGAAGGCCAGATCCTGGTCCGGCACACCGCGATCGGCCTCAACTTCATCGACGTCTACCACCGTTCCGGGCTTTATCCGCCGCCTGGCGGTTTTCCGCTGATCCCAGGCGGGGAGGCGGCGGGCGTCGTGCTGGCGCTCGGCACCGGCGTCGACTGGCTGAAGCCTGGCGACCGCATCGCCTATGCGGTCAATGTCGGCGCCTATTGCGAACAACGGGTTATCGCGGCCGACCGCGTGGTCAAGGTACCGGACGGCATCAGCGACGAGCAGGCAGCGGCAATGATGCTGAAGGGCATGACGGCGGAGTATCTGTTGCGCCGCACCTTTGCCGTGAAGGCCGGCGACACGATCCTCTACCACGCGGCCGCCGGCGGCGTCGGCCTGATCCTCGGCCAATGGGCGAAGCATCTCGGCGCGACCGTGATCGGCACCGCGAGCTCCGCCGACAAGATCGAAATCGCCCGGGCGCATGGCTTCGATCACGTCATCAACTACAAGGAGCAGGATTTCGTTGCCGGCGTCGCGGCGCTGACCGGCGGCAAGAAATGCGATGTCGTCTATGATTCCGTCGGCGCCGACACTTTTCCAGCCTCGCTCGATTGCCTGCGGCCGCTCGGCATGTTCGTCAGCTTCGGCCAGTCGTCCGGGCCGATCCCGCCTTTCTCGATGTCGCTCCTGGCACAGAAGGGCTCGCTTTATGCCACCCGGCCGACGCTGTTCGTCTACAATGCCAGGCGCGAGGATCTGGTGAAGTCGGCTGATGCGCTTTTCAACGTGGTGCTCAGTGGTGCCGTCGAGATCAAGATCAACCAGCGCTACGCGCTGAAGGACGCTGCAAAGGCGCAGGCCGATCTCGAGGCCCGCAAGACGACGGGAACGACTGTCCTCATTCCCTAGCCGGATGGTTTCAGGTCGAATCGACCTGAAATCTGAATCCGCCTCTAGATCAAAGAGATAGAGCATGATGTCGCCCGAAAACCGCTTCACATTTTTTCGGCATCATGCCCTAGCCGGCTGCCTCGTTTTTCAGCGACTTGCCGTGCCTGGAGGCACGGCTTGCCTGGAAACCGCTCCGGATTTGCCTGCGTTCTCAACAGGCCTATCTTAGCCCTTGAGTTTCCGCTGAAATTCTTGAAGCTCTTTCAAGTTGGGTGCTGCTTTCCGATGGGAGCCGGCCGCGCATACCATGCTTTCGGGAACACGGAACATGTCCGGGAAACTGGATGGGAGGCACTGTGAGTGCAAATCATGACAGGGCGAACCTGCTTGAGGTTCGTGGCCTTACCAAGATTTTTGGCACGCTGACGGCGTGCGATCACATCGATCTCAATATCGCAAAAGGCGAGATCCACGCGCTGCTCGGTGAGAACGGCGCCGGCAAGTCGACGCTGGTCAAGATGCTGTTCGGGTCGCTCGAGCCGAACTCGGGCGAGATATTCTGGGACGGCAAGCCGGTCAAGATCACCAGCCCGGGCGTCGCCAAGAAGCTCGGCATCGGCATGGTGTTCCAGCATTTCTCGCTGTTCGAGGCGCTGACGGCGGCCGAAAACATCGCGCTTTCCCTTAATGACGGTTCGCCGATCGGCACGATTGCCGCGAAGGCGAGGGCGCTTTCCTTCAGCTATGGCCTGCCGCTCGATCCGGATTCGCTGGTCGGCGATCTCTCCGTCGGCGAACGCCAGCGTATCGAGATCATCCGCTGCCTGCTGCAGACGCCGCAGCTCATCATCCTCGACGAGCCGACCTCGGTGCTGACCCCGCAGGAGGCCGACAAGCTGTTCGAAACGCTGGAACGGCTGCGCGCCGAAGGCAAATCGATCCTCTACATCTCGCACCGGCTGGAGGAGGTCAAACGCATCTGCGACCGCGCTACCGTTCTGCGCCACGGCAAGGTCGTCGGCCACTGCAACCCACGCCAGGAGACCGCCGCATCGCTGGCCCGCATGATGGTCGGCAGCGAGGTGAAGGCGGTGGTGCGCGCGCCGGCGGAAGGCATCGAGACCGCGCCGGCGCTGCTGGAAATCCGCGGCCTCAGCCGCAAACCAGCGACGCCCTTCGCCATTCCGCTCAAGAACATCAACCTGGCCGTGCGCGCCGGTGAAGTGATCGGCATCGCCGGCGTCGCCGGCAACGGCCAGGGCGAGTTTTTCGAATCCGTCTCCGGCGAAGTGCTGCAGCAGGACGCCGGTTCCGTGCGCATTCGCGGCAAGGACGCCGGAGGCCTATCGATCACCGGCCGCCGCCTGATGGGGGCCGCCTTCGTGCCGGAAGAGCGCCTCGGCCATGGCGCCGCCCCGCGCATGAAGCTTTCGGAGAACCTGCTGCTTTCTCGTCACGCCACCGACGGCAAGGCTTTTGTAGGCTCGGGCGGCATGGTCAAGCACGGTGCAGTTTACAGCGCCGCCCAGCGCATCATCACAGCCATGGATGTGCGCAAGAGCGCGCCGGATCCGGAGGCGGCCGCGCTATCGGGCGGCAATCTGCAGAAATTCATCGTCGGCCGCGAACTCGACCGCAAGCCGAGCGTCATGGTCGTCAACCAGCCGACCTGGGGCGTCGACGCAGGTGCGGCCGCACACATCCGCCAGGCCCTGATCGAGCTTGCCCGCAGCGGCTCCGCGGTCCTGGTCATCAGCCAGGACCTCGACGAATTGTTCGAACTGTCGGACGCGATTGCCGTCATGCACAACGGAGACCTGTCGACGCCGCTGCCGATCGCCGAGGCGACTTTCGAGAAGATCGGCCTGTTGATGGGCGGCGCCGAGCCCGGCCACGCCGAACACAGCCTGGAGGTTGCGTGATGCGCATCGAACTGGTCAAACGTCCGCAGCGCTCGGCGCTGTTCTCGGTGCTGTCACCGTTCATCGCTTTCGCGCTGACGATCGTCGCCGGCGCCATCATGTTCGCACTGCTCGGCGTCAATCCTTTCAATGCCTTCGAAATCTACTTCGTCGAGCCGATCAGCCAGGTCTGGCAGTTGCATGAGCTGGCGATCAAGGCGGCGCCACTCATCCTGATCGCAGTTGGCCTGTCGGTCTGCTACAAGGCCAACATCTGGAACATCGGCGCCGAAGGCCAGTTGGTTTTCGGAGCTATCTTCGGCTCGATCATCCCGGTCTTGTTTCCGCAATTCGAGGGACCGCTGGTGCTGCCGCTGATGCTCTTGCTCGGCATGGTCGGCGGGGCTCTCTATGCGTCGATCCCGGCGCTGCTCAAGACACGCTTCAGCACCAATGAAATCCTGACCAGCCTGATGCTGGTCTATGTCGCGCAGCTCTTTCTCGACTGGCTGGTGCGCGGCCCGTGGCGCGATCCGCAGGGGCATGGCTTTCCGCAGACCATCCAGTTCGGCGACTCGGCCGTCCTGCCGGAACTGATGCCCGACGCCGGCCGCGCCAATTGGGGCTTCGTCTTCGCGATTGTTGCCGCCGTGCTGGTCTGGCTGATGATGAGCCGCATGCTGAAGGGTTTCGAGGTGCGGGTGCTGGGCTCCAGCCCGAGGGCAGGGCGCTTCGCCGGCTTCGGCTTCAACCGGATGGTCTTCTTCACCTTCCTTCTGTCCGGCGCGTTGGCGGGTCTGGCGGGCATCTCGGAAGTGTCTGGCGCCATCGGCCAGCTGCAGCCGGTGATCTCGCCCGGCTACGGCTTCACAGCCATCATCGTCGCCTTTCTCGGACGGCTCAATCCGCTGGGCATCGTGGCCGCGGGCCTTGTGCTGGCGCTGACCTATCTCGGCGGCGAGGCGGTGCAGAGCGCGCTCGGCATCTCGGACAAGGTGGCGCGCGTGTTCCAGGGCATGCTGTTGTTCTTCGTGCTCGGCTGCGACACGCTCATCCACTACCGCATCCGCCTGATCGGCATGGCGCTGACGAAGCCGAATGGCGCCACGAAACTCGAAGCAGCGCCGAAGCTCGAGGAGGTCCGCTGATGGACATCACCGTCAACATCCTTTTGACCATCGCGACCGCGGCGACGCCGCTTCTGATCGCGGCGATCGGCGAACTGGTGGTCGAGCGCTCCGGCGTGCTCAATCTCGGCGTCGAGGGCATGATGATCATGGGCGCCGTCGGCGGCTTCGGCGCCGGCTACCTCACCGGGTCGCCATGGATCGGCCTGCTCGCCGCAATCATCGTCGGCGTGCTGTTTTCGCTGCTCTTTGCTGTCATGACGCTGTCTTTAGCCACCAATCAAGTGGCGACCGGCCTGTCGCTGACGCTTCTTGGGCTGGGTCTGTCCGGCATGATGGGAACGAGCTTCGTCGGGCTGCCCGGCGAAAGACTGCCAAATCTCTACATTCCGGTCCTCACCGACATTCCCGTGATCGGCAAGCTGATCTTCGGCCAGGACCCGGTCTTCTACATCTCGATCGCGCTGACGGCAGCGGTGATGTGGTTCCTGTTCAAAACCCGGACGGGCCTGACGCTGCGCTCGATCGGCGACAGCCACACCTCGGCGCATGCGCTCGGCATCAAGGTGATCCGCTACCGCTATCTCGCCGTGATCTTCGGCGGCGCCTGCGCCGGCCTTGCCGGCGGTCACCTGTCACTGGTCTACACCCCGCAATGGGTCGAGAACATGAGCGCGGGGCGCGGCTGGATCGCCTTGGCGCTTGTCGTGTTCGCCTCATGGCGTCCGTGGCGGGTGTTGGCAGGTGCCTATATCTTTGGCGCCATTTGGATTGGCCAGCTTCACGTACAAGCAATCAACCTCCAGGACTTCGTCAACTCACCGTGGGTGATCTACCAAGTCATCGCTTTCCTAAAATCGTTTCCATCTCAACTGCTTTCTTCGTTGCCCTATCTGGCAACCGTCGTGGTTCTCGTTCTAATCTCGCGCAACAAGCGTTTGACGATGATGAACACGCCGGCTTCCTTGGGGCAGCCATTCGTTCCGGATCGTTGACAACAACAAAAAGACGGGAAGCTCCAAGGCTTAACTCAGAGAGGTAACACAATGAAAAAACTGCTTATTGCGTTGATGACCACGGCCGCGGCCCTGTCGCTGGCGGCAACCGCCGAGGCGGCCGACAAGCTCAAGGCCTGCTGGGTCTATACCGGTCCGATCGGCGACTTCGGCTATTCCTACCAGCACGACCAGGGCCGCCTCGAGGTCGAGAAGGCGCTCGGCGACAAGGTCGAGACCGCCTATCTCGAAAACGTCTCGGAAGGTCCCGACGCCGACCGCGCTTTCGAGCGCCTGGCGCGCGAGAAGTGCAAGATCATCTTCGGCACCTCCTTCGGCTTCATGGATGCCGAGGTGAAGGTCGCCAAGAAGTTCCCCAAGGTGATGTTCGAGCATGCCACCGGCTTCAAGACCGGCGACAATCTCGGCATCTACAACGCCCGCTTCTATGAAGGCCGCTATGTGCTCGGCCAGATCGCGGCCAAGGAATCGAAGAAGGGCCTTGCCGGCTACATCGTCTCCTTCCCGATCCCGGAAGTGGTGATGGGTATCAACTCCTTCATCCTCGGCGCACAGTCGATCAATCCCGACTTCAAGGTCAAGATCGTGTGGGTGAATTCCTGGTTCGATCCGGGCAAGGAAGCCGACGCCGCCAAGGCGCTGTTCGACCAGGGCGCCGACATCATCGTCCAGCACACCGATTCCACCGCGGCCCTGCAGGTCGCCGAGGAACGCAAGCTGCACGGCTTCGGCCAGTCGTCCGACATGATCAAGTTCGCGCCGAACGCGCAGCTGACCTCGCTGACGGACGAATGGGGCCCGTATTATATCAGCCGCGTCCAGGCTGCTCTCGACGGCACCTGGAAGCCGGACAATGTCTGGCTTGGCATCAAGGACGGCGCGGTCAAGCTCGCGCCCTTCACCAACATGCCCGACGACGTCAAGGCGATGGCAGAAGCGACCACCAAGAAGATCGCAGGCGGCTGGAACCCCTTCACCGGCCCGGTGTCCAAGCAGGACGGCTCGCCTTGGCTGAAGGACGGCGAGGTCGCCGACGACGGCACGCTGCTCGGCATGAATTTCTACGTCAAGGGCATCGACGACAAGCTGCCGCAGTAAGCGGCAAGTCGAAAAGCCAAAACGAAAAAGGGCGCCGCGCGGCGCCCTTTTTATTCGCGGTGCTTCCTTCGCAAGGAGGCTCAGACGGCTGATCCATAGAGATCGTAGGCGTCCGCGCGGTCGATCTTGACCGTAACGATCTCGCCGGCGCGCAGCGGCCGCCGCGATTGGATGTGCACCGAGCCGTCGATCTCCGGCGCGTCATATTTGGTGCGGCCCTTGGCCGATGTGCCATGCGCCTCGTCGACCAGCACCGGCAGGCGTTTGCCGACCTTTTTTGCGAGCTGTGTCGCGGAGATCTTCCGCTGGCGCTGCATGAAGCGGTGCCAGCGCGCTTCCTTGATCTCCTGCGGTACCTGCTCGAGTCCGAGATCGTTGGAGCGCGCGCCCTTGACCGGCTCGTATTTGAAGCAGCCGGCGCGGTCGATTTTTGCTTCGTCAAGCCAGTCGAGCAGCATCTGGAAATCGTCTTCGGTCTCGCCGGGGAAACCGACGATGAAGGTCGAGCGGATGGCGAGATCCGGGCAGATCTCGCGCCAGCCGCGGATGCGGTCCAGCGTCTTTTCGCCATGCGCTGGGCGGCGCATGTTCTTCAGCACCTGCGGTGAGGCATGCTGGAAGGGAATGTCGAGATAGGGGAGGATTTTTCCTTCCGCCATCAGCGGAATGACGTCGGCGACATGCGGGTAGGGGTACACATAATGCATGCGTACCCAGATGCCGAGCTTGCCGAGCTCCTCAGCGAGGTCGAGGAATTTCGCGCGCACTTCGCGGTCACCGAGCATCGACGTCTGGTACTTGATGTCGATGCCGTAGGCGCTTGTGTCCTGCGAGATGACGAGGATCTCCTTGACGCCGGCCTTGGCGAGCTTTTCGGCTTCGCGCAGCACGTCCGCAGCCGGGCGCGAGACGAGATCGCCACGCAGCGCCGGGATGATGCAGAAGGTGCAGCGGTTGTTGCAGCCTTCCGAGATCTTCAGATAGGCGTAGTGGCGCGGTGTGAGCTTCACACCTTGCGGCGGCAGCAGGTCGACATAGGGATCGTGGCTGGGCGGAGCCGCCTCGTGCACGGCCGCCATGACGCTCTCATAGGCCTGCGGGCCGGTGATCGCCAGCACATTGGGGTGCTTCTCGCGGATGACCTCCGGCTCGGCGCCGAGGCAGCCGGTGACGATGACGCGGCCGTTTTCCGAAAGAGCCGAGCCGATAGCGTTGAGCGACTCGTCGCGGGCGGAATCGAGGAAGCCGCAGGTGTTGACGACGACGAGATCGGCACCGTCATGCTTGCGCGCGATCTCGTAGCCTTCGGCGCGGAGCCGCGTGATGATGCGCTCGGAATCGACGAGCGCCTTCGGGCATCCAAGACTGACGAAACTGACGCGAGGGGCGGACATAGGGTTTTCCGGGCTTTTGGGGATGGGCGGCGCAATATCACACTAATTGCGGCATTGGTATGGGCTGACCCATCCTGCGGCAAAACGCATTGCCCAGCGCAACCCTTGGAGCAGATGGAGAGCCTCAGCTCACCGCGGCATTGACGTGCGGCCAGACTTCGACCGCACCGCGATAGACCATGTCGAGCGCGACGTAGAGAATGATCAGCAGGCCGATGTAAGCGATCCAGCGATAGCGGTGCAACAGCCTGGCAATAAAGCTCGCGGCGAGGCCCATCAAGGCAATCGACAACACCAGGCCGATGACCAGCACCGGGAAATGATCGCGCGCCGCGCCTGCGACAGCCAATACGTTGTCGAGTGACATCGAAACGTCGGCGACGACAATCTGCAGCGCCGCCTGCCCAAGCGTCTTGCGCCGCGCCTTACCCGCGATCGCTTTGTCGTTGTCGAGGTCGGAATTGGCCAATGCCTCCGTTGCCTCGTGCTCATCGGCATGGGAGGTGCGCAACTCGCGATACATCTTCCAGCACACCCAAAGCAGCAGGATGCCGCCGGCAAGCAGCAGGCCGACAATGGCAAGCAGTTTCACCGTGATGGCCGCAAAGAAGATGCGCAGCACGGTCGCCGCGAGAACACCAATGAGGATTGCCTTCTTGCGTTGATCTGCAGGCAGACCTGCCGCCGCAAGGCCGATGACGATGGCATTATCGCCCGCGAGCACGAGGTCGATGGCAATGACCTGGAGCAGAGCGGTCAGGCTTGCGGCGCTGAAAATGTCCATCGGCTGGAGGCCCTTTGCTGTTCGCTGAGTCTCGATCGTCGACTATTCTGACGCCCTAACGTGGATGGTTCACGCGCGTCAAGAGAACAGGCCGGGACGGGCCCTTTCAGAGCCCGCGTTACACCGAATATGATAGGAATTTGCGGCTGTTATGTCGACCGGGGACGGCTCGTCGCGATCGCCGATCAGTCGTAGAGATTATACTTTGCCCAGTCGGCCTCGGGGATCTCGTCGCCGATCTTGTAGCGGAACTGCAGCACCTCCATGTGGTCCGCCGCGGTCTGGCATTTGAACTTCAGCCGGTACCATTGGCCCTTGCTGCGGAAGGCGGCGCCGGAGCTCCTGATGGCGTCGGCGCTCATCTGCGGCGTGGCGAAGGCGTAGGCCACGACGCGGTCGGCCTTGTAGTTGCGATCGTCATGACTGATCCGGTCGAGCACCTCGGCGTCACATCGCTGCTCGAGACGGGTCTCCGGATCGAGTTTCATCAGGCCGGCGCGCAACGCATTGTCCATCGCCTTGGCCGGCAAGACCAGCGTCAGTGACGCCAGAACCATCAGGCAGAGCTTCTTCATGGGCGCGACAAGCAGCATATTTTGTCTGAGAAATCAAATAACCGCTGTTTTACCAGCCGTTGGCGGTCATGCCGGGCCGGTGCCGCTTCAGTTCATCAACCGATGCCCCTGCCGTGCAACCATTGGTGGCCGCAATTTGCAGAATCACCAACAAGTTTGGAATGCCCGTGTTGTCATCGGAGCCGCCACGTCGAGCTTTCCTGCAAATGGACCGCGATACGCCCAGAAAAAGTCAACCATGAGAGCCTGCCTCGGATATCCACGCGCGGAGTACCATTCGGCCGCATGGCGGACCGGTCGGCCCATCGCCACTGCGCACTGCGCGGCAGGAAAAGCCGGAAAACCCAAATAGTTCAATACTTTCTGCGACGGTCCGACATGCGCCGGATTACTTGGCGCCGATAACAAATCCCGTGAACTCGACCGCCGGCTGGCAGGTGGAGCGAAGTTGACAAGGCGGTTCCCTTGGGTCACGCCATAGCCAGACGGGGACGGGTTGAACGACCCGGGGGGACTGCGGCAATGGCGAAGATCGAGACGGCCAAAGGGTCGGAGTCCGGCTGCGGACACGCGTTGCACGCCTGTCGTCCTGGCCCAACCTCAGTCGCCGCGCCCTTCCTGTTGATCGCCCCAAAGGCAGCGCTGGCCGCCAGCGTCGACAGTTGGCGGGGCGCGACCGCGGCAATGAAGATTATCACTTTGCCTGCGATCGGTCTGAAGGCTCTGCGGCGGTCTGCCCGATCGAGCGTATTCGGAATGCTCACGGGCTCGATGTTGCTTCTGCCTATGGGCAGCGCGTTCGCGGTGGCGGTCGGCGATCCGGTGTACAATCCCGGCACCAGCAGTTTCGAGACGGTCTTCCAAATCCCGTCGCCACCCAATGGCTGGGTGGTGACAAAGGTGACCTCCGGCGGCACGACTACCTACAACGCCGTTATCGTCACGCCGCCCGCCGTCAACACCACCTATGTTTCCGGCGGAAAGACCTACAAAGTTCTATCCTACACCACGACGACGGTGAACGGCACCACCTACTACACCGGCATCGTGGTCGAGAACGAGACCGACTCGGGCAAACCGCAAACCACGCTCAACACCTATCAGCTCAACGTTCCGACCGCGGGCGGCGGCGCTGGCGGCTCGGGCAGCGGCGGCACGGTGACCCAGGGCAACGATGTGCGCTATGTCGACCGCCAGACCGGTTCAAACGGCTCTGGCGGCTCGAACGCCTACGGCATCGAGATCGATTTCGGCATTCTCGGCAGCCTGACCATCGGCGTGAGCGGCTCCGACGGCCAGCCAGGCGGCAATGGCCCGACGATCAATGACACGCTGCCGGTAGGCACCAGCTACAATTCCAGCCAGGACGGCAAGGCCGCGGTCGAGATCGTCAGCATTGGCGGTGACGGCGGCAAGGGCGGCGACTCCTACGGCAACCAGGACGCGCGCCAGGGTGGCGCTGCCGGCCAGGGCGGCGACATCACGCTCAATTCGGCGGCCACGATCACCACAGACGCAGTCGGAGCCGATGGCATCTTTGTGATGAGCAAGGGTGGCCAAGGGGGCGCGGGAGGCAATGGCTACATACTGAGTCAGGGCGGCTCCGGCGGCCCGCCGACAAAAGGTGGCACGGTCATCGTCAACAACAGCGGCCAGATCAGCACCAACAAAGATAAGTCCGTCGGCATCTTCGCCCAGTCGATCGGCGGCGGCGGCGGCTCGGGCGGCGACAGCTTCGGCATCGTCGGTCAGCCCGGCTCCGCCTCGGCCGGCGGCAATGGCGGCACCGTCACCGTCACCAACACCGGTGTCATCGGGACCAAGGGCGCGCGGTCCTATGGCATCTGGGCGCAGTCGCTCGGCGGCAGCGGCGGCAATGCCGGCGATTCTGGGGGCATCGTTGCGCTGGGCAACAAGCTCGGCTCCGGCGGCGGCACCGGCGACACCGTGACCGTCACCAACAATGTCGGCGGCAACATTACGACCTATGGCGTTGGCGCCTTCGGCATCCTGGCGCAGTCGATCGGCGGCGGTGGTGGCGATGCGGGCGGCGCTGGTGGCCTCGTCGCCATCGGCGGCGACGCCGGCTCCGGCGGCGATGGCAAGACCGTCATTGTCACCAACCACGCGAACATCACGACATACGGCGGCACGGACACGAGCGTCACCGATCTGGGTCCAACCATCAAGGATGTCGGCGCCGACGCGATCGTGGCGCAATCGATCGGCGGCGGCGGCGGCAACGGCTCTGGCAGCGGCGGCTTGGTCGCCATCGGCGGCGAGGGCACCGCGGGCGGTGCGGGCGGATCGGTGTCCGTCGCCAATGACGGCACGCTCATCACCACCGGACCGAAGGCGCGCGGCATCTTCGCCCAGTCGATCGGCGGTGGCGGCGGCAATGGCGGCGATTCAGGCGGCCTTGTCGCCATCGGCGGTAAGGGCTCCTCCACCAGCAACGGCGGCACGGTGACCGTCAACAATACCGGCATAATCAAGACCGCCGGCACCGCCATTCAGGCGGAGTCGATCGGCGGCGGTGGCGGCGATGGAGGCTCCAGCGGCGGCCTCTTCTCCATCGGCGGCTCGGGGGGCGGGGGCGGCGATGGCCAGAACGTCACCGTCAATTCCTCAAACCACTTGACGACAACCGGCGACAATTCGGTCGGCATCCTCGCCCAGTCGCTGGGCGGCGGCGGCGGCAATGGCGGCGGCTCGTATACTGTCGGCGAAGCGGTGGCGATCGCCATCGGCGGCGCCGGCGACAAGGGCGGCAATGGCGGATCGGTCGAGGTCAATCACGTGGCCACGCCGGGCAATCTCAGCGGCCTTGTCGCCTCCGACATCAGTACCGGCACGCGCACCACCAACGGTCAGGGCCAAACCGTCGTCACCGGCGCCAAGGCCTATGGCGTCTTCGCGCAGTCGGTCGGCGGTGGCGGCGGCAGGGGAGGCCTTGCGGTCGCGGTCTCGACCGCCACATCCGGCGCCGGCGCCAGCTTCGCGCTCGGCGGCAAGGGCGGCCCCGGCGGCGACGGCAAGGACGTGACCGTCAACTACAAGGGCGACATCACCACTCAGGGTGACGGTGCCTATGGCATCTTCGCGCAGAGCGTCGGCGGCGGCGGCGGCGATGGCGGCGGCGCCGTCGCGGTGAGCGGCGGTGGCGCGTTCAACTTCGGCCTCGCGATGGGCGGCGCTGCCAATGTCGGAGGCAAGGGCGACATCGTCACCGTCAACACCATGGGCGGCACGATCGAGACTTACGGTCTCCAGGCCCATGGCATCTTCGCGCAATCGGTCGGCGGTGGCGGCGGCAATGGCGGCTTTGCCGGCGGCGGCACGATCGGCGCGGTCGCGCTGACCGTCACCCTCGGCGGCAAGGGAGCCGCGGGTGGTATCGCCAAGGCCGTTACCGTCAACAACGCCTCCTCGATCATCACCCATGCGGACGGGTCGATCGGCATCAACGCTCAGAGCGTCGGCGGCGGCGGCGGCAATGGCGGCTTCTCCATCGCCGGCGCGCTCGCGGTCGGCGCGATATCGGCCGCCATCGGCGGCGATGCCGGCGACGGCAGCAGCGGCGGCACCGTCACGGTCAGCAACCAGGGGAACATAACCACCTCGGGCGCCAAGGCTTACGGCATCTTCGCGCAGTCGGTCGGCGGTGGCGGCGGCAATGGCGGCGGGGCCATCGCCTTCTCGCTCGCGGTTTCGCCCGATCCTGAAGAGATTCCGGCGGTCGCCGTTTCGGTCGCGGTCGGCGGCGGTGGCGGTGTAGGCAGCATCGGCGACACGGTGCATGTCACCAATGGCGGCAACATCACCACCCGTGGCACCGGGGCCCACGGCATCTGGGCGCAATCGGTCGGCGGCGGCGGCGGCACCGGCGGCTACGCCGGATCGGGCTCCGGTTCATTGGGGCCGGGGGCCAACATATCGGTCGCCGTCGGCGGCACGGGCGGCACCGGCGGGAACGGCGGCGCCGTCATCGTCGATGCGGGCAAGGATAAGCTCGGCGCGATCGTCGCCGGCTCCACCATCACCACCTGGGGCCTTGGCGCCGACGGCATCAGGGCGCAGTCGATAGGCGGCGGCGGCGGCGATGGCGGCTTCGCGATCGGAGTCAATCTCGGCATCAACAACAGCGACCTGCCGCTGGCGTCGATCGGCGTCACCGTGGGCGGCCAGGGCGCGCTTGGCGGCGACGGTTCGAGCGCAACGGTCAACAACTGGTCGGTCATCCGTACCTATGGCGACAATTCGGCCGGCGTCTTTGCGCAGAGCGCGGGCGGCGGCGGCGGCGATGGCGGCAACGCGATCACGGCGGTCGGAAGCTGGGCGAACGCGACGAGCTCCAGCGCCCAGAACACCAACATCTCGGTGGCTATCGGCGGCAAAGGCGCCTTGGCGGGCGACGGCAAGGACGTCACCGTCAACAACCATGGCAACATCGAGACCGGCCTCGTCACCACCGACACGGACATCGCTGGGGATACGGTGACCACCGGCAACAGCGCCTATGGCATCTTCGCCCAGTCGATCGGCGGCGGCGGCGGCATCGGCGGCCGCGCCAATTCGATCAACGTGCTGGTCGGCAAGGGCGAGGCTCCCCCGGATGCGCTGATCAACGTCGCCATGTCGGTCGCTGTCGGCGGCCAGGGCGGCGCGGCCGGGGATGGCGGACACGTGACCGTCACCAATGACGGCAGCATCACGACCAATGGTTCGCTTGCCGACGGCATCTATGCGCAGAGCGTGGGTGGCGGCGGTGGCGCAGGTGGCAACGGCATCCTCGGCACGGACGAGCTGATCCCGGTCCCGGCGGCGCTGATCGCCAACGTCCTCTTCGGCAAGACCAAGATCTACAGCGCGCTTGGCGCCGCCGTTGGCGGCAATGGCGGCGGGTCAGGCATTGGCGGACTTGTCGAGGTCACCAACACCGGCAACATCACGACCAAGGGCAGCAATTCCAACGGCATCTTCGCCCAGTCGGTGGGCGGCGGCGGCGGCGTCGGCGGCAAGGCCAATATCGGCGCCACCGGCACGATCGGCGTCGGCGGCAAGGGCACCAGCGGCGGCGACGGCGGCATCGTCCACGTCATCAACAACGGCAACGGCAAGATCGAGACCTTCGGCGCGGCGTCCAACGCCATCTTCGCCCAGTCAGTGGGTGGCGGCGGCGGCGTCGCCGGCAATGTCGATCGCGTGCTGGCGAACGGACTTGGGCCGATCCCGGCACTCAACCTCGGCATCGGCCTTGCTTTCGGCCAGGGCGGCGGCAATGGCGGCTCGGGCAAGGACGTCACCGTCGAGGGCAACGGCGCGATCATCACCCGTGGCTCGTCCTCGGCCGGCATCTTCGCCCAGTCGGTCGGCGGCGGCGGCGGCATCCTGGGTACGCTCGGCAACGAGCTGATCCCGGGTGTCAGCACCGTCACCAACTGGGCTGTCGGCAGCAATGGCGACGCCGGTGATTCCGGCATCGTCCACGTCAACTATGCCGGCACGATCGACACCTATGGCGACGGCTCCATCGGCATCTTCGCCCAGAGCAATGGCGGCAAGAAGGACACGACGCAGAACTATCTCGGCACAGCCGGCAACATCACCGTCGATCTCGACGGGTCGGTCGTCACCCATGCCGCCGGCACCGACGCCATCGTCGCGCAGAGCAAGGCCGTTGATGGCAATGGCGACATTGCCATCAACCTGACGAGCGCCACCGGCAAGGTCCTGGGCGGCGTCACCGATGCGGACCATACCGGTGTCGGTGTCTGGATCATCGACGGCAACAACAACACGATCAGCAACAAGGGCACGATCACGACCGCGAGCGGCACGGCCGGCGGCTGGGCGATCCTGTCCGGCGGCGGCAAGGAGGCGATCACCAATTACGGCACGGTCACCGGCTCCTTCGATCTCGGAGCCGGCACCAACAGCTTCACCAACGCGGCCAACGCCACCTTCAATGCCGGCGCCGACGCCAAGCTCGGCATCGGCAACCTCTTCGCCGACAGCGGCTATTTCTCGCCGGGCGGCGACAACAATGTGATGACGACCAACCTCGTCGGCAATTGGAACCAAGCCTCGACCGGCGCCTACAAGCTCGACGTCGACCTCGATCCGCAAGCCGATCTCATCAACGTCGCCGGCACGGCGGATCTCGGCGGCGCCATCGACCTCAACATCATGGACGCGGCCGCGGCGAAGCCAGGCAGCCAAACGTTCCACATCCTGCATGCTGATGGCGGTGTCTCGCACAGCGGACTGGAGCTCAGTTCGATCGCAAGCGCGGTCGCGCAATATCAGTTGCAGTATCCGGATCTTAACAATGTCTATCTCGCTGTCGACATAACCTTCGCTCCCACCGGCCTGACCGGGAACCAGATTCCGGTCGCGAACGCGGTCAACGCCATTCAGAGCGGCCCGACCTCGCCGGATTTCCAGAAGATCGCCGAGGCGCTGTTCTATATCCCGACGGTCACCCAGCTTGGCGCCGTCTACGATTCGATCTCGGGCGAGGGCGTTTCCGGGTTCGAGCAGCCGCAGTTCGGTGCTTATGAAAGCTTCTTCGCCTCGATGGGCCGCCAGGCCGATTTCTGGCGCACCGGCCTCGGGACCGACCCGACGGATCACACAGCCACGCCGCAGGCCTATGACGAACCGACGAAGCCCAAAAAGGATCCGTTCAAGGCCCTGCAGCCCGACCAGCGGCGCTGGAGCTATTGGGCAAGCGCCGGCGGCAATGGCGGTGAGATCAGCGGCGATGCGGCGGCTGGCAGTGCCGGCACCACCTACAAGGGCGGCAATCTCGCGGCGGGCATGGAGACCGTCGGCGATCCCGACACGCTGGTGGGCTTCGCCCTGGGTGGCTCGGCGGGTTCATTTGCCGTCGACGACCGACAGACTTCCGGCAACATAGTCGGCGCGCAGGCCGGCGCCTATGTCGCGCATAAATGGGACCAGTTCTATATCGACGGCGCGCTTGCCTTTGGCCTCTACAACAACAACATCCACCGGGCCACGGCGGTGCCTGGTTCGGACTCGCCGATCAACCCGGTGGCCGGCATCACGGCCGAGAACTGGCGCAGCAATTTCCTGAGCGCCGGCTTTGGCACCAATATCGAGGCCGGGTGGCGACAGCAGGTGGGTGCCGCGGCCATCACGCCTTTCGCCGGATTGCAGTTCGCATTCCTGTCGATGGACTCTTTCGACGAGACGTCGCCCGACGACGGCGGCGCGCTGGGGCTGAGCTTCGATCACCGCGTCATCACCTCGCTGCCGGTCTCGCTCGGCCTGCAGCTTGACACCACCATCGGCGTCGGCGACGGCCAGTCGCTGCAGGCCTGGGGCCGCGCGGCCTGGGTGCATGAGTTCGAGCAGGACCGCTCGGTGAAGCCCAGCTTCCAGGCGGCGCCCGGCACCTCCTTCGTCATCCAGGGCGCCTCGGCAGCCGAAGACGCGGTCGCCGTAAATGCCGGCCTGAAGATGAACTGGGGCTCAAACACCGCGGTGTTCGCCGCCTTCGACGGCAAGTTCGGCGACGGCTTGCAGAGCTATGGCGGCGATGTCGGCTTCAAGCTGAACTGGTAGGGGCGGGGGTGTGCGCCCGAAGTAAAAACAAGCGGGATCAGTGGACTGCCAGCAGGAAGTCGAATTGAGCAACTCCTTCGCGCTTTCTACTGCGTTCTCATGCGTCGCGTGGCTTTCCAGGTAAATGCTGCCGCCGACGATGACAGATTGCGGCGCCCAGATTCCCGGCAGCATTCGACTACTCCGGTCACGGGTTTGGGCGTGAAGGAAATAGCGTGTCGGTAGTGTCTCAGTTTTAAATTTAGCCGCCGCTGACGCCGGACAAGCGGCGCCGCTGATGGAGCCGGCGGGTGGCCGGGGGCCAGCAAACGCCTAACGCCAGATAGATGCAGTTATGCTAATATGAGGTTTCTCGCACGTTCACTCGTGTGACCAACCTGGGAGGATGCAATCATGAAGATTTCATCGCGCTCAAACGGCCGATCAATGCTCATTGTGCTCGGCCTCACCAGTGCGGCAGCCCTTATGTCTGGGGGCGCGGCCTTCGCTGTCGAGGGTCAGGAGGGCGTAAAGACGACCCCCGTTCTGACGACCGACAGCACGGACCTGAAGTGGCAGGACATTGGCGACCTGCCGCCTGGCGCCAAGGTCGCTGTCCTGGCGCAATCCGGTAACTGGAGTGTGGCACGCGTGAAGTTCCCGCCCCATTACGTCGTCCCGCCGCACAGCCATCCTAATGCCGAGGCCGTGTGGCTGATCAGCGGTGAGGTCGGGTTCGGCTTCGGGGATAAGCTCGATAAGACCGGCCCGTGGCTCAAGCCGGGAGCCTTTTTCGCGTTACAACCTGGCGGTATGCACTATGTGTGGACCGGAGACGAAGGCGGGATCATTGACGTTCAGGTCAGTGCCCCTGGCGGCATAACGTTCGCCAACCCGGCTGATGCTCCGAAGAAGAAGTGAGAAGCCCTTGTCCCTGGCGGCCCGGCTCGGTCTGGCGGAGGCCAGCACTTAGCCGGGCCTGATCGGCGGGAGCAACACAGACTCGGACAACACTAGGCGCGAAATTCGCAGCGAACCGCCCCCATCAGCCGCACTGCAACCGTGGGGACGGCCGTTCTGTGTCTTCGGAGGCGTGCCTACTTCTGAACCAGCCCGCTTGCCTGAAGCAGCTCATCGAAGGTGCCGGTCTGGCACAGCGTCCGGGCGCCGGCGTCTCCGGTCTGCGATACGACGATCGAGCGGCCGGTCAACTCAGTAAAGGCCTCGGCGATCTGCGACTTATCCAGGTCCGAATAGCAAAGTGTCATCTTTTGCGAAGGATCCAGAACAAGCCGCTCCGCACCAGGAGATTTCCTCCGCGCGGAGACCACTTGGTTCGCCGACAGTATGGTGGGGTAGCATTTCCAGAACAGGACCTCGCCGCTCTCCCCCTCCCAAAGCGCACACCCGCCTGAGCCACAGTCGAGGACCCAGTGCTCACTTTCACATACAGACATTTTCCGCTCCATATCACACAGAGAGCACCCGCTCACGGCGCAATTCCTATCAGCGGACCATCGGGAGACAATGAAATGGATCACATTGTCAGGCTCGACAGTCGCTAGAGACCGCATTGCAAGCCATGGCCGACAAGTTCATTGCGCTTCACAATGGCGGTCCCGTGAAGTGCAAAAGGAAATGAACCTGCTCAATGAGCACCTTCAACAGCGGCTCGATGCGCTGGCGAAAAGTTGCGGACCTACTCCCGGTCGTGCGATGTTGTCACTGGATTGAAACGTGGAGGGGCAGATGCAAAGGTATCTTGGGGATAGCGAAAGAGCCTACCGAATTTACATGGCCCACTCTCACATCTACCAGCACGGCCTAACTGAGATGGCTTCCGAAGTTGTATCAACAGCAGTTACTGGTTAGTAGATTGGTTAGTTGGCCACTAACCGAAAATTGCCAAGCCTTATGTTTTCTACGCATTTCAGGGGTGGTTGGCGGAGGGAGTGGGATTCGAACCCACGGTGAACTTGCGCCCACGCCGGTTTTCAAGACCGGTGCCTTAAACCGCTCGGCCATCCCTCCATCGTGATCTTTCACGAGGCGCCTTATCCTGTTTGGTCCCGAAGACCGTGCCGACAGGACGAGAGCGCCCATGCTCTAGTGCGACGCGTAAAGATCTGTCAATCGCAGGAACGGCTCAATCCATTGTTTGCGGAACGGGACAGCGGCGGAAAGCCGGTTCGATGCATTGACAATGTCGCAAAGACCCTGTCAATCTCAACCTGCTAATATTGCAAATAGGGGGACAATCGTGAAGAAAACCTACGAGAAACCCGTACTGACAAAGCGCGAGATGCTGTCTCGGGCGACGGCCCAGCAGGCGCTATCCGGGCAGTTGGAATAGCGGACGAACCTTTACTCCCATGCGGATTCGACACGCCAGCGATCTTTGTCGCTGGCGCTCGTATTGGCAGCAGAGCATTTTCGAAACGGGAACGGATGTTCCGAGGGCGGCGGCATCACCTCTCGCCATAATCTCGCCCTGTTGCGACCATAATCGATTAACATCGTGATAAACAATTCCTGTGCACAAAGGGATTGGGATCAAGGTGTTGCTGGCATTGGCGGACGTTTGGTTCCGTCGGATGGCAGCACGATAGGGGACAATCGAAAACATGCAGACTTCGGCGCGCCCGCGTCTTCGCCGCGCTTCTGCTTTCGCCCTGTGCGCCCTCTCGGGCCTGCTGCTGGCTGCCTGTGCGTCGCAACCCGAACCGAAGGGGATGGTCTACAAGAAGGCCCGCTCCAAGGAATATTTCGCCGAATCCGAATATGGCGTGAAGGCGAGCCCGCGGGTCGAGTTCATACGGCGCGGCGGCGGCCGCGACCAGCTCGGCAAGCCCTACCAGGTACGCGGCAAGTGGTATTACCCGAAGGAAGACAAGAATTACGCCAAGGTCGGCCTGGCTTCCTGGTACGGCGACGCCTTCCATGGCCGTTTAACCGCCAATGGCGAAGTCTATGACATGACGCATCTGACGGCGGCGCATCCGACGATGCCGCTGCCGAGCTATGCCCGCGTCACCAATATCGAGACCGGCAGTTCGGTGATCGTGCGTGTCAACGACCGCGGTCCCTACCATGAAGGCCGTATCATCGACGTTTCCGAACGCGCCGCGCAGATGCTCGACTATGACAAGGTCGGCACGGCCAAGGTCAAAGTGGAATATGTCGGCCGCGCGCCGCTCGACGGCGATGACGACCGGTATCTGGTGGCCTCCTATCACCCCGGCAACAACCGGCCGGATCCGTCGGACGGCCTGCCGACCGGCGTGATGGTGGCCATGAACGGCCCGTCGCCGAGCGTGCCGGTGAGCGCGCCGCCAGCCGCCGTTCCGTTCCCCGGCCAGTTGACCAATTCGGGGCAAGCCTTTGCCGCGCAGCCGGGCTTGTCGGATCAGCCGGCCGTGCAGCCGGCGGCGTTCTCGGTGCCGGGCGCCAGCGATGTCGTGCTGCCGGATTTCGGACCGATCGTGCCGCAGCGGCCCGAGATCACCTTGCCGGCGAATTCGCCTTTCGCCATGGCTTCGCTGTCCTATGCGGATGAACGGGTAGAGCGCGCCGATGTCTTTGCCGCGCTTGACACCGGCGGCATGTCGCCGGCCGATATCCTGCAGTCGTGGAAGAAATCGAATCGCCAGGAACAGGTTCCTGGATCCGACTACGTCGCCGCCGGTTCCTTCGACGAGGCCGCCGAGGCAAAGCGCGTGGCCGCGGCGCTCGAGCCGTTCGGCCGGACCGAGATCCAGCGCACCGAACTCGACGGCAATGACTGGTATGCGGTCAATGTCTATCCGGACGGCCATGGCAGCATCGACGACCTGCTCCAGGCAGCCTGGTCGCATGGCGCGCCGGACGCGCTGGCTGTGCGTAACTGATCAAATTCGGACTGCCCGTTGATCCGGCCGAAAAAACCCTGATAGCTTGGCCGCGGGGTAGTCTTTGCGCAATTCCGGGCGAACAATCGCTGCGCGTTTTCCGGTGTTGCTCAGATTGGGTCGAGATTTCATGCAATTCCGCATTTTTCCACCTTTCGCCAGCCTTCTGGGATTGGTGCTGATGCTACTTTGCGCCGTTCCGGCGAGCGCGCAGCTTTTCGAGACCAAGGCAACGCAGGCGTTCATGATCGATGCCGACACCGGCACGGTGCTCTTCGCCAAGGACCCGGACAAGCCGATCCCGCCGGCCTCGATGGCTAAGCTGATGACGATGGAGATGGTCTTCAACGCCATCAAGTCGAAGCGCATGACGCTCGACGATACTTTCGTCGTCAGTGAAAACGCCTGGCGCACCGGCGGCGCGCCGTCCGGCACCTCGACCATGTTCGCCAAGCTCAAATCCGCGGTCCGCGTCGAGGACCTCATCCAAGGCGTCACCGTGCAGGCCGCCAATGACGGCTGTATCGTGCTCGCCGAGGGCATGGCGGGCTCGGAAGCAAATTTCGCCGCGCAGATGACGGATCGCGCCCGCCAACTCGGCCTGTCGAAGTCGACCTTTGTCAATTCGACCGGCCTGCCGGCCGACGGCCAGCAGACGACCATGCGGGAGCTGACGATGCTGGCGCTGCATCTGTGGCGCGACTATCCCGAGTTCTTCCACTATTACGGCCAGCCGGACTTCACCTGGAACAAGATCGCGCAGAGGAACCGCAATCCGCTGATCGCCATGGGCATCGAAGCCGACGGCTTCGTGGCCGGCGCCAGCGAGCAGGCGGGGTTCGGCCTGGTCGGCACCGTCAGCCACAACGGCACCCGCGTGATCGCCGCGCTCAGCGGACTGGCGAATGACCGCGAACGCTCCGAAGAGGCGCGCAAGCTGCTCGACTGGGGCTCGCGTTCCTTCCAGAAGACCGAGATTTTCGCCAAGGACGAGGTGGTCGGCGAGGCGCAGGTCTTCGGCGGCGCCAAGTCCGGCCTGGCCTTGAAAGCAAAAGGTCCGGTGGACATCTTTCTGCCTATCGCCAACCGCGACAAGCTGACCGCCAGGATCGTCTATCAGGGCCCGGTGTCGGCACCGGTCGAGGAGGGGCAACCGGTCGGAGAACTGCGCGTTTGGATAGGCGACACGCTCAGCCAGCAGACGCCACTCTATGCCGCCGAGTCAGTGAAAGTGGGCACGCTGCCGCAGCGCGCGCTCGACGCCGCCAAGGAACTCGCTGTCGGCTGGCTGCGTCGGAAACATTTGTGATCGGGCAAGTTCGTGGACCTTTTGTCGGACGGGAGCTATGACAGCGGCCAGCACGGGCAAAAGGCAGTCGCGATTGGCGAGCGGATTTTTCATCACCTTCGAGGGCGGCGAAGGAGCAGGCAAGTCGACGCAGATCGAGCGGCTGGCACGGCGCATGCGCGCCAAGAAATACGAGGTTCTGGTCACCCGCGAGCCTGGCGGATCGCCCGGCGCCGAGGCCGTAAGGCATGTGCTTCTGTCGGGGGCGGCCGAGCCGTTCGGTCCGAAGATGGAGGCAATCCTGTTCGCTGCCGCGCGCTCCGATCATGTCGAGCAGGTCATCCGGCCGTCGGTCGAGCGCGGCTCGATCGTGCTGTGCGACCGCTTCATCGATTCCTCGCGCGTCTACCAAGGGGTCACCGGCGGCATCGATGCCGACTTCATGAAGGCGTTGGAAGCGGTTGCCATCAACGGCATGATGCCGGACATGACGCTGATCTTCGACATCGATCCCGTTGAAGGCCTGAGGCGGGCCGCCGCGCGGCGCGGCGCCGGTGATGCCGCCGACCGCTTCGAGAAGGAGACTTTGGCTATCCATCAGCGACGGCGCGAGGCTTTCCTGGCCATCGCCGAAGCGGAGCCGGAGCGCTGCATCGTCATCGACGCCTCCGCCGATCCTGATGCGGTGGAAAATGTCGTCACCGCCGCCGTCTTCACGGCGCTGGAAGCGCGGATGCAGGCGCAAAGGATTGAGACGGCGCCGGCATGATCTTCGAACGCATCGCCCCAGAACAGCACGACACGCTGGATGGCGTGCCTGAGCCGGCAGAAACGCCGCGGCTGATCGGCCACGCGCCGGCGGCGGCAATGCTCGTGAGCGCCTACCGCGCCGGCAAGCTGCCGCACGCGCTGATTTTTGCCGGACCGCACGGCATCGGCAAGGCGACGCTGGCGTTCCACCTGGCGTACCACCTTCTGAAATATCCGGATTTCAAGGCGGCGCACGACACGCTCGCCGTTCCCGATCCGGCTTCCTCGCTGTTTCGCCAGATCGCCACCGGTGCGCATCCTTCGGTGCTGCATCTCACCCGTCCGGCCAACGACAAGACCAAGAGCTTCAAGACGGTGCTGACCGTCGACGAGATCCGCAGGGTCAGCCGCTTCCTGTCGATGACCTCGCATGACGGCAGCTACCGCGTCGTCATCGTCGATCCGGCCGACGACATGAACACCAACGCCGCCAATGCCTTGCTCAAGAATCTCGAAGAGCCGCCGGCGCGCACCCTGTTCATTCTGATCGTGCACGCGCCGGGCAGCCTGCTGCCGACGATCCGCTCGCGGTGCCAGATGGTGCGGCTGGCGCCTCTGGCTGCCGACGAGTTGATGGCGGTGCTGGAAAATGTCGAGCCGCCGCCGCCGGATGATCCGGCCGCGCGCGCAGCACTTGCCGAGCGGGCAGGGGGCAGCGCCCGCAACGCGATCCTGCTCACCCAATATGGCGGGCTGGAGATCGCCGGCGCGCTCGACACGCTGGTGGCGGCCAGCAAGCCGGACATTGCCTCCGCGCATCGCTTGGCCGAGGCCGTGGCGGGACGCGACCAGGCGATCCAGTTCGACATCTTCAACCGCCGCGCGCTCGATCTGCTATCGGCCGCCGCCAGCGAAGCGGCACTTGCGGGCGACCTCGCCAGGGCCAAAACCCTGTCGGAGGCTTGGCACGAGGCGCTGAACACGATATCTGAGGCCGAGACCTACAATCTCGACAAGAAGCAGCACGCCCTGACCATGATCGACCGCCTGAATTCTGCGATGCGAATGTGACGATTGCTTTGGTGCATGCCGCCGCCCCAAAACCGGGGCCACTTTGGGCGGCATGCAACGGGATGGCAATCGCCGTCCCGATGCGATATCCACCGCCACAACTCACATTCAGACATTCATGACGGTTCATTCATGTCACGCGAAAAATTTTACCTGACCACTCCGATCTTTTATCCGAACGGCAAGCCACATATCGGCCATGCCTATACGGTCATTGCCAGCGACGCGCTTGCTCGCTTCCAGCGTCTGGACGGCAAGGATGTGTTGTTCCTCACCGGCACCGACGAGCATGGCCTCAAGATGCAGCAGACGGCCGAGAAGGAAGGCATCACGCCCCTGGCGCTTGCCGACCGCAATTCGGCAATCTTCCGCTTGATGACCGAGACGGTCGGCGCCTCAAACGACGAATTCATCCGCACGACGGAACAACGCCACTACGCATCCTGCCAGGCGATCTGGAAGGCGATGGCCGCCAATGGCGACATCTATCTGGACCGCTACAGCGGCTGGTATTCGGTGCGGCAGGAGGCCTATTTCGACGAGAGCGAAACCACGCTCGGCGAGGATGGCGTGCGGCGCGAGCCGCTTGGCTCGCCGGTCGAATGGAACGAGGAGGAAAGCTATTTCTTCCGGCTGTCCGCTTATCAGGACAAATTGCTGGCGCTCTATGAGAGCCAGCCCGACTTCGTTGGCCCGGCCGAGCGGCGTAACGAGGTGATGAGCTTCGTCAGGTCGGGGCTGAAGGACCTGTCGATCTCGCGCACCACCTTCGACTGGGGCGTGCCCGTGCCAGGCGACGACAAGCACGTCATGTATGTCTGGGTCGATGCCTTGACCAACTACATTACCGCGGCCGGCTATCCCGACACCCAGGCCGAGCAATGGCGCTACTGGCCGGCCACGCATATCATCGGCAAGGACATCGTGCGCTTCCATGCGGTCTACTGGCCGGCTTTCCTGATGTCGGCCGGCATCGAATTGCCGAAGCGTGTCTTCGCCCACGGCTTCCTGTTCAACCGCGGCGAGAAGATGTCGAAGTCGGTCGGCAACGTCGTCGATCCGTTCACCATGGTCGAGCATTACGGCGTCGACCGGGTACGCTACTTCTTCCTGCGCGAGGTGCCGTTCGGCCAGGACGGCAGCTACAGCCATGAAGCAATCGTCAACCGCACCAATGCCGATCTCGCCAACGGCCTCGGCAATCTGGCGCAGCGCTCGCTGTCGATGATTGCCAAGAACTGCGGCGGCGCGGTGCCGAAGCGCGGCGATCTGACCGAGGCCGACACGGCGATCCTCGACCAGGCGATCGAAGCGTTGGCCGTTTCGCGCAGGGCGATGGCGGAGCAGGGCATCCATTTGGCGCTGGCGGCGATCTTCGGTGTGGTGGCGGAAGCGGACCGCTATTTTGCTTCCCAGGAACCGTGGGCGCTGAAGAAGACCAATCCGGAGCGCATGGAAACGGTGCTTTGGACGACCGCCGAGGTCGTGCGCCGGGTGACGGTGCTTTGCCAGCCCTTCGTTCCCGGATCGGCCGCCAAGCTGCTCGACCTGTTGGCCGTGCCCGCGGACAGGCGCGCTTTCGAGCACGTCCATGCCGACCACGCGCTGGTGCCGGGCACCGCGCTGCCGGCGCCCGAGGGCGTGTTCCCACGTTATGTCGAGCAGGATGGCAACGCCTGATGCTGGTCGACAGCCATTGCCATCTCGACTTTCCGGACTTCGCCGAGGAGCGGGCGACGATCGTCGCCCGCGCTCTCGCCGCCGGGATCGGCCGCATGGTCACGATCTCGACGCGCGTGAAGCGTTTTCAGCAAATTCTTGAAATCGCTGAAACTTTTAACGAAGTCTATTGCTCGGTCGGCACCCATCCGCACAATGCGGCGGAAGAGCTCGACGTCACCGCCGACGAACTGGTGCGGCTTTCCGGCCATCCAAAGGTGGTGGCGATCGGCGAAGCCGGGCTCGACTACTACTATGACAAGGCGCCGCGCGATGCGCAGGCGCAAGGTTTTCGCACCCACATTGCGGCCTCGCGCCGGACCAGCCTGCCGCTGGTCATCCATTCGCGCGACGCCGACGATGACATGGCGGCGATCCTCGAGGACGAGACAGGGAAGGGCGCCTTCCCTTTCATTCTGCACTGTTTTTCGTCCGGGCGCAGGCTGGCCGAAGTCGGCGTGGCGCTGGGCGGCTTTGTCTCTTTCTCCGGCATCCTGACCTTCAAGAACTCGACCGAACTGCGCGCCATCGCCGCCGACGTGCCGCGCGGCCGGCTGCTCGTCGAGACGGATGCGCCCTACCTCGCGCCAATCCCGTATCGGGGAAAACGCAACGAACCGGCCTATGTGGCGAACACGGCGAAGGTGCTTGCCGAGACCATCGGCGTCAGCGAGGCCGAGATCGCCGATATCACCACCGGGAACTTCTTTCGGCTGTTCACCAAGATGCCGCGCCCGGACATGGCGGCAGGCTGAGACATGGGCGACCGGCTGCGCTTTACCATTCTCGGCTGCGGCTCATCGCCGGGCACGCCGCGCATCACCGGTGACTGGGGCAATTGCGATCCCGCGAATCCGAAGAACCGGCGCATGCGCACCGCGGCCCTGGTCGAGCGGATTGCCGCCAATGGCGCGCGCACCACGGTCGTCATCGACACCGGACCGGATTTCCGCGAGCAGATGCTGATGGCTTCGGTCAGGCGCGTCGACGCCGTCGTCTATACCCATCCGCATGCCGACCATATCCACGGCATCGACGATCTGCGCGGCTACGTGCACGACCAGCGGCACCGGATCGACATCCATGCCGATGAGCCGACGATGCGGCGGATGCGCGAGGCGTTCGGCTATTGCTTCGAGACGCCGGCCGGCAGTTCGTATCCGCCGATCGTCAAGGCCCACATCATCGACCACGTGGTACCGGTGGTGATCGAAGGCGAGGGGGGCGCCCTCACCCTCGAGCCGCTGCCGCAGTTCCATGGCGACATCATCTCGTTGGGCTTTCGCATCGGCGGGCTTGCCTACTGCCCGGATATCAGCGGCTTCCCGGATGCCACCGCCGAGCGTTTGCGCGGCCTCGACATGCTGGTGATCGACGCGCTGCAGTACAACACGCATCCCAGCCATCTGTCGCTTGGTCAGGCGCTGGGCTGGATCGAGAAGCTGGCGCCAAAGAATGCCGTGCTGACGCATATGCATGTGCCGCTGGACTATGCCGCGGTGATGGCCGAGACGCCGGAGCATGTGGTGCCGGCCTACGATGGCATGGCGATCGAAATCCCTTACGAGTCAGAGCGATAGCGACGACTGCTCAGTTGGCATTGCAGCTCGTCGCTCGTTTGCCCGTTAGTTTGGAATTCGCGAAGCGCCGCATGGAGCATTCTGCGGAGTTTGTCACCAGCGGCGAAAGCCCCAGCAATTCCCGGGCCTGCGGCTGACGCGATAGTTCCATAATATATCTTATGCGACTTTCTCATGTGGCTCCGCGACCGACGACTGAGCGTCGTCCAGGCCGCGGAGCTGCTGGATTCTCAGCCGCAGTCAGGTTCACCGGCTGTTGCAGGCCTATGACCAGGACGGCGCCTGCGGGCTGGCGTCGAAGAAGCGCGGCCAGCTGAGCAATCGCCGTCATGATGAGGACTTCCGCAACGCCGCATTGGATCGATCCTCAGTGACATCGCGCCAATGTGGGCTGCAGCCGTTTAATCTGTTCTGAAGTTCGAGATCTTCAGCGCCGTGGCATGTGCAATGAACGCTTCAATACCGTCCTTTGGGTAGCCAAGAAGAGTGCCTTCTAGCCTCGCTAAATCATTCGTCGTGAAGACGTCAAAGGCCGCCCCGTTGCGGCACATTCGTGAGATCATCTGGCTAAGCTTACAGCGCCATTCCTCTGTTGGCAGGCAGTAGCGACGTTCCTCAATAGAGGTTTCAGGATCAATGTAGGTGAACTTGAGGATACGTCCATCATCGACAAAGGGTTTGAAATGCGCATCACCGATATCTTCTGCATACATACCGGGTTCTGCCGCGAACAACGCCATTGGCTTCTCACCCTGAAGCATCATTTGCAGTTCGCGGCCATTATGCGGCCCAATGCCAGGCGGGGGTGTGCGTTTTGTCATGAGGCATCTCCAAATCCTCTGGTCGCCCCATCGTCGCAAGAAACACTTTTCTCAGCAATGCGCTAAGGTCGACAAGGGACGGGCCCTCCCCTTCGTTCCAGGTCGTTTACAGACCGTCAAAGCTAAAGCCGGGGAGCTAGGCTCGACCGCACCCGATCGGGCTGCGAGGGTGTCCGCCAAGTTCAGGAAATCCGGCCAGCAGGCAGCATTTCCACCGAAGAGACAGACGAAAGAAAAGGCAATTCCGATGAAAGCAATCGTTGTCACTGATCAGGCTTCGGGAACGGCCGGGATGAAGCTGGTGGAGCGGCCCGAGCCGCAAGCTGCGATAAACGACGTCGTCGTTCAGGTTCATGCGGCGGGGTTCGTCAACACCGAACTGGAGTGGCCTTCGACCTGGGCGGATCGGGCCTTTCGTGACCGGACGCCATCGATCCTCGGCCATGAATTGGCCGGTGTGGTCACCGCGCTTGGCTACGGCACAACCGGGCTGTCAATCGGTCAGCGGGTATTCGGCCTGTCCGACTGGCATCGCGACGGCACGCTCGCCGAGTATGTCGCCATGGAAGCACGCAATCTCGCGCCATTGCCGGGCGACGTCGACTTCACCGTGGGCGCGAGCCTGCCGATCTCGGGCCTCACCGCATGGCAGGGCCTGTTCCAGCATGGCCGTCTTCAGGCTGGGCAGAGCGTGCTTGCGCATGGCGCGGCCGGCGCCGTCGGTTCGGTCGTGACGCAGCTTGCACGAGAGGCGGGAGCCTATGTCATCGGCACCGGCCGCGCCGCCGATCGCCAGAAGGCGCTCGACTTCGGTGCAAATGAATTCGTCGACCTCGGGAACGACACCCTGGAAGACGTCGGCGGCGTCGATCTGGTGTTCGATGTCATCGGCGGTGACATTCAGAAGCGGTCCGCAGCGCTGATCCGGGCCGGAGGAACGCTTGTGACAGCCGTCGGACCGACGGATATTCGACCTCCAGATGGCCTGGCGGTCGACTTCGTCGTCGAGGCCGATCGCGCCCAGCTTTCGGAGATAGTTCAGCGGGTCAGGGACGGAAGACTGCGGACGAACATCGGCAAGGTCTCGTCCCTCGAAGATGCGATCGCTACCTTCAATTCGACTGAGCGACGGGCCGGGAAGACAGTCATCCGCGTTCGCTCGTGAGAAGTCTGGAAGAAATGATGGTATTCACAGTCCTCGCATCTGCAACGGATATTCCTGGCAGATTGGTTCCCGCGCGCCCCTTGGATCGACCGCTTCCTCCAGGGAACGCGCCAATACGCTCGCCCTAAGCCAGTCAGGGGCGTCTTATCGACGGAGATGCGCCATCCTTCATCGTGTGACAGCATCGACCCGTCGCCACCGCGGCCCTAAAGCGCGTCGCGCTGAAACGGATTCAGGCGACGCCTTAGTTTGATGCATGTCGTTGTCCCAGAACCGCTGCACACTTCTGGGCGACATGCATTAGAAATAGTCGAGAATGCCGCTGAAGGCAGCTGCGGCCGCAACGATATGGGCGAGGCCAAGCGCCAGCCATCGGATGCCTCCGCCTGGCGCGACGAATGCCCCATAGGCGGGAAACTGTACCAGAGCCAGCCCCACGGACAGGCTGGTGACGGTTTTGTCGGTCAAGAGCGTCACCAGCATAGGTATCGGATAGAGCGCGCGCGCCAACACCCAGTCGCCATGCCCGGATCCGGCGGAGAAGAGCGCCAGCAGCAGGGCGACAGGCGTAGCGCACAGGCCGAAAATGAGCCCTGCCCGCCATGAGAACCTCGGCATCATACCTCCGGAAACGACGTGGCCTTTTCGATACCTCGCGCTCAGCCCGATCACTTGAGATCCGATAGCTCGTCATCGAGGATGAGCGCCTGCCGGGCCGTCGCATCAAGTAGGCAGCTGACGATGATGTTGCTTTGACGATCGGTGTTGACGGTTTCGGCGGACGCTTCCGCCGCGCATCGCGCGTCGCGATAGGCGATCCAGGCGCGCTGCATCTTGCGGTAGCCTTCCCGCGCCCTGGGCGCGGCCTTGGCCATCAGCGCCGCATAGGTCGTGTTGAGATGATCCTCCCACACACGAACCTCGCGGTTGGCGCAATCGATCATTCCGAGCTGCGACTGGCCGTCGTCGCTCTCGAAAGAGCACAGCTCGGTCAGGTAGTTGATGCACGAGGCAGCCTGGTGTCCGGCGAGCTTGATGGCGTTGTCGATATGGATGGCCGGCGTCGGCTTATCGTTCACCCCGGGGACGTCGCCGGGAAAATCGCCGACATATTTCAGGCATTCGGCCAGTGCGGCCTTATCCGAAGCACGTAGTTTCTCCTCGGCCATCGCAGGCGATAAGGTGGCAAGGAGCAAACCCGCCAATATTGGAAGACTCTTCATCGCTGCAGCCCCATTTTGTTGCCCGAGACGCGAATTGTCGCAAAACTCCGGGCTGAAGCAACTACCCTGCCCCAAACTGCCGTCGCATCTGGAACGCAACAAAGAGGCATACAGAATGATCGCTTCGCTTTCCTTTCTCGGCTTTCCCGATCGCCTCGCCGAAGGCCGCATACCGCGTGCGGTGATCTTCGGCGCCGGTCACGGCACCACCTATCCGGGCCAGGACAGCAGCGGCCAAGCCTTGGCCGCCGATGCCATCCGCACTGCCAGCCAGGACGATGCACCGCTTCTCGAAAACTGGGATTTCGATCTGGACGGGCCGCTGTTCGACGGCAAGCCGGCCAGTTGCATCGATACTGGCGATATCTCCACCACCATGCATGACAATGCCGGCAACCGGGCCCGGATCGAGGCGAAGACGCGCGAGGTGCTGGCATTGCCGGCTGTGCCGATCCTGCTCGGCGGCGATGATTCCGTCGTCATTCCGTTCCTCGCCGGCTTTACCGGCCACGGACCAATCTGGATCCTGCAGATCGACGCCCATATCGACTGGCGCGACGAAGTGCATGGCGAACGCTATGGCTATTCGAGCCCGATGCGGCGGGCGAGCGAGATGCCGCATGTGGCCGGCATCGTGCAGGTCGGCCTGCGCAGTGTCGGCAGCGCCCGCCTCACCGAAATCGAGGCGGCGCACCGTTATGGCAGTCGCTTCGTGACCGCGCGCGAGGTTCATACCCTGGGTGTGGAAGCGGCTCTCAAGAATATTCCGGACGGAGCGCGAGTCGTCGTCACCCTCGACTGCGACGGCCTCGATCCCGGCATCATGCCGGGTGTGGCCGCGCGTACGCCCGGCGGCCTCACCTACACGCAGGTCATCGACCTGATCGCCGGCCTCGGCAAGCGGGCCGTGATCGCGGGGTTCGACCTCGTCGAACTCTACACTCCCGCCGATATAGACGGCCTATCGGCACTCACCGCCGCGCGCCTTCTCGTCAATGTGATAGGCGCCGTCGTCCGGCAGGTTTGAAACCCGGCTCCCATGGCTGCTGAAATCTCCGCGCGGATATCCGCCTTCGTCGAAGCCCTCCCGTTGAAACCAGGATTTCGGGTGCTGGAGATCGGATGCGGTCCCGGCGTTGCCGCCCGTGCCGTCGCGAAGCGTATCGGTGGCGGCTTCGTTCTGGCCATCGACCGTTCGGAAAAGGCAATTCGATTGGCACGGGCGGGATCGGCCGATGAGATTGCGTCGGCCTGCGTTGATTTCAGATGCGTGGCAATCGAGGACTTCGCATTGAGCTCCGGCGACGCCCTTTTCGACATCGCCTTCGCCATGAGGGTCGGCGCGCTCGACGGCCGTCATCCCGAGGCTGGTCGGGCGGCACTGACGCGCATCAGGGCTGCCCTGAAGCCAGGTGGGCGGCTCTTCGTTGACGGCGGCGATCCATTGAAGGAGATCGATTTGGTCGGTGGCCTGACATCTTGAAATAGAAGCCGCCGCGCCGTCGGTGCGGCATTGGCGCAAGATCGACGACGCCGCGAAGTCCTACAAAGACCAGAAGCGACAGCCAATCAAATGAGTGCCGTGCCATAAGGAGCCCCACCAATACGGCAGCGAACATCTACTTCAATCCAGCATATTTTTACGCTCGAGCAACGGGCTAGCACATGCTCTTAGCGGCGTCCTCGATCAGCTTGGCAACCAAATTGCGAAATCGTTCGGCAGACCGATCTCCTATGTTTCCAACATCCTCAGTCACCATCCCTGGCGAGGAAACCGATACTTCCCCACTTAGCTGAACGTTGACGGTGAATGCCCTTCCGGCCGTCTTTTTCAATCCTGGCTTTCCGTAGATCTGGAACTGAAGGGAGGGCGTTAACTCTTTGACCCGGCGGCGCGATGCAGTGTCTACGTCGATGGTCATCTCGCCCGCCACCTCAGCCTTTGCTGCTTCCAACGCCGCAACAACGACATCGTTTAGCCACGCCCTGGCTTGGGTGCCGAAATCCGCCATCGGAGCATTCGCATCCTCCCCTTGCTGGCGGTGGGCTTTCTTGCCGCGCTCAAGGGCTTCTTTGAACTTAGCCATCCTAATCGCCTCCGACATTGTCAGCACATGAAGCCAGTCCTCAGATCGGCCAGGGCTCTGCCAATCAATAGAACGCGTGCTGTCGGAGTATGTTGCGTAGGATAGTTCCCGGTTGCCGCAAGTCCCCGGTCGCCCGCGTCGCGCTGAAAAGACTTCGGCCTTGATCGCAAACGCCATGCCTATGGCTCCCGGCCGACAGCGATCCGGTAGCTCAGCGTGCGTTTCGCGCCCGGCTCGATCAGCATGACGCCCGGCTTATCGGCGAACTCGCCGTCGAAATCGACGGGGCTGGCGATGCCGTGCCAGGGCTCGATGCACAGGAACGGCGCGCCGCCGGGCTTGGACCAGATACCCAGCTCGTTGAAGCCCTGCCACGACATCTCGATCGCCGGCCCGCGCCCGGCGGCATAGCGTACGCTTGTGCTGGCCGGACGGTCGAGGATGACGGCGTCGTCGTCGAATAGTTTTTCGGAAAGCGGCAGCGTCTTTCCCTCGATGGGCGTTGGTTGCGAGGCCGGCAGCAGCAGGCCGTCCTTCAGGCGACGGACCGGCGCCGGTTCATTGTCGGCGAAGGTCAGCCGGTAGGCCTCCTTGGGCAGTTCCGGCAGCAGCGGCCAGTTGTACGCCGGATGCGCGCCGATCGAGGCCGGCAGCGGTTGGTCGCCGGTGTTGGCGATTTCGAAGGTCACGCCGAGTTGCCGTGGTTTCAGGTCGTAGCCGATGGTGAGGCGAAAGGCGAACGGGTAGTGCGTCCGCGTCTCGGCGTCATCGGTCAGGACCAACACGCAGGAGGTCGGTCCCTGCCCGGCCCAGGCAAAGCGCCTGTCGCGGGCAAAGCCGTGCTGCGTCATCGGGTAGCTTTGTCCGCGATGCCGCAGCCGATCGCCCTTCAGCCGGCCGACGATCGGGAACAGGACCGGCGAATGACGGCGCCACGCGGGGCCTGCCTGCCACAGAAGCTCGGTGCCGTCGGCATCGCGCAGCGAGACCAGTTCGGCCCCCTGCCCGACGATGGTTGCCGAGATGCCGTCAGCGTGAAGCGTCAGCTGTTCCATTACGTCCTCGCGGTCGCTCGCATGCCGGCAGGCTACCAAAAGGCCAAGCGTATACTCAAGGGTGGCAGGCATGCCGCACCTCACTCGGTTGTGCAGGTCTCTTTCGTCGTACTGGCAAAAGAATTGGCCGGAGGTTTCCCTCCGGCCGTGCCGAGGTCAGCAGTGTTGCCTGCTACGGTCCGGCCTATTCGCGCTCGCCGGTGAAATTCAGCAGCAGCTGGAAGATGTTGATGAAGTTCAGATAGAGCGAGAAGGCGCCGAAGACGGCGAGCTTCTGCTGCGATTCCGCATCGAAGTTCTCCGCATACTGCTCCTTGATCGTCTGCGTGTCCCAGGCAGTGAGGCCGACGAAGACGGCAATGCCGATCACCGAGATGGCGAACTGCAGCGCGGTCGAACCGAGAAACAGGTTGACCAGGCTCGCGATCACCACGCCGATCAGGCCCATGATCAGGAAGGACGAGAATTGCGACAGGTCACGCCTGGTCGTGTAGCCGTAGAGGCTGGTGGCGCCGAACATGGTGGCGGCGATGAAGAAGGTGCGCGCGATGCTGGTCGAGGTGAAGACCAGGAACACGGCGGCGAGCGACAGGCCCATCACCGCGCAGAAGGCCCAGAACATCGCCTGGGCGCTTGCGGCCGACATCGTCTGCATCTTGAACGAGAAGATCATGACGAAAGCGAGCGGCGCCAGCATCACCACCCATTTCAGCGGGCTGGAGAAGATCGGCACATAGAGTGCCGGCGTCGAGGCCACGAAAAAGGCGACGAGGCCGGTGACGACGAGACCGAGGCCCATATAGTTGTAGACGCGCAGCATGTGCTTGCGCAGGCCCTCGTCATAGACGGCTCCGGCCTGGACGCCGGTGCCCATTCGGTATCCCAGATTGGGGCTGTTCATTTGGTTCTCCTTAGCTGGAAGTCTCAGTAGAGCGTCTGTTTTCAGTAGAGAGTTTTGGCGAGTTTTTCGGCGGCACGGTCGAGATTGCCGGCGTCGCCGCGTCCGACCACCGCGTAGGCAACCTCGCCGATCTGGAAATATGCAGTTGAAATGTCATCGGAGGGCGCGATCGTTGGCTTCACGACATCGAACGTGCCCGGCCTGATGGCGAACAGCGAGACAAGACCGATGTCCTTGGTCTCGACCGCAACCTCGACGCTCGGCCCGAATTGCGAGGGATAGACCTGGACGTCGCGGATCTTCCAGTCGTCGGGCAGCGACGGCATCACGATCGCCGTCGCGGCGCGGATCTCGTCGGCATTGTAGCCCGGCGCTTCGCGCTGCGACGGCATCGTCTCGCGCACCAAGGTCGTCCGGTGCGCCCGGACCGCATCCTCGACATAGGCCGGCGGCTGCGTCGAAGCGACCACCTTGGTCACAGCGATCGGCCCGAAAATGCCGTTCGCCAGCCAGCCTGCCGCGACCAGCACGGCCGCTGCCACTGCCCGCTGCAGCACGGCAAGGATGCGCCCCCTGGCAAGCGCCCTTTCCAGCCGCCGCGCCGCTTCGGTGGTGGCCGGACGCGCCATGCCGAAAGGTCCGGCAAGCGCGACGCGCAGTTCATCGCGCGTCCTCAGATCGGACATCACGCGCGCCGCCACTTCCGGACGCGCGGCGAGGTGCGCCTCGACCTCGATGCGGCGGGCAACATCCAGTTGATCGTCGACATAGGCGTCGAGGTCGGCATCGGTTACGGGGTCGACAATGGCGGTCATTGATCGTCTCCCACGATCCTGAGATGAGGCCTGGCTTTCAGCGGAGCCCCCTCCTCCATCTCGCGCAGCGCGGCACGGGCGCGGCCGATGCGCGACATCAAAGTTCCGAGCGGCACGCCGATGACTTCGGCGGCCTGCTGATAGGAAAGCCCTTCGATGGCGACGAGATGCAGGGCGGAGCGCTGTTCTTCGGGCAGCGAAAGAAATGCATCGCGGACCTGCGACAAGCGCACCGAATGGTCCTGCGACGCCGGCATGTTTTGGTCGGCAACAAGGCCGGCCTGTTCGATGCGTGCCGCCTCGGAACGGCGCGAGCGCATGCGGTCGATGAAGATGTTGTGCACGATCGCCAGCAGCCAGGCGCGCAAATTGCCGCCCGAGCGAAAGGTCGCGCGCCGCTCATAGGCGCGCACCAGCGCGTCATGGACGAGATCCTCGGCGTCAGTGCTGTCGCGCGTCAGCGAGCGTGCATAACGCCGCAGCGACCCCAATTGCCCGACAATGTCGAAGCGTGCCATCGACTGTTTCATGCCCTGTTTACGGAGCATGTAGGGGTTTTAATCCCCCTGCCCGGCATTTTCTTCTTACGTGTCGCCGGCACGGAGGAAAGCGCTGGCGCGGCGGGATCGATTTGCGTATCACTCCGCCGCCATTGGAGTCCTTTTCGATGTTCGAGACCCTGCAGCCCGCGCCCGCCGACAAGATCCTTGCCCTGATCGGCCTCTACCGCAACGACCCACGGCCGGGTAAAGTCGACCTCGGTGTCGGCGTCTATAAGGACATCGACGGCAGGACGCCGGTGATGCGCGCCGTGCGCGAGGCCGAGAAGCGTCTGCTGGCCGCCCAGGACACCAAGACCTATCTCGGCCTTGCCGGCGATACCGGCTTCAACGCCGCCATGATCAAGCTCGCCTTTGGCGAGAAGGCCGACCATTCGCGCATCCGTGCCGCGCAGGCGCCGGGCGGATCCGGCGCGCTCAGGCTGGTGGCAGAGCTTCTGCAACGCACGCGCGCAGGTGCCACCGTCTGGCTGTCCGATCCGACCTGGCCGAACCATCTGCCGGTGATGCGCGCTGCTGGATTGCAGGTGCGTGACTATCCCTATTTCGATGCCGCTTCGGGTGCCGTGCGCTTCGACGAGATGCTCGGGGCGCTCAAGACAGCCAACAGCGGCGATGTCGTGCTGCTGCATGGCTGCTGCCACAACCCGACCGGCGCCAACCTCGATACGGCGCAGTGGGCCAAGGTCGCCGATGTGCTGTTGGAGCGCGGCCTGCTGCCTTTCGTCGACATCGCCTATCAAGGCTTTGGCGAGGGCCTCGACGCCGACGCCGCCGGTCTGCGGCTGCTGGCCGGCAAAGTGCCGGAAATGGTCGTCGCCTCGAGCTGCTCGAAGAATTTCGCCGTCTATCGCGACCGCGTGGGTGCCGCGATGATCATGGCCAAGGATGGTGCCCAGGCGGATGTGGCGATAAGCCAGATGCTGGCGGCCGCGCGCGCGCTCTATTCGATGCCGCCGGATCATGGCGCGGCGGCGGTGCGCATGGTGCTGGAAGACGTTCATCTGAAGAAGGACTGGGAGACGGAGCTCGAGGAGATGCGGCTGCGCATGCTCAGGCTGCGGGTCGCCTTCGCCGAGGCGCTCCGGCGTCAGTCCAACTCCGACCGCTTCGATTTCGTCGCCAGCCATCGCGGCATGTTTTCGAGGCTGGGGCTGACCGAGGCGCAAGTCGAACGCCTGCGCACCGAGCACGCCATCTATATGGTGGGCGACAGCCGCATCAACGTGGCCGGCCTGCCGGAGGACGGCATGGACGATCTCGCCAAGGCGATCGTCTCGGTGCTCGACTGAGATCCCGACGGCTGTGGACAACTCGTTTCGGTGTCCAGCCGGGATTGGTCGGACGCCAGTCGCGGGATAGGCTCGACCCATGACGCCTTCCAAGGACATTTCCCGGCTGATCGAGATCATGGCGGCGCTCAGGGCGCCGAAGACCGGCTGCCCCTGGGATATCGAGCAGAATTTCGCGACCATCGCGCCCTACACGATCGAGGAGGCCTATGAAGTGGCCGATGCGATCGCGCGCGGCGACTTCGACGATCTGCGCGAAGAGCTGGGCGACCTGCTGCTTCAGGTCGTCTATCACGCGCAAATGGCTGAGGAGATTGGCGAGTTCGCTTTCGGCGATGTCGTCGAAGCCATCACCACCAAGATGATCCGCCGCCATCCGCACGTCTTCGGCGACGAGAAGGCGCGCAGCGCCGGCATGGCCAAGGGGATGTGGGAGAAGATCAAGGCGGCCGAAAAAGCCGAGAAGCGCGACGCCCGCATTGCGCGCGGACTCGATCCTGAGGATCACGGAAAGGGCTATCTCGACAGCGTTCCGGTGGCGCTCCCTGCCCTGACGCGTGCGCTGAAACTGCAGGAGAAAGCAGCGCGTGTCGGCTTCGACTGGAGCGAGGCAGCACCGATCCTCGACAAGATCGAGGAAGAGATCGGCGAATTGCGCGAGGCGCTTGCCACGGGCGACGCCGCGCCCATCCAGGACGAGTTCGGCGACATGCTGTTTGCCGTCGTCAATCTCGGCCGCCACCTCAAGCTCGATTCGGAAGCGGCGCTCAGCGGCACCAACGAAAAGTTCCGCTCGCGGTTCCACTATGTCGAGCAGGCCCTGGAGGCTTCGGGCAGATCGCTGGAGAAGGCTACGCTCGACGAAATGGAAGCGCTCTGGCAGCAGGCCAAAAGCGCAAAGTAAACAGCCGGTTAGCTGCCGTGCTTGCGATGCAGGCGGCTCTCGATTTCCTGCCTGGCGCTGTGTGTGGCCGTCAGCGAGAGGGTGACGCTGCCATCCTCATTGTCGGTGCGCGAAACAACGTCGCCGTTGCGGTAGAGCCAGTCGACCTGGCCGAGCTGGGCCGGGCTCAACGTAACCGTCATCGTTTCCAGCTCGCCCGACACGCGCGTCTCGATGAGCGCCTTCAGCGTGTCCAGTCCTTCGCCGGTCACAGCCGATATGGCGATCGGCGGAGATTTGCCGCTTGCCCCTTCGGCGAGCAACCGCTCCCGGTTGCCTTCATCGAGCAGGTCGATCTTGTTCCAGACCTCGATCACACGGTTCGTGTCGGCGGCATCGACGCCGAGATCGCCAAGGATGCGTTCGACGTCCTCGGCCTGGGCCGCCGTGTCGGGATCGGAGATATCGCGCAGATGCAGCACCAGATCGGCTTCGACGACTTCTTCCAGCGTTGCCCGGAACGCCGCCACCAGATGCGTAGGCAGGTCGGAGATGAAGCCGACCGTGTCCGACAGGATAACCGGCGTGCCGTGCGGCAGCCGCACGCGCCGCAACGTCGGATCAAGCGTCGCGAACAGCATGTCTTCGGCCAGCACCCCTGCCCCGGTCAGCCAGTTGAACAGCGTCGACTTGCCGGCATTGGTGTAGCCGACGATCGCCACCACCGGGAACGGCACTTTCTTGCGCTTGGCCCGGTGCAGGTCGCGGGTGCGCCGCACCGTTTCCAGCTCATGCTTCAGCTTGGTGATCTTGTCCTGCAGGATGCGCCGGTCGGATTCGATCTGGGTTTCGCCGGGGCCGCCGAGGAAGCCGGCGCCGCCGCGTTGCCGCTCAAGGTGGGTCCAGCTCCGCACCAGCCGGCCCTTCTGGTAGTTGAGATGCGCGAGCTCGACCTGAAGCGTGCCTTCCTTGGTACGCGCGCGCTCGCCGAATATCTCGAGAATGAGCCCCGTGCGGTCGAGCACCTTGGCGTTCAGTTCCTTTTCGAGATTGCGCTGCTGCACCGGCGTCAGCGGATGGTCGACGATGACCAGCTCCGCCTTGCGTTCCTTCACGATGTCGGCGAATTCGGCCACCTTGCCGCTGCCGAGCAGCGTCGCCGGCCGCGGGTCGGCGACCGTCACCACGGCCGTGTGGACCGGATTGAGATCGATGGCGCTGGCAAGCCCGACCGCCTCGTCGTGGCGGGCGTCGGCCGAACGGCTCAGCCGCGGACGGCTCGCGTCATCGTCGCCGCGCGGCTGGCGGGCAAGCACCGGCACAATGACGACAGCTCGGGTCGGATCCTTGGCTTCCGGCCCGAGTTGATGTCCTTGTTTTCCGCGAACGCTGCGGTCCGCGTCCTTATCACGTGCCAATCAGGCGCCCTGGCTTTCCTCGCCATCGAACATCTGAACCGGCTGGCTCGGCATGATCGTGGAAATGGCGTGCTTGTAGACGAGCTGGGAGTGCCCGTCACGCCGCAACAACACACAAAAATTGTCGAACGAAGTGACCACACCGGTCAGCTTCACGCCATTGATGAGGAAGATGGTGAGTGGATTTTTGCTCTTGCGAACTGAATTCAGGAACAGGTCCTGAAGGTTTTGCGATCGTTCCGCCATTTTTCTTGTCTTTCGCCGATCCCCTTCGGTTTGCGGACCAATGCGCCAAATTACGCGGCACCTGTCAAGCGCGCAAACCCCCTCTTGCCAACACAATGGCAAGCAGAACGAGATAGTTAAGGTTCATTCCAGTTGTGCGGTTATCAGGCTGGACTTTTTTCCGCAACGTCAAAAAAGGCCTGCCGCAACGAAAGTGTCATGGAACCAGGATGGCCATTTGCGATCGGCGCGCCGTCGATTTCGACCACAGGCATGGCGATTGTCGTCGCCGAGCTGATGAATGCTTCCTTGGCGGCCTTGGCTTCGGCGACCGAAAAGCCGCGCTCCTCGATCTTGAGGCCAAGCTTGGCGGCGACATCGAAAAGCGTCGTGCGGGTGATGCCACGCAGGATGCCGTGCTCGGCCGGCCGGGTCACCAGGACGCCGTCCCGGGTGACGATCCAGGCGTTCGAAGAACCGCCTTCCTTGACGTTGCCGTCGGTGTCGACGAACCAGGCTTCCTGGGCGCCGGCTTCCTTGGCTTTCTGCTTGGCGAGCACATTGGGCAAGAGACCCGTGCTCTTGATGTCGACGCGGTCCCAGCGATTCTCAGGCACCGTGATGACCTTGATGCCAGTCTCCACCCGCTTCGCTCCCGCGGCCGGATCGGCTTTTCTGGCGGTTATGACCAGTGACGACCTTGTGCCTGCCGGTGGGAAGACGAAATCACGGCTGGCGACGCCGCGTGTCACCTGCAGATAGACAAGGCCGTCGACCACGCCGTTGCGATTGACCACTTCGCGCAACAGCATCGGCAGGACCCCTTCCGAGACCGGCCAGGCGATCGACAGTTCCCCCAGCGAGCGCTTGAGCCGGGCAAGGTGGCGCGGCATGTCGACGATATGGCCGCGCGCCACCTCGCAGACCTCATAGACGCCATCGGCGAACTGGTAGCCGCGGTCCTCGATATGGACGCGGGCTTCAGCATGGACGACATAGCGCCCGTTGACATAGGCAATGCGCGGCATGGGCACCCTCGGGGAAAACGTCAGGCTTTCTTAGGCGATTCCGCCGCTGCGGTAATGGACAATCACGTGGGCCACCGTTCGCTACACGCCCAGCGATTTCAGCTTGCGGTGGAGCGCCGAGCGTTCCATGCCGATGAACTCGGCCGTCTTCGAGATGTTGCCGCCGAAGCGGTTGATCTGGGCGATCAAATAGTCCTTCTCGAACTGCTCGCGTGCCTCGCGCAGCGGCAGCGCCATGATGTGCTGGTCCGACTGGTTGGGCGTGCGTGGCATGACGTCGCCGATCTCGGACGGCAAAAGGTCGGCGGTGATCGGCGCATCGGCCTCTTCGCCTCGCGCCAGAATCATCAGGCGTTCGACGTTGTTGCGCAACTGGCGAACGTTGCCCGGCCAGTTATGGGCCTGCAGCACCGCCAGCGCATCGTCACCGATGCGGCGCGGCTTGATGCCGGCCTGGCGCGCGATCTGCTTCATGAAATTGTCGACGAGATAGGGAATGTCCTCGCGCCGCTCGGCAAGCCCCGGCACCATGACAGGAACCACTGCCAGGCGGTGGTAAAGGTCCTCGCGGAAGCGGCCGTCGGCGATCATTGCTTCAAGATTCTGCGAGGTCGAGGAGATGATGCGGACATCGACTTTGACGCGCTTGGTGCCGCCTACCCGCTCGAATTGCTGCTCGACCAGCACGCGCAGGATCTTGTTTTGCGTTTCGCGTGGCATGTCGGCGACTTCGTCGATGTAGAGAATGCCGCGATGCGCCTCCTCCAGCGCGCCGACCTTGCGCTCGGTGCCGTTCGATTCGGTGCCGAACAGCTCGATTTCCATGCGCTCGGGCGTGATGGTGGCCGCACTCAACGTGACGAACGGACCGGCCTTGCGCGACGAAAGCGTGTGGATGGCGCGCGCCGTCAGTTCCTTGCCGGAGCCGGAAGGGCCGATGATCATGACGCGGCTGTTGGTGGGCGCGACGCGCTCGATGGTCTGCCGCAACTGGCTCATTGCCGACGACATGCCGATCAGGTCGAAGGTCTCGCCGCTGCGCTGCTTGAGATCGGAGACTTCTCGCCGCAACTTGGACGTCTCCAGCGCGCGCTCGGCGACCAGGATCAGGCGATCGGCCTTGAACGGCTTCTCGATGAAGTCGTACGCGCCGCGCCGGATGGCCGAGACCGCCGTTTCGATGTTGCCGTGTCCGGAGATCATCACCACCGGCATGTTCGGATGCATGGTCTTGATCTCGTCAAGCAGCGCCAGGCCATCGAGGCGCGAGCCTTGCAGCCAGATGTCGAGGAAAATCAGCCGCGGCGCGCGATCGGCAATTGCCGCAAGCGCGCTGTCGGCATCATGCGCCGTGCGAGTTTCATGACCCTCGTCGCTCAGTATACCGGCGACAAGTTCGCGGATATCTTCCTCGTCATCGACGATGAGAATGTCAGACGCCATTACCGACCTTTTCAGTTTCTCTTTCGTGTTCGCTTCGACCTTCACCGCGTGGCGGCGCGGCTACGACCGTTGCCGGGGGCAGGATGATCGAGATCATCGCGCCCCGGCCACCATGGAAATCCGCTGGCGCGTCGTGCAACTCGAGACGGCCGCCATGGTCTTCCACGATCTTCTTGACAATAGCGAGGCCAAGCCCGGTGCCCTTCTCGCGCGTCGTCATATAGGGCTCGAGAAGCCTTTGGCGATTCTCGCGCGGCAGCCCCTTGCCGTTGTCGATAACGTCGATTCGTATGGCGCCATCTTGGTGACCGGCCTGAATCCGGATTGTGCCGTCCGAACGGTCTTGCGCATCAAGACCGTCGATCGCCTCGGCGGCGTTCTTGATGACGTTGCCGAAGGCTTGCGCCATCAGGCGGCTGTCGAAAGTGCCCTTCAACGGCTCACTGCCGAAGTCGCGCTGGAAGGCGATGTCGGAGCGGCTGACCTCGACCAGGAAGGACGCCTCGCGCAGCGATTCACGCAGATCGATCGCCTTCATCTCCGGCTTCGGCATGCGGGCGAAGGCCGAGAATTCGTCGACCATGCGGCCGATGTCCTCGACCTGGCGGATGATGGTGTCGGTGCACTGGTCGAAGACCTCGCGGTCCTCGGTGATGACCTTGCCATAGCGGCGCCTGATGCGCTCGGCCGAGAGCTGGATTGGCGTCAGCGGGTTCTTGATCTCATGCGCGATGCGCCGGGCGACATCCGCCCAGGCCGACGAGCGCTGCGCCTGGACGAGATCGGTGATGTCGTCGACCGTGACCACATAGGACTTCTCGTCCTCGCCGTCGTCGCCGGCCTCGACAGTAACCTGGACATTGAAAGTGCGTTCCAGACCGGTACGGAAGAAGGTCACCTGCTCGCGATAGACCGGCTTGCCGGACTGCCGTCCAATCTCGAAGACGCGGCCGACGAGGGGCAGGACCGCCGAAAGGTTCTGGCCGAGCGTCGCATTCGCCGAAATCGCCAGCATGGTTTCGGCCGAGCGATTGACGATGGTGATGATGCCGTAAGGGTCGACGCCGATGACGCCGGCGGTGACGCCGGCGAGCACCGCCTCGGAGAAACGCCGGCGCTCGTCGATCACATCCTTGGCCGAGAGGAGCTCGTTGCGTTGCGATTTGAGCTCGAGGATCATGTTGTTGAAGGTATCGCCGAGCGAGGCGACGTCGCCATCGGATTGGCGCACCGGAACGGCAACGTCGAGATTGCCGGTCGCCACCTCGTCGGCGGCGCCGATCAACTGGCGAATCGGTCGCACAATGCGGTCTGCGACCGCAATGCCGGTCCAGATCGCCGACAGCGTAATGATCAGGGTGAGGGACAAATAAGGCAGCGCAAAAGCGATCTGCGAGGTCCGGCGGTTGTCCTCCAGGTTGCGGTATTCGTCGGTGTTGGACTTGACGATCTGGCGCGCCTTGATCACGTCGGGGTCGACCAGCCGGATCGTATACAGGTAAAGCCCTTCGATCGCGCGCAGTTTGATGATGGCGCCCATGATGTTGCGGGTCCGCGGTTCGATCAGCACCGGCTTGCCGTCCCCCGCGGTGTTGACGGCGCCCGGCGGCGGCTCGGGCATGGCGAAATCGGCATCGGTCTTGGCGCTCATGACGAACGAGCCGTCGGGCTTGATCAAGGCCGCCTGCGCCAGTCCGCGGCCGACAGCTTCCTTGGTCAGCAAATCGAGGAAACCGCCGCGGTCAAGGCCGTAAAGCGTGCGCGAGGCATCGAGATCATATGCCATCGACAAGGTCGTGCCCTGCAGGTTGCGGGCGTTTTCCTGCACGTAGGCGTCGGCGATCGACAGCGACGAGTTGACGATCGTCTTGGTGCGGATTTCGAACCAGCGGTCGAGACCGATGTCGAGCGTGATCGAGGCGATGATCGCCACCATGATGGCCGGGATGGCGGCAACCAGCGCGAACATCGCGACGATGCGCACATGCAGCCGCGAGGCGGCCCTGCCGTGGCGCCGCGCCAGAACGATGCGACGCACCTCGCGGGCGATCAAGGCGATCAGGAACAGAACAAAAACGGCATTGGCCGCGACCAGGGCCCAGGTCGCGTCGGCGGTCGGGGCGATCGGCGTGGCGCCGACCAGGATCGCGAACGAGATCGCCGCCGTGATCACCGCACCGGCGATCGCGACCACGCCGGGCAGCGCCAGCAACCGTCGGCCGTCACGCGTGCCGGTCTGGCTGAAAAGCGGTTGGTTCAGGGTCGGAGCCTCAGCTGCCATGTCGCGGTACAGACTCGGTCATTGCGTCGGATGTATGCAACGCATTGTGGCGATTATGCAACAAGTGTGGCCGGGACGAAAATCTTTCCCCGCCTAATTCGCCGAAAAGACGAGGTGACGTTACGGCTGCCTGGTCGATTTGTAGACGTTGACGCCAAGCTCGCGGATCTTCTTGCGCAGCGTGTTGCGGTTGAGCCCCAGAAGCTCGGCCGCCTTTATCTGGTTGCCGCGCGTCGCCGTCATCGAAGCCAGCACCAGCGGATACTCGACCTCGGCAAGGATGCGCTGGTACAGCCCGGCCGGCGGCAATTCGCCGGCAAAGGAGGCAAAATAGCGCTGCAGGAAATGCTCGACCGCCTGGCCGATCGACAGATCGTCGGGGATGAGCGCGCCGCCGTCGGGCACGACCGGCCTATCGCCGGTCTTGAGCTCGGACTCGATGATCTCCGATGAAATCTCGTCCTGGGAGTAGAGGGCGGCCAGCCGGCGCACCAGGTTTTCGAGCTCGCGCACGTTGCCCGGCCAGGGATAGCGCTTCATAAGCTCGATGCCGCCGGTCGAAATGCGCTTGGTCTGCAGGCCCTCGCTGGCGCCCTGCTTGAAGAAGTGCCGCACGAGATCTGGAATGTCCTCGGAACGCTCGCGCAGCGCCGGCAGCCTCAGCGGCACGACGTTGAGACGATAGAATAGATCCTCGCGGAACAGGCCCTGGTTGATCAGCGTGCGCAGATCCTTGTTGGTGGCCGCAACGATACGCACGTCGGTCTTGATCGGCGTGCGTCCGCCGACCGTGGTGTATTCGCCCTGCTGCAGCACGCGCAGCAGCCGGGTCTGCGCTTCCATCGGCATGTCGCCGATCTCATCGAGGAACAGCGTGCCGCCCTCCGCCTGCTCGAAGCGGCCGCTGGAGCGGTTCTGGGCGCCGGTGAAGGCGCCTTTCTCGTGGCCGAACAGCTCAGACTCGATGAGGTCGCGCGGGATCGCAGCCATGTTGATGGCCACGAACGGACCGCCGCGACGGCGGCCATATTCGTGCAGCGCACGCGCCACCAGTTCCTTGCCGGTGCCGGACTCGCCGCTGATCATGACCGTGAGATCGGTCTGCATCATGCGCGCCAGCATGCGGTAGATGTCCTGCATGGCGGCCGAGCGGCCGACCAGGGGCATCGTCTCCGGCTGGTCTTCCGCGCGGGCATCGAGCTTCGGTCGCTTCGGCTCGGCCAGAGCCCGGTTGACGATGTTGAGCAGTTCGGTGAGGTCGAACGGCTTCGGCAGATATTCGTAGGCGCCGGTCTCGGAGGCGCGGATGGCGGTCATGAACGTGTTCTGCGCGCTCATGACGATGACCGGCAGCTCGGGCCGCGCCTTCTTGATGCGCGGCAGCATGTCGAAGGCGTTTTCATCGGGCATCACCACGTCAGTGATGACGAGATCGCCCTCGCCCGCCGCAACCCAGCGCCACAGCGTCGAGGCGTTGGAGGTGACGCGCACCTCGTGGCCGACGCGCGACAGCGCCTGGTTGAGCACGGTGCGGATGGCTGCATCGTCGTCGGCGACCAGAATATTGCCGCGAACGCTCATTTGCGGTCTCCTTCAGCTTCATCGCCCGAGCCTGGCGAAGTCTCCTTCCAGGCAGGCAGCAGGATGCGAAACGTGGTGCCGCGCGGCGTCGAATCGCATTCGATGATGCCGCCATGCTCGCCGACGATCTTGGCGACCAGGGCCAGCCCAAGGCCGGAACCATTCGGCTTGGTGGTGATGAACGGATCGAACAGGATCGGCAGGATGTCCTCGGAAACGCCGGGGCCGTTGTCATGCACGCAGAATTCCAGCGGCAACGAGACACGGTCCTGCGTTCCAGGCACGGAAACGCGGATGCCCGGACGGAAGGCCGTCGAGAGCATGATCTCGCCTTGCGGGTCCGCGCCGATGGCCTCGGCGGCGTTCTTGACCAGATTGAGGAAGACCTGAATCAGCTGATCGCGGTTGGCGAAGACCGGAGGCAATGATGGATCATATTCCTCCAAAATCTTGATCCGCCTTGCAAAACCGTTCTTGGCGATCGCCTTCACATGATCGAGCACGACATGGATGTTGACCGGATAGCGCTCGATCGGCCGCTCGTCGGAAAACACTTCCATGCGATCGACCAGCGAGACGATGCGGTCGGTCTCGTCGGTGATCAGGCGGGTCAGCGCGCGGTCTTCATCGGAAGCCGAAAGCTCGAGCAATTGGGCGGCGCCACGGATGCCGGAGAGCGGGTTCTTGATCTCATGCGCCAGCATGGCGGCAAGACCGGTGACGGAGCGCGCCGCACCGCGATGCGTCATCTGGCGGTCGATCTTGTCGGCCATCGACCGTTCCTGGAACATGACGACGACAGAGCCCGAAAACTCCGGCACCGGCGCGACATAGAGATCGACCATCTTCTCGATGCCGAGGCGCGGCGACGACACGTCGACGCGATATTCGTTGACCGGCGCACCACGCTCGCGCACCTGATCGACCAGCGTCAGCAGCGGGCTGCCGAACGGCACCAGCTTGGACAGCGTGTTGCGGGCGAGCATGGTTGCGCTGGAGCGGAAGAAGTCCTCGGCATCCGCATTGGCGAAAGTGATAAAGCCCTCGGGATCGACCATGATCACCGGGCGGCGGATGGTGTTGAGCACGATGTTGGCTGCGTCCGCCACCTGCTGTGGAACATCAGCCTTCATGCCGCGCTCCGCAAGCTGATCGATGGCGAGCTATCGGCGAGCACGCGGTGCAACTCGGCAGTGACTTCACCCGGCTCGACGGAAGTGAGGATGCGTTTGCGCTGCTCTGCGCAAGCTCGGGGAGCATGACGGTCGAGATACCAGCCGAGGTGTTTGCGCGCCTGCCGGAGACCGCTTTCGATGCCGTAGAGCGAGAGCATGTCCTCGTAGTGCGAGACGACGTAATCGGCGAGCGCTTCCGGCGCTTGGGGAATGCCTTGTGTGCATGTTCCGGCCGCGGCTGTCGCAACGCCGCCTGCGATCCATGGCGCGCCGTAGTGCGCGCGGCCGATCATCACCGCGTCGGCGCCGGATTGCTCGAGGATTGTCGCAGCCTCTTGCGGCGAGCCGACATCGCCGTTGGCCACGACCGGGATGGAGACAGCTTCCTTGACGCGGGCAATGGCGCGCCAATCGGCCTTGCCCTGGTAGAACTGACAACGCGTGCGGCCATGCACGGTCACCATCCTGACACCCGCCTGTTCGGCGCGGCGAGCCAGCATCGGCGCGTTCAGGGCGCTTTCGTCCCAGCCGAGCCGCATCTTGACCGTCACCGGCACCGAAACGGCGCCGACCACAGCCTCGATCAGCGAAAGTGCGTGGTCGAGATCGCGCATCAGTGCTGAACCGGCATAGCCGCCGGTCACCTTCTTTGCCGGACAGCCCATATTGATGTCGATGATATCGGCGCCCTCGCCCGCCGCGATACGCGCGCCCTCGCCCATATGGACCGCCTCGCGCCCGGCAAGCTGCACCATATGCACAGGCAGGCCGGAATGACGGATGCGCAGGTCGCATCCGGCCCTGCCCCTGGCCAGTTCGCCGCTCGCCACCATTTCCGACACGACCAGCCCGGCGCCATGCGCGTGGGCGCGCCGCCGGAACGGCTCGTCGGTGATGCCCGACATCGGCGCCAGGAAAACGCGATTGCGGATTCTCACGCCGCCGACATCGAGTGGCGAAGCCAAAGTGGTCAGTTCAGTCATGCACAAAAACCAAGCATGTACGATCGTTGCACATTCTCTAGCCAGAAGTCTGGCATTGTGCAACGCGCAATGACGTCACATTAAGGCGCATTTTGGAAAATGCTGGCCTTCGGCCATCACCCCGACTAGGACCGATCGGAATGAGCGAGGCAAGCGAAAAGCAAGCGGCAGGCCCGAGCGGCGGCATCGGGGTGGTGATCGTCGCCGCCGGCCGTGGCGCGCGCGCCGGACAGGCCGACGGTCCGAAGCAATATCAGCGCATCGGCGGTCGTGCCGTCATCGCGCATACGCTGGATATCTTTCTCTCCCATCCGATGATCGGCTCGGTGGTCGTGGCTATCCACGGCGACGATGCCGAGCTTTTGCAGCACGCGGCGGGGGTGCACGCCGAACGTCTCATCACGGTTATCGGCGGCCCTTCGCGCCAGGCCTCCGTCCGGCTCGGCCTTCTGGCACTGAGGGACCAGGCACCCGCAAAAGTGCTGGTTCACGATGCCGTGCGCCCGTTCGTCGACGCCGGGCTGATCGACCGCACCATCGAAGCCATCGGCGAGCGCCAGGGCGCGCTGCCGGCGCTGCCCGTTGCCGACACGCTGAAGCGGGAATCGGCCACCGGCATGATCGATGAGACGGTATCGAGAGCCGGCCTTCATGCCGCGCAGACGCCGCAGGGCTTTCCGTTCTGGCCGCTGCTTGCCGCACATGAGAAGGCGCATCATCTGGGCAAGACGGAGTTCACCGACGACGCGGCGATCGCCGAATGGGCACATATACCGGTCAAGATCGTTCCCGGATCGCCGGACAACGTCAAACTCACCTGGGCAAGGGATATTGCATTGGCCGACCAACGGCTCTTGAGCGCGCAGCAGCGCTTCCCGGATATCCGGACCGGCAATGGCTATGACGTGCATGCGTTCGAGCCGGGCGACCATGTCACCTTGTGCGGCGTCGCCATTCCCTACGAGCGAAAACTCTCCGGCCATTCCGACGCCGATGTCGGGCTGCACGCGCTGACCGATGCGCTGCTCGCCACCTGCGGCGCCGGCGACATCGGTACGCATTTCCCGCCGTCGGACCCGCAGTGGAAGGGTGTGGCCTCGAAGATCTTCGTAGAGCACGCGGCAAAGCTGGTGCGCGAGCGCGGCGGCCGCATCGCCAATGCCGACATCACGCTGATCTGCGAGGCGCCGCGCGTCGGGCCGCATCGCGCGGCGATGACGCAAGCGCTTTCGGCCATGCTCGGGATTGCGCCCGAGCGCATTTCGATCAAAGCGACGACCAACGAGAAGCTCGGCTTTGTCGGGCGCGGTGAAGGCATCGCCGCAATCGCCACGGCCAGCGTCGTCTATCCGGGCGAGGTGCCGGCATGAGCAACGCTGAACTCGCAAACGCACTGCTTCAAGCCTGCCAGCAGCGCGGCATCATGCTGGCGACGGCCGAGAGCTGCACCGGCGGCCTGATCATCGCCGCGCTGACCGACATCGCCGGCTCTTCCGCCGTGGTCGATCGCGGCTTCATCACCTATTCCAACGAAGCCAAGATGGAGATGCTCGGCGTCTCCGCCGCCACGCTCGACGCGCATGGCGCGGTCTCGCGCGAGACGGTTCTCGAAATGGCGGCGGGCGCATTGGCGCATTCGCAAGCCAGCCTCTCGCTTGCCGTCACCGGCATTGCCGGCCCTGGCGGCGGCTCGGCGGAAAAGCCGGTCGGTCTCGTCTGGTTCGGGATAGCGCTGGCAGGCCAGCCGATTGTCGCCGAGCATCAGCTGTTCGGTCACAAGGGCCGCGAATTCATCCGTCACGAGACGGTGCGGCACGCACTGCAGCTGGGTTTGCGCGTTCTGGGTAAAGATTAGGCTGGTTTCGGTCCGTAGATCACGTCGGCGCGTTTCTCGAAGGCTTCCGAGAACATGCGGAAGGCGCGGTCGAACATCGTGCCCATGACCGCGCCCAGGATGCGGCTCTTGAACTCATAGTCGATGAAGAAATGCACCTCGCAGCCGCGCTCGGCGGGATCGAAACGCCAGATATTGCTGAGATATTTGAACGGGCCGTCAATGTATTTGACATCGATGGCGTGCTCGGCCGGATTGAGCAGCACCTGCGTCGTGAAGGTCTCGCGGATCGCCTTGTAGCCGATGCTCATGTCGGCAACCAGGATGGTGCGCCCGTCTCGCTCCTTGCGCGAGCGTATGGTGAGCGATTCACAGAGCGGCAGGAATTGCGGGTAGGTCTCGATGTCGGCAACCAGCGCGAACATCTCCTCCGGCGTATGCGCAACGCGGCGTGTCGCCTCGAATTTCGGCATTGAAGGTCAGCTGGCCTTCTTGAGCTGCGCCTCGCGCGCCGCGCGCAGCCTGGCGAAATCCTCGCCGGCATGGTGCGAGGAGCGCGTCAGCGGGCTCGACGCCACCAGCAGGAAACCCTTTGTCTTGCCGACCGTCTCGTAGGACTTGAACTCGTCGGGCGGGATGAAGCGGATCACCGGATGGTGCTTCTTCGAAGGCTGCAGGTACTGGCCGATGGTCATGAAGTCGACATTGGCCGAACGCAAATCGTCCATCAATTGCAGCACCTCGTTCCGCTCCTCGCCGAGGCCGACCATGATGCCGGATTTGGTGAAGATCGACGGGTCGAGCTCCTTGACCCGCTGCAAAAGCCGAATCGAGTGGAAATAGCGGGCCCCGGGACGCACCGTCAGATAATTCGACGGCACGGTTTCGAGATTGTGGTTGAAGACGTCGGGCTTGGCCGCAACCACGATTTCGAGCGCGCCGTCCTTGCGCAGGAAGTCGGGCGTCAGAATCTCGATTGTGGTCGAGGGCGTGGCCGCGCGGATGGCGCGGATGACATCGGCGAAATGCTGCGCGCCGCCGTCGGCAAGATCGTCACGGTCGACGGACGTGATGACGACGTGGCTTAGCCCCATCTGCTTGACGGCGTGCGCGACGCGCGCCGGCTCATCGGCATCGAGCGCGGTCGGGATGCCGGTCGCGACATTGCAGAAGGCGCAGGCGCGCGTGCAAATCTCGCCCATGATCATGAAGGTGGCGTGCTTCTTGTCCCAGCATTCGCCGATGTTGGGGCAGCCGGCCTCTTCGCAAACCGTCACCAGCTTGTGCGATTTCACGATCTCGCGCGTTTCGGCATAGCCCTTCGAAACCGGCGCCTTGACGCGGATCCAGTCGGGCTTGCGCAGCACTTCCTGGTCGGGCCTGTGCGCCTTCTCGGGGTGCCGCGGGCGCGGCCGGTTGGCGATCGTGTCTACGACTGTGACCATGTCAAACCCTTCGCGGCCGCGATTTCGACAGCCGCCCGTCTTTCGTCATCTAAGACTTTTCGAGGCAAAGAAAAAGGCCGTGGAGGCGCATGCCGCCCCGGCCTTTTTCGCATAGCGGTGTTCGTCTAGCGGCGAACAAGCCGTCCCACGAAGATCAGCAGGCAGGCGCCGATGAAGCCGGTTATCAGGTAGGCGACCCAGCCGACGCCGAACGACTGGATGTTGAGAGCCTGCAGGATCGCGTTCAGCACCACCGCGCCGACGATACCCATGATGATGTTCATGAAGATGCCGGTGTTGCTCTTCATGACCATCTCGGCGAGCCAGCCCGCCAGACCTCCGACGATGATGGCTGCGATCCAGCCGACGCCATTCAAATGCATGTGCCAATTCCTCCTCGATCAGGTGAAAATGCATCCGGATATGAACTGCCTTGCCGTCAGATTTCTCCGGCTGCCGCAGGTGAGTCTCACGCAGCCAATCTATCACCGATTGGCCATTTATCACCGATTGGTGATTTATCATGCGTTCAAAGCGCGGCCATAGGCGTCGAGCACGCTCTCCTTCATCATCTCCGACAGGGTCGGATGCGGGAAGATCGTGTGCATCAGCTCTTCCTCGGTCGTCTCCAGGTTCATTGCCACGACAAAACCCTGGATGAGCTCGGTCACCTCGGCGCCGACCATATGCGCGCCAAGCAACTGCCCGGTCTTCTTGTCGAAGATGGTTTTCACGAAACCCTGATCCTCGCCGAGCGCGATGGCCTTGCCGTTGGCGCTGAACGGGAAGCGGCCGACGCGGATATCCTTGCCTTCGGCCTTGGCCTTCGCTTCCGTCAGGCCGACGGAAGCGACCTGCGGGCTGCAATAGGTGCAACCCGGGATCTTCAGCTTGTCGATGGCGTGCACGCCCGGGAAATTGGCTATCTTCTCGATGCAGACGACGCCTTCGTGCTCCGCCTTGTGGGCAAGCATCGGCGGTCCGGCGACGTCGCCGATGGCGTAGACGCCGGGCACATTGGTCTTGCCGTAGCCGTCGGCGACCACGCAGCCGCGGTCCGTCTTCACGCCGAGCGCCTCGAGGCCGAGGTTTTCGATGTTGCCCTGTACGCCGACGGCCGAGATCATGCGGTCGGCGGTGATCTTCTCGACCTTGCCGCCCTTCATCTCGACATGCGCGGTGACCGAATTGGCGCCCTTTTCAACCTTGGTCACCTTGGCTTCGAGGATGATCTTCATCCCCTGCTTCTCGAACTGCTTCTGCGCGAATTTCGAGACTTCGGCGTCCTCGACCGGCATCACCGCCGGCAACAGCTCGACCACCGTCACGTCGGCACCCATGGTGCGGTAAAAAGAAGCGAATTCGATGCCGATGGCGCCCGAGCCCATCACCAGCAGCGACTTCGGCATTTCCTTCGGAACCATCGCTTCGAAATAGGTCCAGATCAGCTTGCCGTCCGGCTCGATGCCGGGCAGCGCGCGCGGCCTGGCGCCGGTCGCCAGGATGATGTGCTTGGCGGTGTAGGTGCCCTCGCCCTTGACGCCTTTCGGCACCGGCGGCTGCGGTTCCATCGCCTTCTTCGCGGTCTTCGAAACGACAACCTCACCAGGCTTCGAAAGCTTCGCTTCGCCCCAGATGACGTCGACCTTGTTCTTCTTCATCAGGAAGCCGACGCCGGTGTTGAGCCGCAGCGACACCTTTCGCGACCGGTCGACCACGGCGGCCGTGTCGGGGCTGACCTTGCCGCCTTCAAGCTTCAGGCCGTAGTCCTTGAGGTGATCCGAATAATGCATGATCTCGGCCGAGCGCAGCAGCGCCTTGGTCGGTATACAGCCCCAATTGAGGCAGATGCCGCCCAGATGCTCGCGCTCGACGATCGCCGTCTTGAAGCCGAGCTGGGCGGAACGCACCGCCGTGACATAGCCGCCGGGGCCTGAGCCGATAATGATGACGTCGTAGGATTCAGACATTTTATGGTCCTTATTGAAGCAAGGCTTCACCGAAAGAAGGCTTTGGTATCAACCATGGCTCGTGTGTCGGCATCGGAGGCCTGAAAGCTGGCTCATTCATCAGTATCGAAAGAGCATGAAAAACCCAGAGTCCCACAAATGCGCAGCCTGCAAGAAGCGGACCTCGACGGCCTTGCGAACGCACGGCCAACAACAGTCCGATGATCAGAAATGCATCGACCATCATGTCGCTAGCATCACGCGCACCAACGGTGCCAGCGCCTTCCCGATGTTTCGCGTGTTCTCGGCATCGAGATGGACGCCGTCGAGCGGCGTGGTTGTTGCAACCGTGCCGGCGTCGAAGAAGCCGCAGCCGGCCTCATCGGCCAGCAGTGAATATTGCGGTGCCAGCCGCTTCGAAGCGTCATCGCCGCCGGCGAACATTTCCTTGAATTCGGCATTGTCGGTACGCGAGACAGTGGGCGGCGCGACGATGAGCATCTGTGGTGCCGGCCATTCGAACGGATAGTCGTGACCGCGCACGATATCGATCAGCCGCTGCATGCCTTGCTTGGCTGCGACCGGATTGCCGTGGATCCACGGCTTCATGTCGTTGGAGCCGAGCATGACGATGACGAGATCGAGCGGCGCGTGGCTGGTCAGCATCGTCGGCAGGACGCGGGCGCCGTTGCGATCGGCGCCGGCCAGATGGTCGTCAAAGGCCGTGGTGCGGCCGTTGAGACCTTCGGCGATGACCTCGATATCGCCGCCGAGCTCGGCCCCAAGCACGCTCGGCCAGCGGTCCTCCAGCGCATGGCGGCCGAGGCTGGCGGCGTCGTAGCCCCAGGTCAGGGAGTCGCCGTAGCACAGAATTGTCTTCACGCCTTTGCCCCGCTTCTACCAACACCTGTTTGGATGCGCCACCAGCCCGCCGGCGAAGCCGGAAAGGACGAAGGCAAAAAGGCTGGTGAAGAATTTCCGCACCGCCTTTTCCTTCTTACACCAGCATGCCCATCGGGTTTTCGATCATGTGCTTGAAGGCGCCGAGGAGTTCCGCGCCAAGCGCGCCGTCGACGGCGCGGTGATCGGTCGAGAGCGTCACCGACATCACATTGGCAATCTTGATCTCGCCGCTCTTGACCACCGCGCGCTGCTCGCCGGCGCCGACCGCCAGGATCGTCGCGTGCGGCGGGTTGATGACGGCGGCAAAGTCCTTGATGCCGAACATGCCAAGATTGGACACCGCCGTGGTGCCGCCCTGGTATTCTTCCGGCTTCAGCTTGCGGCTCCTGGCACGGCTCGCCAGGTCCTTCATCTCGTTGGAGATGGTGGACAACGTCTTTTCGTCGGCATGACGGATGATCGGCGTGATCAGGCCGCCGGGGATCGACACCGCGACGCCGACATCGGCGTGCTTGTGCTTGACCATGGCGCTGTCGGTCCACGAGGCGTTCGCATCCGGCACCGCCATCAGCGCCATGGCCATCGCCTTGATGACCATGTCGTTGACCGAGAGCTTGTAGGCCGGCGCCTCACCCTTTTCGGTTTTCTTCATCGGTGCCGCCGCGTTGAGCTGGGTGCGCAGCGCCAAGAGCGCATCGAGCTCGCAGTCGAGCGTCAGGTAGAAATGCGGGATGGTGGTTTTGGCTTCGACCAGGCGCCGCGCGATCGTCTTGCGCATATTGTCGTGCGGCACCAGTTCGTAGGAGCCTTCGGCGAACAGCTTCAGCACCTGGTCGTCCGACATAGGCTTGGGCGCGGTGGCCGGAGCGGACGCTGGGGCGCCTGCCGGCGCCTTCGCCGCCGGTGCGGCCTTGGCGCCGCCGGAAGCGATCGCCGCCTCGACGTCGACCTTCACCACGCGACCATGCGGGCCGGAGCCGGTCAGTGCCGTTACGTCGACGCCGGCATCCTTGGCGATGCGGCGGGCCAGCGGCGAAGCGAAGACGCGGTCGCCAGAGGCGTGCCCGTTGGCGGCGGGAGCGGGCTCGGCGTTCGCCGGTGCGGGCGCCGTAGCGGCCGCTGCCGCTTTCGGCGCTTCCTTGGGCGCCTCGGCCTTCGGAGGCTCGGCCTTGGGTGCCTCCGGCTTCGACGCGGCATCGCCACCGCTCCTGGCCGCGGCGCCGGCATCCTCGCCTTCACCGGCCAGGATGGCGATCAGCGCGTTGACCTTGACGCCTTCGGTGCCGGCCGGAACCACCAGCTTGGCGACCGTACCTTCGTCGACGGCCTCGACCTCCATCGTCGCCTTGTCGGTCTCGATCTCGGCGATCACGTCACCGGGCGAAACCTTGTCGCCTTCCTTCACGAGCCACTTGGAAAGATTGCCTTCTTCCATGGTGGGCGACAGGGCCGGCATGGTGATGTTGATAGGCATCGCTCACTCCTGGATGAATTTGAACAGGCCGCGCATGACCGTCAGCGTGGCGACGATGAACACCGGTGGCAAGACACCGAAATGGAAACTGCTTTTGCTCATTTCCAGGCTCATCATGGCGCCTGTCTGGTCGACCTGAGCGGAGCCGGTCGCAACAATGGCGAGAACAAGCGAGGCCGCGCCGCTGAGCATCAACAGGATCGCGTCAAACCTGCCCGTCATGGAACGCACCAAAAAGGCAATCGCGACGGTGGGAACGATGACAGCAGCCAAAACCCAGAAAGACGGCATTGGCGTTGCCCCCTAGCGATAGGTAACGGCTTTGACGGCCTCGACGACCTCGCCGACATTGGGCAAAGCCAGCTTCTCGAGGTTCGCCGCGTAAGGCATCGGCACGTCCTTGCCGGCAATGGTGATGACCGGCGCATCGAGGAAGTCGAAGGCGCGCTGCGAGACCTGGTTGGCGATGTGGTCGCCGACCGAACTCTGCGGAAAACCTTCCTCGACCACCACCAGCCGGTTGGTCTTCTTCACCGAGGCGATGATCGTATCGAAGTCGAGCGGGCGAATGGACCGCAGGTCGATGATCTCGGCATCGATGCCCATGCCGCGCAGTTCGGCTTCCGCCTTGACCGCATAGGTCATGCCGATGCCGAAGGAGACGAGGGTGACGTCCTTGCCTTGCTTGTGGATGCGCGCCTTGCCGATCGGCAGCACGAAGTCATCGAGCTTCGGCACGTCGAAGGACTGGCCGTAGAGGATCTCGTTCTCGAGGAAGATGACCGGGTTCGGATCGCGGATCGCGGCCTTGAGCAGGCCCTTGGCGTCGGCTGCCGTGTAAGGCATCACCACCTTCAGGCCTGGAATGTGGCTGTACCAGGCGGCGTAGCACTGCGAGTGCTGCGCGGCGACGCGGGCGGCGGCGCCGTTCGGGCCGCGGAACACGATCGGCGCGCCCATCTGGCCGCCAGACATATAGAGCGTCTTGGCGGCCGAGTTGATGATCTGGTCGATCGCCTGCATAGCGAAGTTGAAGGTCATGAACTCGACGATCGGCTTCAGCCCGGCCATCGCGGCACCCACACCGACGCCGGCAAAGCCGTGCTCGGTGATCGGCGTATCGACCACACGGCGCGGGCCGAATTCCTGCAGCAACCCTTGAGTGATCTTGTAGGCGCCCTGGTATTCGGCGACCTCCTCGCCCATGACGAAGACATCGCCGTCGCGGCGCATTTCCTCGGCCATGGCGTCGCGGAGCGCCTCGCGCACAGTGGTCGAGACCATCTCGGTGCCGGCGGGGATGTCGGGGTCGGCGGCGACTTCCGTTTTCGGCGCGGCGGCGACAGGTGCCGCGGCCTCGCTCATGGCTGCGGCTGGCGCTGGCGCCGGCGCTGCGGCCTCAGGCTTGGCAGGCTCTTCTTCGCCGATGCCTTCGCCGGCCTTGTCCACGTCTTCGCCGTCGACGGCAAGCACGGCGATCACCGCGTTGACCTTGACGCCTTCCGTGCCGGCGGGAACCACGATCTTGGCGAGCGTGCCTTCGTCGACGGCTTCGACCTCCATCGTCGCCTTGTCGGTCTCGATCTCGGCGATGACGTCACCGGCGACGATCTTGTCGCCTTCGTTCTTCAGCCATTTGGAAAGATTGCCCTCTTCCATGGTCGGGGAAAGCGCGGGCATGAGAATTTCGATCGGCATGTCCTTGCCCTCTCCTTAGAGTACGATATCGGTCCAGAGCTCGGACGGATCCGGCTCGGCGTCGTGCTGGGCGAATTCGGCGGCGTCGGCGACGATGTCGCGGACTTCCTTGTCGATGGCCTTGAGCTCGTCCTCGCTCGCCCACTTCTTGTCCATCAGCCGCGCCTTGACCTGTTCGATCGGGTCGTGCTCGGAGCGCATCTTCTGCACTTCTTCCTTGGAGCGGTACTTCGCCGGGTCGGACATCGAGTGGCCGCGATAGCGGTAGGTCTGCATTTCGAGGATCAGCGGACCGTTGCCGGCGCGACACCATTCGGTGGCAAGATCGGCCGCCGACTTCACGGCGCGGACGTCCATGCCGTCGACCTGGATGCCGGGGATCTTGAAGGAAGCGCCGCGATGCGAAAAGTCGGTCTCGGCCGACGAGCGCGATACGGACGTGCCCATGGCGTAGCGGTTGTTCTCGATGATGTAGATCACCGGCAGCTTCCACAGCGAAGCCATGTTGAAGCTTTCATAGACCTGGCCCTGGTTGGCGGCGCCGTCGCCGAAATAGGTCAGCGAGACATTCTTGTTGTCGCGATAGCGATTGGCGAAGGCGAGGCCGGTGCCGAGCGACACCTGCGCGCCGACGATGCCGTGGCCGCCATAGAAATGCTTCTCCTTGGAGAACATGTGCATGGAGCCGCCCTTGCCCTTCGACAGGCCGCCGCGGCGCCCGGTGAGCTCGGCCATGACGCCGCGCGGCGACAGGTCCATCGCCAGCATGTGGCCATGGTCGCGATAGGCGGTGATCATCTGGTCGCCTTCGATCAGCGCCATCTTCATGCCGGTGACGACGGCCTCCTGGCCGATATAGAGATGGCAGAAGCCGCCGATGAAGCCCATGCCGTAGAGCTGGCCGGCCTTCTCCTCGAAGCGGCGGATCAAGAGCATGTGCCTATAGGCGGAAAGCTCTTCTTCCTTGGTGAAATCCGCCGGCTTCGGCGCTGACAGATTGGGCTGTTTGTCGGATCTGGATTTGGCGGGCGCTTTTTTGGCGGCGGTGGCCATGCGTCACTCCCTGTTGGCGTCTCTTTGCGGACATTCGGGAGAGATCGATCGTCTCCCCACCGATTTCTGGGAAGCTAACACGCAAGGATGCATTGCGCCATGCTGAAAAATGCATGGCTGGCATGCATCTAAGCGATTAGAATCGTTGCAAATAATGACGATTAACCGAATTTCGGTTATTTCGTCGAGGCAGGCAGCATGATGGTGATTTCGTCGGGATGGGACAGATTGAGCCCCTTTCGGGCCTGCTCGTCAAGCATATCCTTCTCCAGCGTGCCTTCATGCATCAGCTGGACACGGCGCTCAAAGTCGATCCGGCGCGCCTTGACGGCATCGAGTTGTGCCTGCAATTCGACCTTTCGAGCCTCAAGCCTGTACTTGGAATAGATGCCGAATTCGCCGTGATAGGCATGGAAGCCGAAATAGGCCAGGAACAGCACGCAAAGCGAGGGGATGATCAGCCTGCCGGTGTTTCTCTGCTTGTGCTGACGTGTCCACATGACCCCGAACCCTCGCGGCCGCGAACGCAAGCGGCCATGAGTCGTATTTCGCCCGATTGTGCTTAATGGACAGTTACGGGCGGCCCGATCCGGGATCGCTGGAAACGAAAAAGGGCGGGAATGCCCCGCCCCTTCCGGATTGTTCGAATAGGCTGGATCAGCCTTTGACCACCGACTTGCCGGCGTAGCGCGCCTGCTTGCCGAGCTCTTCCTCGATGCGGATGAGCTGATTGTATTTGGCCATGCGGTCCGAACGCGACAGCGACCCGGTCTTGATCTGTCCGCAATTGGTGGCGACGGCGAGGTCGGCGATGGTCGAATCCTCGGTCTCACCCGAGCGGTGCGACATGACGGCGGTGTAGCCGGCCTTGTGCGCGGTCTCGACCGCGTCGAGCGTCTCGGTCAGCGAGCCGATCTGGTTGACCTTGACCAGGATCGAATTGGCGACGCCCATGCGGATGCCGTCGCGCAGGCGCGCCGTGTTGGTGACAAAGAGGTCGTCGCCGACGAGCTGGATCTTCTTGCCGATCAGATCGGTCAGGATCTTCCAGCCTTCCCAGTCGTCCTCGGCAAGGCCGTCCTCGATGGTGATGATGGGATAGTCGGAGGCGAGCTTGGCGAGATATCTGGCCTGCGCCTTCGGGTCGCGGGTCTTCTTCTCGCCCTCATAGACATAGTTGCCGTCCTTGAAGAACTCGGTGGCGGCGCAGTCGAGGCCGAGCGCGACGTCCTCGCCCGGCCTGAAGCCGGCCTTCTCGATCGATTCCATGATGAAATCCAGCGCTGCCGGCGCACTTTTCAGGTTGGGGGCGAAGCCGCCCTCGTCGCCGACATTGGTGTTGTGGCCGGCATCCTTGAGCTTCTTGCGCAGCGTGTGGAAAATCTCCGAGCCCCAGCGCACGCCGTCGCGCAACGTCGGCGCGCCGATTGGCAGGATCATGAATTCCTGGAAGTCGATCGGGTTGTCGGCATGCGCGCCGCCATTGATGATGTTCATCATCGGCACCGGCAGAATGTGCGCCTTGGTGCCGCCGACATAGCGGTAGAGCGGCAGGCCTGCGGCTTCCGCCGCGGCCTTGGCGACCGCCAGTGACACGCCGAGGATGGCGTTGGCGCCGAGGCGGCTCTTGTTCGGCGTGCCGTCGAGCTCGATCATCGTCTGGTCGATATGGATCTGGTTCTCGGCTTCCATGCCGCCGATCGCCTCGAACAGCTCGCCGTTCACGGCCTCGACCGCGCGCTGGACGCCCTTGCCCAGATAGCGCGGTCCGCCGTCACGCAATTCGACCGCCTCATGCGCGCCGGTCGATGCGCCCGACGGAACCGCGGCGCGGCCCATCGAGCCGTCCTCAAGCACCACATCGACCTCGACGGTCGGATTGCCACGGCTGTCCAGGATTTCACGCCCGACAATGTCGATGATGGCGGTCATTTGCGATGTCCCCGATTGATCGATTGAAGCGTCGCGACCCTCTTAGCCAAAGCGGAGCAAAAGGCAATCGGCGGGGCCGCAATTATTGCCGCGCGCACGATTCACGAAGCGCAAATTTCTGTCATCATAAGTCATGCCCACTGCGCGACCTTCTCATCTATGGTCGCCTTCGCGCGGGGCGAAACAGGAGGAGTTTCGCCATGTCCCAGTTGAGCGGTATCGTGAGTTTGTTCCTGATCGCGGCGGCGTTCCTGACGTCATGCGACGATCAGAAGCCCCAGCAGAGCTCGGCAGAGCTATCGACCCTCCAAGCGGCGCAATAGCACCAAGCTGAAGGGCTCCCGGCCTGCCGGGAGCCCTTCGATTTCCGTGTGCCGGTCAGTGCGTCAATGCCAATAGGGCTTCACATGGTAATATTGGAATGAGGCATCGCGAGCGGCTTCACCGTCCGCGCCGGTCAATTCGTCGATCGAATATGCCGGCGCGGCCTGGAGCTGCTCCTTGGTGAATGGCACGACGTAGCCGCCTCTGTCCTCGTCATAGTCGAGGGTCGCCCACGGAATGGCGTGGTACTTCTCGCCCATGCCGAGAAAGCCGCCGAAACCGATCACGGCGAACATGATGCCGTTCGACATCTTGTCGAGCATGACGTCTTCGATGCTGCCGATGCTCTTGCCTTCGGTGTTATAGACTGACGTGCCGATGACGCGCGAGGCGGCAATGGCTTCGGTATGCCCGGACGGGGTGGTCATGGTGGTGCTCCTCTCGGTTGAATGCCTGCACTGACAATGAGAGGAGCGGGCGAAGGTTCCCAGACTTTTGTGCTCAGCTGTCGGTGAGAATGAAGGTGACCTTCATGTTGACCCGGTAAGCCGCGATCTTGCCGTCCACGACCACGATCTTCTGGTCCTGGATCCAGGCACCCTCGACGTTTTTCAGGGTCTTTGCGGCGCGCGCGATGCCCTTTTCGATGGCGTCCTGAAAGCTCTTCTTGGACGACGACGTGATTTCGGTGACGCGGGCAACAGACATGGCTTCCTCCTGCCAGGACGCTCAGTTACGCAAAGGAGCGTATCGCCGGCTCAGCGTAATCACAAGCCGGCGCAGGGTCGGTTCAGCCGCCGGTATCAGAGCCCCTTGGCGATGCGGTCGAAAGCCATCAGCTTTTCCAGCAGCGCCGGCATGTCCTTCAGCGGCACCATGTTGGGACCATCGGAAGACGTCGAGTTGTCCGGGTCCTGATGGGTTTCGATGAAGACACCGGCGACGCCGACGGCAACGGCAGCGCGCGCGAGCGTCTCGACAAAGCGCCGTTCGCCACCCGAGGAGCCGCCCTGCCCGCCCGGCTGCTGCACGGAATGGGTGGCATCGAAAATCACCGGAGCGCCGATCTCGGCCATGATCGGCAGCGCGCGCATGTCCGAGACCAGCGTGTTGTAGCCGAAGGAGGCGCCGCGCTCGGTGGCCAGCACGTTCGGGTTGCCGGAGCCGGTGATCTTGGCGATCACGTTCTTCATGTCCCAGGGCGCAAGGAATTGGCCCTTCTTGACGTTGATGACCTTGCCGGTCTTGGCCGCGGCCACCAGCATGTCGGTCTGGCGCGACAGGAAGGCCGGGATCTGCAGGACATCGACATGCGGGGCGACGATCGCGCATTGCTCCTCGGTGTGGACGTCGGTCAGCACCGGAAGGGCGAACTCTTTGCGCAAATCGTCGAAGATCGGCATTGCCGCATCGAGCCCGGCGCCGCGCGTCGCCGACAGCGAGGTGCGGTTGGCCTTGTCGTAGCTGGTCTTGTAGACGAGGCCGATGCCCAGCCGTTGCGTCAGTTCCTTCAGCGCGCCGGCCATGTCGAAGGCATGCTGGCGCGATTCAAGCTGGCACGGGCCGGCGATCAGCGACAGCGGTGCATTGTTGGCGAAGACGACCTTGCCGACGGTTACCGATGCATTGGGCGCCAGGGGCTTGCTCATGGGATCTCCCGGAAGATGAAGGCGGCACCCTGCCCGGGCGCCGGCGGAACGACGATATCATTGCCGCTCATGTCGTGATCGATTGCGCCTGTCGCAAGCGCGCGTGCGGCTGAAGCTTTGTCGCGGATCGAGAATATAATCGCCTGAAACCGCAGATGCGATGAGGGCTGGGCGGCCAGGCCGAAGCGCTGCGCGTAGCTTTCGGACGTGACGACGCTCAGGATCGCATTCGGCAGCCGCACCGCGTCGTCACCCGCCCCCAACTCGGCGGCAACCGCGTCGGTGGCGATAGAGATCAGTCCGATCTGCGCGGAAGGTGCATCGCTGACCGCGATCACTTCGACGATGCCGGTTACGCCATTGGCATGGGCCTGCAGCGCCGTGCGGTCGATGTTTGGCGCATTGATGCGTTGGGTGGCAAAGAGGAAGGCATCCATTGTCTCTTTGCCAGATGCGAAGGCGAGCTTGAACGATGCCGTGTCGCTCCTGCCGTTTGGATCGGTGAAGGCGCGCGAGAAGCTCAGCGTATTGCCGGCCGACAGGCCGGCTTCAAGATAGCGCGTGTGGTCGGCGTCGGCATTGCCCGTGCCGAGGGCGACGGCGGAAAAACCGTCGTCGCCCAGCCTGTCGCGATAGAGGCGATCACGCGCGACGAAGACATTGCCCGAGCCGATCGCCTGTGCGGCTATGGCTTCATTGCCCACTGCCAGAGGCTCCAGATAGGTGCCGTCGACGAAAAAGACGCAGGCGTTCTCGGTTCCGAAAGGATGGACGCCGATCGGTGCGACGACAAAACCGAGCGAGGCCAGACGCGTACGCGCGGCGTCGAGGCTCCGTACCGGCAACACCAGATGGTCGAGTGGATGGGCGGATTTTTTGATCATGCCGGCGCGGTGTGCCCCATTCCGGCCGGCGGTTCAAGAGCACTGGACCCACGGAGCGCGCCGCCGCGCGGGCAGTTCAGGCCGCGGCCACGACATCGGCCGAATAGCGCAGTTCGCGCAGCGGCTTCACCTTGCTGGTCGTATCGGCATAAATCGGATGCGCCTTGTAAGCGGCAAGAGCCGCCTCGTCCTCGAACTCGGCATAGACGACCACATCGATCGCGTTGGAGAACAGATCGACCTTGGTGTTGAGCGTCACCTCGAAATGCCTCGAGTGCGGAATCCTGCCGAGCGCCAGCAGGCCCGAGCGCACAGCTTCGACATCTTCCTTGCGCCGCACGCTGAAGAAAACGATGTGCCGGATCAATCCAGCCTCCCTGGTCGTCGGTTCAGCGGTGTTTCTGTGGGAGCAATGCCTGGGCGTCAACCGGCAACGATGTCGCGCCCGCGATGCAAAATTGGCGAGCCCTACCCGGTGACGTAGCGCACTATGCGCGACATTTCCCGGACGGTCACATCGAGATAATGGCCATGATTATAGAGGCCATCCCAGATCAGGAAGAAGGTGATGGCGGCGATGACGATCACATAACGCATGGCTGAAACTATCGCATGTGAACGGCCGGAACCAGAGTAGGGACGTCAGCGATTGATCGAGTTAACTGCTTTTTGCCTGGGACCGCATTCCATCAGCCGCAGCGCCGACGCGTCGATGAAGCCGGCGACAGCGAGAAGATCAGCTCTTGTCGTCGTCGCCCTGTGTGATCAGCCGCGCGCTACGCTGTCCGGTGAGGTATATCCATAGCCAGCTAAGTGACACCGCGAGCCGGTTGCGGAAATCGATCAGGAAATAGATGTGGGCAATGCCCCAGAGCCACCAGGCGAGCCAGCCGGTGAGCTTGATCCAGCCGAAATCGATCGCGGCGGCGCGCTTGCCGATTGTCGCCAGGTCGCCGGCATGGCGGTACTGGAAAGGACGCGTTGCGGTGTCGCCGGCAAGTCGCGCCTTGATCGTCGCGGCAACATGCTTGCCTTCCTGCTTGGCCGAGGGCGCCACACCCGGCACCGGCTTTCCATCCGGCCGCAACACATGTGCAGTGTCGCCGATGACGAAAATGTCGGGACTGCCCGGCACCGTGAGGTCGGGCTCGACCAGCACCCTGCCCGCCCGATCGGCCGCCGCCCCCAGCCACTCGGCCGCCGGCGAAGCGGCAACGCCAGCCGCCCAGATGATCGTCCTTGCCGGCAGGTGCTTGTCGCCGAAGACGACGCCTTCGGCATCCAGTTGAGTGACGGGGCGCCCGAGTTCGACGGTGACGCCGAGCCGTTCGAGCGCCTTTTGCGCATAGGCCGACAGCTGCGGGGCGAAATTGGCCAGGATCCGGTCGCCGGCCTCGATCAGGACGACGCGCGCCTGCCGCGTGTCGATGTTGCGGAATTCGCCGCGCAACGTGTCATGCGCAAGCTCGATGATCGTACCGGCGAGTTCCACGCCTGTGGGACCGCCGCCGACAATAACCAGCGTCAGCAGTGCCTGCCGCTTGGCCGGGTCCGTCTCGCGCTCTGCCTGCTCGAAGGCAAGCAGGATGCGGCGGCGGATCGTCGTGGCGTCCTCGAGCGTCTTCAGCCCCGGCGCGAAAGGCTCCCATTCGTCATGGCCGAAATAGGCATGGCGCGCGCCCGTGGCGAGCACCAGCGTGTCGTAGGGAATAGAGCTGCCGTCTTCGAGGAGCACGCGTTTGCCTGCGCGGTCGACGCCGGTGACATTGCCCAAAAGGGTCGTCACGTCCTTGCGCCTGCGCAGCAGATGGCGGATCGGCCAGGCGACCTCAGAGGTTGCGAGCGACGTCGTTGCCACCTGGTAAAGCAGCGGCTGGAACAAATGGTGGTTGCGTTTGTCGATCATGGTGATGCGCACCGGAACACCGGCCAGGGCGCGGGTGAGCTCGAGACCGCCGAACCCGGCGCCGACGACAACGACCTTATGCTCGGTTTCGCTCATTTCATTCCACCTCGCCAAGTGCGATCGCCGCCCATGATGTAGGTATTTTTGTGCGCTGCAACAATATTGCATCCGGCAATGATCATGCCCGGGAGTCGTCGCGCGGCGTCGTGAATGCACATGCGACCACAAAAGGGCGAGTATAGCGTGAAACAAAACGACAGGAGCCAAGCATGGCCGACAACCGCGATGACGAAGGGCCGGCACAATACGCTTCACCACCCTGCTTTATGCATGAACTCGACCCGGAATACCGGGAGCCGCTCTCCGATTGGTCGGATGTCAGGCGATGGCGCGAGGCCGAGCGCGAGCGGCTCATCGGCGCCCGCCTTGCCGTCTCAGCCGATGCGCGCACCGCAATGTCGGCGCGCATTGCGGGCGGCCTCGATGCGCTGATCGGAGACATAGCCGGCCGGATGGTCAGCCTCTACTGGCCTTTTCGCGGCGAGCCGGATTTGCGTGGCTGGATGGCCTCGATCAACGAGCGTGGCGGCCGCACCGCGCTGCCTGTCGTCATCGAGAAGGGACAACCGCTGGTGTTTCGCGCCTACAAACCGGGTGACCGGCTTGAAAAGGGTGTCTGGAACATTCCGATCCCGGCCGAGGGCGATCCGGTGTTGCCCGACATCGTGATTTCGCCGATCGTCGGCATCGATCCCGGCAAGTATCGGCTGGGCTATGGCGGCGGCTTCTACGATCGCACGCTGGCGGCAATGCCGTTCAGGCCGCTCGTCATCGGTGTCGGCTACGAATTGCAGCGCATCCCGACCATCTATCCGCAGCCGCACGATATCCCGATGACGACCGTGGTGACGGAGGCGCTTAGCAACGCCTAGGCCATCTCAGGCCGCAGGCCGACCGCCGTGCGATCGACGATCTCGCGCAGCGCGAAGGACGAGTTGATCTTCGTCACATGCGGCATGGCCGACAGCCATTCCTTGTGGATGCGCTCATAGTCGACGAGATCTTTCGCCGCGATGCGCAGGATGTAGTCGTATTCGCCTGACATCAGGTGGCAGGAGAGCACGTTCGGACAGCGCTTGATCGCCGCCTCGAAATCCGACAGCGTCTTCTCGAATTGGCCTGACAGCGATATATGCACGATCGCCGTCATCTGGTGGCCCAGCGCGGTGTTGGAGAGCCGCGCGTGGTAGCCGCGGATGGTTCCGGACTTCTCCAGATTGTCGAGCCTGCGCGAACAGGCCGATTGCGAGAGGCCGACCTTCTCGGCAAGCGCCGCATTGGGTATCCGACCATCCTTCTGCAAAGTCTCCAGAATGGCGATATCAATCCTATCGAGCGGCATTTTTCGTGGTTCCTGCGAATTTATAGCCATTTCGCGCAACGATTATCGAAGAACGGTCATTGCCGCAAGTGCATTCGCAAACACATACGGAACGATTTGTGGTTGACTGCGGTTACGGCGTGTCCGCCTCCACATTTGGAGCCGGCGGCATGCACGAGTGACAGGGAGAGCGCCCCTTGAAGGGCGCGGACAGGAGAAGAAAGATGCGCGTCGGCTGCCCCAGGGAAATCAAGAACCATGAATATCGCGTCGGCCTGACGCCCGGCTCGGTCCGCGAATATGTCGCGCATGGCCACGAAGTGCTGGTCGAGACCGGAGCGGGCGCTGGTATCGGCGCCGACGACAACGCCTACCGCGCAGCCGGCGCCACCATCGCCAAGACGGCCGCCGACGTGTTCGCCAAGTCGGACATGATCGTCAAGGTCAAGGAGCCGCAGCCCAACGAATGGATCCAGCTGCGCGACGGCCAGATCCTCTACACCTATCTCCATTTGGCTCCGGATCCGGAGCAGACCAAGGGTCTTCTCGGCTCAGGCGTCACCGCGGTTGCCTATGAGACCGTGACCGACGATCGCGGCGGCCTGCCGCTGCTCGCGCCGATGTCGGAAGTCGCCGGCCGCCTGTCGATCCAGGCCGGCGCCACGGCGCTGCAGAAGGCCAATGGCGGCCGTGGCGTGCTGCTTGGCGGCGTGCCTGGCGTGCTGCCCGGCAAGGTCACCGTGCTCGGCGGCGGCGTCGTCGGCCTTCATGCGGCCAAGATGGCGGTTGGCCTCGGTGCCGACGTCACCATCATCGACCGTTCGATCCCGCGCCTGCGCCAGCTCGACGACATTTTCGGCGGCCGCGTCCATACCCGCTACTCGACCGTCGAAGCGCTGGAGGAAGAATGCTTCTCGGCCGACGTCGTCATCGGCGCTGTGTTGATCCCCGGCGCCGCGGCGCCGAAGCTCGTTACCCGCGAAATGCTTTCCGGCATGAAGAAGGGCTCGGTGCTGGTCGACGTGGCGATCGACCAGGGCGGTTGCTTCGAGACCTCGCATGCCACGACCCACGCCGATCCGACTTATGAGGTCGATGGCGTCATCCATTATTGCGTCGCCAACATGCCTGGCGCCGTGCCGGTCAGTTCGGCGCATGCGCTCAACAACGCGACGCTGCATTACGGCCTGCAGCTTGCCGACAAGGGCCTCAAGGCGCTGGTTGACGATCATCACCTGCGCAATGGCCTCAATGTCCATAAGGGCAAGATCACCAACCGCGCCGTCGCCGAGGCGCTCGGCTACGAAATGGTCGAGCCGAAGGCAGTGCTTGCCGCCTGACAAGTTCGTAAAACCTTCTTCCAGTCGCCCGCCGGTCATTCCGGCGGGCTTTTTTGTTGCGCGGAAACCAATGCATGTCGCCCAGAAGTGTGCGCGGTTCTGGGACAACGACATGCATAAAAACAAGGACTTAAAGCGCGTCGCCTAAATCGGTTTCAATGCGACGCGCTTTAAGTCCCGTCGAGAAATCCGGGCAACAAAAAAGCGGAGCAAAAGCCCCGCTTCCTCGGTGTTGCGACCTGCCGCCGGTCCATCCGCGGTCGACAAATCATCAACCATTGCTTTTTAGCGCGGTAGTACGACGGGAATACGACAGTTTTGAAATGCGCCCGGTTTTGATCTTCCCGGCCATTATGCGTGCTTGTGTGAAATGCTTCACATTCGCTGCGCGGGAAAGTTGCCTAGAGACGTGCCGTTACTGGCGGCCTGAGCTGCTTGCCGGGTCGGGCAAGTCCGGCCCGGACAGCACTTGCCGACAGCTTCTGTCACAGACCCTCCAACGGCCCGCCAGACCATCGGCGGGCTTCTTTTTTGTTTGGGTCATGCCCGCTCGATGCGGCATTGATAGCAGTTGTTCCGCGCCGAGCGGACATGGATGTAGGCGATATCGTCGCGGGCAAGCAGCGTCTCCGCGCGGGCGGCAATATCGCCCGTCGGCGTGACGGCGCCGGTGCCATAGACGATGCGATCGTCTATGTCATACCCCCTGACGATATAGTCGCTGCCTTCGAGCATCTCCGGCAGCGCTTCCGCTTCCGCGGCGCGCTCGCATTCCTCGGCATGCAGGAAGATCGGGCCGGTTTCGGCATAGGGCTGCAGTTGCGGGAACGGCCGGTAGGCGACGATCAGGTAGCCTTCGCCTGCCGCAACATTCTTCATGCAGTGCCTGCAGGGCACGCCGTCGCCGTCGGAAATCCGGTGTTCGGGAGTGCGGCCATAGGCATCGGGCCCTCCCTGCTGCAAGGCGCGCACGGCTTCGGTCGGCAAGGCTTTGAAGTGGATGCTCATGGCAAAATCTCCGGTGTCGATATCCGGAAATTATGCGTCGAAGACGGTGTCGCCCACCCGAATCCTGACTGGCGTCCGTGTAAAAGAGCCCGGCTGCTTTTGGCCAACCGGGCCCTCAATATCGGCATTATCGGCTTGAGCGCTACCGCACGAAATCGTCGAAGCGGCGCAGCGTCACGCGGCGGTTGCGCCAGTTCTCCTGCTGGGTCTGCACAAGCAGGAATTCTTCGCCATAGCCGACGGTCTCCAATGCGAAGGCGGGAACGCCGAACTCGCCTGCCAGCGTCCGCTTAAGGGAGGCGGCGCGGCGTTCGGACAGGACTTGGTTCGATTCGAAAGAGCCCACGGCGTCGGTGTGACCCTCGATCAGGATACGGGCCCCGCGGTCGCGCCGCAGGATGCGATGGAGCGCATCGGCAATGATTTCGACCTTGCCGTATTGCGACGGCGCAATGGCGGCCGAGCCGAACTCGAAATTGATCGACTGGATGTCGATCGAACGCGCCATGCGCCGAAGGTCCGGCCGGCGCTTGAACTCACGAATGGTGACACGCTCGTTGGGGCGCAGCTTCTTCCTGGGGGCCGCATCGAGCTGGCGCTCGATGGTCGCGGCGGAGGGCGTGGTCGCCTGCGCGGATGCCAGGCTCGGCATGGCAATTGCCGCAATCACGGCCACGGCAAATGTACGTCGGGTCAACATGTCTTTCTCCTATATGCTCGGCCTCGTAATGCGACCGGACAATGGCAAAGACAGCCTGAAGCGGCGATGAACGAGGTGTTCAACTAAAGCGCGTCGCGCTGAACCGGATTCAAGCGACGCGCTTTTAAGTCTTTGTTTTGATGCATGTCGTTGTCCCAGAACCGCTGCACACTTCTGGGCGACATGCATCAGGCTCGCATGACGCTGGCCGAACGCTCGGCGAAGGTCAGCGGATGCACCACTTCCTTCTTTTGCGCCACCGGCGTGAAGCCGAGCTTCTGGTAAAGCGGCAGAGCCGCCGGATGGTCGAGCGTGCAGGTCTGCACGGTCACACGCCTTGGTCCATGTGCCCAGGCCGCCGAGATCGCCGCACCGAGGAACCAGCGGCCGATACCCTGGCCATGCGCATGTTCCATCATGCCGAAATAGGCGAGCTCCACTTCGTCCGGCAGATGCGGCTTGAGGTCGAAGAAGCCGGCGGGAGCGCCGTCGAGATAGAGCACCCGGATGTCACGGTCCTCGCGGTGCAAGCCAGCGGCAAGCTCCTCGTCGCTTAGCCTGAGCACATTGACCCAGTGCCATTTGCGCCCAACGCGATCCATCAAATAGCGATAGAAATGGAGCGGGATATCTTTCGTCTTCAACAGCGCGATCTGGCGGTTGTAGGGGATTGGCGGCGAAATCGCCGGCACGGCATGCATCTCCAGGAACGTGACCGTGACGTCGATATCTTGCAGCGCGCCGTTTTCCATCATTCTTTCCCCGTCACCACCGGCGTGTCGCCGAGACCGCCCCATTCTGTCCAGGAACCGTCGTAAAGCCGGTTGTCGCTATGGCCGAGCGTCTCAAGCGCCAGCGTGATCGCCGCCGCCGTGATACCCGACCCGCAGGACGTGACAACCGGCTTCGACAGGTCGATACCGGCACCCTCGATCACCTTGCGCAAGCGGTCCTTGGACAGCAGCTCGCCATTTTCGGCAAGCGCCGTGATCGGGACATTATGCGCACCCGGCATATGGCCTGAACGGACGCCTGGGCGCGGCTCAGGATCGGTTCCGGCAAAGCGGCCGGCCGAGCGCGCGTCGGCGATCTGGCTCTTGCGGCCGCCGACGATCGCGCGCATCTCGTCGAGACCGACGACGCGGCCTGCGTCGAAATCGGCGTGGAAGACACTCGGCGCGATCTTTGTCGGCTCAGCCGTCACTGGTCGCCCCTCGGCCTTCCAGCGGTCCATGCCGCCGTTCAGGATATAGACCTGGAAGACGCCCATGACACGGAACATCCACCAGGCGCGCGGCGCCGAGAACAGGCCCGGACCGTCATAGACGACGATGGTGTCGTCGGCGGTAACGCCCATGGCGCCGACATATTGGGCGAAGTGCTGCGGCGACGCCAAGGTGTGCGGCAGTTTCGAATCCGGATCGGAAACCGCATCCTGATCGAGGAAGCGCGCGCCTGGGATATGAGCGGCGTCGTACTCGGCGCGGGCGTCGCGCTTCTGCGCCGGCAGATACCAGGATGCGTCGATGATGGTGAGGCCGGGCTCGCCAAGCTGCTTCTGCAGCCAGTCGGCGTCGACGATGAAAGGACTGTCCTGCGCCATTCTTCTTCTCCCTGCCCCGTGCTCGTTCAGTTCGCCGGCATCGGCCCGAAGCGGATGCGGAAGCGCCGGTTTTCGCGGCCCTTCTTCTCGATCTTGCCGATATGGATCTCGCCGACCTCGCCGGTCGACTTCACATGCGTACCGCCGCAGGGCTGGCTGTCGATCGAGCCGTTCTCGCCAATGCAGACCAGGCGGATCTTGCCGGTGCCGACCGGCGGGCGGACGTTCTTCGATTTCACGAGGCCGGGATTGGCGGCGAGCTCCTCGTCGGTGATCAGCCGGGTGAAGATCGGATGGTCGGCGCGCACCAGTTCCATCAGCCGAGCCGTCACATCCTCCTTGGTGAAGCCGGCGTCGGGAATGTCGAAATCGACGCGGCTGTCGTCCTCGGCGACCGCCGCCCCGGTAATCGGAAACGGACAGACCACGGTCAGCAGGTGACAGGCAGAATGCATGCGCATCAAAAGGTGCCGCCGCTCCCAGTCGATAAGAAGCTTCAGCCTTTCACCGACCGCGGGCAGCGCCTGATCCGCCGCCGGCACGTGGATGATCTCGTCCTTGGTCTCGCCGGTGATGGTGGCGGCGATCGCGACGCGGCCGCCGTCGGCTCGCTCGAACATCCCGGTGTCGCCCGGCTGCCCGCCGGACGTTGCATAAAAGACTGTACGGTCGAGGAGGATGCCGCCACGGTCGTTGATCGCGACGACCTCGGCCTCCGCCATCTTCTGATAGGCATCGTCACGAAACAGCGCCACGGTTTTCCGGGCCATCATGCCACCTTTTCGAACGGCACCGAAATGTCGGCCTTCTCTTCCATCCAGCCCGGCACCGGAAGATTCTTGCTGCGCAGGAATTCCGGATTGAACAGCTTCGACTGATAGCGTGTCCCATAGTCCGCGAGGATTGTCACAATGGTGTGGCCAGGGCCGAGCTCGCGCGCCAGCCGGATGGCGCCGGCAATGTTGATCCCGGTCGAGCCGCCGACGCAAAGCCCCTCTTCCTGGATCAGGTCGAAGATGATCGGCAACGCTTCCTCATCCGGGATCTGGTAGGAGAAGTCCGGCGTGAAGCCGTCGAGATTGGCGGTGATGCGGCCCTGGCCGATACCTTCGGTGATCGAGCTGCCATCGGATTTCAGTTCCCCGCTGGTGTAGAAGCTGTAGAGCGCGGCGCCCAGCGGATCGGCGAGCGCGATCTTGACGTCCTTGCTCTTGCCCTTGAGCCCGAGCGCGACACCGGCGAGCGTGCCGCCGGAGCCTACGGCCGAAACGAAACCATCGATCTTGCCGCCGGTCTGAGCCCAGATCTCTTGCGCGGTCGTGCGGATATGGCCGTCGCGGTTGGCGACATTGTCGAACTGGTTGGCCCAGATCGCGCCGTTCGGCTCCGATCGCGCCAGTTGCTCGGCAAGGCGGCCGGACAGTTTTATGTAATTGTTGGGGTTCTTGTAGGGCACGGCCGGCACCTCGATGAGCTCCGCGCCCAGGATCTTGATCACGTCCTTCTTTTCCTGGCTCTGCGTGTCAGGAATGACGATCACGGTGCGGTAGCCGAGCGCCTTGGCGACCAGGGTCAAGCCGATGCCGGTGTTACCGGCAGTACCTTCGACGATGAGCCCTCCAGGCTTGAGGAACCCACGCTGCTCGGCATCGCGAATGATGAACAGGCCGGCCCGATCCTTCACCGACTGCCCCGGATTCATGAACTCGGCCTTGCCGAGGATCTCACAGCCGGTCGCTTCCGAAGCCTTGTTGAGCCGAATCAGGGGCGTGTTGCCGATCGCTTCGATCACAGAACGGGGCATGCGGGATTCCTTTATGTGTGCGGCGAGACCCTAAAAACCGGACGCCGCGGTTTCAAGGCAAGATTTTGCCTGGTCCAGTCGCATTCTAGACGCTGCAATGCTCGCGATCATTTCAACGCCAAGCGCAAAAGCGCTCTTTTCATTCGATTTCTTCGCCGCTAGAGCAAGCCCTAACATTCACAGGGCATCGTATGACACTCTATCGGGCCAATCCGAAGGACGGTGTCGCCTGGATCACGGGCGGCAGCAGCGGACTTGGCCGCGCATTGGCCAAGGATCTCGCCAATCAAGGCTATGCCGTCGCTGTGACATCGCTGCCGGAATATCCGGCCGACACGCTGATCGTCGAAACGGCGCAAATGTCTGGACATGTGAAGTCCTTTCCGTGCGACGTCACTGACGAGCATGGCATGGCGCGCACGGCCGCCGCGATCGAGGAGCAGATGGGGCCGATCGTGCTTGCCGTCTTCAACGCCGGCAACTATATCGCCACACCCGGCGAAAATCTGGTTGTGCGCGATTTCCACCGTTCCTTCGCCGTGAACTATTTCGGCATCGTCAACGGCGTGGTGCCTGTCGTCGAGCACATGCGCGCGCGCGGACGCGGCCATGTCGTTCTGGTCGGATCGGTCACCGCCTATTCCGGCTGGCCGACAACAGCGGCCTATGGCGGCACCAAGGCCGCGATCAACATCCTGGCGGAGTCGTTGAAATACGACTTCGACAAGATGAACATCCGCGTCCAGGTCATCAATCCGGGGTTCGTCGACACACCGCTGACCGAAAAGAACAAGCTGCCGATGCCGGGTCTCATGCCCGTGCATCGAGCGTCGCGCCGCATGGCCCGCGGCATCAAGAAGGGCGGCTTCGAAGTCACCTTCCCGCACCGCATAAGCTTGCCGTTGAAGCTGCTCGCCCTGCTGCCGCGGCCGATCGGCCGCTTTGTCATCGGCCTGACCACCAGCTGGTGGGGGCGGCCGTTGTATTTCGATCGCAGGCTGCCTGGCGACAAAGATCCATCCCGCGACAAGGCGACATAAGCCGGCGAAACAGCGATTGCTTGCCGTCAGGGACGGCCATAGGTTGAGAATCATTGCCTGGAGACTGTAATGGGGCGGCGGATCGTGCTTGCGGTGCTTGGCCTTGCAGTCGTCCTGGTAGCCGGTTTCTTCCTCGGCCCCCGCGTGCAGGTCGATACGACAATCCGGTTCAATCCTTCGGTGATCGGCGACGATCCGCAGGCCTATCTGGCGCGTGAAGAGGCTGCCGTACCTAACATCCGCGACGGGCTCGACAAGGAAATCATCTGGGCGAACCCGATGGTCCATGCCAAGACGCCTTTGGCCATCGTCTACATCCACGGCTTTTCCGCCTCGAAGGGCGAGGTCCGCCCCTTGCCGGACGACATTGCGGGTGAACTGGACGCCAACCTCTTCTACACCCGCCTGACTGGTCACGGCCAGGACGGCGCGGCCATGGCCGAAGGCAGCGTCAATGCCTGGGTCAACGACTATGAGGAGGCTTTGGCCATCGGCCGCGACATCGGCGACAAGGTGATCGTCATCGCAACCTCGACCGGCGGCTCGCTAGCGGCATGGGCAGCGACACAGCCGGGCGCTTCGAAAGGCGTCGCGGCAGTCGCGTTCATATCCCCGAATTTCGGCGTCAAGGCCTCCGGCGCGGAGTTGCTGACCATGCCCTGGGGTGGGCAGCTCGCCGAGCTTATCGGCGGCAAGGAGCGCAGTTTCCAGGCGCGCAACGCGCTCCACGAAAAATTCTGGACCACGAAATACCCCATGAAGGCGGTGCTGCCGATGGCCGCGCTCACCGAGCTCGCTTATGCCGCGCCGGTCGAGAAGGCAAAGATCCCTGCCCTGTTCATCTTCTCGGATTCCGACAAGGTGGTGCGGCCGGACCGGACGCGCGAGATAGGCGGGCGCTGGGGCGGTCCGCACGAACTAGTGCCGGTCGACGACACCGGCGATCCGGACGATCACGTCATCGCCGGCGATGCGCTGTCGCCGCAGACCACGGCCTTTCTCACGCAACGCATCGTGGTGTGGGTGAAGGCGCTGATGCAGCAGCAATCAAGCCAGTGAAATGAAAAACGGCCGGAGCGAAGGCTCCGGCCGTCTCGATTTGATCGAGCGAGGAAACTCAGGCCGCCCGATTGGCCGGACGCTTGCCGCCGAAGCGGCGCTTGTTGTTGCCCTTGAAACGCTTGAAGCCACCATCGGGCTTGCGCTCGCCACTTGGCTGCGTGCCTGCCGGACGCTCGCCCTGCGGCTTTGACGCGAATTGGCGCTCACCGCCAGGCTTGCCGCCAAATCGCTGCTTGCCGGATCCGTTGTTGCCGGGACGACGCCCGTCGCGACGGCCGCCGTGATGCTCGCGGTCATTGGCCGGTTCGAAATGGCGTTCGGCCTTTTCCTTGGGGTCGCGCTGCGGATCCGGGCTGCCGAGATGGTCGGCGACGACAGGCAGCTTGGCGCGAATGATACGCTCGACCTGCCGCAGCTTGGCGTTCTCCGAAGGATCGCACAGCGTGATCGCGATGCCGTCCCTGCCGTTGCGGCCGGTGCGGCCGATGCGGTGGACATAGCTTTCAGCCTCGTCCGGCAGGTCGAAATTCACGACATGGCTGATGCCGGGCACGTCGATGCCGCGCGCCGCGATGTCGGTCGCGACCAGGATGCGCACCGAACCGTCGCGGAAATCGTTCAGCGCCTTCTGGCGGGCGTTCTGCGACTTGTTTCCGTGGATGACGGCGGCGTTGAAGCCGTCGCGGGCGAGGTCCTTGGTGACGCGGTCGGCGCCGTGCTTGGTGCGCGAGAACACAATCACCGAGCGCATCGCCTCGTCGGCCAGCATCTTGGACAGCACCTGGCGCTTCTGCTTGGTGCGCGCAAGCACGACGCTCTGCACGATCTCGGCAGCCGCCGTGCTCTGCGGCGCAACTTCGATGCGGACCGGGTTCTTCAACAGGCCCTTGGCGAGCTCGGCGATCTCATCAGGCATGGTGGCCGAAAACAGCGCCGTCTGGCGGTCGGGCGCTGTCGCCTTGGCGATGCGCTTGACGTCGTTGATGAAGCCCATGTCGAGCATGCGGTCGCCTTCGTCGAGCACCAGCCATTTGGTATCGGCAAGGATGAGATCGCCCTCGCGCACCAGATCGGTCAGCCGGCCCGGCGTGGCGATCAGGATGTCGACGCCCGGAGCGATCTTCTTCACCTGGCTGAAGCGCGAAACGCCGCCCAGCACGAGCGCGGTGGAGACATGAGCGCCCTTGGCCAGGATCTTGATGGTCTCTTCGATCTGCACGGCCAGTTCACGCGTCGGCGCCAGAATCAGCGCCCGCGTCGTCTTGGCTCGCCGCTTGGTGCCGAGCCCGATGATCTTGGACAGGATCGGCAGCGCGAAGGCCGCCGTCTTGCCCGAACCGGTCTGGGCGATGCCGAAAATGTCGCGCCCTTCGAGCTGCGGCGGGATCGCCTGCGTCTGGATCGGCTTCGGATCGGCAAAGCCCGCGGCATGGGTCGCCTTGAGCAGCGCGCCCGAAATTCCCAGAGCGGCAAAGCCCGAGAGCTGTGTGGCGGAACCGTTCAGTTCCGCGGTGTTTTCATTGGTCAAAATAATCTTCTTTCACGCGGCCTGCGGCCGCAAACATCAATGGCGGCAGGGCGCAACCTGCCGTCGGATAAACTGTCATGAAACGACAAGGCGGCGGACGCGTCGCGTCCGCTCGGCTGCGCTGTCGTGCCCGCAAGCGTTATGCCTCGGGGCTTTTTCGCCACCTTTGCCGATCATCCGGAAAGAGGGAAAACAGACGCAACCAGTCTCATTCGTCGAGAAGGCCGGTGAGTCCGGCCCAAGCGCCTATGAAGCTGCATATGGCCGAGTTCGCCTTGAAATGCAAGGGCTTAATGTTGCAGCGCAGCAAAACCGCTAAAAAGTGGCGGAGTTTCTCTCATTAAACTTCATCCGGCCATTTCCTAGCACCGTGTTGAACGAACAGAATTTCCATCTGATTGTCGCTCACTCGATATGCAACGATGTAGGGTGTGCCCGGGATCACCGGTTCACGAGTGCCTTTGATCTCACCAACCCGTCCGATGAACGGATTAGCGGACAATAGCCGTGCGGTCCTTTGAGTGAATCTCATTGACCGTTCGGGCGGCAGCCCTTGGGTTATGTTGGGCGATGTAGTCGCCAATTGATGCAAGCTCGGTCAGATAGTGTCGGGTCCAAACAATTCGCACAGAGCGTTATGCCTGACCGTATTTATTCAATACGGCTGCTATTTCTTCCTCTTTTGCGAAGTCGCCACGATCGGCGGACTCGATCCCCGCTTGGACGCCGGCGATCCACTTTTCTTGCCACGCCAGAGAACGGCCATGGGAGAGCGCATCCTCAATGATTTGGTCACGGGTGAGCGTCGACCGGGAGGTCAACATTTCGATCCGACGATTCAAGTCTTCGGATATTTCTACGTTGTTCTTCATTGGTTCGTTCTGCCATATCCGGCGAACGACTGCCAAGGCGTATCGCGCAGCGGCGATCGCGTTGCGCTGCTGAAACGCAATGCTTGCGCTCGCCCGCACGCGTCATTACCACAATTGCGGCCCGCAGGAGATCGACCATGAAGGACGTGCTGAAGGAACTCGAGCGCCGCCGCGAGATCGCCCGCATGGGCGGCGGCAAGGACCGCATCGAGGCGCAGCACAAGAAGGGCAAGCTCACCGCCCGCGAGCGTATCGAGATCTTTCTCGACGAGGGCTCGTTCGAAGAGTTCGACATGTATGTCGAGCATCGCTCGACCGATTTCGGCATGGAGAAGACCAAGATCGCCGGCGACGGCGTCGTCACCGGCTGGGGCACTGTCAACGGGCGCGCGGTCTATATCTTCGCCAAGGATTTCACCGTGTTCGGCGGCTCGCTGTCGGAGGCGCATGCCGGAAAGGTCATCAAGGTCCAGGAGATGGCGCTGCGCAACCGCGCGCCGATCATCGGCCTCTATGATGCCGGCGGCGCGCGCATCCAGGAAGGCGTGGCGGCGCTCGGCGGCTATGCCGAGATTTTCCAGCGCAACGTGCTTGCCTCCGGTGTCATCCCGCAGATTTCGCTGATCATGGGTCCCTGCGCCGGCGGCGACGTCTACTCGCCCGCCATGACCGATTTCATCTTCATGGTGCGCGACACCTCCTACATGTTCGTCACCGGGCCGGACGTGGTGAAGACGGTGACCAATGAGACGGTAACGGCCGAAAGCCTGGGCGGCGCTTCCGTCCACACCACCAAATCCTCGATCGCCGACGGCGCCTATGACAACGATGTCGAGGCGCTCTTGCAGATGCGCCGGTTGGTCGACCTGCTGCCGGCGTCGAACACGGCCGAAATCCCTGAGATCGAGTGCTACCAGTCGGTGACGGACCATGACCTGTCGCTCGACCGGCTGATCCCCGACAATGCCAACAAGCCCTACGACATCAAGGAGCTGATCCTGAAGGTTGCCGATGAAGGCGATTTCTTCGAGATACAGCAGAGCTTTGCCAAAAACATCGTCACCGGCTTCGGCCGGGTCGAAGGCCGCACGGTGGGCTTCGTCGCCAACCAGCCGATGGTGCTCGCCGGCGTGCTCGATTCCGACGCCAGCCGCAAGGCGGCGCGTTTCGTGCGCTTTTGCGACTGCTTTTCGATTCCGATCGTCACCTTCGTCGACGTCCCGGGTTTCCTGCCAGGCACCGCGCAGGAGTATGGCGGGCTGATCAAGCACGGCGCCAAGCTGCTCTTTGCCTATGCCGAGGCGACCGTGCCGAAGATCACCGTCATCACCCGCAAGGCCTATGGCGGCGCCTATGACGTGATGGCATCGAAGCACCTGCGCGGCGATATGAACTATGCCTGGCCGACGGCACAGATCGCCGTGATGGGCGCAAGGGGCGCAGTCGAGATCATCTATCGCAAGGATATCGGCGATCCGGAGAAAATTGGCGCACATACAAAGGCTTACGAGGATCGCTTCCTGTCGCCCTTCGTCGCCGCCGAACGCGGCTATGTCGACGAGGTGATCATGCCGCATTCGACACGGCGCCGCGTGGCGCGAGCGCTGCGCATGCTGCGCAACAAGGATATGCAGAACCCCTGGAAGAAGCACGACAACATCCCGTTGTGAATGACCTCCATCAGCCGGAAGGATGGCAACCGCTACATGAGTGCGGAGACGAAATGCGAATAACACTTGCGGCCCAGGGCCTTATTCCGTGCAAAGGCTATGGCGGCATCCAACGTCAGGTCGAATGGTTGACCACCGAAATGGTCAAGATGGGCCATCAGGTGACATTGATCGCCGGCCCGGGATCGTCGCATCCGATGTGCGAGGTCCGCCACGCGGTCACCAATGACGAATGCCGCGCGGCTGTTCCCAAGGACACCGACATCGTCCATCTCCACGCCTGGAAGGTCGAAGTTCCCTTTCCGACGCTCAATACCGAGCGCGGCCATCTGCCGGATTACCCGAGGCCGCAGCCGAACTGGAGCTTCATCAGCGCCCGCCATGCCGAGCTGCACGGCCGCAAGACCTACGTCTACAATGGCTTTCCGGTGGACGCCTACCGGCTGGCGCCTTCGAAGAACGACCATCTGTTTTTCATGGCGGCCATCGCGCGAGCCGGAAAGGGCCTTAACCGGGCGGTGGACCTTGCGAAGAAGTATGATTTCAAGCTCGACATCGCCGGCGGTTCGCGCTGGAAGCTGCTCGGCCGCAGCAAGACCCGCCGCGAGGGCGTCTTTTTCAAAAGCTTGTCGTCCCGCTTCCGCTATCACGGCATGGTCGACGGCGAACCGAAGGTGCGCCTGTTGGGCGAGACCAAGGCCTTTCTGAACCCGATTTCCTGGGAAGAGCCTTTCGGCAACGCGCCGGTTGAATCCATGCTGTGCGGCACGCCGGTTTTGACGACGGCGCGCGGCGCGCTGCCCGAAACCGTCGATGCCGATACCGGGCGTTTCTTCGACACGGACGAGGAATTCGCGCGCGGCCTCGGCGAAATCGGCGGTTTGTCGGCGCAAAGATGCCGCGAATCCGCAGCCGACCGGTTTCCGATCCAGAAGGCTGCAAAAGCCTATCTGGAGCTCTATCACCGCATCCTTGATGGCGAAGCGCTTCCGTGAGAAATCACGCAGGCGTCTCCTCTCGGCAGCAGCCGATCCGGATCGAAAAGGTATCGCGCATTGCGCCCCATCCTGGTTTTCTGCCTGCCGGCTATCGGTGACTTTATCCGCTGCCACGCGGCTATCCAGATCATCGCCGAGAGATTTCCCGGGCAGTCGATCGATATCGTCACCTCAAGGGTCGCCGCGCCGCTGGCGCGGCTGATGCCGCATGTTCGCAAGGTCTGGGTGGCGGAAAAGCACTGGAAGCCCGGGCTGAAAGAGCGGGTTCGCCTGGCGCGAGAGCTCCGCAGGGAGAATTACCAGGCTGCCTATATGCTGACCAGCAGCACCAAGGCTTCCCTGGTGCCGTGGCTTGCCCGGATACCGGAGCGCATCGGCTATCCGCGCGAATTCCAGTTCGGCATGGTCAACCGCCTGCCTGCCGGCTGGCTGAAGTCGATGGTGGCCTTCGGCCCACGCAAGACGCGGCTTGCCGAACAGGTCTGCGCAATCGCACGTCTCGGGGAGCGGCCCGCCGAAGACGCACCATTGCCGGCTCCACAACTTGTTGTGCCCCCCGAAGAGCTTGCCGGTTGGCGCCAGCGCAATGGCATCGACGCGGCCAGGCCGGTGATTGCCCTCTACACGTCCGACTTTGCCAACAAGCGCTCATGGCCGATGGAGCGCTTCGTCTCGATCGCGCGCGACCATGTTGCCCGCGGCTGGTCGATTTGGCTTGTCGGCGGGCCGCGCGAGCGTCAGGCGGCGGCCGAAATAAGAGCTCATTTGCCCGAGGCGATCGATTTCACCTCGACGCCTGATATTGCCGAAGCCATGTGCCAGATCGCGGCCTCGACCGTCTTCCTCGGCGTCGACGGCGGCATCTCCCATGCCGCCGGGGCGCTTGGCGGTCCATGCGTGCTCATATACGGCTCGAACCGAGCTTATCTGCATGGTCCGGTAAACGCACAGGTGATCTTTCTCGAGCCGCCGATTTCGACACCGGGTTGGGTGGAGAATACGCGCGCCGTCAGCGAAGACAGGGTTCGCGAGGCGCTGGCGGCGGCGATCAGAAAACACGCGCCGCAATTCGCCTAACCTATTCCTCTGCTGCCGCGCCGAAGCCGGCGCGCCGATTGCGAAGCGAACGCAGTCAGGAGAAGGACTGCGACAAGCAGCCCCAGCCGTTTCATCGCACAGTGCTCTCCATCAATTGACGGAGAACCGGCACCATGGCCAGGGGCAGGTCTTCGGCTATCAAACCCGGCCCAAAACGGCTGCCGGCTTCGGCGTGTATCCAGACCCCGGCGCAAGCCGCTTCGAAGGCCGGCATGCCTTGAGCAAGCAAGCCGGCGATAATGCCTGCCAGCACGTCGCCCGAACCGGCGGTGGCAAGCCATGGCGCGCCGTTGCTGTTGACCGCAGCGCGGCCATCCGGCGATGCGATCACGCTGTCGGCGCCCTTATAGACGATCACGGCGTTGGAACGCTCTGCGGCGGCACGGGTCTTGGCCAGCTTGGAGAGTGCCTTGTCGCCTGCAATGTCCGGAAACAGCCTGCCGAATTCGCCCTCATGCGGCGTCATGACCAGCGCCGGCGCGTCCGGCCTGCCGGCAGCCTCGAACAGCGTCGTGGCCGCATTGCGAAAAGACGTGATGCCGTCGGCGTCGAGCACAAGGCCCTCGACACCGCCGTCCTGCCGTTTCCCGGCAAGCACGGCAAGGGTGAAATCGCGCGCCTTGTCGCCGATGCCGAAGCCGGGGCCGAGGACAAAGGTCGACGGCCGACGATCGCCGATAACGTCATGCACGTCCTCGATCGCGTCGACCTTGCGCAGCATGATCGAGGTGAGATGCGCAGCGTTTACCTGCATGGCGTTCGCCGGAGAGAGCACGGTGACAGCCCCTGCCCCGCTTCGGGCTGCCGCTAGTGCCGAAAGGCGTGCCGCGCCCGTCGCGGATGGTCCGCCCGAAAAGACGCTCGTGTGACCACGCTTGTATTTGTGCGCGTCGACGGCCGGCACAGGGAAGCTCGCGATCCAGAGCCCGGGTCGGTTCTCGAAGGCTCGCGGCGCGAGCTCATCGATAATCTCGTCACGAATGCCGATGTCGGCCAACACGATCTCGCCGCATCGCTCGCGGCCAGGCAGCAGCAGGTGTCCGGGTTTCTTTCGTGCGAAGGTCACTGTGAGGATCGCGCGAAATGCCGAGCCGAGTACCTCGCCGCTGTTACCGGAAACGCCGGAAGGCAGGTCGACGGCCACCACCGGCAGATTCAGCTCCGTCACGGCCTGAACTGCTTTGGCGGCATCCCCCGAGAGCGGCTTTGACAGGCCGGCTCCATAGAGAGCGTCGACCACGAGCGAGCCAGGTTCCGCCTGAAAAGCCGACAACGGCCGCCGCTCGATCCGACATTCGGCGGCCGCGAGCGCGGCGTCGCTGCCCGCCCGCGGTTCGCTCGTTACCCACAGCGCCACGCTGACGCCGGCCTCGGCCAGCCGCCGCGCCACGACATAACCGTCACCGCCATTGTTGCCGGGGCCGCACATCACATGCACCCGTGCCGACGTTGGGTAGCGCGCCAGCACCACCGCGGCAACCGCCTCGCCGGCACGTCGCATCAGTCCGTAGCCGTCGAGCGGCCCGGCCGCGATCGCCAGCCTGTCCGCCTTGGCCATTTCGGCCGGGGAAAGAAGTTCATTACGCATGGGATTGCCGATCTTCATGCGATCAAGCATTGTCCAGTTTTCGGTTCGAAGCAAACCACCGCGACCGCGCATCATCTTGCTGACGCGTCGTATCCGGGAGGGGGTCTGCCTGCAAATTGCGCTGCCTGCCCATTTTTTGCGCAGACGTGAGGAGGAGCGATGTATAGGGTTTGGGCGTCGATGACGCATCCGATGCAGCGGATGACGCGAATTTGCATCCGAATGCGGCATGGGGTCGAAAACGCCCCTCACCGCCTGCACTCCTCAGGATTGGCACGGTTCGTGCTTGATGGAGGCGCAAGCGGGGCACACAACCCGTCTTCTTGGCAGTGGAGGCCACTTTTTACATGAAAAAGATCGAAGCGATCATCAAGCCATTCAAGCTGGACGAAGTGAAGGAAGCGCTTCAAGAGGCCGGACTGCAAGGCATCACCGTCACCGAAGCCAAGGGTTTCGGCCGCCAGAAGGGCCACACCGAGCTTTATCGCGGCGCCGAATATGTCGTCGACTTCCTGCCCAAGGTGAAGATCGAAGTGGTGCTCGGCGACGAGGCCGTCGAAGGCGCCATCGAGGCCATCCGCAAGGCGGCGCAAACAGGCCGCATCGGCGATGGAAAAATCTTCGTCTCCAACATAGAGGAAGTCGTGCGCATCCGCACCGGCGAGACCGGCATCGACGCCATCTGACCCGAACCTATAATCCATTCCGGACGTCATCACACAGGGAAGAAATGACATGACGACAGCCAAAGACATCATGAAGCAGATCAAGGACAACGACGTGAAATTCGTCGACCTGCGCTTCACCGATCCGCGGGGCAAACTGCAGCATGTGACGATGGATGTCGTCGAGGTCGAGGAAGACATGTTCGCCGACGGCGTCATGTTCGACGGTTCCTCGATCGCCGGCTGGAAAGCGATCAACGAGTCCGACATGGTGCTGATGCCGGATACGGACACCGTCCACATGGATCCGTTCTTCGCCCAGTCGACCATGGTCATCCTGTGCGACATCCTCGATCCGGTCTCCGGCGAGGCCTACAATCGCGATCCGCGCGGCACCGCCAAGAAGGCCGAGGCCTATATGAAGTCGGAAGGCATCGGCGACACCATCTATGTCGGCCCGGAAGCCGAATTCTTCGTGTTCGACGACGTCAAGTACAAGGCCGATCCCTACAACACCGGCTTCCGCCTCGACTCGACCGAACTGCCGTCCAACGACGACACCGACTACGAGACCGGAAATCTCGGCCACCGTCCGCGCATCAAGGGCGGCTATTTCCCGGTGCCGCCGATCGATTCCTGCCAGGACATGCGATCCGAAATGCTGACCGTGCTCGCTGAAATGGGCGTGCGGGTCGAAAAGCACCACCATGAGGTCGCCGCCGCCCAGCACGAGCTAGGCATCAAGTTCGACACACTGGTGCGCAACGCCGACAAGATGCTGATCTACAAGTATGTCGTGCACCAGGTCGCCAACGCCTATGGCAAGACGGCCACCTTCATGCCGAAGCCGGTGTTCGGCGACAACGGCTCGGGCATGCATGTCCACCAGTCGATCTGGAAGGGTGGCAAACCGACCTTCGCCGGCAACGAATATGCCGGGCTGTCGGAGAGCTGCCTCTATTACATCGGCGGTATCATCAAGCACGCCAAGGCGATCAACGCCTTCACCAATCCGCTCACCAACTCCTACAAGCGTCTGGTGCCGGGCTATGAGGCGCCGGTGCTGCTCGCCTATTCGGCGCGAAATCGCTCGGCCTCCTGCCGCATTCCGTTCGGCAACTCGCCGAAGTCGAAGCGCGTCGAGGTCCGCTTCCCCGATCCGGGCGCGAACCCTTACCTCGGCTTCGCAGCCATGCTGATGGCCGGCCTCGACGGCATCAAGAACAAGATCCATCCTGGACAGCCGATGGACAAGGATCTCTACGACCTGCCGCCGAAGGAATTGAAGAAGATCCCGACCGTCTGCGGCTCGCTGCGCGAAGCGCTGCAAAGCCTCGACAAGGACCGCGGCTTCCTGAAGGCTGGCGGCGTCTTCGACGACGACCAGATCGACTCTTATATCGAGCTGAAAATGGCCGAGGTCATGCGCTTCGAAATGACCCCGCACCCGGTCGAGTACGACATGTACTATTCGGTCTAAACGACTACATTTCCGACAAAAAAGAACCCCGGCGCAAGCCGGGGTTCTTGCATGGACAGACGCCAAGCTCGCAGGGAAGCAAGGGAGGACTGCCGACAACAGGTGGTGACTTCAACGCTCAATACGCCGCCTTTGGAAGGTCGGTAGATGTTCATTCGAGACTATCCCGGCATCAGTGCCGTCAAAGTGGGACGGCTTTTTCTTAAGCCGAGGGATGTCTACGAGACAATTACGCAATCCTGCCGCATGGTTTTTCACGAGGCCAGCGACCGGTCACTTCGGTAGGCCGTGCTGGGTCCGCAACGTTGGTTCAATATGCGGGTATCAACTACGTCGTCGCCACGAGACATCAATTAGGTATTGCGCGTGGCGCAAGCGTGCCAACGAACGTTCTCGACACAACTGAGTCAAGTCTTTCCTAGTCGGCTACCCGACGATCGACCGCGAAAGGTCGCGACAAAAAAGCCTCGGCGTTTCCGCCAAGGCTTTGGTCGTCAAGGAACGGCGCGGAGCCGCGCGGTAATAGATCAGGCTGCGGCCGAAACCTTCGCGTCGGTCGAAACCTCCGAGATCGTCTTCAGGACCTGCGAGGCGATCTGGTAGGGGTCGCCCTGTGAATTCGGGCGGCGGTCTTCCAGATAGCCCTTGTAGTCATTCTTGACGAAGGAATGCGGCACGCGGATCGACGCGCCGCGGTCGGCGACGCCGTAGGAGAACTTGTTCCACGGCGCGGTCTCGTGCTTGCCGGTCAGGCGCTTGTCGTTGTCCGGACCGTAAACGGCGATGTGATCCATCAGGTTCTTCTCGAACTGCGCCATCAGTGCCTCGAAATAGGCCTTGCCGCCGACTTCGCGCATGTAGCTGGTCGAGAAGTTGCAATGCATGCCCGAGCCGTTCCAGTCGGTGTCGCCGAGCGGCTTGCAGTGGAACTCGATGTCGATGCCGTATTTTTCCGTCAGGCGCAGCAGCAGGTAACGCGCCATCCACATCTGGTCGGCGGCCTTCTTGGAGCCCTTGCCGAAAATCTGGAATTCCCACTGGCCCTTCGCCACTTCGGCATTGATGCCTTCATGGTTGATGCCGGCGGCGAGGCAGAGATCGAGATGCTCGTCGACGATCTGGCGGGCGACGTCGCCGACATTCTTGTAGCCGACGCCGGTGTAGTACGGGCCCTGCGGGGCCGGATAGCCGCTCTCCGGGAAGCCGAGCGGGCGGCCGTCCTTGTAGAAGAAGTACTCCTGCTCGAAGCCGAACCAAGCACCCTCGTCATCGAGAATGGTCGCGCGGCTGTTCGATACATGCGGCGTGACGCCATCGGGCATCATGACTTCGCACATCACCAGAACACCGTTGCTGCGGGCCGGATCTGGATAGAGCGCCACCGGCTTCAGCACGCAGTCGGAGCTGCGGCCCTCTGCCTGGTTGGTGGAGGAACCATCGAAGCCCCACAGCGGCAGCTGCTCGAGCGTCGGGAACTCGGCAAACTCCTTGATCTGGGTCTTGCCGCGCAGATTGGGGGTCGGGGTGTAGCCGTCGAGCCAGATATACTCGAGCTTGTACTTGGTCATTCCAGTGCCTCTCGTTGCTAGGACGCCGCAAGTGGGCGGCATCAATGCATGGCCGGACCGCGCCGGCCTGCCGATGATTAAAAAGCAAGTCGTATGCCACTCGGCTCTCACGGGGTGCGGCAAAATGGTCAAGGCAAAGCGTTGATTTTGCTGAGCCGTCTCAGCAATGCGCCCGGATCGCTCAGTTGCCATTTTTGCTTATAAATTGGGCATTTGCTGATCTTTTCGCAGGCATATTGCCTAAAGGAATCGCAGGACCTATTTTGCTGGAAAGGTGAATCGACAAGCTTCCGAGGAAGCAAGGAGACCGGCCATGCAAGTCACGCCATCGCGTTCGTCGGCAAAAATCCTGATGTTCCCACTTGCAGCTCGCAAGTCTGCCTCAAATATAGGCGCCAAGGCCAAATTCGCGGCAGAACTTGCAGCGCTTCGCGGCGAACACGCCGACTTCGATGGCTGGTATCACGAAGCGGCCGTCGAGGAAGAGAACCTGCAGCGCAAGAGCTGACCGCTTCTTCCGGTTCGGCACGAAAAAGCCCGGCGTGATCACTCGCGCCGGGCTTTTCGTTTGCAGAGGATCGATCGGCTACTGCTTGGCGTGCAGATCGGTACCGAGCGTATCCCTGACGAAGATCATGCCGATGATGAGCGACATCGCCGCGATGATCACCGGGTACCAGAGGCCATAATAGATATCGCCTTTATAGGCGCTGAGCGCGAACACCGTCGCCGGCAGCAGGCCGCCGAACCAGCCATTGCCGATGTGGTAGGGCAGCGACATGCCGGTGTAGCGGATGCGGGTCGGGAACATCTCGACCAGGATCGCCGCGATCGGTCCGTAGACCATGGTCACGAGCAGCACCAGGATGAACAGGATGCCGATCGTCATCGGCCAGTTGATGGCGGCCGGATCGGCGGTCATCGCGAAGGGGCCGCCACCCGGGATATTGTAGACGGTGACGTCCGGCGCACCGGCTGCCTCGTCCTTGGTTAAAAGCTTGTCGGTGATCGCCTTGTCGGTCGGAACCGTCGTCTTCTCGCCGCCGCGGATGGCTGCGGCATCGAGCTTCAGTTCCGGATTGGCTGCGATGAAGGCGTCGAGCTTCTGGTCCGGAACCTTGGCCGCGGCACGCTTCAGGGGATAGCCGCCGTCCCGCAGCGACGTGTTCACCGCTTTCTGGAAGGCGGCCTCCTTGGCCTTGGCCTGGTCCCCGGCGGCGACGGCGTCATAGGACTCAACCGTCTCGCTGCCAATCTTGACCGTGGCCGCCGTGCCGGGTGCCGCCGTCGTGACGACGTCGTAAGGCACCGAGTTCTTGGTCAGGAAGGAAGTTGCTATGTCGCAGGATGTCGTGAACTTCGCCGTGCCGACCGGATTGAACTGGAACTTGCAGTCGCCGGGTGCGGCCGTCACCGTCGCGCGGGTGTTCTGCTGGGCCGTGGCCAAAGCCGGATTGGCGGCCCAGGTCAGCGCCTTGAACAGAGGGAAAGTGCCGACGATGCCGAGTGCAAGGCCGGCCATGATGATGGGCTTGCGGCCGATCTTGTCCGACAGCCAGCCGAACACGACGAAGAAGATCGAGCCGACGGCCAGCGCGATCGCGATCATGATGTTGACCGACTGCGCGTCGACCTTCAGCACGTTGGTGAGGAAGAAAAGCGCATAGAACTGGCCGTTGTACCAGATCACCGCCTGGCCGGCGGTGAGGCCGAGCAGCGCCAGAAGCGCGATCTTGGCGTTCTTCCACTGGCCGAAAGCTTCCGTCAGCGGCGCCTTGGAGCCCTTGCCCTCTTCCTTCATGCGCTGGAAGGTCGGCGACTCCGAGAGCGACAGCCGGATCCAGACCGAAACGGCAAGCAGCACGAAAGAGACGATGAAGGGAATGCGCCAGCCCCAGGCGGCGTAGGTTTCCTTGCTGAGCGATCCCTGCACGATCAGGATGACGATCAGCGACAGGAACAGGCCGAGCGTCGCCGTGGTCTGGATCCAGGATGTGTAGAAGCCTCGGCGGTCGTCGGGCGCGTGCTCGGCGACATAGGTCGCGGCACCGCCATATTCACCGCCGAGCGCCAGGCCTTGCAGCATGCGCAGCCCGATCAGGATCACCGGAGCTGCGATGCCCCAGCTCGCATAACCGGGCAGCAGGCCGACCAGGAAGGTCGACAGGCCCATGATCGTCATGGTGACGAGGAAGGTGTATTTGCGGCCGACGAGGTCGCCGATGCGGCCGAAAAGCAGCGCGCCGAACGGGCGAACAAGGAAGCCGGCGGCAAAGGCGAGCAGCGCGAAAATGTTGCGCGTCGCCTCCGGAATCGTCGGGCTGAAGAAGGTTGAGCCGATAAAGGCCGCCAGCGAGCCGTAGAGATAGAAGTCGTACCATTCGAAAACGGTGCCGAGCGACGAGGCGAAGATGACTTTCTTCTCCTCCCGCGTCATGCCGCGGCTGGTTCCGCCGGCGGTCGAAGCCATTGCCATTTAAATATCCTCCCGTGAGATCCCGTCTGTCCTCGGTGGCTGCGCGCCACCTTCCGTGCTCCTCCGAACCCGGACTCGAAAAAAGCAGCCAACGAAGAAAAAATGACAGAAAGGGCGGGCGAAAGGCACCGCGACGATGGGATTATGACTTTGGTATTAGGTGCGCTGCGAAAGCGGCGCGGCGCTTGGAGTGGCTCAGCCCTGGTGGATCGCCGATCCGCTCCAAGTTTGTTTTACGCAATCCCGGACGGAAGGCTGCTGCGAAGTCGCCGAGCCCAACCGCTACGCACTTTTCCTGGAATTGCTTTAGCCTTGCAGTGCCTCGAGCAGGCTGACCGCCGCCATCATGTCGCGTTTGCGGGCCGAGCGGCGCGCAACGGCCTCCGCATCATGGCCCCAGTGCTCGATCTGCCAGTCCTCGTCGACATGGCCGGCGGCCCAGGCTTCCTCACCATCGAGTTCGCCGAAATCGACGGCCAGCGCCAGCAGCGCCGAACCGGTCAGCGCGGTCATGACATGGATGGCGGCCAGCCGCATCGGGTCGGAGCGCTGGCCAAGATGCGCGCCGAGGACGGCGATGGCTTCGCGCGGCTGCTCGACATGGATGACGCCTTCGGCAAGGTTGAAGCGCGCGCCGAGATGGCCGTGTGCCCAGTCCAGCACCGGATCCCATAGCTTGTTCTGACGGTCGACCAGGCCTTGCGGACCGTCGGCGCGATAGCAGAGCAGATCGGACGAGGCGAAGCGCAGGACATCCTCCAGCACCGCCTGCGGGTCGGAGGCGACGCCGTCGATGGCGGTGTTGACGAGGCGCATGACCGGCATCGTGACGGGATCGATGACCTCATCCTGCGCGCTGAATTCATCGGCCACCAGCGCGGCCGCCTTTTCGGTCGGCAGCACCATCACGGCCTTGCCCGGCGTGCGCACCGGCCTGCCGTCGAGATGCACGGCAAAGCCACCTTCCGCCGGGACGACCGAAACGGCCTTATAAAAACGCTTCGGTAGTGGCGTCTTCATCTGGATCTGGGCGCGGCGCACCGGATCGGGATCGGAAAGCAGTTTTCCGGCTTCGAGGTCTTCGAGGATGTCGCGCATGTCGAACTCCTTAAAGCAATTCCAGGAAAAGTGTGAAACGGTTTTCCGTGTGGGATTGCGTCAAACAAAGAGACAGAGCGGTCGCCGTTTCTGTGAAACGATGAACGCTCTAGGGTGCGGGCTGCCTGCGCGCCGGGCGGTTGACGATGATCAGGCCAGCGGCGATCAGCCCCAGCGCAAGGAAGATCCTGATCGTCGGCGGCTCGCCCAACAGCACCGCGCCGCACAGAACGCCGAACACCGGTGACAGGAAGGCGAAGCTCGACAAGCCGGCCGCCGGATAGCGCGTGAGCAGCCAGAACCACAACACATAGGTGAAGGCGACGATATAGAAAGACTGGAACAGCAGCGCCAGTGTCGGCAAGGCGGCAACCGCGCGGATCGGCGGGCCCGCGAACGGCATCACCAGGGCACCGACAATGGCGGCGCCTGCCAGTTGATAAAGCAGCAGTTTCTCGGCGCTGGTCTCGACCAGCTTCGACCGCTTGATGACGATGCTGGTCGTCGCCCAGAGGATGCCTGAACCGAGGCTGAGCAGGTCTCCTGTCAGCGTTGCGTCGTTTCCGGCGACGATGCCGTCGGAAAAGACCGCCACGAGGCCGCAGAATGCAAGGATGAGCCCGGCCAGCTTGCGGGCATTGATGCGTTCGGCCAGCAGGAAATGGCCGCCGATCAGGACCCAGAACGGCATGGTGTTGACCAAGAGCGTGTTGCGGGCAACGGTCGTGTATTCGAGCCCGATATAGAGGCACAGGAACTCGACGCCGAAGAGGACGCCGACGACGATGCCGGCGCCAAGCGTCCCGTCAGCTTCGAAGAGCTTGATGCCGCGCAGCCGGCACCATCCGAGCACGCAGAGCCCGCCGAGAAACGACCGTGCGATCGAGACGAAGACAGGGTCGTAGCCAGCATAGGATATCTTGGCGGCAACGTAGTTCAGCCCCCAGGAAAATGTCAGCCCGACCATGATGGCGGCCGCCGCCATGTCGACCGCATTGCGGCGATCCAATGCAGGCGCAGCCGCCAATGTCAGTCCTCCGCACTCTGTTCGTCAAAGCCGATCAGGTTCCAGCTCTGACGCATATGCGGCGGCATCGGCGCCGTGACATCGATGACGCCCTTGTCGGGGTGCGGGATGATGATGCGGCGTGCATGCAGATGCAGGCGGTTTTGAATGCCGCCTGGGAAATCCCAGTTGGTATCGGCCTCGAAATATTTGGGATCGCCGATGATCGGGCAGCCAATATAGGCGGCATGAACGCGAAGCTGGTGTGTGCGGCCGGTATAAGGCTCCATTTCAAGCCAGGTCATGGTCTGCGCCGCCTGCTCGATGATGCGGTAGAAGGACACAGCGTGGTCGGCGCCTTTTTCACCATGCGCGGCCACGCGTACGCGGTCGCCGTCCTCAGTCGGCTCCTTGATCAGCCAGGTCGAAATCTTGTCCTCGCGCTTCGGCGGCACGCCCTTGACCAGCGCCCAGTAGGTCTTCTTGGTCTCACGCGCCCGGAACGCTTCCGACAGCTTCATCGCTGCAAGACGCGTGCGGGCAACCACCAGCACGCCGGAGGTGTCGCGGTCGAGGCGGTGCACGAGGCGCGGCTTCTCGCCCTTCTGGTTGCGCCAAGCCTCCAGCATGTCGTCGACGTTGCGGGTGACACCCGAGCCGCCCTGCACCGCCAAGCCGGCCGGCTTGTTGAACACGAAGACTTTCGGATCCTCATGCAAGAGCATCTTGGCGAGCACGTCGGCATCACCCTGATTGCGGATCGAGTGGCCGGTGAGCGGCGCGTCGCCTTTCTTGTCGACATCAAGCGGCGGGATGCGCACGGTCTGGCCGGGCTCGACGCGCGTGTCGGCCTTTACCCGACCTCCGTCGACCCGGACCTGGCCCGAGCGTAAGAGCTTTTGCAGGTGGCCGAAGCCGAGGCCCGGGAAATGGACCTTGAACCAGCGATCGAGCCGCATGCCCGCCTCGCCGGCCTCCACCGTGATCTGTTCAACACCTGCCATGACTTCGCTTTTCCATTTGAAAGCGGCGCCATAGCACTAAGGCACGCAGGTTGCGAGCCAAAGACCCAATAAAGCACGGCGATTGCCCCAATCGTCGCGATGTCCGGTCATCGACACCAGCCGAACCGGGACAACAGCGCGATGCCCAATCAGTTGGCGGCGGCCTTCGGCTTGGACGAGCCGATCATCTTCCAATTCTTGTAGAAGACGGAATTGATGCGCTCGACGCTGACCGAGACGACGGCAAGAAGACCCGCGATCAGCCTCGGGAATGGAGACGGACGGATGATGTCGACGAAAACGCAGTAGCGGCGGCCGTCATATTCGTTGACCGACCGGTGGAACAGCGTGTCGTCGAAGATGAACAGCGGATTGTCGTACCAGTAGTTCTTCTTGCTGCCGCACTGGACGAATATCTCGGCCTTCACCGGAATCAGATTGTAGAGGATGCGCAGGCTGAGCCGGAGCGGACCGAAGTGCCAGGACGTGGATTCGCGCTTGCTGAAAACAGATACCGCGATCGTCTTGATGTATTTGTAGTCCTTGTTGAATTCGGGGACGTTGTCGATCTTGTGCTTGCCATACCACTGGTAGACATACATGCCGCGACGGCCGGCGCCGAAATTGGCGTCGATATCGGCGATGATCTCGTCCTTGCGTGCGTTGAAGACGCCCAGGACCTCGTTGATCTCGCGCTGATAGTCCTCGGGGAACTGCTCGGGCTTCCAGACACCGGGATTGCGGTAGCAGAGCAGGTCGACGATCAGGTTGAACGGCGACAGCAGCCAGGTGAACAGGCCGTTGCCGAGGAAATAGCGGTCGAACAGATTGCGGTCCTTCTGGTCGTTGCGCATGACGTCGATCAGGCCGCAGACAACCCAGATCGCCGTAATGATCGGGATGAAGTAGAAGCCGAGCGCGAGAACCACGACCGCGATAGCAGCCTTGCGGAGCGTCTTGACGGTTTGCTTTGTCATTGTCATTCGCGCGGGAGCGCGATCCTGTTCCGTTTGCCAAAATCACGGCGACCCCCGCCCGCCGTGGGTCTAAATAAGATTTTTTGTTTCCCGGCACAATGCCGTCGCACAGGCCTCAATGGTCGGCCAGCGCAAGTATGTGGAGTATGTTACTCCACTTCAATTCAATGCACAGCCGGCAAGCCAAGCTCGTCCAATCTTTCCCTGGGGATCGGATCGCCGCCCAGGAATTCCAAGCCGACGACGCTTTCGCCGTCCCCGACCAACTCGCAGCGGCATCAGCCCCAGCGCCGTGGCGAGCAGCGCGTGCAGTGCGATCGACGTGGATATGCCCCAAGGCGTGGTTTCGCGACGAAGCGTGCCGACCACAGGGGCGCGCAACTCAACCGTTCCGTTCGCTGCGCAGCTTTGCCCAGTATTCCAGCCGCTTGCGGATATCGCGCTCGAAACCGCGCTCCGGTGGATCGTAGAAAGTACGCCGACCCATCTTTTCCGGAAAATAGTCCTGGCCGGAAAACGCGTCCGGCTCGTCATGATCGTAGCGATAGCCGGCGCCGTAATCCTCCTGCTTCATCAGCTTCGTCGGCGCGTTGAGGATGTGCTTGGGCGGCAGCAGCGAGCCGAACTCCTTGGCGGCCGCGGTCGCGGCCTTGAAGGCGTTGTAGACAGCATTCGATTTCGGCGCCGTGGCCAGGTAGACGGCGGCCTGAGCGAAGGCGAGCTCGCCCTCCGGCGAGCCCAGATAGTCATAGGCGTCCTTGGCAGCATTGGCGACGACAAGCGCCTGGGGATCGGCGAGCCCGATATCCTCCACCGCCATGCGCACGAGCCGGCGGCCGAGATAGAGCGGATCCTCGCCGGCATCGAACATGCGGGCGAGGTAATACAGGGCGGCATCCGGATCGGAGCCGCGCACCGATTTATGCAGCGCCGAGATCAGATTGTAGTGACCGTCCTGCCCCTTGTCGTAGATCGGCGCGCGGCGCTGGATGACACGCTGCAGGCCTTCCGGGCTGAATACCTCGCCTTTTTTGGCGGCGCGCCAGACCTCCTCGGCCAGCGTCAGCGAGGCGCGGCCGTCGCCGTCCGCCATGCGGATGAGCATCGCGCGCGCCTCTTCATCGAGCGGCAGCGCCCTGCCCTCGGTTTCTTCGGCCCGCGCCAGGAGCTTGGCAATGCTTTCTTCGCCCAGCGAACGGAACACCAGCACGCGCGCTCGGGACAACAACGCGGCGTTCAGCTCGAAGGACGGGTTCTCCGTGGTGGCGCCGACCAGCACCACCGTGCCGTCCTCCATGACGGGGAGAAAACCGTCCTGCTGGGCGCGGTTGAAGCGATGGATCTCGTCGACGAAGAGCAGCGTCTGGCGGCCGTTGGCACGCCTCAGCTTGGCGGCCTCGAAGACCTTCTTGAGGTCCGCGACGCCGGAAAACACGGCCGATATCTGCTCGAAGGCAAGATTAGTCTCGCCGGCTAGCAGCCGCGCCACCGTCGTCTTGCCGGTGCCGGGCGGACCCCAGAAGATCATCGAGCCGAGCGAACCGGAATCGATCAGCCTGGTCAGCGCGCCGTCAGGGCCGGTCAGATGCTCCTGCCCCACGACCTCGCCGAGGTTCTTCGGGCGCAGCCGATCGGCAAGCGGCCGGCCGGGCGGCGCCTTCTCCGGTTCATCGGAACTGAACAGATCGGCCATACAAGTCTTTTGGTTGAATCGCGATCCCGCTCTTTTGAGAGCATGATCTTGTCCGAACACCGGTTCCCACTTTTTACTACGCGGATTTTCGGTTCGAGATCATGCTCTAAATGGGCAGATCGCCTCAATAACGCAACACCTGGCGCAGTATCTGCCCGCCGCGCTCGACGGTAAAGCGCCACCAGCGCGTGTCCTGCTGGGCAACCTGTGCCAGCGTCGCCGCGGTATCGACGGTGGTGCCGTTCACCTCACGCACGATATCGCCGGGCTGGAAGCCGAAATCGGCGGCCGGCGAATCGCGGCTGATATCGATGACGGTGACGCCCTTGAGATCGGTGCGAAGGCCAAGCCGCTGGGCAAGCCTGGGCGACAGTTCAGCGACCTTGGCGCCGGAAAAGGGACTGCGGCCACGCAAGGTGACTTCGCTGGGCTTGGCGCCTTCCGGCGCGCGCTCCAACGGGATTTCCATCGTCGCCTGCTGGCCCTTGCTCAGCACGGCGAACGTCGCCTTGGTGCCGATCGACAGCGTTGCCATGCGATAGTCGAGCGCCTCGATGCTTTCGACAGGTGTATTGTTGAGCGACAGGATGACATCGCCCGGCTTCAGCCCGGCTTTGCCGGCGGGGCCTGCGGCGTCCACCGTCGACACCAACGCGCCGGTCGGCTTCTCCATGCCGAGCGATTCGGCGATCTGCGGCGTCACCATTTCAAATTCCGCACCGATATAGGGGCGCTCGAAGAAGTCGAGCCCGGCCTTGGCGGCATCGGCAAATGCGCGCACCATGTTCGCGGGGATGGCGAAGCCGATGCCGATCGAGCCGCCGCTGCGGCTGTAGATCGCCGTATTGATGCCGACCAACTGGCCGCCCATGTTGATCAGCGCGCCGCCGGAATTGCCGGGGTTGATGGCGGCATCGGTCTGGATGAAATAGCCCGAATCCGAGACGCCGATATGACTGCGGGCGAGCGCCGAGACAATGCCGCTGGTGGTGGTCTGGCCGACGCCGAACGGATTGCCGATGGCCAGCACGAGGTCACCGACCTCGAGCGCGTCGGAATCGCCGATGGCGATCACCGGGAACGGTTTGTCGGCCGAGATCTTGAGCACCGCGAGGTCGAGCGTCTCGTCCTTGAGCATGACCTTGGAGGTGAACTCGCGCCCGTCCGCGGTCGCGACCTTCACTTCATCGGCATTCTTGATGACATGGTAATTGGTGACGATCACGCCGCTCGGATCGACCAGCACGCCGGAGCCCAGCGACGACTGCGCGCGCGGCTGCGCGCGACCGAAGAACTCCTCGAAGAAGGGATCGCCTTCGAAGGGCGAGGTCACCTTTGCGGTCTGCGAGGCATAGACATTGACGACGGCCGGCGCCGTTTGCTTGACCAGCGGCGCGAAGGAAAGCTGCACCTCCTCGCGGCCGAACGGCACGCGCTTGTCGGGGCCGGACGTGCCGTTCTCGCCTTCGACGCCATGCAAGAGATCGGTCAGCACGTCGGAGAGGCCCGGATCGGCCGGCTTGGCGGCGTCCTCGGCAAAAGCCTGTCTTGCGGCCGGTGCCGCAGCGAAGACAGCCAGCGCGACAACAAGAAACAGTCGTTTGAGGTGCATTCCGAATCCTCCAGATCGGGCGCCATTGTCCCGACGATTGTGCAGAATGAAAGGCTAATGCACACAAATGCGACACTTGTCGCGCAAAAGCATGGACCGGGGCGTGAAATTCCTATCACCCGGCTCAAACCTGATCCGAATGCAAAAGGGGCCCGTAGGCCCCTTGAAGTCATTGAAGAAAACGCAGGGCCTCAGGCGGCCGCGGCTTCCTCATTGGCGCCTTCCGCCTCGAGGCGGGCGCGGTCGCCGGCGCCCTTGGCCGAGGTGTCGCGGTCAACGAACTCAATGACCGCCATCGCGGCGTTGTCGCCCTTGCGGAAGCCCGCCTTCATGATGCGCAGATAGCCGCCGTTGCGGGTGGCGTAGCGCGGAGCGATGGTCTCGAACAGGCGCTTGACGACGCCTTCATTGCCGATCTGCGCGATCACCTGGCGGCGGGCGTGCAGGTCGCCGCGCTTGCCGAGCGTGACGAGCTTCTCGACGATCGGACGCAGGTCCTTCGCCTTCGGCAGGGTGGTGACGATCTGCTCGTGCTCGATCAGCGAGACGGCAAGATTGGCGAACATCGACTTGCGATGGCTGATGCTGCGGGCGAAGCGGCGGCCTTTGAAACCGTGGCGCATGGCTCTTTTCCTTCTTCAGTTGTTCGAGAGGCCACGGCCTCTGATGATTTTCCGCATGACCGTCGGATCGAGCGGCTCTCGCCGCCGATCCTTGGAATTCATGCTCAATATTGGTCTTCGTAACGCTTGGCGAGGTCTTCGATATTTTCCGGCGGCCAGTCCGGCACTTCCATGCCGAGATGGAGGCCCATGGCCGCCAGCACTTCCTTGATCTCGTTCAGCGACTTGCGGCCGAAGTTCGGGGTGCGCAGCATCTCGGCTTCGGTCTTCTGGATCAGGTCGCCGATATAGACGATGTTGTCGTTCTTCAGGCAGTTGGCCGAACGCACCGAAAGCTCGAGCTCGTCGACCTTCTTGAGCAGCGCCGGGTTGAAGGCGAGCTCGGTGACGGCCTCGGCGGCGACTTCCTTCTGCGGCTCGTCGAAGTTGACGAACAAAGCGAGCTGGTCCTGCAGGATGCGGGCGGCGAAAGCGACCGCGTCCTCGCCCGAGATCGAGCCGTTGGTCTCGATGGTCATGGTCAGCTTGTCATAGTCGAGAACCTGGCCCTCGCGGGTGTTCTCGACCTTGTAGGAGACCTTCTTGACCGGCGAGTAGAGGCTGTCGACCGGGATCAGGCCGATCGGCGCGTCCTCGGCGCGGTTTCGCTCTGCCGGCACATAGCCCTTGCCGGTGTCGACGGTGAACTCCATGCGGATCTCGGCGCCCTCGTCCAGCGTGCAGATGACGTGGTCGGGGTTGAGGATCTCGACGTCGCCGACGGTCTGGATGTCGCCGGCCAGCACGGCGCCCGGGCCCTGCTTGCGCACGACCATGCGCTTGGGACCATCGCCTTCCATGCGGATGGCGATTTCCTTGATGTTGAGCACGATATCGGTCACGTCCTCGCGCACGCCGGCGATGGACGAGAATTCATGCAGCACGCCGTCGATCTGCACGGCGGTCACAGCCGCGCCGCGCAGCGAAGACAGAAGCACGCGCCGCAGCGCGTTGCCCAGCGTCAGGCCAAAGCCGCGTTCGAGCGGCTCGGCCACCAGCGTGGTCAGCGTCTTCTTCTTCGACGAGAACTCGATCTTGTTCGGCTTGATCAGTTCCTGCCAGTTTTTCTGAATCATAAATATCTTCCTTCCTTTGCCCCGCCACCATCCAATCGTGGCGGGCGACACGGAAAACCGCGGAGGAACGCCTTGGCGTTCACGCGGCGTTTAAAAAATTAGACGCGGCGCTTCTTGCGCGGACGGCAGCCATTGTGCGGGATCGGCGTCACGTCACGGATCGAGGTGATGGTGAAGCCAGCCGCCTGCAGCGCGCGAAGGGCCGATTCACGACCGGAGCCGGGTCCGCAGACCTCGACCTCGAGCATGCGCATGCCATGTTCCTGCGCCTTCTTGGCGACGTCCTCGGCAGCCATCTGGGCGGCGAACGGGGTCGACTTGCGCGAACCCTTGAAGCCCTGCGCACCGGCCGACGACCAGGCAATCGAATTGCCCTGCGCGTCGGTGATGGTGATCATGGTGTTGTTGAAGGTCGAATTGACGTGGGCAACGCCCGACGAGATATTCTTGCGTTCGCGACGGCGAACACGAGCGGCTTCCTTGGCCATGGTAGTCCTTTCAGTTGATCTCTACACCGCCGTAATGCCAGCGGCTCCACCTTGGGAAGCGAGTGGGGAGTAGTGAGTAGCGAATAGGGACCCCTACTCGCTAATGGCTACTCGCTATTCGCTCAATTACTTCTTCTTGCCGGCGATCGCCTTGGCCGGGCCCTTGCGGGTGCGCGCATTGGTATGCGTGCGCTGGCCGCGGACCGGCAGCGAGCGGCGGTGACGCAGGCCGCGGTAGCAGCCAAGGTCCATGAGCCGCTTGATGTTCATCGAGACTTCGCGGCGCAGGTCGCCTTCGACCTGGTAGTCGCGGTCGATCGTCTCGCGGATCTGCAGCACTTCCGCGTCGGTCAGCTGGTTGACGCGGCGGTCCGCCGGAATGCCGACCTTGTCGACGATCTCCTGGGCAAACTTCTTGCCGATGCCGTGAATGTATTGAAGCGCGATGACGACGCGCTTGTTGGTCGGAATGTTGACGCCGGCTATACGAGCCATTTTCTTCTCTTTCTCCATTTGGGCCGGACAAGCCGGCGCTTTCGAAGTTGCCCCGCGTCCGGTGGAGGCCGGCCCTTGCGGGAGTTTCCTGGTTCAAAGCGACTGCCTTGCCCGCAAGGGCAAGCAAAGTCCATGCCTGATAGGAAGACGGGCGGCCATAACCCAACGGCCCACTCTAGTCAAGCGCAATCTTTAATTGTCGGCCCGGCTCACTTCGCCGCTGCGGCGAGCACCTTGCCGATCGCGGCCGTCACCGCATCGATACCCGCCATGCCGTCGACGGTCTTGAGCTTGCCTTTGGCGTAATAGTAGCCGATCAGCGGCGCCGTCTTCTTGTAGTATTCGCGCAGGCGTTCTTCGAACACCTCGGGGTTGTCGTCCTTGCGCACCGGCTGGCCGGCTGCCTTGGCATCCTCGGCGCGTTTGACTATGCGCCCGACCAGCGCCTTGTCGTCGACGACGAGCTCGATGACTGTGTCGAGCGCAATGCCGCGCTCGGCGAGCATGGCTTCGACCGCATCGGCTTGGACCAGCGTGCGCGGATAGCCGTCGAGGATGAAACCCTTGCCGCAATCCGCCTGATCTATGCGTTCGGCGACAATGGCGTTGACGATCGCATCCGAGACCAGCTCACCGGCATCCATCACCGCCTTGGCGCGCTTGCCGACCTCGGTTCCGGCCTGGACGGCGGCACGCAGCATGTCACCCGTCGAGAGCTGGGGTATGCCGTGTTTTTCTACCAGTCTTTGTGCTTGCGTCCCCTTGCCCGCTCCTGGCGGCCCAAGCAATATCAGCCTCATCTGCTCCTCTTACCCCCGCGCAACTTCGACTTCTTGATCAGGCCCTCATATTGGTGCGCGATCAGGTGACCCTGAATCTGCGCCACCGTGTCGAGCGTGACACTGACCACGATCAGAAGCGATGTGCCACCGAGGTAGAAAGGTACGCCAGTCGCCGAAATCAGGAACTCCGGCAGCAGACAGACCAGCACAAGGTAGATAGCGCCGACGACGGTGATACGCGTCAGAACATAGTCGATATAGTCGGCGGTGCGCTCACCCGGACGGTAGCCCGGGATGAAGCCGGAATGCTTCTTGAGCTGGTCTGCCGTGTCCTTCGGGTTGAAGACGATCGCCGTGTAGAAGAAGGCGAAGAAGACGATCATGCCCGCATAGAAGAGCATGTAGAGCGGCTGGCCGTGGCCGAGCGAGGCCAGGATCGTGCTTGCCCAGGCCGGCAGGTTGGTCGCCTGCGAGAAGCCCGCGACGGTCGCCGGCAAAAGCAGCAGCGAAGAGGCGAAGATCGGCGGGATGACGCCCGAGGTGTTGAGCTTCAGCGGCAGGTGCGAGGTATCGCCCTGGAACATGCGGTTGCCGACCTGGCGCTTCGGATACTGGATGAGCAGGCGGCGCTGCGCGCGCTCGAAGAAGACGATCAGCGCGATGACGATGATGGCCAGCACGATAATCGCCAGGATCAAGCCGGTCGACAGCGCGCCGGTGCGGCCCAGTTCCAGCGTGCCGGAGATCGCCCGCGGCAGGCCGGCGACGATGCCGGAGAAGATGATCAGTGAAATGCCGTTGCCGATGCCGCGCGCGGTGATCTGCTCGCCGAGCCACATCAGGAACATGGTGCCGCCGACCAGCGTGACGACGGTCGAGATGCGGAAGAACATGCCGGGATCGTTGACGATGCCGTTGCCGCCTTCGAGGCCGATCGAAATGCCGTAGGCCTGGATCAGCGCCAGAAGCACGGTGCCGTAGCGCGTGTACTGGTTGATGATCTTGCGGCCCTGCTCGCCTTCCTTCTTCAGCGCTTCCAGCGACGGGATGACCGACGTCATCAGCTGCATGATGATGGAGGCGGAAATGTAAGGCATGATGCCCAGCGCAAAGATCGCCATGCGCTGCACGGCGCCGCCGGCAAACATGTTGAACATGCCGAGCACGCCCTTGCTCTGCGAGGAGAAGGCCTGGGCGAACGCATCGGGATTGATGCCGGGAAGCGGGATGTAGGTGCCGAGGCGATAGACAAGCAGCGCGCCGATCGTGAACCAGATGCGCTTCTTCAGATCCTCGGCCTTGGCGAAGGCCGCGAAATTGAGATTGGAGGCTAGTTGTTCAGCAGCCGAAGCCATGCCTGATTCTCCGCTAGAGCATGATGCCGAAAAGTGTGGAGCGGTTTTCGGACTACATCATGCTCTACTTCTTTGATTTCTATGTCACGCTCGATGCCCGCAGCTCAGGCGGCGCGTGTCACCGAAGCTCACGAGATAAGCTCCGGACCGTAAACATGCAAGCGGCCGCGTTGACGCGGCCGCCCAATTCACCAGATCGAAGCACGGTTCGGCGGTGGTTTCGAAGTCATTCCCGCCGGCCGCGCTTCAAATCGCCGTTACTCGGCGGCGGCCGCTTCCGGCAGCTTCACCGAACCGCCGGCCTTCTCGATCTTCTCGATCGCGGCCTTGGAGGCGCCGGCGACGTCGAAGGACAGCTTCGCCTTCAATTCGCCGTCGGAGAGCACGCGCACGCCGTCCTTGGCGCGGCGGATGACGCCGGCGGCAACCAGGGCCTCGGCCGTCACGGTCGCCTTGGCGTCGAGCTTCTTGGCGTCGATCGCGGCCTGGATACGAGCCAGCGACACGACAGTGAAGCTCTTGGCGAAGATGTTGTTGAAGCCGCGCTTCGGCAGGCGCCGGTAGAGCGGCATCTGGCCGCCCTCGAAGCCGTTGATGGCAACGCCCGAGCGGGCCTTCTGACCCTTGACGCCGCGACCGGCGGTCTTGCCCGAGCCGGAGCCGATGCCGCGGCCGAGGCGCTTCTTGGAGTGCGTGGCGCCGTCCTTGTCACGCAGATCGTTGAGTTTCATGTTGCTTCTCCTGCGCTTCCGTTCAGGCCTCGTCCACGACGCGGACGAGGTGCTGGACGGCGGCGATCATGCCGCGCACGGAAGGGGTATCTTCCAGCGTGCGCCGCTTGTGCATCTTGTTCAGGCCGAGGCCGACCAGCGTCGCGCGCTGCTCCTTCGGCCGGCGGATCGGCGAACCGATCTGCTCGACGGTGATGGTCTTGGTAGCTTTCTTGGCCATGGTCGAAATCCCTGGTCAGCGTCGACTATTCTTCAGCCGCAACGGCGGTGCCGCGGCGGGCCTGAAGGGTCGAGTACTTGATGCCGCGCGCGGCAGCCACATCCTTCGGATGCATCTGGCTCTTCAGCGCGTCGAAGGTGGCGCGAACCATGTTGTAGGGGTTCGACGAGCCCATCGACTTGGCGACCACGTCATGCATGCCGAGCGTCTCGAAGACGGCGCGCATCGGACCGCCGGCGATGATGCCGGTACCCTGCTTGGCGGCGCGCAGCAGAACGCGTCCGGCGCCCCAGCGGCCCTCGACGTCATGATGCAGCGTGCGGCCCGAACGCAGCGGCACGAAGATCATGTCGCGCTTGGCCGACTCGGTCGCCTTGCGGATCGCTTCCGGCACTTCGCGCGCCTTGCCGTGGCCGAAGCCGACGCGGCCCTTCTGGTCGCCGACGACGACGAGAGCGGCAAAGCCGAAGCGACGGCCACCCTTCACCACCTTGGCGACGCGGTTGATGTGGACGAGCTTGTCCACCATGCCATCGTCGCGCTCTTCGCGTTCGCGGCCGCGGCCGCCTTCTCTACGTTCCTGTGCCATATCCTGTTCCTTGTTCTTTTCCGGAAGCACGGGTTGCTGTTTGCCGACGCCTCATTCGGGTCGCCGACGGCGAATTTTCCCTTTGCACGATCTTATCCGAAAAGTCTGCAACTTTTCGGGATCATGCATTAGAAGCTCAGACCGCCTTCGCGGGCAGCCTCGGCCAGCGCCTTGACGCGGCCATGATAGATATACGGGCCGCGGTCGAAGACGACTTCCTTGACGCCGGCCTTGGTGGCGCGCTCGGCGATCAGCTTGCCGACCGCGGCAGCGGCTGCGGTGTCGGCGCCGGTCTTGAGCGAACCTTTGAGGTCCTTCTCGAGCGTCGAGGCGGCAGCCAGCGTGTGGCCGTTGGCATCGTCGATGACCTGGACGTAGATGTTCTTCGAGGTGCGGTGCACCGAAAGCCGCGGACGCGCGCCGGCGACCTTCTTCAACTGGCGGCGTACGCGCTGCGCGCGGCGCTGGATGGTCTCTTTGGGGCTTGCCATAATGTCAGTTCCTTGCCTTCAGAAAACGGGGGCAACCGTGTGCGGTAGGCCAGGCCTCCCGCGGCCGCTCCCCGCGGCGTTATACTTCCCGGGCTTGGCCCTCTCCGAAAAGTCTGCAGCTTTTCGGGGCCAAGCCTATTACTTCTTCTTGCCTTCCTTGCGCACGATGCGCTCGTTGGCATAGCGCACGCCCTTGCCCTTGTACGGCTCCGGACCGCGATATTCGCGAATCTCGGCGGCGACCTGGCCGACCTGCTGCTTGTCGATTCCCGAGACCGTGATCTCGGTCGGCTTCGGCACGGTGATCGTGATGCCCTGCGGCGTCTCATAGACCACATCGTGGCTGAAGCCGAGGGCCAGCTGCAGGTTCTTGCCCTGCAGCGCCGCACGATAGCCGACGCCGGTGATCTCAAGCTTCTTCTCGAAGCCGTCCTTCACGCCCTGCAGGATGTTGACGATCTGCGTGCGCGACATGCCCCACTTGGAGCGGGCCGCCTTGGTCTGGCCGCGCGGCTCGACAGCAATCTCGCTGCCTTCCATCTTGACCAGCACTTCGTCGTTCACCACGAACTTCAGCTCGCCCTTGGGGCCCTTCGCCGTCACGGTCTGGCCGTTGACGGTCGCGGTCACGCCCTGCGGCAGCGAAACGGGTTTCTTTCCGATACGAGACATTTTGTTGTCCTCGTCACTTCTTTGGTTTCAGGTTCCAGTTCCCGGGCGCGATCCCGAGAACCGAAGCCCATTCATCAATCTCTTAGCCGATCAGAAGATCTGGCAGAGGATCTCGCCGCCGACATTCTGCTCGCGCGCTTCGTGATCGGCCATGACGCCCTTCGGCGTCGAAAGGATGGCGATGCCGAGGCCGTTGGCGACCTGCGGGATCGACTTGGCTGAGACATAGACGCGGCGGCCGGGCTTCGAGACACGCGCGATTTCGCGCACGACCGGGGCGCCGTCGAAATATTTCAGCTCGATCTCGATTTCCGACTTGCCGTTTTCAAAATCGGTCTGGCTGTAGTCGCGGATGTAGCCTTCCGACTTCAGCACTTCGAGGACGCGGGCGCGCAGACGCGAGGCCGGCGTCGAAACGCTCGACTTCTTACGGCCATAGGCGTTGCGGATGCGGGTCAGCATATCGCCGAGAGGATCGCTCAATGACATCTCAGTGTCTCCTTACCAGCTCGACTTGACCAGGCCCGGGATCTGGCCGGTATTGCCCAGATCGCGAAGCGCGATACGCGAAAGCTTGAGCTTACGATAGTAGGCGCGCGGACGGCCCGTGACTTCGCAGCGGTTGCGGATGCGGATCTTGGCCGAGTTGCGCGGCAGTGCCGAAAGCTTCAACTGGGCGCGGAAACGCTCTTCCATCGGCTTGGACTGATCCATGATGATGGCCTTGAGCGCCGTGCGCTTGGCGGCGTACTGGTCGGCGAGCTTGCGGCGCCGGTTGTTCTTCTCGACTGAGCTGGTCTTTGCCATTTCAGATGTTTCCTTTTTCGCTGCCGTTACTGGCGGAAGGGGAAGTTGAAGGCCTTGAGCAGCGCTCTTGCCTCGTCGTCCGTCTTCGCCGTCGTACAAACGATGACGTCCATGCCCCAGACCTGATCGACCTTGTCGTAGTTGATCTCCGGGAACACGATGTGTTCCTTGATGCCCATGGCGTAGTTGCCACGGCCGTCAAAGCTCTTCGGGTTCAGTCCGCGGAAGTCGCGAACGCGCGGCAGCGCGATGTTCACGAGGCGGTCGAGGAACTCGTACATGCGTTCCTTGCGCAGCGTGACCTTGGCGCCGATCGGCATATTCTCGCGCACCTTGAAGCCGGCAATCGAGTTGCGGGCACGGGTGACGACGGCCTTCTGGCCGGCGATCATCGCGAGATCCTCGGCCGCGACCGAGGGCTTCTTGGAGTCCGCGGTCGCTTCGCCGACACCCATGTTCAGCACGATCTTGTCGATGCGCGGAACCTGCATGTCGTTGTCGTAACCGAACTGCTCCTGCATCGCCTTGCGGATGGTCTCGTTATAGACCTTCTTGAGGCGCGGCTCGTTCTTGGCAGTTGCCTGCTTGGTTTCAGCCTTAGCCATTGATGACTTCTCCCGAACGCTTGGCGACGCGCACCTTCTTGCCGTCCTTCTGGATGGTGAAGCCGACGCGGGTCGGCTTGCCGTCCTTGGGGTCGGCCAGCGCGATGTTCGACAGGTGGATCGGCGCTTCCTTGGTGATGATCCCGCCCTCTTGGGACTGGGTCTGCTTCTGGTGACGGCGAATGAGGTTCACGCCGCGAACGAGCGCGGTGTCTTCCTTCGGCTGCACCGACAGGACCTCGCCCGAACGGCCCTTGTCCTTGCCGGCAAGCACGACGACCTTGTCGCCTTTTTTGATCTTTTGCATTGGTCCGGCTCCTTACAGCACTTCAGGCGCGAGCGAGATGATCTTCATGTGGTTCTTGGCGCGAAGCTCGCGCGGAACCGGTCCGAAGATACGGGTGCCGATCGGCTCTTTCTTATTGTCGACGAGAACGGCCGCGTTCTTGTCGAAACGGATCACGCTGCCGTCCGGGCGGCGGATGTCCTTGGCCGTGCGAACCACGACCGCCTTCATCACATCGCCCTTCTTAACGCGGCCGCGCGGAATGGCTTCCTTGATCGACACCACGATGATGTCGCCGACGGAGGCATATTTCCGCTTCGAGCCGCCCAGCACCTTGATGCACATGACACGACGGGCGCCGGAATTGTCCGCGACGTCGAGGTTTGTTTGCATCTGAATCATGACTGGCCGCCTTCTTCTTTTCTAACGGGACAGGCTCGAAGCCCCTCCCCGGTCTGTCCAAAATTCGTTTGTTTACGCCTGGTCCGAGGTGACGACGATCCAGCGCTTGTCCTTCGAAATCGGCTTCGATTCCTGGATGAACACCTGGTCGCCGACCTTGTGGGCGTTGTTCTCGTCGTGCGCCTTGTACTTCTTGGTCATGCGCACGGTCTTCTTCATCACGGGATGCGTGAAGCGCCGCTCGACCTTGACGACAACCGTCTTCTCGTTCTTGTCGCTGACGACGGTGCCCTGCAAAATGCGCTTTGGCATGGTCTTAACCCTTCTTGGCCGCGGCTTTTTCCGCGGCAATGGTCTTGATGCGCGCGATGTCCTTGCGGACCTGCTTCACGCGCGCGGTCTTTTCGAGCTGACCGGTGGCCTTCTGGAAGCGCAGGTTGAACTGCTCCTTCTTCAGGCTGGCCAGGTCGTCGGTCAGCTGATCCTGGGTCTTGGTCCGGATGTCTTCGGCTTTCATGATCGCCTGTCCTTATTCTGCGATGCGCTGCACGAAGCGCGTCTTGACCGAGAGCTTGGCGGCGCCGAGACGCAGCGCCTCACGCGCGGTCTCCTCGCTGACGCCGTCGATCTCGAACATGATGCGGCCGGGCTTGACGCGCGCCGCCCAGTAGTCGACGGCGCCCTTGCCCTTACCCATGCGGACTTCGGTCGGCTTCGAGGTGACCGGCAGATCCGGGAACACCCGGATCCAGACGCGGCCGGCGCGCTTCATCTCGCGGGTGATCGCGCGGCGAGCCGCCTCGATCTCGCGCGCGGTGACGCGGTTCGGCTCAAGCGCCTTCAGCCCGAAACCGCCGAAATCCAGATTGGTGCCGCCCTTGGCGGTACCGTGGATACGGCCCTTGAACTGCTTGCGGAACTTTGTGCGCTTTGGCTGCAGCATCGTTCTAACTCCAAATTCTCAAATGTCTCAGGCGTTCTCGCGACGACGGCCGCGCTCACGCTCGCCGCCACCGCCGCCATGCGCGGCATCACCTTCGGTGGCGCGACGCTCCGAAGCCATCGGGTCGTGCTCGAGGATCTCGCCCTTGAACACCCACACCTTGACGCCGCAGATGCCGTAAGCCGTGTTCGCCTCGGCCGTGCCGTAGTCGACATCGGCGCGCAGCGTATGCAGCGGCACGCGGCCTTCGCGGTACCACTCCATGCGCGCGATTTCGGCGCCGCCGAGACGGCCGGAGCAGTTGATGCGGATGCCTTCGGCGCCGAGGCGCATGGCCGACTGAACGGCGCGCTTCATGGCACGGCGGAACGCGATGCGGCGCTCGAGCTGCTGCGCGATCGACTGGGCGATCAGCGTGGCGTCGATCTCCGGCTTGCGCACTTCAACGATGTTGAGGTGCGTTTCGGACTTCGTCATCTCGGTCAGCTTCTTGCGAAGCTTCTCGATGTCGGCGCCCTTCTTGCCGATGATCAGGCCCGGGCGCGCGGCATGGATGGTGACGCGGCACTTCTTGTGCGGACGCTCGATCACGACCTTGGAGATCGCGGCCTGCTTGAGTTCCTTCTCAAGATATTTGCGGATCTTGAGGTCCTCGTGCAGTAGCTGGCCATACTCGCCGGTGTTCGCGAACCAGCGCGAATCCCAGGTGCGGTTGATGCCGAGACGCAGCCCGATCGGATTGACTTTCTGGCCCATTATGCGGCCTCCCCTTTTTCCTCGACTTCACGAACGACGATCGTGAGGTGCGAGAACGGCTTTTCGATACGGCTGGCGCGACCGCGGCCACGAGCGTGGAAGCGCTTCATGACGATCGACTTGCCGACATAGGCTTCCGCCACGACCAGCGCATCGACGTCGAGGTCGTGATTGTTTTCCGCATTGGCGATCGCCGATTCCAGCGTCTTCTTGACCGTGCCGGAAATCCGCTTGGCCGAGAATTCGAGGTCGGAAAGCGCTGTCGCGACCTTCTTGCCGCGGATCAGCGCGGCAACCAGGTTCAGCTTCTGCGGGCTGATACGGATCGTGCGCAGAACGGCACGCGCCTCGTTATCAGCAAGCCTGCGCGGAGCTTTGGCCTTGCCCATGATTATTTCCTCTTCGCCTTCTTATCCGCGCCATGACCGTAATAGGTCCGGGTCGGAGCGAATTCACCGAACTTGTGGCCGACCATGTCCTCGTTCACCGAGACCGGGACGTGCTTCTGGCCGTTGTAGACACCGAAGGTGAAGCCGACGAACTGCGGCAGGATGGTGGAGCGACGGCTCCACATCTTGATCACCTCATTGCGACCACCTTCACGAACCTTGTCCACCTTCTTGAGAAGGTAGCCGTCGATGAAGGGGCCTTTCCAAATCGAACGAGTCACTTGGCGTTACCTCTTCTTAGCTCTTGCGCTGATGACGCGAGCGCAGGATGAACTTGTCGGTCGCCTTGTTGGACCGCGTCTTCTTGCCCTTGGTCGGCTTGCCCCAGGGCGAAACCGGATGACGGCCACCCGAGGTGCGGCCTTCACCGCCGCCATGCGGATGGTCGACCGGGTTCATGGCCACGCCGCGATTGTGCGGGCGCTTGCCGCGCCAGACGGTGCGACCGGCCTTGCCGTCGTTGATGTTGCCGTGGTCGGGGTTCGACACGGCGCCGACGGTGGCCATGCAGGAGCCGTGCACGACACGCTGCTCGCCCGAGTTGAGGCGCAGGATCGCCATGCCCTGGTCGCGGCCGACGAGCTGGGCGTAGCCGCCAGCCGAACGTGCGACCTGGCCGCCCTTGCCCGGCTTCAGCTCGATGTTGTGGACGATCGTGCCGACCGGCATCGAGGCCAGCGGCATCGCGTTGCCCGGCTTCACGTCGACCGCCTCGCCGGCCACGATCTTGTCGCCGGCAGCAAGACGCTGCGGGGCCAGGATGTAGGACAGCTCGCCGTCGTCATACTTGATCAGCGCGATGAAGGCGGTGCGGTTCGGATCGTATTCGATACGCTCGACCGTGCCGACGACATCGTACTTCTTACGCTTGAAGTCGATGATGCGGTACGAACGCTTGTGACCGCCGCCGATGAAGCGGGCCGTGATGCGGCCGTAATTGTTGCGGCCGCCCGACTTGGTCAGGCCTTCGGTCAAGCCCTTGACGGGCTTGCCCTTGTAGAGGCCCGAGCGGTCGACGATGACCAGCTGGCGGGTGCTCGGCGTTACCGGGTTGAATTTCTTAAGTGCCATTGTCCTGTCCTCGCGGCCTTGCTCAGAGACCCGTCGCGACGTCGATCGACTGGCCGTCGGCCAGCGTCACAACCGCCTTCTTGACGTCGCCCTGGCGGCCAACCGTGCCGCGGAAGCGCTTGATCTTGCCCTTGCGGACGAGCGTGTTCACAGCCGTCACCTTGACGCCGAAGAGAGCTTCCACGGCAGCCTTGATTTCCGGCTTCGACGCCTTCTTGGCGACGTTGAAGACGACCTGGTTCTGCTCGGAAGCCATGGTCGACTTTTCGGTGATCGCCGGCGAGACGATCACGTCGTAATGACGAAGGTCGGTCATTTGAAGCGCTCCTCGAGAGCCTCGACGGCGGCCTTCGAAAGGACCAGCGTGCCGCGGCGCAGAATGTCGTAGACGTTGATGCCCTGGATGGGCAGCACGTCGATGTTCGGAATGTTGGTCGCGGCCAGCTTGAAGTTCTGGTCGAGCTCGGCGCCGCCGATCACCAGGGCGTTGGTCAGCCCCAGCGTCTCGAGGTTCGCCACCAGCGTCTTGGTCTTGGCCTCGGCGAGCTTCAGCTCGTCGATGACGATGATCGAAGCGCTCTTGGCCTTGGCCGACAGAGCATGCTTCAGGCCCAGGGCGCGCACCTTCTTCGGCAGTTCGTGCTCGTGGCTGCGAACGACCGGGCCGTGCGCCTTGCCGCCGCCGCGGAACTGCGGAGCGCGAGCCGAATGGTGACGGGCGCGGCCGGTACCCTTCTGCTTGTACATCTTGGCGCCGGTGCGCGCGATCTCGGCGCGGCCCTTGGCCTTGTGCGTGCCCTGCTGCTTCTTGGCGAGCTGCCAGCGCACGACGCGCTGCAGGATGTCCTCGCGCGGGTCAAGGCCGAAAATCTCCTCGGAGAGTTTCACCTTGCCGGCGTCCTTGCCGCCCAGCGTTGTGATCTTGAGATCCATTATTCGGCTCCCTCAGTGGCCGGGGCTTCATTCTTGGCGGCAGCGGCGCGGATCGCGGCAGGCTTCGGCGCGTTGGCCGGCAGCGCAACCTTGGCAGCGTCGCGAACCAGGATCCAGGCGCCCTTGACACCGGGAACCGCGCCGCGGATCAGGATCAGGCCGCGACCGGCGTCGGTCGAGACGACCTCGACATTCTGCGTGGTCACGCGGGTGTCGCCCATGTGGCCGGCCATCTTCTTGCCCTTGAACACCTTGCCGGGGTCCTGGCGCTGACCGGTCGAGCCGTGCGTGCGGTGCGAGACCGAGTTACCGTGCGTGGCGCGGCCGCCACCCATGTGGTGCCGCTTGATCACGCCCTGGAAACCCTTACCGGTCGAGGTGCCGGTGACGTCGACCTTCTGGCCGGCGACAAAGTGCTCGACGGTCAGTTCGGCGCCGACGTCGATCATGTTGTCGGCGGAGACGCGGAACTCGGCGACCTTGGCCTTGGGCTCGACGGAAGCGGCGGCGAAATGGCCGCGCATCGCCTTCGACGTGTTCTTAACCTTGGCAAGGCCGACGCCGAGCTGGACGGCGGTGTAGCCGTTCTTCTCCTGCGTGCGCTGGGCCACGACCTGGCAGTTCTCCATCTGGAGAACGGTGACAGGAACGTGTTCCCCGGCATCGTTGTAGATGCGGGTCATTCCCACCTTCTTTGCAATCACACCTGAACGCATCGGTTCAATTCCTTTAGAGTTCCGGGCCAGGGGCACCGCCCCTTACCGCGCTCTCATTCCCTTAGAGCTTGATCTCGACGTCGACGCCGGCGGCCAGATCGAGCTTCATCAAAGCATCGACCGTCTGCGGGGTCGGATCGACGATGTCGAGCAGCCGCTTGTGCGTGCGCATCTCGAACTGCTCGCGGCTCTTCTTGTCGACGTGGGGCGACCGGTTGACCGTGAATTTTTCGATCCGCGTCGGCAGCGGAATGGGGCCGCGGACGTTGGCGCCGGTGCGCTTGGCGGTCGACACGATTTCGCGCGTCGAGGCGTCGAGCACCCGGTGGTCAAACGCCTTAAGGCGGATGCGGATATTCTGTCCGTTCATGCGTCAATTCCTTGTTCTGGCGCGGCGCGGGCAGCTCCCGCGCCCGCGACAGATCGGTTTCAGTCCAAATTACTCTTTGATGGTGACGACGATGCCGGCACCGACGGTGCGGCCGCCTTCACGGATGGCGAAGCGCAGCTTCTCTTCCATCGCGATCGGCACGATCAGCTCGACGTCGACGGTGATGTTGTCGCCAGGCATGACCATTTCGGTGCCGGCCGGCAGCGTCACGATGCCCGTCACGTCCGTCGTGCGGAAGTAGAACTGCGGACGGTAGTTGGTGAAGAACGGCGTATGACGGCCGCCCTCGTCCTTGGTCAGGATGTAGGCCTCGGCCACGAACTTCTTGTGCGGCTTCACCGTGCCGGGCTTCGCCAGAACCTGGCCGCGCTCGACGCCTTCACGGTCGACGCCGCGCAGCAGCGCGCCGATGTTGTCGCCGGCCTGGCCCTGGTCGAGCAGCTTGCGGAACATCTCGACGCCCGTGCAGGTCGTCTTGGTGGTCGGACGGATGCCGACGATTTCCAGTTCCTCGCCGACCTTGACCACGCCGCGCTCGACGCGGCCGGTCACCACCGTGCCGCGGCCCGAGATCGAGAACACGTCCTCGATCGGCATCAGGAACGGCTTGTCCAGCGGACGCACAGGCGTCGGGATGTAGGCGTCGACCTGAGCCATCAGCTCGCGGATGGCGTCCTCGCCGATGGTCTTGTTGGAATCTTCCAACGCAGCCAGCGCCGAACCCTTGACGATCGGAATGTCGTCGCCGGGGAACTCGTTCTTCGACAGAAGCTCGCGAACCTCGAGCTCGACCAGCTCAAGCAGCTCGGCGTCGTCGACCTGGTCGACCTTGTTCAGGAACACAACGATCGACGGAACGCCGACCTGGCGGGCAAGCAGGATGTGCTCGCGGGTCTGCGGCATCGGGCCGTCGGCGGCCGACACAACCAGGATCGCGCCGTCCATCTGCGCGGCACCGGTGATCATGTTCTTCACATAGTCGGCGTGGCCGGGGCAGTCGACGTGGGCATAGTGACGGTTGGCCGTCTCATACTCGACATGCGCCGTCGAAATGGTGATGCCGCGCGCCTTCTCTTCGGGTGCCGCGTCGATCTGGTCATAGCGCTTGTATTCGCCAAAATACTTCGTGATCGCCGCCGTCAGCGACGTCTTGCCATGATCGACGTGGCCGATCGTGCCAATGTTCACATGCGGCTTGGTGCGCTCGAATTTACCTTTTGCCATGTGATCTCTCCATTCCTGCTTGCCCGTGCGGGCCTTGAATTAAGGTCTCGTGCAACCCGCTCGAGTTACGCGTATTTCTTCTGAACTTCCTGGGCGACCGCGGTCGGAACCGGCTCGTAGTGGTCGAACTGCATCGTGTACTGGGCGCGGCCCTGCGACATCGAACGCAGATTGTCGACGTACTTGAACATGTTGGCCAAAGGCACCATCGCGTTGATGACGACGGCAACGCCGCGCGCTTCCTGACCCTGGATCTGACCGCGACGGCCGTTGAGGTCGCCGATGACGCCGCCGACATAGTCTTCCGGCGTCACGACCTCGACCTTCATGATCGGCTCCAGGAGCTGCACGCCGAGGCGCGGAGCGGCTTCCTTGAAGCAGGCACGGGAGGCGATTTCGAACGCCAGCACCGAGGAGTCGACATCGTGGAAGGCGCCGTCGATCAGCGTCGCCTTGACGCCGATCATCGGGAAGCCGGCGAACGGGCCGGAACCCATGACGCTGTTGATGCCCTTCTCGACGCCCGGGATGTATTCCTTCGGAACCGCACCGCCGACGATCTTGGATTCGAACACGAACTCTTCGCTCTCGGTGTTCGGCTCGAAGACGATCTTGACGCGAGCGAACTGGCCGGTACCGCCGGTCTGCTTCTTGTGCGTGTAATCCTGCTCGTGCGTGCGGGTGATCGTCTCGCGATAAGCCACCTGCGGCGCGCCGACATTGGCTTCCACCTTGAACTCACGGCGCATGCGGTCGACGATGATGTCGAGATGCAGCTCGCCCATGCCGGCGATGATGGTCTGGCCGCTTTCCTCGTCGGTCTTGACGCGGAAGGACGGATCCTCGGCCGCCAGGCGATGCAGCGCGAGGCCCATCTTTTCCTGGTCGTTCTTGGTCTTCGGCTCGATGGCGATCTGGATGACCGGATCGGGGAATTCCATGCGCTCGAGGATGACCGGATGCAGCGGATCGCAGAGCGTATCGCCAGTGGTCGTGTCCTTGAGGCCCGCCAAGGCAACGATGTCGCCGGCGTAAGCTTCTTCGACGTCGGCGCGCGAATTCGCATGCATCTGCAGCATGCGGCCAATGCGCTCCTTCTTGCCCTTCACGGTGTTGTCGACCGAGATGCCCTTGGCGAGCTTGCCCGAATAGATGCGGGCAAAGGTCAGCGAGCCGACGAACGGGTCGTTCATGATCTTGAACGCCAGCATCGACAGTGGCTCGTTGTCATCGGCATGACGCTCGATCTCGGCGTCGGTCTTGGCGTCGACGCCCTTGATGGCCGGAACTTCGGCCGGCGACGGCAGGTAGTCGACCACCGCATCAAGCAGCGGCTGCACGCCCTTGTTCTTGAAAGCCGAGCCGCAGAACATTGGGAAGAACTTAACCGCGATGGTGCCCTTGCGGATCAGCGCGCGGATCTCGTCATTCGACGGCATCTTGCCTTCGAGGTAGTTCTCGAGCGCGGTCTCGTCCATCTCGACGGCGGCTTCGATCATCTTCTCGCGGTACTGCTCGGCCTTGTCCTTGAGGTCGGCCGGGATCTCGACGACATCCCAGGCCGCGCCAAGGGTTTCATCGCGCCAGACGAGCGCGTTCATCTCGACGAGGTCGACAACGCCCTTGAACTCGGTCTCGGCGCCGATCGGCAGCTGCATGACGACGGCCTGCGCACCGAGGCGCGAACCGATCATTTCCTCGGAGCGGTAGAAGTCGGCGCCGATCTTGTCCATCTTGTTGCAGAAGATCATGCGCGGCACGTGGTACTTGTCGGCCTGGCGCCACACGGTCTCGGTCTGCGGCTCCACGCCGGCATTGGCGTCGAGCAGCGCAATGGCGCCGTCGAGCACGCGCAGCGAACGCTCGACTTCGATGGTGAAGTCGACGTGTCCGGGAGTGTCGATGATATTGAAGCGGCGCATCTTGCCGTCGCGACCCTTCCAGAAGGTCGTGGTCGCAGCCGAGGTGATGGTGATGCCGCGTTCCTGCTCCTGCTCCATCCAGTCCATGGTGGCAGCGCCGTCATGGACTTCGCCGATCTTGTGCGACTTGCCCGTGTAATACAGGACGCGCTCGGTCGTCGTCGTCTTGCCGGCGTCGATATGCGCCATGATACCGAAATTGCGGTAGTCTTCGATCTTGTATTCGCGGGCCATGGGAGGTGCCTCTCAGTCTCGTTCGCGCTTTACCAGCGGTAGTGCGCGAAGGCGCGGTTGGCTTCTGCCATCTTGTGGGTGTCTTCACGCTTCTTGACGGCCGTGCCGCGGTTGTTGGCCGCGTCCATCAGCTCGCCCGAAAGGCGGTCGACCATGGTGGTCTCGTTGCGGTTGCGCGCGGCGGCGATCAGCCAGCGGATGGCCAGCGCCTGACGGCGCTCGGGGCGCACATCGACCGGAACCTGGTAGGTAGCGCCGCCGACACGACGCGAGCGCACTTCCACATGCGGCGCGACATTGTCGAGCGCCTGATGGAAGACGGTGACCGGCTCCTGCTTGGTCTTGGCCTGGACCTGGTCCAGCGCGCCGTAGACGATGGTCTCGGCAACCGACTTCTTGCCGTCATACATGACGGCGTTCATGAACTTGGTGACGATCAGATCGCCGAACTTGGGGTCCGGATTGATCTCACGCTTTTCTGCACTGTGACGACGGGACATGGGAAACCCTTACTTCGGACGCTTGGCGCCGTACTTCGAACGACGCTGCTTGCGGTTCTTCACACCCTGCGTGTCGAGCACGCCGCGGATGATGTGGTAGCGGACGCCCGGCAGATCCTTGACGCGGCCGCCGCGGATCATGACCACCGAGTGTTCCTGAAGGTTGTGGCCTTCGCCGGGGATGTAGCCGATCACCTCGAAACCGTTGGTCAGGCGAATCTTGGCGACCTTGCGCAGCGCCGAGTTCGGCTTCTTCGGCGTCGTGGTGTAGACGCGCGTGCAGACGCCCCGCTTCTGCGGGTTCTGCTGCATGGCCGGGACCTTGTTGCGCTTCACCGGCGCCAGGCGCGGCTTGCGGATCAGCTGGTTGACGGTAGGCATTAAACCCTCTTGTCTCTCAATTCCGTGTCTGCCCTGTCAGGGCCGCTCAAAGCGTCATTTCCATACGCGAATTCGGGCAAAACACCGCGTCTCGCGGTCCTGCCCGAACAAATTGCAGAGGAAGCGGAAGCCGCTTCATGCGCGCCGGAAATGTCTTTTCGCTCGTAAAACGAACCCTGTTTGAGACAAACTCCAAAGCGCGTCGCTTCGGAAAGGCTGGTCTCACATCGGTTCTGACGTCGCGGCTTCTACTCGGAAGGCCATTGCCCGTCAACCCCGGAACGGCAAATATTGCGGTCAATTCGGGGTTGGGCAGCCATGCGCAAAACGCATGTAATTTTCTTGCGTCTTTTTTCGAGAGCGAGGAAGAAAGTGACCGGCTTGCGGCTGTCTTCGACGCAGGCTTCGTGCCAAAAGGCGGCTTAGGCCGGACAATCTCCCGGCAAACGAGGAATCAGCCCGTGAACGACAATGAAGAAAGGCCGGTCACCATCATCACCGGACGGGTCTGGCGCAAGAAAGGCGGCAAGCCGGAGGGCGTGCATGTGATGCTGGTAGCGCCCGACGATGATTCTGCCGTGCGGCGCGCGCTCGAATCGCTCGCCGCGGAAGGATTCGCGGAGGCCGAGCTCGACCAGATCGGCGACATGGAGGGCGAGCCCGATGAGGAGCCGCATCTGTCGGCCTATCAGGGCGCGCTCGAGGGCGAGGTCTCGATCGTCACCTTCGACGAGCCGCTCTGATACCGCGCGGCGCGATAGCCCTTCCCGGGTTCAACCGCAAACGCTCCCACCTAGAACAGTCACTCTTCCTTTTCCGGAGTTCTCATGACCAGCAGTCCCATCAAGCTCGGCATCGTCGGCGTGGGAAAGATCGTCCGCGACCAGCACCTGCCGGCGGTCGCCAAGGATGGCAGTTATCAGCTTGTCGCCGCTGCCAGCCGCCACGGCAAGGTCGACGGCATAGCGAACTATCCCAGCATAGAAGCGATGCTTGCGGCCGAACCCGGGCTAGAGGCGGTGTCGCTCTGCATGCCGCCGCAGTTCCGCTACGACGCCGCGCGCACCGCGCTGGAAGCGAAGAAGCACGTGTTCCTCGAAAAGCCGCCGGGCGCCACGGTCAGCGAGGTCGAGCACCTCAAGGCGCTTGCCGAAAAGAACGGCGTCTCGCTCTTTGCCAGCTGGCATTCGCGCTATGCGCCAGCGGTGGAGGCCGCGCGCGCTTTCCTCGCCTCGGCCAAGCTGAGTTCGGCCGCCATCAACTGGAAGGAAGACGTGCGCCGCTGGCATCCGAACCAGGAATGGATCTGGGAGCCGGGCGGCTTCGGCGTGTTCGATCCCGGCATCAACGCGCTGTCGATCGCCACCCACATCCTGCCGCCGATGTTCATCACCTCGGCCGTGCTTGATTTTCCCGAGAACCGCGCCGCGCCCGTCGCGGCGCATGTCGCCTTCCGCACCTCGACCGGCTTGCCGGTGACGATGGAACTCGACTGGCTGCAGACCGGCCCGCAGAGTTGGGACATTGTCGCAGACACCGACAAGGGCAAGATGGTGCTGTCGGGCGGCGGCGCGAAGCTCGCCATCGACGGCAAGATCGTCCACGACGAGCCGGAAGCCGAATATCCGATGCTTTACAAGCGCTTCGCGGAGATCGTTCGCGCAGGCGTTTCCGATGTCGATCTCGCCCCGCTGCAGCACGTCGCCGATGCATTCATGCTGGGCAAGCGCAACGTGGTCGAGGCGTTCTTCGATTAGGCTGTGGAGCGGCGAGCGGCGACGGTCGTCGCCTCATTCGACGAGCGCAATCGCAAACCCGTCATAGCCCTTGGCTCCAACGGTCTGGATGGCGGTGCCGTCCAGTCGCTTGTCGCTGCCAATGAAGGAAAACGCGGCGCGCGCGCCTTCGACAAAGGCGTCACGCCCATCTTCCTTGAGGACCGCGCCGTCGCGGATGACGTTATCACAGACGATGACCGTGCCTGAGCGCGACAGCTTCATCGCCCAGGCGAGATAGTTAGGGTTGTTGGGCTTGTCGGCGTCGATGAAGATCAGGTCGAACGGACCGGCATTTTCGTTTCCCAGCGCGGCAAGCGACTGAAGCGCGGGACCGACCCGCAGGTCGATTTTCTCGGAAACCCCTGCCCGCTCGAAATTCGAGCGCGCCACCTCGGCGTGGTGCGGATCGAGTTCCAGCGTCACGACCTTGCCGTCGGCCGGCAATCCCCTCGCCATCCAGATGGTCGAGTAGCCGCCAAGCGTGCCGACCTCCAGCACCTTCTTCGCGCCCCGGATACGCACCAGCAGTGACAACAGCTTGCCCTGCGCGGCCGAGACATCGATCGCCGGCAGGCCTTGGTCGCGGTTGGCCGCCAGCGTGGCGTCCAGCACGGGGTCCGCTTCGAAAAGCGAGGAAACGATGTACTCGTCGACAGCCGTCCAGGTCTTGCTGCTCATAGCTCTTCCTCGTTCGTGAAGTTAGATCGGGATGATGGCTAGTGGAGCCATCATCCTGATCCAGTTTCCTTGTTGGGGCATGATCTTCTCCGAAAACCGGTGCCCACTTTTGCTGCGCTGACCTTCGCTTCGGGATCATGCTCCGAAATGCAAAAAGGGGCCGCGCGGGCCCCTTTTCCTTGTTTCTCATGCCATGCCGCTTACTGCGCGGCGTTGACCATGTCGGTCAGCATCGGCTCGGCGACCTCGACACCGGAGGCCTTGCGGCGCTCGTCGATGATGAGTTCGTCGCGCGAGGTGGCGATGCGCCGGATCTGGCTCATCGTGCCGCCGGTACCGGCCGGGATCAGACGGCCGACGATGACGTTTTCCTTCAGGCCCTGCAGCATGTCGGTCTTGCCGGCGACCGCCGCCTCGGTAAGCACCCTGGTCGTCTCCTGGAAGGAGGCGGCCGAGATGAAGGACGGCGTCTGCAGCGAGGCCTTGGTGATGCCCAAGAGCACCGGCTGGCCTTCGGCCGGCTTCTTGCCGTCCTCGACCAGGCGATCGTTGACCTCCTCCAGTTCGATCACGTCGACATGGTCGCCCGGAATGTAGGTCGAGTCGCCCTGCACGGTGATCTCAACCTTCTGCAGCATCTGGCGAACGATCACCTCGATGTGCTTGTCGTTGATCGACACGCCCTGCAGACGGTAGACCTCCTGGATTTCGTTGACGAGGTAGGAGGCAAGCGCCTCCACGCCCTTGATCGCCAGGATGTCGTGCGGCGCCGGGTTGCCGTCGAGGATGTAGTCGCCCTTCTCGATGACGTCGCCGTCCTGGAGATGGAACGGCTTGCCCTTCGGGATCAGGTACTCGACCGGCTCGAGCGTCGAGTCATGCGGCTCGATGATGATGCGGCGCTTGTTCTTGTAGTCGCGGCCGAAGCGGATCGTGCCATCGATCTCGGCGATGATGGCGTGATCCTTCGGACGGCGAGCCTCGAACAGTTCCGCAACACGCGGCAGACCACCGGTAATGTCCTTGGTCTTGGCGCTTTCCATCGGGATACGCGCAAGCACGTCGCCCGGACGGACATGCGCGCCCGGCTCGACCGAGAGGATGGCCTCGACCGAGAGCAGGAAGCGTGCATCGCCGCCCTTCGACAGCTTGCCGACCTTGCCCTTGGCGTCCTGGATGACGATCGCGGGCTTCAGGTCGCTGCCGCGCGGCGTCGAACGCCAGTCGATGACCTCACGCTTGGTGATGCCGGTCGACTCGTCGGCCGTCTCCTGAACGGAGATGCCGTCGACGAGATCCTCGAACGCCACCCTGCCCTCGATTTCGGTGAGGATCGGGCGGGTATAGGGATCCCACTCGGCGATACGCTGGCCGCGCTTCACCTTGTCGCCATCGTCCACGAAGATACGCGAACCATAGGCGACGCGGTGCGTGGCGCGCTCCTTGCCGGTCTCATCGAGGATGAGCACCGCCATGTTGCGGCCCATGACCATCTGCTGGCCTTCCGAGTTGCGCACCACGTTGCGGTTGCGGATCTGTACCTTGCCCTCATAGGAGGCTTCAAGGAACGAAGAATCCACCACCTGCGCCGTACCGCCCATGTGGAAGGTACGCATGGTGAGCTGGGTGCCCGGCTCGCCGATCGACTGCGCCGCGATGACGCCGACGGCCTCGCCCTGGTTCACGGGGGTACCGCGAGCCAGATCGCGTCCGTAGCAGACGGCGCACACGCCGGTCCTGACCTCGCAGGTCAGCGCCGAACGGATGCGGACCGACTGCACGCCGGCCTTTTCGATCTGCTCCACGTCGCGCTCGTCCATCAGCTTGCCGGCCTTGACCAGCAGGTCGCCGCTGACCGGATGGTTGATATCGTCGAGCGCGGTGCGGCCCAGCACGCGCTGGCCGACCGAGGCAACGACCTGACCGGCATCGACGATCGGCTGCATGGTGAGGCCCTTGTCGGTGCCGCAATCCACGGAGTTGACGATGCAGTCCTGCGCGACGTCGACGAGACGGCGGGTGAGGTAACCCGAGTTCGCCGTCTTCAAGGCGGTGTCGGCCAGACCCTTGCGGGCGCCGTGGGTCGAGTTGAAGTACTCGAGCACGGTGAGGCCTTCCTTGAAGTTCGAGATGATCGGCGTCTCGATGATTTCACCCGAGGGCTTGGCCATCAGGCCGCGCATGCCGGCGAGCTGACGCATCTGGGTGGGCGAACCGCGCGCACCCGAATGCGACATCATGTAGATCGAGTTCATCGGCTTCTGACGGCCGTTGTCCTCGAACTCCACCGCCTTGATGCGCGCCATCATCTCGTCGGCGACCTTTTCCGAGCACTTGGCCCAGGCGTCGACGACCTTGTTGTACTTCTCGCCCTGCGTGATCAGGCCGTCATTGTACTGCTGCTCGTATTCCTTGGCCAAAGCCTCGGTGTCTGACACCAGCTTCAGCTTGGTATCCGGGATCAGCATGTCGTCCTTGCCGAACGAAATGCCGGCACGGCAGGCATGGGCGAAGCCGAGCGCCATGATGCGGTCGCAGAAGATGACCGTCTCTTTCTGACCGCAGTGGCGGTAGACGGTGTCGATCATCTTGGAGATGTTCTTCTTGGTCATCTCCTGGTTGGCGGTCTCATACGGCACGTTGACGTTCTTCGGCAGAAGTTCGCCGATGATCATGCGGCCAGGCGTGGTGTCGTAGATCTTCGACACGACGTTGCCTTCGGCGTCGACGGTGCGGAAGCGGCCCTTGATCTTGGCATGCAGCGTCACGGCCTTGGTCTCCAGCGCATGCTGGAGCTCGCCCATGTCGGCAAACACCATGCCTTCGCCCGGCTCGTTCTGGTTGACGATCGAGAGGTAGTAGAGACCGAGAACCATGTCCTGCGACGGCACGATGATCGGCGCGCCGGAGGCCGGGTGCAGGATGTTGTTGGTCGACATCATCAGCACGCGGGCTTCAAGCTGCGCTTCCAGCGACAGCGGCACGTGGACCGCCATCTGGTCGCCGTCGAAGTCGGCGTTGAAGGCGGTGCAGACCAGCGGATGCAGCTGGATCGCCTTGCCTTCGATCAGGATCGGCTCGAACGCCTGGATGCCGAGGCGGTGCAGCGTCGGCGCGCGGTTCAAGAGCACCGGATGCTCGCGGATGACCTCGTCGAGGATATCCCAGACTTCCGGACGCTCCTTCTCGACCAGCTTCTTGGCCTGCTTGACGGTCGAGGAGAAACCCTTGGCGTCGAGGCGGGCATAGATGAAGGGCTTGAAGAGCTCGAGCGCCATCTTCTTAGGCAGGCCGCACTGATGCAGCTTGAGCTCCGGACCGGTCACGATGACCGAGCGGCCGGAATAGTCGACGCGCTTGCCGAGCAGGTTCTGGCGGAACCGGCCCTGCTTGCCCTTGAGCATATCGGACAGCGACTTCAGCGGACGCTTGTTGGCGCCGGTGATGACGCGGCCGCGACGGCCGTTGTCGAACAGCGCATCGACGGCTTCCTGCAGCATGCGCTTTTCGTTGCGCACGATGATGCCGGGTGCGCGCAGCTCGATCAGCCGCTTCAGGCGGTTGTTGCGGTTGATGACGCGGCGGTAGAGGTCGTTGAGATCGGACGTGGCGAAACGGCCGCCGTCCAGCGGGACAAGCGGGCGCAGGTCCGGCGGGATCACCGGAACCACCTTCATGATCATCCATTCCGGGCGGTTGCCGGATTCCATGAAGTTTTCCACGACCTTGAGCCGCTTCAGGTACTTCTTCTGCTTGAGCTCGGACGTGGTCGAAGCCAGCTCCGAACGCAGGTCGCCGGCGATCTTCTCCAGATCCATGCCTGCAAGCAGGTCATGGATGGCCTCGGCGCCGATCATGGCGGTGAAGCTATCCTCGCCATACTCGTCGACGGCAAGCATGTACTCTTCCTCGCTGAGGAGCTGGTTCTCCTTCAGCGCGGTGAGGCCGGGCTCGGTGACGATGTAGTTCTCGAAGTAGAGCACGCGCTCGATGTCCTTGAGCGTCATGTCGAGCAGCGTGCCGATGCGCGAGGGCAGCGACTTCAGGAACCAGATATGGGCGACGGGCGCGGCGAGCTCGATATGGCCCATGCGCTCGCGGCGAACGCGCGACAGCGTGACTTCGACGCCGCACTTTTCGCAGATGACGCCCTTGTACTTCATGCGCTTGTACTTGCCGCACAGGCACTCATAGTCCTTGATCGGGCCAAAAATGCGTGCGCAGAACAGGCCGTCACGCTCCGGCTTGAAGGTGCGGTAGTTGATGGTCTCCGGCTTCTTGATCTCGCCGAACGACCAGGACAGAATCTTCTCTGGGCTGGCAAGCGAGATCCGGATGGAATCGAACACCTGCGCAGGCGCCTGCGGGTTGAAGAGATTCATGACCTCTTGGTTCATGCCGTTCTCCTTTTCGGGGTCCTCGATAACCCCTTGCATCGATCGCGGACGAAATGTCCGCAGACTGGCCGGTCAAACCGGCCGAAAAGTTTGAAGGGCGCGCCGCGTCTTGGAGCGACGCGCCATTGCCTTATTCGGCGGCGTCGGGCAGGCGCGTCTGGTTCTCTTCGACCTGGGTATTCTCCAGCTCCACATTGAGACCCAGCGAGCGCATCTCCTTGACGAGAACGTTGAAGCTCTCCGGGATGCCCGCCTCGAACGTGTCGTCGCCGCGCACGATCGCCTCGTAGACCTTGGTGCGGCCGGCGACGTCGTCCGACTTCACCGTCAGCATTTCCTGCAGCGTGTAGGCGGCGCCATAGGCTTCGAGCGCCCAGACCTCCATTTCGCCGAAGCGCTGGCCGCCGAACTGCGCCTTGCCGCCCAGCGGCTGCTGGGTAACGAGCGAGTACGGACCGATCGAACGCGCGTGGATCTTGTCGTCCACCAGGTGATGCAGCTTGAGCATATAGATATAGCCCATCGTCACCTTGCGATCGAACGGCTCTCCGGTGCGGCCGTCATAAAGCTGCGACTGACCGCTGGTGTGCAGGCCAGCCTGCTCCAGCATGGTGTTGATGTCGGCTTCATGGGCGCCGTCGAACACCGGGGTCGCAATCGAGACGCCGCGGCGCATCTGTTCGCTCAGGCGAACGATGCTCTCGTCGTCGTAGCTGCGCACCGGCTCGTTACGGTCATTGGCCGGCATGAAGCTTTCGAGCGTCTTGCGCAGCGGCTTGATGTCGCCGCCCGCCTTATACGCGTCGATCAGCTCGCCGATCTTCCTGCCCATGCCGGCGCAAGCCCAGCCCAGATGCGTTTCCAGGATCTGGCCGACATTCATGCGGCTCGGCACACCCAGCGGGTTGAGCACGATATCGGCATGCGTGCCGTCCTCGAGGAAAGGCATGTCCTCGACCGGAACGATGCGCGACACGACACCCTTGTTGCCGTGACGGCCGGCCATCTTGTCGCCCGGCTGCATCTTGCGCTTCACCGCCACGAAGACCTTGACCATCTTCATGACGCCCGGAGGCATTTCGTCGCCGCGCTGCACCTTCTCGACCTTGTCCATGAAGCGCTGCTCGAGCGCCTTCTTGGACTCGTCATACTGGCCGCGCAGGGCCTCGAGCTCCCCCTGGAGCTTTTCGTTCTCCACGGCGAACTGCCACCACTGCGAACGCGGATACTCGTCGAGCGTGTCCTTCGACAGCTTCGAGCCCTTCTTGAAGCCCTTCGGGCCGGCAATCGCCTCCTTGCCGACCAACGTGTCGGAAAGACGCGCATAGACGTTGCGGTCGAGGATCGCCTGTTCGTCGTCGCGGTCCTTGGCCAGACGCTCGATCTCCTCGCGCTCGATCGCCATGGCGCGCTCGTCCTTCTCCACGCCGTGGCGGTTGAAGACGCGCACTTCGACGACCGTGCCGAAGGTGCCCGGAGGCATGCGCATGGAGGTGTCGCGGACATCCGAGGCCTTCTCGCCGAAGATGGCGCGCAGAAGCTTTTCCTCCGGCGTCATCGGGCTTTCGCCCTTCGGCGTGATCTTGCCGACCAGGATGTCGCCCGGCTGCACTTCGGCACCGATATAGACGATGCCGGCTTCGTCGAGGTTCTTCAGCGCCTCTTCCGAAACGTTCGGAATGTCGCGCGTGATTTCCTCCGGCCCGAGCTTGGTGTCGCGCGCCATGACCTCGAACTCCTCGATGTGGATCGAGGTGAAGACGTCGTCGGCCACGATGCGCTCGGAGAGCAGGATCGAGTCCTCGTAGTTGTAGCCGTTCCACGGCATGAACGCGACGAGCACGTTGCGGCCGAGCGCCAGATCGCCGAGCTCGGTCGACGGACCGTCGGCAATGATGTCGCCCTTGTTGACGCGGTCGCCCATGCGCACCAGCGGACGCTGGTTGATGCAGGTGTTCTGGTTCGAACGCTGGAACTTCATCAGCCGGTAGATATCGACGCCGGACTTGCCGGGATCGAGATCTTCCGTGGCGCGGATGACGATACGGGTGGCGTCCACCTGATCGACCACGCCGCCACGGCGAGCGCCGATGGCCGCGCCCGAGTCACGGGCGACGACCGGCTCCATGCCGGTGCCGACGAACGGCGCCTCGGCGCGCACCAGCGGCACGGCCTGACGCTGCATGTTCGAGCCCATCAGCGCGCGGTTGGCGTCGTCGTTCTCGAGGAACGGGATGAGCGCCGCCGCAACAGACACCATCTGCTTCGGCGACACGTCCATCAGGTCGACGTTTTCACGCGGCGCCATCATGACTTCGCCGGCGTTACGGCAAATGACGAACTCATCGACGAAGCCGCCATTCTTGTCGAGCTCGGCGTTGGCCTGCGCGACGTGGTGCTTGGCTTCTTCCATCGCCGACAAATAGACGACCTCGTTGGTCAGCTTGCCGCCCACGATCTTGCGGTACGGGCTTTCGATGAAGCCGTACTTGTTGACGCGCGCGAAAGTGGCGAGCGAGTTGATCAGGCCGATATTCGGGCCTTCCGGCGTCTCGATCGGGCAGATGCGGCCGTAATGCGTCGGGTGCACGTCGCGCACCTCGAAGCCGGCGCGCTCGCGGGTCAGACCGCCCGGTCCAAGCGCCGACAGGCGACGCTTGTGGGTGATCTCCGACAGCGGGTTGGTCTGATCCATGAACTGCGACAGCTGCGAGGAGCCGAAGAACTCGCGCACGGCGGCTGCCGCCGGCTTGGCGTTGATCAGATCCTGCGGCATGACCGTGTCGATCTCGATCGAGGACATGCGTTCCTTGATCGCGCGCTCCATGCGCAGCAGGCCGACGCGGTACTGGTTCTCCATGAGCTCGCCGACCGAGCGCACGCGGCGGTTGCCGAGATTGTCGATGTCGTCGATCTCGCCCTTGCCGTCGCGCAGCTCGACCAGCGTCTTGACCACGGCCAGGATGTCTTCCTTGCGCAGCACGCGCACCGTGTCCTCGGCCTTGAGCTCGAGGCGCATGTTCATCTTGACGCGGCCGACGGCCGACAGATCGTAGCGCTCGCTGTCGAAGAACAGCGAGTTGAACATGGCTTCGGCGGTTTCCAGCGTCGGCGGCTCGCCCGGGCGCATGACACGGTAGATGTCGAACAGCGCGTCCTGGCGGCTCTCGTTCTTGTCGACGTTGAGCGTGTTGCGGATATAGGCGCCGACATTGACGTGGTCGATGTCCAGAATCTGGATCTCGTCCTCGCCGGTGCCGAGCAGCACCTTCAGCGTCTTGTCGTCGATCTCGTCGCCTGCCTCGAGGAAGATCTCGCCGGTGGCGTAGTTGACGATGTCCTCGGCGAGGTAGTTGCCGAGCAGATCCTCGTCGGTCGCCTTGATGGCCTTGAGACCCTTCTCGCCAAGCTGGCGGGCCTGGCGGGCGGTGATCTTCTTGCCTTGCTCGACGACGATTTCGCCGGTGTCGGCGTCAACCAGGTCGCCGACTGCCTTGAGGCCGCGGAAGCGCTCGACGTTGAACGGAATGCGCCAGTGGTCGCCGGCGCGCTTGTAGGTGATCTTGTTGTAGAAGGTCGACAGGATCTCTTCGCCGTCCATGCCAAGCGCCATCAACAGCGACGTCACCGGAATCTTGCGGCGACGGTCGATGCGGGCGTGCACGACGTCCTTGGAATCGAACTCGATGTCGAGCCACGAGCCGCGGTACGGGATGACGCGTGCGGCGAACAGAAGCTTGCCCGACGAGTGCGACTTGCCCTTGTCATGGTCGAAGAAGACGCCCGGCGAACGGTGCATCTGGGAGACGATGACGCGCTCGGTGCCGTTGACGATGAAGGTGCCGTTCGACGTCATGAGCGGCATGTCGCCCATATAGACGTCCTGCTCCTTGATGTCCTTGATCGACTTCGCGCCGGTATCCTCGTCGATATCGAACACGATGAGGCGCAGCGTCACCTTGAGCGGCGCGGCATAGGTCAGGTCGCGCTGACGGCACTCGTCAACGTCGAATTTCGGTGCCTCGAACTCATACTTCACGAACTCCAGCATCGAGGAGGCGGAGAAGTCGGAAATCGGGAAGACCGACTTGAAAACAGCCTGCAGTCCTTCGTCCGGACGGCCGCCCTTGGGCTCGTCCACCATCAGGAACTGGTCATAGGATGCCTTCTGAACCTCGATGAGGTTCGGCATCTCCGCAACTTCCGGGATCTTTCCGAAGAACTTGCGTACGCGTCTGCGGCCATTGAAAGTCTGGGTCTGGGCCATCGTCGCTCCTTAGCTCTGAACTCGGGGCGAACCTCGCCGTGGTTCGCCTTGCATGCCGAGCCACCTGGGCGGCGGCTCTCTGTCTGTTCTCCGGCCGCCCTTGCCAATTGCGTGGCGGCTGCCGGCTGAAACGGGAGAAAACCCGTTTCCTGAGGGCCGGTCCGCGGCCCTCAGGAAAGAGGTTCTCGTCTGTTCTCGCGCTACGCGTTCTCCCCCGCACGGCAAGGGAGTGGCGGACGGCGCGAGGCCGCCCGCCGCTTGATACGCCTTACTTCAGCTCGACCTTGGCGCCAGCTGCTTCCAGCTGAGCCTTGAACTTGTCGGCGTCGGCCTTGGAAACGCCTTCCTTGACCGGCTTCGGAGCCGCTTCGACCAGGTCCTTGGCTTCCTTGAGGCCAAGGCCGGTGATGGCGCGGACTTCCTTGATGACGTTGATCTTCTGGGCGCCGGCGTCGGCGAGAACGACGTCGAATTCCGTCTTCTCTTCAACCGGAGCAGCAGCAGCGGCGCCAGCGCCGCCAGCAGCGGCGACCGCCACCGGAGCAGCAGCCGAAACGCCCCACTTCTCTTCCAGGAGCTTCGACAGCTCGGCCGCCTCGAGGACGGTCAGCTTCGAAAGGTCGTCTACGATCTTTGCCAGATCAGCCATTGTTGTATTCCTTTACTTGGTTCGAACGTGTGTTGTTGACAGCGAGGAACGGCCTCATGCCGCCTCGTCCTTCCGGGCGTAAGCGCCGATGACACGCGCGACCGAAGCCGCGGGCGCATTGACGATCTGGGCGATCCGGGTTGCCGGCGTGGCGATCATGCCGACCAGCCTGGCGCGCAGCTCGTCGAGCGACGGAAGTGTGGCGAGTGCCTTCACACCGTCGGCGTTGAGCGAGGTCGAGCCCATCGCGCCGCCGAGAATGATCAACTTGTCATTCCCCTTGGCGAAATCGGACGTGACCTTCGGCGCCGCAACCGGATCCTCCGAATAAGCGACCAGCGTCTGTCCCTTGAACAGATCGATGATCGATGCGGAGTCCGTGCCCTGAAGAGCGATCTTGGCGAGACGGTTCTTCGCGACTTTGACGGTGCCACCGGCAGCGCGCATCTTCGACCGAAGGTCGTTCATTTGCGCCACGGTGATGCCGGCGTAGTGGGCCACGACGACTGAACCCGCGTTTCCGAACGCTTCGTTCAGGCCCGTGACGAGTTCGCGCTTTTCCGCTCTGTCCACTGCCTATCTCCAGTTGACCCCTGCCTCATTTCCGAGGTCAGAAGTCGGGTTGCCTTTTGCCGGCCGGGCCATCCAAATCCTGGATCTCCCGAACGGCGCTCGAGGATCCTGCCCCCTTTCGCCACATCGACGGCCAAGCCGGCGATGCGCTGACAAAAGGCAAACACGGTTCGAACCTTTCATTGGAGCTTTCCGCTCCTTTGTCGGGTCTTCACCCGTCTCATGCAGGCCCACATGAATTAAGGCTTTTGGGCCGCCTGCAATCTCGGACAGGATATCCGGAAACCTTTCGGCTTCCGGGGTACCGGGCCGCCGACGGATCGGCGGCCCGGAATTCTTTTGCGATCGGCCCTGGCCGACCGGATGACACTTACGACGCGGCGAGCGTCGCGAGGTCGAGCTTGAGGCCCGGGCCCATCGTCGAGGTGACGGACACCTTCTTGACGTAGTTGCCCTTTGCGCCGGTCGGCTTGGCCTTGTTCACCGCGTCGGCGAAGGCCCGCACATTCTCTTCCAGCGCCTTGACGTCGAACGAGACCTTGCCGACGCCGGCCTGGACGATGCCGGCCTTCTCGACGCGGAACTCGACGGCGCCGCCCTTCGAAGCCTTGACGGCCGCTGCCACATCGGTGGTCACGGTGCCGACCTTCGGGTTCGGCATCATGCCGCGCGGGCCGAGCACCTTACCCAGACGGCCGACCAGCGGCATCATGTCCGGGGTGGCGATGCAGCGATCGAAATCGATCGTGCCCTTCTGGACGATGTCGACCAGGTCCTCGGCGCCAACGATATCGGCGCCGGCGGCCTTGGCTTCCTCGGCCTTGTCGCCACGGGCGAACACGGCGACACGCACGGAGCGGCCGGTGCCGTTCGGCAGGTTGACCACGCCGCGGACCATCTGGTCGGCATGACGCGGATCGACGCCGAGATTCATCGAGATCTCGACGGTCTCGTCGAACTTCACCTTGGACCGGTCCTTGAGCAGCTGCAGCGCTTCGGAGAGCGCATAAGCCTTGTTCGGATCGATGCCTTCGCGGCTCTTGGCAACACGCTTTGCAATCTTTGCCATGATCTTAGCCCACCACTTCCAGGCCCATCGAGCGGGCGGAGCCCTCGACCATGCGCATGGCCGCCTCGACGTCGTTTGCGTTCAGGTCCTTCATCTTCTGCTCGGCGATCGCGCGTACCTTGTCGCGGCTGATCGTGCCGACCTTGGTCTTGCCCGGCTCCTTGGAGCCCGACTTCAGGTTGGCGGCCTTCTTCAGGAAGTAGCTCACCGGCGGCGTCTTCATGACGAAGGTGAACGACTTGTCCTGGTAGTAGGTGATGACGACCGGGATCGGCGATCCCTTCTCGAGCTCCTGGGTCTGCGCGTTGAACGCCTTGCAGAATTCCATGATGTTGATGCCGCGCTGACCAAGCGCCGGGCCGATCGGGGGCGACGGCGTGGCCGAGCCCGCGGCAACCTGGAGCTTGAGCTGGCCTGCAACTTTCTTAGCCATCTCTATTCCTGCCTTTTCTCATGCCGGCCCCACGATCTGGGAACACCGGCGGTTGCAGTCTGGTGGTGCGGTTCCGACGGCCGGCTGTGCCGCCTTCGCCTCCCACCCGTTCATGCGGCGTCTGCCGCCGCTCCCGACGCCTTCGGCGCGGGTATCCGGATCAGCCCTTTTCGACCTGTCCGAATTCCAGATCGACAGGCACCGCGCGCCCGAAGATCGAAACTTCCACCTTGAGGCGGGCACGCTCCTCGTCCACCTCTTGGACGACGCCGTTGAACGACGCGAACGGGCCGTCGGAAACGCGGATCGCCTCGCCGATCTCGAAGGTGACCGAGGGCTTCGGCCGCTCGACGCCTTCCTGGACCTGGTTCAGGATGCGCTGCGCCTCTGTCTCGGTGATCGGCACAGGCTTGGAGTCCCCCAGGAAGCCGGTGACCTTCGGCGTGTTCTTGACCAGCGAGAAGACGGCGTCCGTCAGGTTGGCCTTCAGAAGCACATACCCCGGAAAGAACTTGCGCTCGGCATCGACCTTGCGGCCACGGCGGATCTCGACGACCTTCTCGGTCGGCACCACGATCTGCTCGATCTCGCCGGACAGGCCCTTCTGTTTGGCCTTGTTCTCAATATCCTCGGCGACCTTCTTCTCGAAGTTCGAATAGGCGTGGACGATATACCAGCGCGCAGTCATTTCACGACCTCTCCGTAATCGCCGAATTAATGCCCGAGGCCCAGAATCTTCTCGATCCCATAGCCCATGGCTATGTCGGCGGTGAAGAAAAAGATCATCGCGATGACCGCGAACACGAGCACCATCACCGTCGAGATCATGGTTTCGCGCCGCGAAGGCCATGTCACCTTGGCCGTCTCCGCGCGAACCTGCTGGAGAAAGGTGAAGGGGTTGGTGGTTTTCGAAGCCATGTGCCGCCTGTTTTCAAGACCCGTTGGCCGGGCCTCCTGGATGATCCCGCTGGCCGGGACGTGCCGCCTGGGCTCTGTGCGGCGCCGAATCAGCACCGCCATTGCACCCACGCAAATCAGACGCGTAAAGCCGGCTTCCCAGCTCCACGCGTCGCGTGTCTGTTCCGTCTACATAAAACCGATTCTCAATCCACGCAAGTGGCAAGCGTCCGCTTTATGTTCTAACGCCGCCTCGGAACCATCCAGTCGTCCCGTCCCGGCTATGCGGGGCTTATGCCCTAATTCACGCTATATGGCAAGCCATCCGGCGATATTCAACGGCAGAGGCCTCGATCGGCCATTTGGGAAATGGCACGGGCAGCAGGGCTCGAACCTACGACCTGCGGTTTTGGAGACCGCCGCTCTACCAACTGAGCTATGCCCGTGCATGCGCGTATTTGTGCGCAGGCGCTTCCTAAAAGCTTCCGGGTCCTCTGTAAAGAGCGCTCGCATGCCGTTTTAAAACCATTGCCGGAAATCTGGATCGCATTTGCGCCGGCAACGGATCGCGCTCGCGCAACGACGCGCCCGCGCCTACGGCTTCCCGGCAGGCGGCTTGAACGGTCCGCCCGGCACGCCCCAGCCCCAGGCCGGCATCGGCTCGGTCTCGGGATCGCAGGTCTCGCCGAGATTCGAGTTCATCTTCGCCAGCCGCGATCCCCATTCGACGTAACCCATGAAGGCGGAGCGGAACTCGGGATCATCCGGCAGGCCAACCTCATCCGCGGCGTCGGCAAGGAGATTGATCCAGCGGCGCCGCTGCACTTCGGTCAGGTGCTTGCCGAGATGATGCATCACCATCTCGCGGTGGCCGCCATGCCTTTCGCTATAGGACTTCGGCCCGCCGAAGACCTCGCCGATAAAGGCGGCGACATGCGCCGGATGGTCCGGCGACATGTGCTTGAACACCGGACCGACGATCGGATCCCGCGCCACCTTGTCATAGAAGGTCCGGGTCAGCCGGTTGAGCGCCTCGCTGCCACCGGCCCATTCATACAAAGTCGGAATATCCTCGCGCATCGCCGATCCTCCTTAATGCATGTCGCCAGAAGTGTGCAGCGGTTCTGGGACAACGACATGCATCAAAACAAAGACTTAAAGCGCGTCGCCTGAATCCGGTTCAGCGCGACGCGCTTTAGTCGGTGGTCGCAAAGGATAGCGGAAGCCCTGCCCGCCTCAACCTGCCCCCATGGCCAGTGCGAGAATGGGATTACAATTTCGCCGACGCCTTTGCCTCGGCATCAGCGGCCGGAAGAACCCTGCAATTGTCTGGCCTGGGCGCGGATCTGCAAATGGTGGCGCCCGTCAGCGCGTCCACCGATTGCGGGCCGGTCGTCAGTCCGAATTTCTGCAGTTCGTCCCGGCCGAGTTCCCTGTGCTTCGCATATTCGGCCGACTGCATCGCGACGAAAAAGCCCGAGCCGATCGCCATCTCGTCAAGATACGCCCTGACCTTCCCTTCCATGCCCATGGAATGCACCAGGAAATGCGCATCGGCGCCAACCAGGCGTCGGACACCGCCGGCGATCATCACCGCGCAGGCGGCGTCGCATTCGGCGCCTGCATCGACGGTGAGGCCGGCATGGAGACCGTCGGTTGCGACGCACCCCACGGCGCCCGGATCGCAATCGAGAAAGTCCGTTCGGGCGACCGCGACATCCAACCCGCGCTCGCGGATCAGCCGGCCTGCGCCGAGAGCGACCTGCACATCTCCACCCGGCGAGTTGATCACGACGGGCAACCGGCGCTCACGGATCGTATCGAGCAACTGGCGCAGCTTGTCGGCCGTACCTGCGGCGATCGTGCCTTCCGCCGAAATCCATTCCGGACAATCGGGATTGCAAAGCGGATTGCTGCCGCGAACAAGAACGAAGCGCATCTCCTGTTCCTGAGCTTCGGGCGCGGGCGCCGGGGCAATGGGAGAAGGCACGACCGCCGCGACAGCGGCCGGCTTGCCGTTCGCCGGTACCTCCCGGCAATTCACCGGCACCGGGTCATGTTGGCAAATGGTCCTCTCGGTCAGCAAATCGAGCGAATCGAGGCTGGTGACGAGCTTCATCTCCAGCATGTCTTCGGGCTCGATCTGCCTGATGTCGCTGGCAGGCGTCGCCTTCATCACGCCCAGCACGCCCTGTTCGACGCCCATCTCCTTCAAATAGCCCGACAGCCGCTCCTCGACCGCCTTGCTCATCTCATAGGTCTTGTAACTGCCGGCATTCTTGCGGCTGACGATCTTGGTGCTGATGACCTTCTTCTTGCCGTTCACGATGCGATAGGTCGTGCGGTAGAGCAGCTTCTCGCGCCGGAAGGTGGTGGTGATCTGGTGGACGCCGAGATAGGCCCATTCACCGACGACGCGGCGGATGCCGCCGGCAAACATCAGCGGGCACGCCGAGTTGCACATCGCACCGCTGTCGTGGGCAACGCCGAAATAGGGAGCAACACCGGAATAGGGCTGGCCCTTGCCGTCATTGTCCCGGCAAGTCTTCATCGCCGGCGAGCAGCCGGAAAACTCCGTAATGCCGACCGCGATATCGAGCTTGTTCTTGCGGACCATGCGGCCAAGCTGAAGCGCGGCATCGACGTTGCCGCCGGGAGAATTGACGACGATCGGCAGTTGCCGCCTGCCGAGCGTCTTCAGCAGGCGCCTGAGCAGCATCGGCGTGCCCGCATCGATCGTCCCTTCGGCTGAAATCCATTCCGGGCAGTTCGGCTCGCAGCCCGGCGCGCTGCTGCGCACGACGACGAAGCGCATCGTCGGACCGTAGTCCGGCGGCTCTTCCTTTGCGGCGGCACCGAAGGCGGCCAGCCCCATGGCAGCGGCCAATCCCAGGCGCAGCAGTCCGCGCCAGCACCGTATGGTCGTAGGACGGAATGTGGAAACCACGTCTGGCAAGCCCTCGGGTACAACCCATACTAGTTACGGCGACGACGGTTGCAACAGAATTGAAAAGGTCCTGGCAATACTGTTTCCAAAACTAAAAGGGCGGCCCGAAGACCGCCCTTCCTTGCCGAACCGGCGATAACCGGATCGATTACTCCTTGATGGTGACGACGATGCCGGCACCGACGGTGCGGCCGCCTTCACGGATGGCGAAGCGCAGCTTCTCTTCCATCGCGATCGGCACGATCAGCTCGACGTCGACGGTGATGTTGTCGCCAGGCATGACCATTTCGGTGCCGGCCGGCAGCGTCACGATGCCCGTCACGTCCGTCGTGCGGAAGTAGAACTGCGGACGGTAGTTGGTGAAGAACGGCGTATGACGGCCGCCCTCGTCCTTGGTCAGGATGTAGGCCTCGGCCACGAACTTCTTGTGCGGCTTCACCGTGCCGGGCTTGGCCAGAACCTGGCCGCGCTCGACACCTTCACGGTCGACGCCGCGCAGCAGCGCGCCGATGTTGTCGCCGGCCTGGCCCTGGTCGAGCAGCTTGCGGAACATCTCGACGCCCGTGCAGGTCGTCTTGGTGGTCGGACGGATGCCGACGATTTCCAGTTCCTCGCCGACCTTGACCACGCCGCGCTCGACGCGGCCGGTCACCACCGTGCCGCGGCCCGAGATCGAGAACACGTCCTCGATCGGCATCAGGAACGGCTTGTCCAGCGGACGCACAGGCGTCGGGATGTAGGCGTCGACCTGAGCCATCAGCTCGCGGATGGCGTCCTCGCCGATGGTCTTGTTGGAATCTTCCAACGCAGCCAGCGCCGAACCCTTGACGATCGGAATGTCGTCGCCGGGGAACTCGTTCTTCGACAGAAGCTCGCGAACCTCGAGCTCGACCAGCTCAAGCAGCTCGGCGTCGTCGACCTGGTCGACCTTGTTCAGGAACACAACGATCGACGGAACGCCGACCTGGCGGGCAAGCAGGATGTGCTCGCGGGTCTGCGGCATCGGGCCGTCGGCGGCCGACACAACCAGGATCGCGCCGTCCATCTGCGCGGCACCGGTGATCATGTTCTTCACATAGTCGGCGTGGCCGGGGCAGTCGACGTGGGCATAGTGACGGTTGGCCGTCTCATACTCGACATGCGCCGTCGAAATGGTGATGCCGCGCGCCTTCTCTTCGGGTGCCGCGTCGATCTGGTCATAGCGCTTGTATTCGCCAAAATACTTCGTGATCGCCGCCGTCAGCGACGTCTTGCCATGATCGACGTGGCCGATCGTGCCAATGTTCACATGCGGCTTGGTGCGCTCGAATTTACCTTTTGCCATAGTCTCTTTCCTTGGACGGCCTTGACCTTCAGTTCAGTCGAATGCGGGGCGATTAGCGACAACGGCTGAAAAACACAAGTGCCTTGTGGCTGAGCGGATTCTCGCTCGACCCGTACCAATGGTCGATTTCAGTGGGATATGGCGCCGATATAGGGACGCCGGACATAAAATCAAAGGCTCCGGGCTGGCCCATTGCCGCCGCGACGCCGCTCTGATCTTGTTCGCCGGATGCAGTTCATTCCGGCAAATATCCGCGGCCCGCTGTTCATGATCGTCTCGACGGGCTCCTACCTCGTCAACGACACGATGATGAAGCTCGCGACCACGGGACTGCCGCCCTATGAAGTGCTCCTGCTGCGCGGCGCGGCGGCGATGCTGTGGGGCGTGCCGCTGCTTCTGATGCTGGGCTATGCCAGGCAGATCCCGCTGCTCTTCGAGCGCAAGGTGCTGCGCCGGAACCTGTTCGAGCTGCTGGCGATCCTGTGCTACGTCGTGGCCCTAGCCAACATGCAGATCGCGGATTCGACGGCGCTCGGCCAAGTCACGCCGCTCATCGTGCTGGTCGGCTCCTCGATGCTGTTCGGCGAAAAGATCGGCGCCACGCGCATGGCGCTGATCGGGCTTGGCTTTGTCGGGGCGCTTATGGTGGCGCAGCCGACAATGCAGGGCATTTCGGTCTATGCCCTGCTGGCGCTCGGCAATGCGGCCTTCGCGGCGGTACGCGACCTTGCCGGCCGCAAGGTGGGCGCCGAGGTGCCGGGCATGATTGTCGCCATCTCCGCGGTCGTGGTGGTGCTGGTCGGCTCAGGCGCGGCGCACCTCGTCTGCGAGCAATGGGTGATGCCCGGGGGACGTCATCTGCTGCTGATCGCGGGCGCCGGCCTGTTCCTGATCTTCGGCCATTTCTTCATCTTCATGGCCTACCGCGTCGGGCCGACAAGCGCGGTCGCGCCCTTCTATTACTGCTTCACCGTCTGGGCGGTCATTTCGGGTCTCTTGGTGTTCGGACAGTTCCCGAACGCGCTCGCCGTCTGCGGCATCCTGCTGGTGATGGCCAGCGGCCTGGCGATCGTCTCGCTCGACGAAAGAAAGCGCCGGCTGGCCATGGTCGCCTGAAGGCGCAAAGTCAGTACGGGCCGACCCAAAGGGTCGACCACCAGCAGCCGATCAAATGCGGCTTTCTCTACCTCTACAGCGTGCGCTTGCCGGAAATCTGATGGTAGGCCCAGAGCACGACGACCGAGCCGATCACGGCCACGATCAGGCTCCAGATGTTGAGGCCGGTGACGCCCGACGCACCGAAGGCGCTGAAGATCACGCCGCCGACGATGGCGCCGACGATGCCGAGCACGATATCCATGATCATGCCCTGACCGGTCTTGTTGACGATCTTGCTGCCAATGAACCCTGCGATGATGCCGAGAATGATCCAGCTGATGATGCCCATAGTTCCCTCCAAAATCCCCCGCCGCGCCATCATGGTCATATGATTGTCAAAAGCTCAAGACAGCTTGAAATTCCGACCGTTTGCCCCATTCTGGGGCCGGGCGGACTTGGCTGGATAAGACTTGGCTGGATAACAGGAGATCCACGATGGGCCTTTTCGACAATGCCGTTCCCGGCGGCAATATCACCAAACCCCTGATGATCGCGCTCGGCGCGCTTTTGGTCGGCAAGATGTTGAGCGGCAGAAGCGAAGAGCCGGCCGCGCCGCAAGCGCCGGCGCCGGCTCCGACGGACACATCCGCCGACGGCGGCTTGCTCGGCGGTCTCGGCGGCCTGCTCGACAAGCTGAAGGGCGCCGGCCACGGCAACGTGGCCGATTCCTGGGTTGGCACCGGCCAGAACCAGCCGATCAATGCCAATGACCTCGGTGCCGCGATCGGCCCACAGGTCATCCGCGAGATCGCCCAGCGCACCGGCATGAACGAGCAGGAACTGCTGCAGCAACTCTCCACGGCGCTGCCCGGCATCGTCGACAAGCTGACGCCGAACGGCCAGATCCCGCAGAACCATCAGGTCGCTTCGGCCTTCAACAGCTAAGCGGCGTGATGAAGCGGAATGCGCTGCGCGCTACGGCGCGCGGCGGTTCTGTCCGAATGGCGGTCAAGCGGGAAACCCGGCAGGCAGGCGATCTGGAGCGGGTAGCGGGAATCGAACCCGCATATTCAGCTTGGAAGGCTGCTGCTCTACCACTGAGCTATACCCGCGCCTTACACTGAAGTACCGGATTCACCCGAAAAGCGCCATGCACTTTCGGTCCGAGACTTGTTCGTTTCAGGGCTTCCGGGCCGGCAGTGGTGGAGAGGGTTGGATTCGAACCAACGTAGGCTAAGCCAACGGATTTACAGTCCGTCCCCTTTAACCACTCGGGCACCTCTCCAGTCTGCCGCCGGAGCCATGCAACGAGGCATTTTCGCCGATCCGGAACCCGAGTAAGATCTTCTCCGAAATCAGCGAAGCGCCTTATGGCGGCAAGGCCGATGGGTGTCAACCGCCGTGGCCAGGGTTTTTCGAGGATGTTCGGCATTCATTGCCGTGGGCCATATCCTTAGCCGGACGGGGCCGCTATAGAGGCCGCATGAGCGACGATAAAAGCAACAAGCCGGGCACCCCAAAGGATACCCATTACGCCAAACTCAGGCGCGCGCATCGCGACCAGAAGGCCGGCGGCGCGCCGGCATTCCGGCCGCGCCAGCCGGTGCCGCCGGGCGATGGGCCGGCCGACGGGCTGGTGCGGCTCTACGGCCTGCACACGGTGCGGGCGGCGCTCGACAATCCGCGGCGCAAGATCAGGAAAATGCTGGTGAGCCGCAACGCCGCCGAGCGGCTTTCGATCGCCGATCTTGCCGCCCTGCCCTTCAAGGCCGAGCTGGTCGAGCCGAAGGACATCGACAGGATCACGGGCTCCGATGCGGTGCATCAGGGCGTGCTGATCGAAGCCGAACCGCTCAAGCCGAAGCGTCTCGACGCGCTTGGCGACACAAGGCTGGTGCTGGTGCTCGACCAGGTGACCGACCCGCACAATGTCGGCGCGATCCTGCGCTCCGCGGTCGCTTTCGGCGCCGGCGCGTTGATCACGACCGCCCGGCACAGCCCGCAGGAATCCGGCGTGCTGGCGAAATCCGCCTCCGGCGCGCTGGAGCATATCGACCAGATCGAGGTGAAGAACCTCGCCGATGCGCTCGGACAGTTGCACGAGGCCGGCTTCCAGACCATCGGGCTCGATTCCGAAGGGCCGGCCGAGCTGGAAAAAACCTTCGACGGCGAGAAAATTGCCCTGGTGCTGGGCGCGGAAGGCAAGGGCCTGCGGCAGAAGACGCGTGAGACGGTGACCGCCCTCGCCCGTCTCGACATGCCCGGCGCCATCCACTCGCTCAACGTGTCGAACGCGGCGGCGGTGAGCCTCTACGCGGCGAGGAAATTCCTCGCGAGTAGTGAGTAGTGAGTAGTGAGTAGTGAGTGGTTTTCGCGGCCAACCATTACAAAACTACTCACTACTCACTACCTACTTCGAGTCCCGCCATCCGCTCCAGCGCCCTAACCAGCGCCGAGTGATCCTCCTTGGCTCCGCCATTGGCAGCGCAGGAATTGAACAGCTGCTGCGTGGTCGACGTGTTGGGCAGCGACACGCCGATCGCCTTGGCGCCTTCCAGCGCCAGATTGAGATCCTTCTGGTGCAATTCGATGCGGAAGCCCGGCGCGAAGGTGCGCTTGATCATGCGCTCGCCATGCACTTCGAGGATGCGCGAGGCGGCGAGCCCTCCCATCAGCGCCTGCCTGACCTTGGCCGGATCGGCGCCGGCCTTCGAGGCGAAAACCAGCGCCTCGCCGACGGCTTCGATGGTCAATGCCACGACGATCTGGTTGGCGACCTTGGTGGTCTGGCCGACGCCGTTCGGGCCGACCAGCGTGATGTTCTTGCCCATCTTCTCGAAGATCGGCCTGGCGCGCTCGAAGGCCTTGTCCTCGCCGCCGACCATGATGGTGAGCGAAGCCGCCTTCGCGCCGACCTCGCCGCCCGACACCGGCGCATCGAGATAGTCGCAGCCGAGATCATTGATCTTTTTGGCGAATTCCTTGGTGGCGATCGGCGAGATCGAGCTCATGTCGATGACCAGCTTGCCCTTCGACAGGCCGCCGGCGACGCCGTTCTCGCCGAACAGCACGTCGGCCACCTGCGGGGTGTCCGGCACCATGGTGATGATGATGTCGGCGGCCTTGGCCGCCGCGTTGTGGCCGGTCACGGTCTTCAGCCCCTTGGCGACGAGATCGGCCGGCGGTTTGGAGCGATGGTCGCTGGCAATGACTGGATAGCCGGCGTCGAGCAGATGCCCCGCCATTGGCGCGCCCATGATGCCGAGGCCGATGAAGCCGATGGTTTCCATTGTTGTTCTCCTGAACGTCTCGTTCGAATACATCGCACGGTGGGCGCTGCCCCTCATCCGCCTGCCGGCACCTTCTCCCCGTATAATGACGGGGAGAAGGGAAGCGCTTAAGCCGCGGCGCTCCCATGTCCGGCGAACTCGCTGAACCAGCCGAGCCCGGCTTCCGTGCCGGCCTTCGGCTTGTATTCGGCGCCGATCCAGCCCGAATAGCCGAGCCGGTCGATGTGATGATAGAGGAAGGGATAGTTGATCTCGCCCGTCCCCGGCTCGTGACGGCCGGGATTGTCCGCAAGCTGGATATGCGCGATGCGGGGAAGGTTTGCCTCGATGGTACGGGCGAGATCCCCCTCCATGATCTGCATGTGATAGATGTCGTATTGCAGGAACAGGTTCTTCGAGCCGATGCGGTCGATCAGCGCCAGCGCCTGGTCGGAATAGTTCAGGAAGAAGCCAGGGATGTCGCGGGTGTTGATCGGCTCGATCAGCAGCCTGATGCCGGCCTGCTCCAGCTTCTCGGCCGCGAAGGCGAGGTTTTCGGCAAAGATGTTTTCCAGAACGGTGCGATCGGCACCCTGCGGCACGATGCCGGCCAGGCAGTTGATCTGCTCGCAGCCCAACGCATGCGCGTAGCTTATCGCCTTGGCGATGCCCTGGCGGAATTCCGGCACACGGTCGGGCAGCACGGCGATGCCGCGCTCGCCCTTTGCCCAGTCGCCGGCCGGCAGGTTGAAGAGAACCTGGCTGAGACCATTCTTCTTCAGGCGCGCGGCGACAACGTCCGGCGCATGATCGTAGGGGCCGATATATTCGACGCCCTTGAAGCCGGCGCGGGCGGCGGCATCGAAGCGGTCGAGGAACTCATGCTCGCCGAAGAGCATCGAAAGATTGGCTGAAAAACGCGGCATTCTTTTTCTCTTTCTTGTCCGCCTTACCCTAGTCGAGCATCACAATCGCGGTGGGGGCATCCTCATGGCTCTCGGCAAGTTCCTCGAATTCCGTGATCTTGTCGATTTCCGTGCCCATGGAAATGTTGGTGACGCGCTCGAGGATGAATTCGAGGACGACCGGAACCTGATGCTCCTTCATCAGCCGCTGCGCCTCCTTGAAGGCGCCGGCGAATTCCTCGGGCTTGCGCACGCGGACCGCCTTGCAGCCCATCGCCTCGGCGACCGCGACATGGTCGACGCCGTAGCCTGCCTCCGGATCGCCCGCCCGGTTGACGTTCTCGAAGGCGAGGCTCACCTCGTAATCCATCGAAAAGCCGCGCTGCGCCTGGCGTATCAGGCCGAGATAGGCGTTGTTCACGACAACGTGGATGTAAGGCAGCTTGTGCTGCGCGCCGACGGCCAGCTCCTCGATCATGAACTGGAAGTCGTAGTCGCCGGAGAGCGCGACGATATCGCGGTCCGGATCGGCGGCGCGCACGCCAAGTGCTGCCGGCAGCGTCCAGCCGAGCGGGCCGGCCTGGCCGCAATTGATCCAGTTGCGCGGCTTGTAGACATGCAGGAACTGCGCGCCGGCGATCTGCGACAGGCCGATCGTGGTGACATAGGTGGTGTCGCGGGCGAAAGCCTTGTTCATCTCCTCATAGATGCGCTGCGGCTTCAGCGGCACCTGCTCGAAATGCGTCTTGCGCTTCATGGTCTTCTTGCGCTGCTGGCATTCCTTGGCCCAGCCCGACCAGTCGCGCAGCTTGCCGGCCGTGCGCCATTCGGTGGCGACGTCGAGCAGGATCTTCAGCGCAGCACCCGCGTCCGAGACGACGCCGAGATCCGGCGCGAAGACGCGGCCGATCTGGGTGGGCTCGATGTCGACATGGATGAATTTCTTGCCCTTGGTGTAGACGTCGACCGAGCCGGTGTGGCGGTTGGCCCAGCGGTTGCCGATGCCGAAGACGAAGTCTGACGCCAGCATCGTTGCATTGCCGTAGCGGTGCGAGGTCTGTAGGCCGCACATGCCGGCCATCAGCCGGTGGTCGTCGGGGATCGCGCCCCAGCCCATCAGCGTCGGGATGACCGGCACGCCGGTGATCTCGGCGAATTCGATCAGCAGATCGGACGCATCGGCGTTGATGATACCGCCGCCGGCGACGATCAGCGGCCTTTCCGCTTCGTTGAGCATCGCCAGAGCCTTCTCGGCCTGGGCGCGCGTCATCGCCGGCTTGAAGGGAGCGAGCGGCTCGTAGGCGTCGATGTCGAATTCGATCTCGGCGAGCTGGACATCGACCGGCAGGTCGATCAGCACCGGACCCGGCCGCGAGGAGCGCATCAGGTGGAACGCCTTCTGCAGCGCCATCGGGACCAGATAGGGCTCCATGACGGTGACCGCCCATTTGGCGACGGGTGCCGCGATCGACGCGATATCGACGGCCTGGAAATCCTCCTTGTTGAGCCGGGCGCGAGGCGCCTGCCCGGTGATGCAGAGGATCGGGATGGAATCCGCCGAGGCCGAATAGAGGCCGGTGATCATGTCGGTGCCGGCCGGGCCGGAAGTGCCGATGCAGAGCCCGATATTGCCGGCCTTGGCCCGCGTATAGCCTTCGGCCATGTGCGAGGCGCCCTCGACATGGCGGGCAAGCACGTGGCGGATGGTAGCCCTCGCCTTCAGCGCCGAATAGAGCGGGTTGATCGCCGCGCCCGGCACGCCGAAGGCATTGGTGATGCCTTCCTTTTCGAGAACGAGAACCGCCGCGTCGACAGCGCGCATCCTGGCCATAGCAAGCCTCCACTTCGTTGGTTGGCTTGAGAATGCCAGCGCGCCTTCGATTTTTCAATTTTTTCAGAATATTTTTTCATTTCTAGAAAACCCATCTTATTGACTGATTTCGTTTCACTTTTCGTTTTCCAGAAAACCTACCGCGACAATCTCTGAAAAACTTTTTCATTGCGTCCGGTATGAAATCGGCGAGAATGGCGCGTATGGACACGACGGAAAAACGCCAGCGCGGCCGGCCGCGCGCCTTCAACGGTCCTTCCGAAGCGGCATCGGTGCAGTCGCTCGACCGGGCACTCCGCATCCTGGCGATCGTCGCCGAGGCCAGCGGCCTGTCGCTCAGCGAAATCGCGGCGCAAAGCGGCATTGCCGCTTCCACCGCCTATAGAATGCTGACGACGCTGGAAAACCACGGCATGGTCGAGTTCGACACGACCGACCAGTTGTGGTCGGTCGGCGTCGAGACCTACCGCATGGGCTCGGCTTTCCTGCGCCGGCGCAAGCTCGTCGACCGCGCCCGCATCGTCATGCAGGAATTGATGGAAAAGACCGGCGAGACCGCCAATCTGGGTGTCGCCGAGGATGATTGCGTGGTCTTCGTCAACCAGGTCGAGACGCACCAGGCGATCCGCGCCTTCTTCCGGCCGGGCACGCGCAGCCCCTTCCATGCCTCGGGCATCGGCAAGGCGGTGCTGGCGCATCTCGAGCCGGAACGGGTTGCCGCCATCCTGCGCAAGGCAGGCCTGCAGCGCTACACCGACAAGACGCTGTCCGACATTTCTGCGCTGGCTCACGACCTTGCGACCATCAAGCATCGCGGCTGGTCGGTCGACGACGAGGAACGCCACCCGGGCATGCGCTGCGTCGCAGCCGCCATCTTCGACGAGTATGGCGAGCCGATCGGCGGCGTTTCCGTGTCCGGCCCGACGGTGCGGGTCACGCCTGAGCGGCTGGCCGAGATCGGTCCGCTGGTGCGCGACGCCGCGGCCGAGGTGACGAAGATGATCGGCGGCGCCAAAGCGGGCTGATCCAAGAGAATTTCTCCTTGCCCATGATCCTTGCGAGAAATCGGTCCGCGATTTCTCGGGTCATGCGCCCGGCAAGGCGCTTTTCACCGCAATGTCGAAGAAATCGAGCAGGATCGCGGCGCCGACGCCGCAAGCCGTGAAGATGAGGCCGGTGATGAAGATGCGGTTGGCGCGCTCGAAGACGCGACGCTGCAGCGATTTCATGTCCAGCAGCATGGCGAGTGCCCGCATCTGCAGCGCAATGCCGACCAGGATCGGCAGGACCGCGACCAGATGGTAGGTCTGCCAGGGGATCGGATTTGCGGCCCAATGGGTGATGAAACCCAGCGAAAAGGCCAGCAGGATGCCGACCGTGGTGACGGTGCCGTTGCGGAAAACCGTCTCCACCACTTCTTCCTTCGGGTCCTGCTCGTCCAAGCCACCCTCCCCGCCGTTGCTGCCAGACTAGACGCTCGCCAAATCGCTGTACACCTTCGCGTGCATGGACTTGGTCGCCTTGCGGGAGCGTTCCAATGCGTGCGAAAGGGCGCGGATGCGGAAAACAGTTCAGCTTTTATCTGCCGCGTCACTTTGCGGATGCGTGGCGGCGGCACCACCACCGCTCGAACCCGACGGCACCCAACGCGTCGATCCCATTCCGATCTCGCTGGCCCTGGAGGAGATCATCACCGCCGGCGTCCGCCAGCACTTGAGGAACCCTATCGCCGCAAAGTTCGGAACGATGCTCGCCGGAGAGCGCACGTTGAACGGCCGCCACGAGATCGTGGTGTGCGGTTATGTCGACGACAAGAGTTCTCCCAGCGGTTCCGACGGCAACGAACCTTTCATTGGCAAGATCTACCCCGATCCCGGGAACAGTTTCGAACTGGTGGCGATAGGCGACGAGGCTTCAGTTGGCGGCGCCTGCCGCATGGCGGGATTGGCGATGCCCGAGGCTAATACGAAGCCTCACCGTTAGGGTTACCGGCCGTGAAGCATCCGCTCGCTTCAATTAGCCGATCCAGCGGAGGCTCTAACGTTCAAACGCAAGAAAAGGGGCTGCGCGCAGCCCCTTTTTCCTGTCGTTGGTCCGCCTCCTCTTACAGATGGCAATAGTGCGGGTAGCCGTCGTAGCCGATGTAGGTGTTCGAACCCGGATCATAGCTGCCGTAGCGGGCCATGCAGCGGCGGACGTGCCAGGAACCGTCGTAGCCGTCTTCCTCGACATAGACCGGGCGGGGCTGCTGGGCGAGCATGCTTCCGAGGACGAAGCCGCCGACGCCGGCGGCAATACCGATGCCGAGTTCGCGATTGTGATGGTTGTGAGCGGCCGAAGGCTGGACGGTGCCGACGAGTGAGGCGGCTGCGACGGTGGTGGCGATGAGGCCGGAAACGATGGTGCGCTTGAACATGACGATCTCCTGGTTTCGGTGGAGAGGCGAACCATCCGCCTCTTGAACATGGGTCGTCGCGGCCCGGAAAAAGGTTCGAAGATTTTTTGAGATTTTTTCGCCGACGATTTTTCCGGCCAGTTCATTGTTTTCGAATGCAAAAAAGGGCGGCCCGGTGGGCTGCCCTTCGAAGGCAATACGTCCTCTCGCTAGAGATTGAGTGAGTGGTGAGTAGTCAATAGTGGCGAGGCAGCCGTCGCGAACGGGCATCCCTCCACTCACTACCGCCTACTGCCTACTCCCTCTTTTCACCCCATCCCGGTGACATGGCGCAGCCAGAAGGCGAGCACGATGAAGCCGACGAAGGTGGCGACGCCGGTCCAGTCGATGTTGGCCTTCTTCAGATCGCTGACGATCTTCACCAGGAGAAGCCAGGTCACGACGATAAGCGGCAGGACGATGACGAATCTGATCATGTGACACCCGGTTCGATGCGATTGCACCCGAACGAGATGTAGGAAGCGGCGCGCCGAATTTCAGCATGCCCCCTCGGCGACCGCGGCGGGTCCATCAGCAACCCAAAACGGAGTTTTGTCTTTACTGACGCACGAAATATGCTACCGGAGCGCCATGCCCTTGTAGCTCAGCTGGTAGAGCAGCGGTTTTGTAAACCGAAGGTCGCGGGTTCGATTCCTGCCGGGGGCACCATCCTTCGCTCTTCGAGTTTCGGATGGCAGGCCACATTCGCTCTCCGAGCTTCGGATGGCAGGCCGCCTTCGCACCTTCGCTCTGCGAGCTTCGGATGGCAGGCCACCCGAAGATCGTTAGACGAAGGAGTGTCCTCCGAAGCCTTGGCGAAGGAGGACCGCTGGCGGCTCATGCAAAGAGTTGAATTCCTTGCCCTGTCACTGAAAGGCAGTAGCAATCTGCGCAGTGGCCGCAGCCCTATCGAACGTGTTTCTGACCCTGACGGACCTGTAGACGTACGCCACCCAAATCCCGGTTACTGCAAACGATGCGATGACCGCGACCAGCGCTTCTCCCGCAAGAATCCGGCTGATTGAAACGCCGAGAACAGTCGAAGTCCAAACGACGTCGAGGATGAATACTACGGGGATCGCAATCCACTGATAAAGGAACAGCCGCTTGAAACGGGGACTGCGCCGCAGCATTGCGAAAAGAACGACCACCTGAAGCACCGCAAATGCCAGCAGCAGAACGATTTCGCCACAGACGGCCAGGGGCCCGTTGGGCAGCGCCATGAGCTGCTGATAACCTTCGCTCGACGAGAACAGCTCAGCCAACGTACGGAACGGCGACAAAATCTGCCCGATCGCCAGGAGCATAAGCCAACCGCCGAACCCAACCAAACCGTTCGGATGCTGTGACGGCTTGATCGCCGAGCGAACGGCAAAGAAGACAGGTACACCGATCAGCAGCAGCACGATCGCCCAATGCCAAATAGAAAACGTCCCCATTTCCCCCCCCCTTCCATATACACCTCAAAGTTGTCTCATATCTCAAATCTCAACTCAAGAGGCACATGGCAGGCGACCACCTTGTTAGTGGCTTAAACGACTGTTCCTCCTGGCTCCCTCGAACCCCGATCTCCGCCACCAATATCCTATTCTGCCTCCGTATCGCTGCGGGCAGGTCCGGTATCTTCGCTTCGTCGCGCTGCACGAACTCGATGATCATCATGTTCATGTTGTTGAAGATCAGTTCTCCCACCGCCGGTCCGTCTGTGTCCGGCCGCACGAGGCCGATCTGCTGCAGGCGGGCGATCAGCGCGCATATCTGCTCGGTCAGCGGTCGAGGCCGGTATAGGCTTGGCCGAAAGGGCTGTCGGGCCCGCGGCATCGCGCTCTACGAGAAAAAGACCGGCATGCTGCTATCCGGCGACATCGTCTGTGACGGGCCGTTGATCGACGACGTCTATCACTCCGATATCGAGGACTATGTCGGGACGATGCTTGCCATGCGCGAACTCGACGTGTCGGTCGTGCATGGCGGCCATTTCCCGAGCTTCGGCAAGGTGCGCTATCGGCAACTCATCGATGTCGCGGGCAAGCGCAAGGCCGGCTGCCACTTGCACGGCGGCTGGAGCGATCAGGGAAGCGAGCCTAAAGCGCCCTTTGCGGACAGGGGGTTCCCGTGGCGTCGCCACAACGGGAAGCCGTCGGCTGCGGCCGCTGGCTCATCTCTTCCGATTGACGCACCAGTTCGGCGAACATCAGCGCGAAACTTCCCATCATCAGGAAGACTATGATCAGACGCGTTACCGGCAATAGACAGGTCTCTCGACTGGCCAGCCCCCGCCAACCCATCCACTGTCGGCTAACATGATCGATCCGGCTTTACGAGTGCTTAAGCTCCGTCTTAACCATTGCAGCCATCACATTCGTTGCGCCTCTGTCATGAAGCGCGACAATCATCCTCGACGTCCCTTCGACCGGCACGGCACGCCGCCCTTCACAGATATGGGCGACGCATGCTACGCCGTCGCCGGCGCGGCCCCGCAGATGGTCGCCCTCCGGGAGCCATGAGCAAAGCCGCCAGCCGTTTCGCCTTCGTCTCTTCCGACACCGACGACGCCCGCGCCGCGCTGGAAAGCCTGTCGGCGCGCTATGGGCAGGTGCCTGTCGCCGAGGCCGAGATCATCATCGCGCTTGGCGGCGACGGCTTTCTTCTGCAGACGCTGCGCGACACGATGAGCACGGGCAAGAAAGTCTACGGCATGAACCGTGGCACCATCGGCTTCCTGATGAACGAGTATCGCGCCGGTGGCCTTGAGGAACGCATCGCCGCCGCGGTCGCCGAGACCATCCGGCCGCTCGAAATGGTGGCGGTCACGCGTGATGGCGAATCCGTCTCGGCGCCGGCGATCAACGAGGTGGCGCTGTGGCGCCAGTCGTACCAGACGGCGAAGATCCGGATCACCGTCGACGGTCAGGTGCGGCTGGAGGAGCTGAACTGCGACGGCGTGATGATCGCCACGCCCGCCGGTTCCACCGCCTACAACCTGTCGGCGCACGGGCCGATCCTGCCGCTCGATGCGCCGCTCCTGGCGCTGACGCCGGTAAGCCCTTTCCGACCGCGCCGCTGGCGCGGGGCGCTGCTCTCCAACAAGGCGACCATACGCTTCGACATCCTGGAAGCCGAAAAGCGTCCGGTGAATGCCGCCGCCGACCATACAGAGGTCAAGGCGGTGGCCTCCATCACCGTGCGGGAATCGCCGACAGCCACGGCAACTTTGCTGTTCGATCCGAACCATTCTTGGAACGAACGTATCCTTGCCGAGCAATTCCGCTACTGAGCCGGCGCAACGATATTGTTTCGATTAAGCATGTCGCCCAAAAGTGCGCAGCGGTTTTGGGAAAGCGGTATGCATCAAACAAAGATTAGAAGCGCAAAGCCTGAATCCGTTTCGACGCAACGCGCTTTAAGCATCGCGATTAAGGTTACGTCTTCACAATCGCCGGATTCCCACCCGTTTCTGTTGACAAATCGCGGACTTGCGCCTAACTGCAACCGCGATCTTGCAGGTGCGCGGCGCCTGCCGCAACGCGTGTTGCGATTTTTCCCGAACCAGCCAAAGACAACAAACACTTGTCCTCAGACACCACGACCGCTCCAGAAGCGTTGACCTTTTCAGACCTCGGCCTGTCGCCGAAGGTCCTTTCCGCAGTCACCGATGCCGGCTACACCCAGCCGACGCCGATCCAGGCCGGCGCCATCCCGCATGCGCTGCTCGGCAAGGATGTGCTTGGCATCGCCCAGACCGGCACCGGCAAGACGGCTTCCTTCGTGCTGCCGATGCTGACCCGACTGGAAAAGGGCCGCGCCCGCGCCCGCATGCCGCGCACCTTGATCCTCGAGCCGACACGCGAGCTTGCCGCCCAGGTCGAGGAAAACTTCGTCAAATACGGCAAGAACCACAAGCTCAACATCGCGCTCCTGATCGGCGGCGTATCCTTCGACGAGCAGGACAAGAAGCTCGAACGCGGCGCCGATGTGCTGATCGCCACGCCAGGCCGCCTCCTCGATCACCGCGAGCGTGGCAAGCTTCTGCTCAATGGTGTCGAAATCCTCGTAATCGACGAGGCCGACCGCATGCTCGACATGGGCTTCATCCCCGACATCGAGCGCATCTGCGAGATGATCCCGTTCACCAGGCAGACGCTGTTCTTCTCGGCGACCATGCCGCCCGAGATCACCAAGCTCACCGAAAAATTCCTGCATGCGCCGGTGCGCGTCGAGGTCTCCAAGGCCGCATCGACCGCCACCAGCATTATCCAGCGCCTGGTCAAGTCCGGCTCGAAGCCGTGGGACAAGCGCGAGACGCTGCGCAATCTGATGAAGGCCGAAGACGCCGAGCTGAAGAACGCCATCATCTTCTGCAACCGCAAGGTCGAGGTGTCGGAGCTGTTCCGCTCGCTGCTCAAGCATGATTTCGACGCCGGCGCCCTGCATGGCGATATGGACCAGCGCGCCCGCATGCAGATGCTTGCCAATTTCCGCGACGGCAAGCTGCGTTATCTCGTTGCTTCGGACGTCGCCGCGCGCGGTCTCGATATTCCCGATGTCAGTCACGTCTTCAACTACGATGTGCCGATCCACGCCGAGGACTATGTCCACCGCATCGGCCGCACCGGCCGGGCCGGCCGTTCCGGCAAATCCTTCACCATCGCCACCCGCGCCGACACCAAATATGTCGACGCCATCGAAAGGCTGATCGGCACGAAGATCGAATGGCATGACGGCGACCTGTCGACCGTGACCGAAAGCGAGGGCGAGGAATCGCCGCGCCGTGGCCGCGGCGCCCCGCGTCGTGCCGGCCGCAAGGACGAAGACCGCAAGGATCGGGGTGAGCGCAAGAAGGACCGTCACGCCAAGCGCGACGAGACGCCCGAGGCCGTGCGCGACGAGCAGCCTGTCGCCGAAGTGGCCGACATCGCCGAGCGCCGCGCCCGCAAGGATGCGATCCGCTCGGAGAACGAGCGTAAAGGCCCGGGCAACCGTCACGAGCAGCGCGGCGACGCCCGTCCGCAGCGCGACCGCCCTGGCCGCCATCGTCAGGAAGAAGACGACGCGACCGTCGGCTTCGGCGACGATATGCCGGCCTTCATGCGGATCGTCGCGAAGGTCTGAAGTCCATACCGGCATAGCCTGGAATAAAAACGGCCCCTAGCGGGGCCGTCAGACTGCTGACAAACCCCTGGCGTTAGCCGGGGGTTTTTGATTCACTGGGTCATGTTGAAGCGACCCGCCCCCGAACAGACCGCCCTTGAGATGGTGACGTTGGACCAGCTGGTCCCGGGTGAT
>NZ_JAVIIT010000013.1:0-185751 GCF_033977265.1 Mesorhizobium australafricanum | reverse complement strand
GCGCGTCGCGCTCGGCCTGCGAACGCTTCAGATGCCGGATCGAGGTGGTGGCGGCCGCCGCGATCGCCGGCGGCAGCGCGGTGGTGAAGATGAAGCCCGGCGCATAGGAGCGCACCGCGTCGATCACCGCACTGGTGCCGGTGATATAGCCGCCCAGCGTGCCGAAGGCCTTGGCGAGCGTCCCCTCGATGATGTCGATGCGGTCGGCCAGGCCTTCGCGCTCGGTGATGCCGCCGCCGCGCGCACCGTACATGCCGACGGCGTGGACCTCGTCGATATAGGTCATGGCGTTGTAACGCTCGGCGAGCTCGACGATCTGCCTGATCGGCGCGATGTCGCCGTCCATCGAATAGACGCTTTCGAAGACGATCAGCTTGGCGCGCTCGCGACCTGCCGCCTGCAGCAGGCTTTCCAGATGCGCCACGTCGTTGTGGCGGAAGATCTTCTTTTCGGCGCCCGAGCGCCGCACGCCTTCGATCATCGAGGCATGGTTGAGCTCGTCCGAGAGCACCAGGCAGTTGGGCAAGAGCCGCGCAATGGTCGAGATCGAGGCCTCGTTGGAGACGAAGCCGGAGGTGAAGACCAGTGCTGCTTCCTTGTCATGCAGGTCGGCAAGCTCCTGCTCGAGCTCGACCAGCGGGTTCGAGGTGCCGGAAATGTTGCGGGTGCCGCCGGCGCCCGAACCCATCTTGCCGGCAGCGTTCTGGAAGGCGGTGATGACGTCGGCGTTCTGGCCCATGCCGAGATAGTCGTTGGAGCACCACACGGTGATTTCCTGGGCGCGGCCGTTGGAACGCCAGATGGCGCGCGGGAACTTGCCCACCATGCGCTCGAGGTCGGCGAAAACGCGGTAGCGCCGCTCCGCGTGGATCTGGTCGATCGCGTCTTCGAAGAACCGCTGATAGTTCATGTCGACTTCCCAATTTTCGGGCCGGATCATAGTCACTGCCCCATGCCGCGTCCACCGGACCCAACCGGTCAAAATGCCACGCCCTTGCCCTGTTCCTAACGATGCCGGATCGTGGCCTATTCCGGGCTGTTTGAAGCAGTTTTGTTTCAGTACGATGCCTCAGACGGGAGGAACTGTTACGGGTTTAACATTGGGAGGGTAATGCATGTCGCCCAAAAAGTGCGCAGCGGTTTTGGGAGGACGACATGCATCAAACAATACAGGCTTGCGGCGGGGTTTCCAGCAAGGCGACTGTTGAGACAGTTTCCGATAAATCTTGATCAGCGAGGTAGATGATGACGGTTTTGGTGACAGGCGGTGCCGGTTATATCGGCAGCCACATGGTCTGGGAGTTGCTGGACGCCGGCGAGAGCGTCGTGGTGCTCGACCGGCTTTCCACCGGCTTCGAATGGGCGGTGGCCCCGGAAGCAAAGCTCGTCGTCGGCGATGTCGCCGATCGCAACCTGGTCGGCGGGATCATCCGCGAAAACAAGGTCGATGCCATCATCCATTTCGCCGGCTCGATCGTGGTGCCGGAATCGGTCGCCGACCCGCTCGGCTATTACGAAAACAACACCTGCAAGACCCGCACGCTGATCGAGACCGCCGTGCGCGAGGGCGTGCCGCATTTCATCTTCTCTTCCACCGCCGCCGTCTATGGCGGCGCCGGACTGGAACCGGTGCGCGAGGATGCGCGGCTGGCGCCGGAATCGCCTTATGGCCTTTCCAAGCTGATGAGCGAATGGATGCTGCGCGATGCGGCCCTGGCGCACGACATCCGCTATACGGCGCTGCGCTATTTCAACGTCGCCGGCGCCGATCCCAAGGGCCGCACCGGACAGTCGACGCCCGGCGCCACGCATCTCATCAAGGTCGCCTGCGAGACCGCGCTCGGCAAGCGCCCCTTCATGCAGGTCTTCGGCACCGACTATCCGACGCCGGACGGCACCTGCATGCGCGATTACATCCATGTCAGCGATCTCGCCGCGGCGCACCGGCTAGCGCTGCAGCGGCTGCGCGACGGCGGCGAGAGCCTCGTCGCCAATTGCGGCTATAGCCACGGCTATTCCGTGCTCGAGGTGATCGACAGCGTGCGCCGCGCCTTCGGCCATGACTTCGATGTCCGCATGGGGGACCGCCGGCCGGGCGACGCCGCCGCCGTGGTCGCCAATTCCGAGCTTGCCCGCAAGGAGCTCGGCTGGACGCCGCAGCGCGACGATCTCGACCTGATCGTCAATGACGCGCTGGCCTGGGAGCGCATCCTGACCGGCAAGAACTCAGCTCGAAGCTGACCTGTTGGGCCAAGGGCTCGTCCGAGGCGTTTAGACGCGGTATTGAGGCACATGCAGTGGTGCGCTGAGGCGCGCCGCCGCGATGATGCTTGAGGGACGGCATGAAGGTTCTGGTTCTTGGGGCCGGCGTGGTTGGCACGGCGGCCGCCTACTATCTGGCTAAAGATGGTCACGAGGTGACAGTGATCGAGCGTCATGAGGCGGTGGCGCGCGGCACCAGCCAGTCAAATGCCGGCCTGGTGTCGCCCGGCGATGCCACCGCCTGGGCTTCGCCCGCCGCGCTGAAGACGTTCCTGCGTGCGCTCTGGAACCATGACCTCGGTATCAAGGTCAGGCTGCGCCTCGATCCGTATTTCTATGCCTGGAGCCTGCGCTTCCTGCGCGAATGCACCGTGAAGCGGCTGCGCGCCAACACCGACATCAAGCTGAGACTGGCGCTCCATTCGCGCGAGTGCATCAATCAACTGTCGGAGGCGACCGGCATCCACTATGACGAGCGCAAGAAGGGCATCCTCTATTTCTTCCGCTCGCAGAAGAGTCTCGACACCGGTACCGACAATTACCGCTATCTCAGCGAGCACGGCCTGCCGATCGAGATCGTCGGCCGCGAGCGTCTGGTCGAACTGGAACCGGGTCTTGCCGGCGTGAAGGAAAAGATCGCGGGCGGCATCTATTCTCCGATCGACCAGACCGGCGATTCCAAGCAATTCGTGGACAGGCTCGCCGCCTATGCAACTGAGAAGCTCGGCGTGAAATTCCTGTTCGGCACGACGGTCGAGGGCCTCGATATCGAGGGCGATCGGGTGCGCGCCGTCATGACCTCGGCCGGTCCGGTGACGGGCGACGCCGTCGTCATTTCCATGGGACCGGAAAGCGGCCTGCTCGGGCGCCGCTACGGCATCGACCTGCCAGTCTATCCGGTGAAGGGCTATACGGCGACGATTCCTTTGGAGGACGAGAGCAAAGGGCCGACCATGGGCGGCGCCGACGAGGACCGGCTGATCGGCTATTCGAGGCTCGGCAATCGCCTGCGCATGTCCTCGACGGCCGAGTTCACGGGCTTCGACCGCACGTTCAAGCCGCGCGATTTCAGAACCATCCTAGAAACCGGCAAGGATCTTTTCCCGGGCGCCTTCGACGAGAAGAAGGCGGTGCTGTGGGCCGGCTTACGGCCAATGATGCCGAACTCCGTGCCGGTCATCGGCCAGGCGAGATACCGCAACCTCTATCTCGACACCGGCCACGGCCATGTCGGCTGGACCATGGCCTGCGGCTCGGGCCAATTCCTGGCTGACGTCGTTGCCGGCCGCAAGCCGCAGATCGACCCGCGGGGATTGCTCTACGGGACAGCGCGCTGAGCCGGTGGCTTACGCCGTAACGATCTTCCGCCACGCTCGCGTGTAGCCTTGCCAAGCCGGATCGGCTGGCGGTTCGGTCCGCTCGCCTTTGCTCATCGCTTGCGTGCCATCAGACGCCAGCAGCGCGGCACCGATACTGGTCCCGGTCGACGTCTCCGACGCAACCACCGGTCTCTCCGTCGAGGCTGCCAGCATGCGGATGAAAAGCGGGTTTTGCGCAAACGGCCCCTCGACGGTCGTCGGTCCGTCGCCGCCGATAAGCTCCAGGCAGGTCGCGGTCATCAGCGCCAGATAAAACGAGATGGTGGCGAAGCGCTGTCCGGGGCCTAGGTCCTCGGCGTTGACCCACTGCGCGGCGCGGTTCGGGAATGGCCCCGACCCCTGTTGCGTGGAAGGCAGCAGCAAGACCTGCCGTGCCAGCACGGCGGCAACATCGTCATCGATCCATTCCTGTGGCGGGCCATCGGTCAGCAGCGAGAACTCACGGCCGCCCATGAAGCGCGCCGAAGGCACGGGATCGCCGAGCGCATTGACATTGACCAGCGTGTCGCGCGCCGGGTCGAGTTCCACCTTCCGGCCGCCAACCGCCATCGAGACCACCCAGGTGCCGGTCGAAACGACGGAGAAGGGCGGTGCGTCGGACAACAGATGCGGCAGCAGCGAGGCGTTGGAATCGTGCAGGCCGCAGAATACGGGCGTCTGCGGGTCGAGCCCTGTCCGCCGCGCCAACTCAGGCAGGATCGGGCCAAGCCGGTCCTTTGCCCGCCGCACCGGCGCCATCAGCCGGCGCCAGCCCATCCTGTCGACCAGCGAGGAATAGTCGGACGTCCAGGGGTTCCACAGATCGGTGTGGCAGCCGAGCGAAGTCGCCTCGTTGGCGGCAATGCCGGTCAGCCGCAGCGCGAAGTATTGCGGGTACATCAACATCGCCGCGGCCTTGGCGAATTCCGCCGGGAACCGCTTCTGCTGCCAGAAGAACTGCGCGCCGAGATTGAGGCCGATCGGCAGCCGCGGCGTACCGGTCTCGGCAAAGGGCGGACGGACGGCGTCATAGTCGGCCGCAAGCTGGTCGGGGCCGTCGAATTCATAGTCGAGCACCGGCAGCACCAGTTCGCCTATTCGGTCGACCAGCGCGCCGGTCGCGCCATGCGTGGTGATCGAGATCGCATCGATCGGCCGCTTGCGGTTGAGATCGGCGAGGCTGTTCAAGACGAACGTCCACAGCGCCTCGATATCGTGATGTGGATAAGGCGCTTGTCGTACCGGCGCGTTGGCGGTACGGCGCAGCGCGATCTCACTCAGCGTCGTGAGATCGACCAGCGCCACCTTGGCGTTGGTCTTGCCGATATCGATGACGGCGACAATCATGCCATATGGAACATCGTTTCGAGCGGCACCGCCAGCGGCTCGTTGTCGGCCCTGGTCTCCATCAGGTCGGCCATATGCGCCCACCAGCGCTGCATCACCGGATGGCTAGGCAGGTCGGCCATGCCGTGGTCGTCTTGCCGCCAAAGCACGCCGAACAGGATGCTGGTCTCCTCGTCGAGATGGATCGAATAGTCGGAGATGCCGGCCTGTTTCAAAAGCGCGACCAGCGACGGCCAGATCTCGTCATGGCGGCGCTTGTATTCGGCCTTCATGCCGCGATTGAGCTTCATCTTGAAGGCGTATTTTTCCATCAGGCGAAGCGTCCTTCGCGCAGCCGTCGCCAGAGGATCGGCAGCGCAATGACGATGATCAAAAGCAGGCCGATGAAGATCGACATGACGATGCCCGGCACGTTGAGCAACCCAAGCCCAAAAGTCACCAGCCCCATGATGAAAGCGGCAAGCACGACGCCCAAGATGCTGCCGGCGCCGCCGAGGATCGAGACGCCGCCCAGCACCACCATGGTGATGGCTTCGAGCTCGTAGCCCTGCGCGATCGACGGCCTCGTCGAGCCGAGTCGCGAGGTGATCAGCACCGCGGCGATGCCCGACATCAGCCCCGTCAGGCAAAACAGGATGAACTTGATGCGGCCAACGCGCACACCGGAGAACTGGCAGGCGACAGGGTTGTTGCCGATGGCGAAGACGCGCCGGCCGAAGCTCGTGCGGTGCAGCACGAACCAGTAGATCAGCGCCGCGACGAGGAACAGCGCCAGCTCGAACGAGAAAACCCACCAGACATAGCCCTGGCCGAAGAAGGCGAAGCTTTCCGGATAGCCCTTGTAGGCTTGGTCGCCGAGGATGATGAAGGCGATGCCGCGGAACAGGCTCATCGTGCCGATGGTGACGACGATGGAAGGCAGGCCAAGGCGGGTGACCAGCAGCCCGTTGAAGGCGCCGCAGCCGAGCCCCACGACGACGCCGACCAGCACCAGCACCGGCGTGCCGGCGCCGGCCTGCACGGCCATGCCCATCATCGTCGAGGCGAGCGCCACGATCGCGGCGACCGAAAGGTCGATCTCGCCCGAGATGATCAACAGCGCCATGGCAAGCGCGATCAGGCCCTTTTCGGTGAAGTTGAAGGTGAGGTCCGACAGCGACCACGGATCGAGGAAGTAGGGCGAAGCGAAGCTGTTCACCGCGAAGATAAGGATCGCGATGATGACGAGCAGCGCCTCCCAGGAGAAGATCGCCGAGGAAAACGGCTTGTCGAGCCGGTCGGGGATGTGGCGCGGGGCAGGGGTGTCGGTCATGCCGCTTCCGCCTTTCTCAGGATGATGCGGCCCTGCCGGCGCTCGCCGCGCGCGTTGAGCACCACGGCCAGGATGATGGCGCTGCCCGAGATCGCCATCTGCCAGAAGGGCGAGATGTTGATGACCGGCAGTGCGTTGGAGATGATGCCGAGGAACAGCGCGCCAAGCACCGCGCCGCCGACCGAGCCGATGCCGCCGGCGATCGAGATGCCGCCGATGACGCAGGCGGCGATGATGTTGAGCTCATAGCCGTTGGCGACCTCGACCGAGGCGATCACATAGCGCGAAATCCATAGATAGCCGGCGAGGCCGCCGATCATGCCGGAAATGCAAAAGACGATGAATTTGGTGCGGCCGACATCGATGCCGGCATAGACCGAGGCGGTCGGATTGACGCCGATGGCGTAGATCGAGCGGCCGATCGCGGTCCGCGTCATCACCAGGAAGAACAGCGCGATCACCAGGAGCGCGATCCAGGACAGCACCGGCAGGCCGAGGAAGGCGGCGCGCTGGAAATTGATGAAGGCGGGGCTCATCTGGTCGGCGTTGACCCAGGCGCCGCCGGAAACGACAAAGGTGGCGCCGCGATAGATGGTCAGCGTGCCCAGCGTCACCACGATCGACGGGATGTTCAGCCGCCACACCAGGACGCCGTTGATGGCGCCGAGCACCAGGCCGACCAGCAGCGCGATGACGATCAGCATCGGGATCGGGATCGACGGATGGGCGGCGTTGAGCATCGCCACCACCATGCCGGTGAAGCAGAGATTGGAAGCCATCGAGAGGTCGATCGAGCGCGTCAGGATCACCACCATCTGCCCCAGCGCCAGGATCATCAGGATCGACGTGTCGTTGAACACCTGGCGCAGGTTGGCCGGGTCGGCAAAACCCGGGAAGCGCATCGAGATCAGGCCGATCAGAACGACGATGCCGGCCAGCAGCCAGATCTCGCGATATTTGAGGAAGCTCTTCATGCCGCGATCCCCGCTGCCGTCCTGACCAGCGTCTCGGCGTCCAGTCCCTTGTTGCCGTACGTGGCCGCGATGCGGCCTTCGCGCATGACCACAACCCTGTCGGACATGCCGAGGATCTCAGGCAATTCGGACGACACCATGATCACCGACAGGCCTTGTGCGACAAGCTCGGCCATGAAGCCGTGCACGGCGGCCTTGGAGCCGATGTCGATGCCCTTGGTCGGTTCGTCGAGAATGATCACCTTCGGCGCTGTGGCCAGCCATTTGGCGATGACCACCTTCTGCTGGTTGCCGCCGGAAAGCGTGCCGACATCCTGGCTGAGCGAGGAGGCGCGCAGATCGAGCCGCTCTGTGTAGGAGCGGGCAAGCTCGAACTCTTCGGCCAGCTTGAGCACGCCGGATTTCGAGGTGCGCGCAAGCGACGGCAGCGACACGTTCTGGAAGATCGGCAGGCCGATCACCACGCCCTGCTTGCCGCGCTCCTCCGGCACGTAGACGATGCCGGCCTCGATGGAATCCGCCGCCGATTTCGGCGCGATCGTCTGCCCGTCGAGCGAAATCGCGCCTCGGCTCGTGCGGGTGATGCCGGCGATCGCCTGCATCACCTCGCTGCGTCCGGCGCCGACAAGGCCATAGAAACCGAGGATCTCGCCCTTGCGCAGCTCGAAGCCGATGTCGTCGAACTCGGTCGGATGCGACAGGCCGGAGACGGAAAGCACCGGCGCGCCGATCTTCGGTTCGCGTTGCGGAAAGATGTGGTCGACATTGCGGCCGACCATCATGCGCACGATCTCGTTCTGGCCGGTGTCCTTGAGCAGGCCTTCGCCGACCATCTCGCCGTCGCGGAAGACGGTATAGCGGTCGGCGATGCGGTAGATCTCGTCGAACTTGTGACTGATGAAGAGCACCGCCTTGCCTTCGCTCTTCAGGAATTCGATCAAGAGGAAAAGCTCCTCGATCTCCTTCATCGAAAGGGCCGCGGTCGGCTCGTCCATGATGACGATGCGCGCATCGATCGACATCGCGCGCGCCACGGCCACCAGATGCTTGTTGGCGATGCCGAGGTCCTTCAGCCGCGCGTCGGCGTCGATATGGCCGGCACGCATCGTCTCCAGCACCTCGCGCGCATTTTTGCGCATCATGCGCCAGTCGATGGTGCCGAAGCGGGTGCGCGGCGCATGGCCGAGGAAGATGTTTTCGGCGACCGACAGGTCGTCGAACAGCACCGTTTCCTGCTGAATGGCGGTGATGCCGTGGCCGAAGGCGGCATGCGCGCTGGGCAGTGTCGTGTCCTGGCCGTCGATGCCGATCTCGCCGGCGTCGGGCTGGTAGATGCCGGTCATGATCTTGACCAGCGTCGACTTGCCGGCGCCATTCTCGCCGATCAGCGCGGTTACCTGCCCGGGGTAGAGCGACAGGCTGACATTGTGCAGCGCGCGGACGCCCGGGAAACTCTTGGAGATGCCTGAGAGCGTCAGGCGGGGAGAGGCGCTCGCAGCCAGGCCTGAACGCTCGGGCGGCTGCGTCTCCGTTTTGCGCTGGGCTGTCGTGTCCATATCCGTATCAAGCCCTGAAACTAGGTCCGTTTGAAGTCGCGGCGGGACAATTGTCCCGCCGCATGAGCTTGGAATGCGCCAGGATCAATAGATCTTGGAGAACTTCTCGATGTTGGTCTTGTCGAACTGGAAGGGCGGAGCCATCGCGGCCGAGTTGGTGTCGTCGAGCGTCACCTTGCCGACGCGGCCGATCGACAGCGTGGCGCCCGGCTTTGCTTCTTCCTTCTTCACCGCCAGGTCATGGGCGAGGTAGATCGCCGAGTAGCCGAGGTCGATCGGGTTCCACAACGCAACCGCCTGGCTGGCGCCGTTGTCGATGAACTTCTTGAACTCGGAAGGCAGCGCGAGGCCGGTGACATTGACCTTGCCGATCAGGTTCTCGTCGGTGACGACCTGCGCGGCGGCGACGACGCCGACAGTGGTCGGCGCGATGATCGCCTTGAGGTTCGGATAGGACTTCAACAGGCCCTTGGCTTCGTCGGTGCTCTTGGCCGAGTCGTCATCGCCATAGACGGTGGCGACCAGCTTGATCTTCGGGAATTTCTCCGGCAGCACCTTCTTGGCGGCTTCGATCCAGGCGTTCTGGTTGGTTGCCGTCGAGGATGCAGAGAGGATCGCGACATCGCCGCCTTCCGGCAGGTAGTCGGCGGCGAGCTTGATGATCGTCTCGCCGATCAGACCGGTGTCGGACGGGTTGAGGTGGAGCTGGCGGCCTTCCTTGGCGACGCCGGAGTCCCACGAAATCACCGTGATGCCGCGCTCCATCGCCTTCTTCAGCACCGGCACCAGCGCGTCGGCGTCATTGGCCGAAACCGCGATCGCGTTGACCTTCTGCGCGATCAGTGAGTTGATCACTTCGATCTGCGCTTCGGCGGTAGCCTTGGTCGGGCCGGTGTAGATCACGTCGACATCGCCCAGTTCCTTGGCCGCTTCCTCGGCGCCCTTGTTGGCGGCATCGAAGAAGCCGTTGCCGAGCGACTTAACCACCAGCGCGATCTTGACGTTCTCGGCATAGGCGGCATTCACGAACATGGCGGCGGAAAAGGCCGCCGTGACCAGCAGTTTCTTCAAAAAGCTCATCGAATATCCTCCCTTGAGCGTTGCATTCCATCGCCGCTGCGGGCGTGAGTTTTCCCTCAGGCCTGCAGTGAAGATTCTTCCTTTTCGCTTGACTGTCTGCGGGCGACGATCAGCGTCACGCCCGCTGTTTCGAGCATCTTGGCCTCGCGGTCCTCGATGCCTTCGTCGGTGATCACGGTTGCGATCCGCGACAGCCCGCACAGGATCAGGCTGGAGCGCATGCGGAATTTCGAGGAATCGACCAGCACCACCAGCTCGTCCGCCTGGTCGATCAGTTTTTGTTCGGCCTGGATCAGCAGCGGATCGCCTTCCATCAGCCCGAGCGGCCCCAAACCCTGCGCGCCCATGAACATGCGGCGCGCATAGAAGTTGCGCGTCACGTCATTGTCGAAGGGCGACAGGATGATGTTCTGCTCGCGGTAGATCGTGCCGCCCGACAGCATCACCGTGTTCTTGGAGTGCCTGAGCAGATGCTCGGCGATCGGGAAGGAGTTGGTGAAGATTGGCATGCGGCGCCCGGTCAGGAAATGCACCATCTGGAAGGTGGTGGTGCCGCCATTGATGATGATCGGCTCGCCGTCGGTGCAAAGGTTCACCGCTTCCCGCGCGATCGCCCGCTTCTGCGCGGCGTTCAGCGTCTCATTGACGGAAAAGGGCCGGCCGGCGAGGCCGATGAACTGCGGCGGAGAGATCGCCTCGGCGCCGCCGCGCACCCGGCGCAGGCGCTTTTGCACATGCAGCGCCGCAATGTCGCGCCGGATCGTGGCTTCGGAGGAGTCGGTCAGTTCGACCATCTCCTGCACCGTCACCACAGGCTTTTCCTGGACGGCGGACAGAATGATCCTGTGGCGCTCTTTTTCGTGCATGGTTCCTCCCTGCCTAAGCATCAGGCCTTAGAAAACGCGCAGTGTCAATCATTTCCGATCACATATTTTCATTGTGCAGTGCAATATGATCGATTTTGATCGTTTGTGATTGACAAGCGAGGCGCTTGCGTAGACATTCCCCGGCGAGAAATGAGGGGCGCGGCGTTCGCGCTCCAAGGGAGGATACCTATGCTCGACAAGCGCTCCGGCTCGCGCCTCGCCAATCTGTGGGACGATGCAAAAGCCGAGGGGATGAGCGGTCCCGAGCTTCTGGTCTATCGCTCGAACACGCTGGGGTCCGACAAGCGCGTCACCAATTATGGCGGCGGCAACACCTCTTCGAAAGTCTGGCAGAAGGACCCGCTCACCGGCCAGGATGTGGAAGTGCTGTGGGTCAAGGGCTCGGGCGGCGACAGTGCTTCGATCAAGCTCGACGGCTTCGCCACGCTCTACATGGAGAAGCTGCGCGCCCTGAAGGGCCTCTATCGCGGGCTCGCACATGAGGATGAGATGGTGGGCTATCTGCCCCACTGCACCTTCAACCTCAATCCGCGCGCGGCCTCGATCGACACGCCGCTGCACGCCTTCGTGCCAAAGCCTCATGTCGATCACATGCATCCCGACGCTATCATCGCGGTCGCAGCCGCCAAGGATTCCAAGGCGATCACCAAGGAGATCTTCGGCGACGCCATCGGCTGGCTGCCGTGGAAGCGGCCGGGCTTCGAGCTTGGCATGTGGCTGGAGAAGTTCTGCCTCGAAAACCCCGATGCCAAGGGCGTCGTGCTCGAAAGCCACGGCCTGTTCACCTGGGGCGACACGCCCAAGGAATGCTACGAGACGACGATCTCGGTGATCAACCAGGCGATCGAATGGTTCGAGCGCAAATCCGAGGGCAAGGCGATCTTCGGTGGCGAAGCGGTACAGGCGCTCGACGCGCCGGTGCGCCGCGCCATCGCCGCGAAGCTCATGCCGAGGATCCGTGGCCTGATTTCCGAAAAGAGCCACAAGCTCGGCCATTTCGACGATCAGCCGGCGGTGCTCGAATTCGTCAATTCGAAGGATCTGCGCCCGCTGGCGGCACTTGGCACGTCGTGCCCGGATCATTTCCTGCGCACCAAGATCCGGCCGCTGGTCATCGAGTTCGATCCGGCAAATCCAGATGTCGACGCCGTCATTGCGCGGCTCGCTGAGGACATTGCCGCCTATCGTGTCGGCTACCAAGCCTATTATGACAGCTGCAAGCACGCGGACTCGCCCGCCATCCGCGATCCCAATGCCGTGGTCTATCTGATGCCCGGCGTCGGCATGTTCACCTTTGCCGGCGACAAGGCCACCGCCCGCATCTCCGGCGAGTTCTACGTCAACGCCATCAACGTCATGCGCGGCGCCTCGACGGTCTCGTCCTATGTCGGCCTGCCCGCGCAGGAAGCCTTCGACATCGAATACTGGCTGCTCGAGGAAGCCAAGCTCCAGCGCCTGCCGAAGCCGAAGGCGCTCGCCGGGCAGATCGCCTTGGTCACCGGCGGCGCCGGTGGCATTGGCCGCGCCACCGCCAGCCGGCTGCTGCGCGAGGGCGCCTGCGTGGTGCTGGCCGATATCGACGAGGCCGCGCTCGCTGCAGCCAATGAAGAGCTGTCGAAGGCCTTCGGCAAGGATTTCGTCCGTCCGGTGAGGATCGACGTGACTTCGGAGGATCAAGTAACCTCCGGCTTTGCCGAAACGTCGGTCGAGTTCGGCGGCATCGACATCCTGGTCTCTAACGCTGGCTTGGCCTCCTCCGCTCCGATCGAGGAAACGACGCTGGCCTTGTGGAACAAGAACATGGACATCCTGTCCACCGGCTATTTCCTCGTCTCGCGCGAGGCCTTCCGGCTGTTCCGCGCCCAGAAGATCGGCGGCAACGTCGTCTTCGTCGCTTCCAAGAACGGGCTTGCCGCTTCGCCGAATGCATCCGCCTATTGCACGGCCAAGGCAGCCGAGATCCACCTTGCCCGCTGCCTCGCGCTGGAGGGTGCGGAAGCGCAGATCAGGGTCAACGTCGTCAATCCGGATGCGGTGCTGCGCGGCTCCAAGATCTGGACAGGCGAGTGGAAGGAACAGCGCGCCGCCGCCTACAAGATGTCGACCGACGATCTCGAGGAGCATTACCGCTCGCGCTCGATGTTGAAGCGTTCGGTCTTTCCGGAAGATATCGCCGAAGCGATCTACTTCTTCGCCTCCGACATGTCGGCCAAGTCGACCGGCAACATCGTCAACGTCGACGCCGGCAACGCGCAGAGTTTTACGCGATAAGCTTCCTTCTCCCCGTTCAACGGGGAGAAGGTGCCCGAAGGGCGGATGAGGGGCGGCGCCAGCCGAACGAGTTCTGGGAGGAATTGCAGTGTCCGAAACGATCATCTCGACGGAGATCGTCGAAAAGAGCAACGCCGCCCGCAAGGCCGACCTCGATCGCGATTACGCCTCGCTCGGTGAGCGCCTCGACCGCCGCGGCATCGCCATCGACGCCATCCGCGATAAGGTCGAGAAATTCGCCGTGGCGATCCCGTCCTGGGGTGTCGGCACCGGCGGCACGCGCTTTGCCCGTTTCCCCGGCGCCGGCGAGCCGCGCGACATCTTCGACAAGATCGAGGACTGCGCCGTCATCAGCCAATTGACGCAGGCGACGCCGACGGTCTCGCTGCACATTCCATGGGACAAGGCCGACCCGAACCGGCTGAAGCAGGCGGCGTCCCGCTTCGGTCTCGGCTTCGACGCCATGAACTCCAACACCTTCTCCGACGCCAGGGACCAGGAGCGTTCCTACAAATTCGGCTCGCTGTCGCACGCCGATGCCGGCACGCGCCGTCAGGCGGTCGAGCACAATCTCGAATGCATCGAGATCGGCAAGACGCTCGGCTCCAAGGCGCTGACGGTGTGGATCGGCGACGGCTCGAACTTCCCCGGCCAAGTCAATTTCGCAAAAGCCTTCGAGCGCTATCTCGATGCGATGGGCGAGATCTATGCCGGCCTGCCGGACGACTGGCGGCTGTTCACCGAGCACAAGATGTATGAGCCGGCCTTCTATTCGACGGTCGTGCAGGATTGGGGCACCAACTACATCATCGCCAAGGAACTCGGCGACAAGGCCTTCTGCCTGGTCGACCTTGGCCACCACGCGCCCAACGTCAACATCGAGATGATCGTGTCGCGGCTGATCCAGTTCAAAAAACTCGGCGGCTTCCACTTCAACGATTCCAAATATGGCGACGACGATCTCGATGCCGGTTCGATCGATCCTTACCGGCTCTTCCTCGTCTTCAACGAACTGGTCGATGCCGAGCTCGCCAGTGCCGAGGGCTTCCATCCGGCACATATGCTCGACCAGAGCCACAACGTCACCGATCCGATCGAAAGCCTGATGCTGTCGGCGGTCGAGGTGCAGCGCGCCTATGCGCAGGCGCTGCTGGTCGACCGCAAGGCGCTCGAAGGCTTTCAGGAGGCCAGTGACGCGCTGATGGCGACGCAGACGCTGAAGGCGGCCTACCGCACCGATGTCGAGCCGATCCTCGCCATGGCGCGCCTGAGGACCGGTGGCGCTGTCGATCCGGTCGCCGCCTACCGGGAAGCCGGCTACCGGGCGAAGGTCGCGGCGGAACGGCCCGCGGTGGCCGGTGGCGGCGGCGGGATTGTCTGAGGCCGAGCCACTCCCCCTCATCCGGCCGCTGCGCGGCCACCTTCTCCCCGAGGGGAGAAGAAGTTGGCGTCGGCGCTGACGAACTCCTCTCCCCTTGGGGAGAGGTCGGATTGCCCGAATTGCCCTTGCAATTCGACTTGGCAATCCGGGTGAGGGGTCTCTCTCGCGTTGCTTCAATTGTTATTGGACTAATTCGCCCTGACGGTCTTTCCTTAGCGTCCCACGCCCCGGAGAGCCCCGCCATGCATCTCACCCGCCGGACCCTGATCGGCATCAGCCTCTCGCTTACGATTGCCCTCACGCCGTCGACCATTGCCTTCGCCGCATCGCCCGCCCCCGCCAAGGGCGAGCACGGCATGGTGGTGACCGCGCAGCATCTCGCCACCGAGGTCGGTGTCGAGGTGCTGAAGAAGGGCGGCAACGCGGTCGATGCCGCTGTCGCGGTCGGCTACGCGCTGGCTGTCGTCTATCCCAATGCCGGCAATATCGGCGGCGGCGGCTTCATGACCGTGCGCATGAAGGACGGCCGCACGACCTTCATCGATTTCCGCGAGCGCGCGCCGCTCGCCGCGACCAAGACCATGTATCTCGACAAGGATGGCAACCCGGTGAAGGGCGCCAGCCTCGACGGCTATCTGGCTGTCGGCGTGCCGGGCTCGGTCGCCGGTTTCGAGGTGGCGCGCGAAAAATACGGCACGCTCTCCAGACAGGATCTGATGGCGCCGGCAATTGGCTATGCCAAAGACGGCTTCGTGCTCAACCAGGGCGACGCCGCCTCTTTCGCCGGCAGCGCCGACCGGCTGGCGAAGGACCCGGCTGCGGCCGCCATCTTCCTGAAGAAAGACGGCAAGCCCTACGGCATCGGCGAGAAGCTGGTTCAGCCGGACCTCGCAGCCTCGCTGTCGGCGATCTCGGAAAAGGGCCCGGACGCCTTCTACAAGGGCGCCATCGCCGATGAGATCGTCAAGGCGAGCGGCGCCAAGGGCGGCATCCTCGCCAAGGGCGATTTCGAGCAATATGCGGTGCGCGAGCTGAAACCGGTAACTTGCGACTACCGCGGCTATGAGATCATCTCCTCGCCGCCGCCAAGCTCGGGCGGCGTCATCATCTGCGAGATCCTCAACGTGCTCGAAGGCTATCCGCTGTCCTATCTCGGCTCCGGTTCTGCCGAGACGGTGCATGTCATGGCGGAAGCCATGCGCCATGCCTATGTCGATCGCAATTCCGCGCTCGGCGATCCCGATTTCGTCGACAATCCGGTCTCGAAGCTGCTCGACAAGAATTACGCGAAAGGCATCCGCGACAAGATCGATCCGTTCCGCGCCGGCGTCTCGAAGGATCTGATGCCGAAAGGTTTCGGCGAGTCGAAGGAAACAACCCATTATTCGATCATCGACAATGACGGCAACGCGGTCGCCGTCACCTATACGCTGAACGGCTCCTTCGGCGCCGGCGTCGTCGCCGATGGCACCGGCATCCTGCTCAACAACGAGATGGACGATTTCACCCAGAAGCCCGGCGTGCCCAACCTCTACGGGCTGGTCCAGGGCGAGGCGAACGCCATCCAGCCGAAGAAGACGCCTCTATCCTCGATGAGCCCGACGATCGTCACCAGGGACGGCAAGCCGTTCATGGTCATCGGCAGTCCAGGCGGCTCGCGCATCATCACCATCACGCTGGAGGCGATCGTCAACGTCATCGATCACGGCATGAACATCCAGCAGGCGATCGACGCGCCGCGCATCCACCATCAATGGCTGCCGGACACGGTCTATGTCGAGCCGTTCGGGCTTTCCCCAGACACCGAGAGGCTGCTCGCCGGCATGGGCTACCATCTCGACTTGAGCGATCAGACCTGGGGCCAGGCGGCCGGCATTCTGGTCGGCGGCAAGAGCCTCAGCGAGATCGAGAAGGGCGGCGGTGCGCGCTACAACGGCGCCATCGACAGCCGCGCGGCCGCCGGCGAAGCGTTGGGATATTGATGGATTACACGACCAGCGTGATGGTCGAGGCGATCAGCATGACGGCGGCGATCGCGACGAACAGCGCATAAATGCGCGGCCGGTCGAGCAGCAGCGCATTGCCGGAAATCCAGGCCGCCGTGGCGCCGCCAAGAGCGAACAGGAAGCCGTTGCGGTGGCCGAACGACAAGGAGGCGGCCATCAGGCCGCCGATGATCAGCGCGCCGAAGACGATGATGACGGCGACCGCGTATTTCTCGAAATCATTGCCGCCGCCCATCGCCGGCCCCATCGCATTGAGATTGGACAGGTCGTCGGGGTCGAAAGGGCTGGTCGATCCGTATTCGTCTTGACCGAGGGATTCGCGCATCATTCGTTCTCCGCTGAGCGGCAACAAACCATCAACGCCTGCCGAGCGCAACCCGGCAACGCCGCCACGGCGATGCGTTCGCCGCCCGGCTGATGCCCGCTTGCCACGGTTTCCCGGCCGGTCTTAACGGCATAGGGGCATTGCGGTTCCCAGAGCATGATGCCGAAAAGTGAAAGCGGTTTTCGGGCGACATCATGCTCTATCTCTTTGATTTTAGAGCCGGATGATTTCAGGTCGATTCGACCTGAAATCATCTCGGCTCTAGGCTTGTTCTATCTGGAAAAATCGCTGCGCACGATGCCGTGCCGCTGCAGCTTGTCGTAGAAAGTCTTGCGTGGAATGCCTAGCGCCTCGATGGTGCGGCGAACGTCGCCGTCATTGCGACCAAGTGTCTCGCGGATGATCTCGGCCTCGTAGCGATCGAGCCGTTCCGGCAAGGGCGCGGAGGCGTCGCTTGCCGCTGCCGCAGGGGAATGCGCTTCGGCAATGTCCTCCAGCCCGAGCACGAAGCGCTCGGCGAAATGGGCGAGCTCGCGCACATTGCCCGGCCAGTCATGTTCCCTCAGATGGCGCTGGACTACGGCCGATGTTGCCGGCACGGCGCGCCGGAAGCGGGATGCGGCGCGCTCGGCGAAATAGCCGAACAGCAGCGGCACGTCGGCCCGCCTTTCGCGCAGCGGCGGGATCGAAAGCGTCACCACATTGAGCCGGTAATAGAGGTCCTCGCGGAAATTGCCGCGCTGGCTGGCATTGCCGAGATCGACCTTGGCGGCGGCGACGACGCGCAGGTCGACCGGTCGGATTTCATTGGTGCCGAGCGGCGTCACCTCGCGCATTTCCAGCACCCGTAGCATCTGCACCTGCGTCGAGGCCGGCATGCTTTCGATCTCGTCGAGGAACAGCGTGCCGCCGCTCGAATGCTCGATGCGGCCGACGCGCTTTTTCTGCGCGCCGGTGAAGGCGCCGGCCTCATGGCCGAACAGCTCGCTTTCGATGACCGTCTCCGGCAACGTGCCGCAGTTGAGAGCAACGAAATTGCCCTTGGCGCGCCGGCTCCAGCGGTGCAGCAGGCTTGCAACCACCTCCTTGCCCGAGCCGGTCTCGCCGGTCACCAGCACGTCGACATCGGTGTCGGCGATCTGCCGCAGAGTCCGGCGCAGCCGCTCCATGGCCGGCGTCTGGCCGATCAGCGGCAGCCCTTCCTGCGCCTGCTCCGCCGCCTCGCGCAAGGCGCGGTTTTCCATCACCAGCCGGCGTTTTTCGGCGGCGCGGGCAACGCTCTGCGCCAGCCTGTCGGCGGCAAAAGGCTTGGTGATGAAGTCGTAGGCGCCATCCTTGATCGCCTTGACGGCCATCGCGATGTCGCCATGGCCGGTGACGAGGATGACGGGGATGTCCGGATCGAGCCGCAGCACGCGGTCGAAAAGCTGCAGCCCGTCGATCTCCGGCATGCGGATGTCGGACACCACCACGCCGCCGAAATTTCTGTCGAGCGCCGCCAGCGCTTCTCTGGCGATAGAAAAGGCCGATACCGCAAAGCCGGCAAGCTCCAACGTCTGCCTTGTCGCCTTGAGCAGATCGCTGTCGTCATCGATCAGGATGACCGGCGCGGGATCGTCCTTCGTCATGCCGCGCCAGCTTTCGACAGATGGATGGTGAAGCGCGTGCCCTGGCCGCTACTCGACACTTCGATGCGTCCGCCATAATCGGCGACGATGTCCTTGGAGATGACGAGCCCGAGCCCAAGGCCCTTTTCCTTCGAGGTGTTGAAGGGCGTGAACAGGGATTTCAGGATTGCGGGCGGGATGCCCGGGCCGTTGTCGGAAACGATCAGCGCCACGTCCTCGGCGGTTTCAGCGGCGGTCACTTCCACCCGCGCGTCGTCGCGGCCATCAAGCGCCTCCAGCGCATTCTGGAACAGGTTGATCAGCACCTGTTCCAACCGCAGCCGATTGCCCATCACCTTGAGCGCCGGCGGCGGCAGCGTGATCGCCAGCGCGTCCAGCCGGCCGGCGAAGCGGCTCCTGAGCAGCACGACGGCGCCCTCGATCACGCTGCGCAATTCGACGGGCTCGGCCGCGGTGCGGCCCTTGCGGGCGAAGGCTTTCAGCTCCTCGGTGATGGAGCCGATGCGCTCGGTCAGCGCGGCGATCGCGCCGAGGTTTTCCTCGGCTGAGGAGTTCTGCCTGCGCTCCAGGAAGACGCGCGCATTGTCGGCATAGGCGCGGATCGTCGCCACCGGCTGGTTGATCTCATGCGCGACGCCGGCGGCGACCTGGCCAAGCGTCGCAAGGCGGTTGGCCTGCACCAGCTCCTGCTGCATCACCTGCAGCTTCGTCTCGGTGCTGCGATGGTCGGCGATCTCGGCCTGCAGCCGGTCGCGCGCCAGGCTCAGATCCTGCGTGCGCTCGACGACGCGGCGCTCGAGCTCGGCGCGCGCGGCCTGTTCGGCGGCAATCCGCATCTGGCCGGATTGCCGGCGCCACAAAAGATAGGCGGCCAAGGCGATGAGCGGGACGACGACGCCAAGCGCCAGCAGCCGCATTTCGCGCTGGGCCGAGGCAATAGGAACTTCGGCCGGAACGAGATAATCGAGCCGCCACGGCGTCGACGGCACCGCCGTCGAAAGCCGCAGATACTCCGCGTCGCTGCCTCCAGGCGTAAGGGCATGAACCAGCGCGACATCGGCGGAAAGCGCCTCCGGCTTCGTGATCGGCAAGGGCACCAGCGGCGCATCGCCGAATTGCTGGCTGGCGCGGATCTCGGCGAGCACTGGCCGGCTGAGCGGCTCCGTCGTCAGGAAGCGCCAGGAGGGCACGCTGGTGATCAGCACCACGCCATGCGCGTCGCTGACATAGGCCGGGCGGTTGGCCTCGCTCCAGTCCGCCTCGAGCTGGTCGAACTCCATCTTGACCACGACGACGCCGAGCGGTGCCGCAGCACTGCCCACGCGGCGGGAGATGTAGAGGCCAGGACGCTTGCTGACATTGCCGAGCGCGAAATACTCGGCGGTGCCCGACTGCATCGCGCCCGAGAAATAGGCACGAAAACCGTAGTCGTTGCCGACGAAGCTCACCGGCTCTCGCCAATTGCTGGAAGCGATCGCCAGCCCGTCGGTGCCGGTGACGTAGAGCACCGAGGCCTTCGTGCCCGACACCAGCCCTTCGAGCTTGCGGTTGAGCACGTCGATCGACGCGGGGCTGCGCTCGGTCAGCGCGTCATGTACCTGCTGGTCCTCCGACAGCAGCAGCGGCAGCGCGCGCGGATTTTCCAGCACCGCGCGCAGCAGCGCGACCTTGAGGTTTGCGTCGGTGCGGCCTTGCGTGGCTAAAGCCTCGACCTCGGTCGAACGGCCATAGAGGCCGGCGCCATAGAGCGCTGCGAGCACGATAAGCAGCGCCACCGCCGCGAACAGCAACCATGCGCGCCGTGCCCGCCCGGCAAGCAGTTCGGGCGTCGAGGCGAGGGCAGCGGCAGGGCGTTGCAGCATGCCGCATTTGTGCATGATTTCGCACAAAGCACAATTCGCCCTATGCGGATAACCGCACCTGTGGCCTGCAAGATGCATGTGTCGAGTTCGAAAAAGTCAGCAAAATCAACGACGCGAGGCCCCGGGCGCAATCTGGCACGCCCGTTGCAGATGCCTCTGCAGCAGCCGCAAGGCTGTGGAGGTCAACTGCCCCGGGAGGTCGAGTTTCTCGATCGGGGCCGAACGGAGGACATCATGCAGACAGCAATCGCTGCCGCCGAACCGCGCGGCAAGGTTCCCCTTTACCGGCATCTCTATGTACAGGTCCTGGCGGCGATCGCCGCCGGCATCGTGCTTGGCCATTTCTATCCCGATGTCGGCGCGTCGCTGAAGCCGCTTGGCGATGCCTTCATCAAACTGGTCAAGATGGTGATCGCGCCGGTGATCTTTCTGACGGTGGCGACCGGCATCGCCGGCGTCTCCGACCTGCACAAGGTCGGCCGCGTCGCCGGCAAGGCGATGATCTACTTCCTTATCTTTTCGACGCTGGCGCTCGTCGTCGGCCTTGTCGTGTCGAACGTCATCCAGCCCGGCGCCGGCATGCACATCAACCCGGCGACGCTCGATCCCTCGAAGGTGGCGACGTTCACCGAGAAGGCGCATGACACGACCATCGTCGGCTTCCTGATGAACATCATCCCCGACACCATCACCGGTGCCTTCGCGCAAGGCGACATCCTGCAGGTGCTGTTCTTCTCGGTGCTGTTTGGCATTGCGCTGGCGCTGGTCGGCGAACGCGGCCGCCCGGTGGTCGATTTCCTGCAAGCGCTGACGTCGCCGATCTTCCGCCTCGTCGCCATCCTGATGAAGGCAGCCCCGATCGGCGCTTTCGGCGCCATGGCCTTCACCGTCGGCAAATACGGCATCGGCGCGATCGCCAACCTCGCCTTCCTGATCGGCACCTTCTACCTGACCTCGCTGCTCTTCGTGCTCGTCGTGCTGGGCGCCGTCGCATGGTACAACGGCTTCTCCATCCTGGCGCTGATCCGCTACATCAAGGAAGAGCTGCTGCTTGTGCTCGGCACCTCGTCTTCGGAGGCCGCACTTCCTGGCCTGATGGCCAAGATGGAGCGCGCCGGCTGCAACCGCTCGGTGGTCGGCCTGGTCATCCCGACCGGCTATTCCTTCAACCTCGACGGCACCAATATCTATATGACGCTGGCCGCGCTGTTCATCGCCCAGGCGACCGACACGCCGCTCACCTTCGGCGATCAGATCCTGCTTCTGCTCGTCGCCATGCTGAGCTCGAAAGGTGCTGCCGGCATCACCGGCGCCGGCTTCATCACTTTGGCCGCGACGCTGTCGGTGGTGCCTTCGGTGCCGGTCGCCGGCATGGCGCTGATCCTCGGCGTCGACCGCTTCATGTCGGAATGCCGCGCGCTCACCAACTTCGTCGGCAACGCGGTCGCGACAATCGTCGTGGCGCGCTGGGAAGGCGAGCTCGACCAGAAGCAATTTGCCGCCGCCATGGCCGGTCAATTGCCGGAAGAGGCGGATCTCGCCCTGTCCGGCGGCTTGCAGCCCGCCTGACGGACCAAGCATCCTCCCAAGCTCGTGCAGGTCGCGGCTTTCGCCGCGGCCTGTTCTTTTTGCCGGACGCCGCATAGGGTGGCGCGCCGGCCCGGCGCTCCCGCCGGTGCAACCATTCAGCCGTGAGGGCGGTCGATGAGCAGTGCGTTTCCCGAAATCTACCTGGTTCGCCATGGCGAGACGGAGTGGAGCGCCTCGGGCAGGCACACCGGCCGCACCGACATTCCCTTGACCGCCAAGGGCGAAGAGGCCGCGCGCGGCCTGGCCGATCGTCTCAAGGGCCTGACTTTCCAGGCGGTCTGGTCGAGCCCGTCGCAGCGCGCCTTCGACACATGCCGCCTCGCCGGCTTCGGCGAGCGCGCGGTGAAAATGGCCGATCTGCAGGAATGGGATTATGGCGCCTATGAAGGCGTGACGACAAACGAGATACTGTCCAGGCGTCCTGGCTGGCAATTGTTTCGCGACGGTTGCCCGGACGGCGAGACGGTGGCAGATGTCGGCGCCCGGGCGGATACCATCATCGCCGGGCTGCGCGCGGTTGCCGGCAATGTGCTCGTCTTCTCCAGCTCGCATTTCCTGCGGGTGTTCGCCGCACGCTGGGTCGCTCTGCCGCCGGAAGGCGGCCAACATTTCGTGCTCGATACCGCCAGCCTCAGCATCCTTGGCTACGAGCATGATCTGACCGAGCCGGTGATCCGCAGGTGGAATCAGAAGTAGCGAGCGCGACTCCCCCTTATCCGGCCGCTTCGCGGCCACCTTCTCCCCGAGGGGAGAAGAGATTGGCGCCGCGCTGGCGAACTCCTCTCCCCTCGGGGAGAGGTCGGATTGCCCCGAATTGCCCTTCGCAATTCGGCTGGCAATCCGGGTGAGGGGCAGTCGCTGGCGCGTCAAGTCGCCAGGGTAGCCAGTTCTTCGGCCGTCAAATGCCGCGCCTTGCCCTTGGCGAGCTCGCCGAGCTGAAGGCCGCCGATCGCCACCCTGATCAGCCTCAGCACCTCGATATCGAAAGCGCCGAGCAGCCTGCGGATCTGCCGGTTGCGTCCCTCGTCGAGCACGATCTCCAGCCAGGCGGTGCGGCCACCGCTGCGCAGCAACTTGACGGAGCTTGCCGTCAGCAGCTCGCCATCCACCTCGGCGCCCTGGCCAAACCGCTCCAGCAGCGCCTCGTCGGGCGCGGAGGCGATCTGCACATGATAGGTCTTGGCAACATGCGAAGCGGGATCGAGCAGGCTGTTCGCCCAGCGCGTGTCGTTGCTCATCAGGAGCAGCCCTTCGCTCGCTTTGTCGAGCCGGCCGACCGGAGACACGAAAGGCAGGTCGAGCCCTGCCAGGCAATCATAGACCGTGCCGCGCCCCTCTGGATCGTCGCGGGTGGTGACCAGCCCGCGCGGCTTGTTGAGCATCAGATAGACCTTGCGCTCGGCAACGACGCGCTCGCCGTCGACGAAGATGCGGTCGCGGTCGGGATCGATGCGCAGCAAGGCATCGCGCACCGTCTTGCCGTTTACCTGCACACGTCCCTCGGCGACCAGACGCTCGGCCTGCGTGCGCGAGCAGAAGCCAAGTTTGGAAAGCGTTCGGGCGAGGCCAACCTTGGTGGCGGCAGATCGTCTGTCGGGTTGGCGTGCCAAGATACTGCTCTCGAACGAATGCCACGCGACTTGCGCCGCCATGTCGGCACAAGCTGGCTTGCGGCGACCTCTTATCCGCTGCAGTCACGGTCGTCCAATGTCACTGCTTTGGCGCGCTCAATCGCCGGTAGGAAACGCCGTCGAATGTGGCCGTCACGAAGCTCTTGACCGACATTTTGCGCTTGCGCCCGTCGCTGCAGGCGTAGAGCGGCCAGCCGGCTTCGCTGCACTCGTTGGCCATGCAGATGCGGCCCACGCAGTTCCCGACGGTCAACCGAAAACCACCCTTGCCGGCAAAGCCCTGCAGCAGGCTGCCATCCGAGGAGCGCCACGTCCGTTGCTGGAATTCAGGCCGCAAAGTCAGGGGTTCGAGCGGGGCAGCCAAGCCGGCTTCGGCCGGTTGGCTCGAATGCTGAAGCCGGTAGCGCGCCATGGCGGTCGCGTATGCGGTGACGAGGTCGGATCCGCCCGAATATGCCGTTGCCAGGTCGGAGCGGTCGAAAAGATGGGACACGCCTATGTCCGCCTCCGACGGCCTCGTCAGGGCAGCGACGGCGACAAGGGCCAGGCAGACGCGCAGCATCTCGATTTCCAGCAGCCATACCGATCCGGCGTGCCGGATTGCCCGGCTGCCTGGGCCTACAATCTTTCCAATTGGATTTTCGCGCAAGCCACCCGTTGTTCAGGGACGCGGCACGGACGGCCTCGCTTTCGTCAGCCGCTGGCGGCCGGCGGCAGCTCGAATAGGGTGGCGCCGTTCTCCCGCCCTCGGTCGATATAGCCGATCACGCGGAACCATTTCGCGACGTCGGGCGTGTCTAGCCAGCTGCGCGAATGGATGGGAAGGTTGCCGGCAAGCGCCTGGACGTGGCGGATGTGCCGCCCGCAGAAGCGGACCGTCGCGGCGTTGAAGAAATCCTCCTGCGCGGCAAACAGCGTATCGGCGGCATCCGCGTGCTCATGCCAGGCGATGATCGCGACGGTCGTGTCGCCTTGCACGAGCGCATGGGCTCGGCCTTCTTTCAAATTCATCATCAGATTGTCATAGGCGCTTTTGCTGTCCTTGCCGGCCGCCACATATTCGTCCGACATTCGCTTGGACAGGCCGCGGAAAACATCTTCCAGGTCTCCGACCGTCGCCGCGCGTGCTCTCATTTCGCCTCCTGACAGCCCGTTAGCAGTTTGCCCCAACGAAGGGGGATCACCAAGAAAAACAAATCCTCAATCTGGCCAATGCGGGCAATCTCATTACAAGTGGGCAGATCCGGCCCCTGCCAGGCTCGCACATAAGCGTTGGCTTGAGGTCGAGCTTCCGGTGTCGGATACTGGTGCCTCGGGGGCCCACCCGGCTCGCACCGCTCCTGTGGCAGCAATGATCGACCTGATTGAAACCATATACGAGGCGGCCTTCGTTCCTGAGCGTTGGAATGCAGTGCTGCAGAAGGCGAGCGGCTTGTCGAACTCGGCCAGCGCTCAGGTCTTCTTCTTCAGCGACGACGGCCCGCCGCGCGGGACGACGCTCGACAATCTGCGGCCGCTGTTCGACGAGTTCATCAAGGGCGATTTCTGGAAGTTCTGCGACAGCGTGCAGAAGATGTGCGGTTTGCAGCCGGCGAGCTTCGTGCGCGTCGATGACTTTATGAGCCCCGATGAGATCGAGCGCGATCCAGCCCGCATCATGCTGAGACAATTCGGCATAGGCGCGCATCTGTGCACGGCGATCCCGATGCCCACAGGAGAGCTGGCGACCTTCGTCTTCCAGAAATGGATCCGGGATGGCGGCTTTGCGCAAGGCGAGGTCGACGGGCTCGATGCGCTGCGGCCTCATCTTGCCCGCGCCAGCCTTGTCGCCGGCCGGCTGCGGGTGGAGCGGGCGGCCGCCGCCACCTCGGCGCTCGACCTGCTTGGGCTGCCGGCAGCGGTGCTGTCGGCGAACGGGCGTGTCGTGGCGACCAACCGGCATTTGGATCGGCTCGATACCGCTTTCCTGCCCGTGGCCTATGGCGGATTGGCAATAGCCGATCGCGACGCCAACCGGCTGTTCCAGCTGGCCGTGACCGGCATGAGCCGCGCCGAGGAGGCGGTCGGATCCATTCCTGTTCCGGGGATCGGCGGCGAGGCGCCTTTCGTCGTCCACCTGTTGCCGCTGCGGCGCTCCGCGCACGACATCTTCGGCAACGCCGACATCCTTGTCATGGCCACGCCCGTCAAGCCGAGCGCGCTTGTGCCTTCGGCAAGCCTGCTCAACGCCTTGTTCGATCTGACGCCGGCGGAAGCGCGGCTGGCAGCCGATCTTGCCGCTGGCCTCACCTTGGCGGAAACGGCCGCCCGGGGTGGCATCACCGTCAAGTCCGCCCGCACCTATCTCGAGCGCGTCTTCCAGAAAACCGGCACCCACCAGCAGAGCCAATTGGTCGCCATGTTGAAGACGTTGCAACCGCTGGCCCCAGTGCCTGCGCGATGACCGGGAGCTGCTTTGGAACGGCGGAAAACAGCGTATCGTTGAATTTATCGGCCGCCTGCCATAAAAGGCGCAAGTTTTTCGACCGGCCTGAGGAAAATCCGGACTTGCCCGAGCCTATCGCCATGATCGGCCTTGGCTGCGTTGGTCCGCGGGCTGTCGGTGAGCGGCAGGTCGGTGAACGGTTTGGCTACAACGTTAGGGGCATGCATTGACATCGAGCAGGCCGATCCTGATCACCGGCGCAGCCGGCTTCATAGGTTTTCACCTCTGCCACAGGCTGCTTGCCGAAGGCCGGCAGGTTGTAGGCCTCGATTCCATGAGCGAGTATTACGACATCGCGCTGAAGCAGGCGCGGCTCGAGCGGCTGAAGGTGTTCCCCAACTTTCGCTTCGAGCATGTCGATCTCACCGACCGCGACCGCATCTCGGCGCTCTTTGCGTCGGCCGCGCCGGAGATCGTCGTCAATCTCGCCGCGCAGGCGGGCGTTCGCTATTCGCTGATCAATCCGCACGTCTACGCGCAAAGCAATATCAACGGCTTCCTCAACATCCTGGAAGGGTGCCGGCAGGGCTCGGTCGGCCATCTCGTCTATGCATCGTCGAGCTCAATCTACGGCGGCAGCACGCGCATGCCGTACTCGGTGCATGATTCCGCCGACCATCCGCTCAGCCTCTATGCCGCCAGCAAGAAGGCAAACGAGTTGATGGCCCACACCTACAGCCATTTGTTCGGGCTGCCGACGACGGGCTTGCGTTTCTTCACCGTCTACGGTCCGTGGGGACGGCCCGACATGGCCTTGTTCATCTTCACCAAGGCCATCCTCGCCGGCCAGCCGATCGACGTCTTCAACCATGGAAATATGCAGCGGGATTTCACCTATATCGACGATATCGTCGAGGGGATGGTCCGTGTCATGCAGCATCCGGCGACGCCCAACCCCGATTGGACAAGTGCGGCGCCGGATCCCGCGACAAGCAATGCGCCGTTCAGCATCCACAACATCGGCGACAGTTCACCCGTTCAGCTGAACCGGCTGATCGACGTGCTGGAAGACGCGCTTGGACGCAAGGCAATCCGCAACATGATGCCCCTCCAGCCGGGCGACGTGCCGGCGACCTTCGCCGATGTCTCATCGCTCGAAGAGGTGACCGGCTTCAAGCCCGGGATCCCGGTCGAGATCGGCGTCCCGCGTTTCGTGGAATGGTATCGGGATTTCTATCAGGTCTGATTGGACGTTTGCGGCAAGCCTGCGTGAAGTGCTCGTGGCCCGTGCTGTTGACTTATCGGTCGCTCGCCGACGACCGCCTGTCGATCCAGAGCGCGATCAGCGTGCAGGCGGCGCCCGACAGCAGATAGGCGCCGGCGGCGATGAGGCCGAAATTGCCGGCCAGAAGCAGCGCGGCAAGCGGGGCGAAACCGGCGCCGAACATCCAGGCCAGGTCCGACGTCACAGCCGAGCCGGTATAGCGGTGCTGGCGCGAGAAGCTCGACGCCACGACGCCCGAGGATTGCCCGAAGCTCAGGCCGAGCAGGATGAAACCCAGCACCATGAACAGCGCCTCGCCGACGGTGCCGCCATTGAGAAGCTGCGGGGCAAAGCCGCTGAATGCGGCTATGGCGACGGCGGAGCCGCCGAGCAGGGCGCGACGTCCGACGCGGTCGGCCAGCGGACCCGATGCGACGATTGCGGCAATGCCAAACAGCGCGCTCACCGCCTCGATGACCAGGAAGCGCTCCGGACCCTCATTGGTGAACAGGAACACCCAGGACAGCGGAAACACCGTCACCATATGGAACAGGGCGAAGCTTGCCAGCGGCGCGAAGGCACCGACGACGACGTTGCGGCCTTCCGTCCTGACCATCTCCCTGATGCGCGTCGGCTGCAGATCGCCGCTCTCGTAGAGTTTCGAGAATTCGGGCGTGACGACGATGCGCAGCCTGGCAAACAGCGCCACGACATTGATGGCGAAGGCGACGAAGAAGGGGTAGCGCCAGCCCCAGGAGAAGAAATCGTCGGCCGAGAGGTTGGCGACGAAGAAGGCAAACAGCGAGCTTGCCACGATGAGCCCGATCGGCGCGCCGAGTTGCGGGATCATCGCGTAGATGCCGCGCCGGTTGTCCGGCGCATTCAGCGCCAGCAAAGAGGGCAGCCCATCCCATGTCCCGCCGAGCGCCAGGCCCTGCAGAAAGCGGGTAAGCGCGAGCAGCCAGGCAGCGACCACGCCAACATCGCCATAGGAAGGCAGGAAGGCCATGGCGACCGTCGAGGTGCCGAGCAGGAACAGCGCGATCGTCAGCTTGGCGCCGCGGCCATAGGCGCGGTCGACCGCCATGAACAGCACGGTGCCGAACGGGCGCGCGATGAAGGCTAGCGCGAAGATGGCGAAGGAATAAAGCGTCCCGGCCAGCGGATCATGCGTCGGAAAGACAAGCTTGGGGAAGACGATCACGGAAGCGATCGCGTAGACGAAGAAATCGAAGAATTCCGACGTCCTGCCGATGATCACGCCGACAGCGATATCGCCGGCGCTGACCTGGCCGTGATGCGAGCCGATCAGCCTGCTGTCAGTTTCGGCAGTCGAAGTTTCAGCCATCTTGTCCGTCGCCACCGCGCTCGGTTCGGGACGCGCCCGATCCGAGATGCGATTGTCGTCCCATTATGCGTGCGCAGTTTCGCCAAAGCCACCCCAGCTGGGCATTGGACAAATTGTCCAATGTCGTCGCGCTGCCAGCGGCAGTAGCCGTTGGTCCGTATCGCACCGCAACCTGCAAAGACCTGCTGCAGCGCCACCCGAGGGCCGCGTTTGATGAAACGATCCGGAGCCTTGCTTCTCTTTCCGCTGGCCGTGCTGCTGAGCGGCTGCGACCTGGTCGTGCTGGCTCCCGCGGGCGATGTCGCGGCGCAGCAGCGCGACCTGCTCGTCGTTTCGACCCTGCTGATGCTGCTCATCATCGTGCCCGTCATGGCGCTGACCGTGTTCTTTGCCTGGCGTTACCGGCAATCCAGCACCACGGCGACCTACACGCCCGACTGGGACCATTCGACCAAGCTCGAGCTGGTGATCTGGGCGGCACCCCTGCTCGTCATCATCTGCCTCGGCGCGCTCACCTGGCTCGGCACGCATCTGCTCGACCCTTATCGGCGCATCGACCGGATCGAACCCGGACAGCCGGTCACGCAAGACCACAAACCGCTCAAGGTCGAGGTCGTCGCGCTCGATTGGAAATGGCTCTTCATCTATCCGGATTACGGCATTGCCTCCGTCAATGAGCTCGCGGCGCCGGTCAACCAGCCGATCGACTTCCGCATCACATCGTCCACGGTGATGAACTCCTTCTACATTCCGGCCCTTGCCGGGCAGATCTACGCCATGCCGGGCATGGAGACGAAACTGCACGCCGTCATCAACCGGCCGGGGACCTATACAGGCTTCTCGGCCAATTACAGCGGCGCCGGCTTCTCCGGCATGCGCTTCGCTTTCCACGGCCTCTCCGACCAGGCCTTCGCCGACTGGGTGGCGCAGACCGGAAGCGCGCAGGCCACGCTAAGCCGCGAGACCTATCTCGAGCTCGAACGTCCGAGCGAGAACGAGCCGGTCCGCCACTATGCCTCCGTCGATCCCGACCTCTATGGCGCCATCCTCAATTTGTGCGTCGAGCGCGGCAAGATGTGCATGAACGAGATGATGTCGATCGACGCCAAGGGCGGCCTTGGTCTTGCCGGCGTGCGCAACACCCTGCCGCTGCAATATGACAAGCTTGCCCGGCGCGGGGCGGTGTTCGGCAACGACCCGTCCTATGTCGCAAGCATCTGCACGGCGGAGGAGGCGGCTGCAGCTTCGCGCGCGGCCAGCGATGCCGACGCGAAACATTGGCCGCTGCGCGATCTTTCCCCGTTGCGCGGGGCAGGGCTGCTCAGCCCCGGAACCGGCAGCCGCCGCGCCGACGCCGAGACGCCGTCGCTCGGCCTGCTGCGCTTCGAATTGTGAGGAATGGCGGATGCCTGAGACGCTGACCAAATTCATCTTCGGCCGCCTCACTCTGGAGTCGCTGCCGCTGCACGAGCCGATCGTCGTCGGCACCTTCATCGCGGTGGCGCTCGGCGGCGTCGCGGTTCTCGCCGCCATCACCTATTTCCGGCTCTGGGCCTATCTGTGGCGCGAGTGGTTCACCAGCGTCGACCACAAGAAGATCGGCATCATGTATATGGCGCTCGGCCTCGTCATGCTTTTGCGCGGCTTCTCCGACGCCATCATGATGCGCCTGCAGCAGGCCATCGCCTTCAACGGCTCCGAGGGCTATCTCAACGCCCATCACTACGACCAGATCTTCACCGCCCATGGCGTGATCATGATCTTCTTCGTGGCGATGCCCTTCGTCACCGGGCTGATGAACTTCGTCGTGCCGCTGCAGATCGGCGCGCGCGACGTCTCCTTCCCCTTCCTCAACAATTTCAGCTTCTGGATGACGGTCGGCGGCGCCATCCTGGTCATGGCCTCGCTCTTCGTCGGCGAATTCGCCCGCACCGGCTGGCTCGCTTATCCGCCGCTCTCAGGCATCAATTACAGTCCCGATGTCGGAGTCGATTACTACATCTGGGCGCTGCAGGTCGCCGGCGTCGGCACGACACTGTCCGGCATCAACCTGATCTGCACCATCGTCAAGATGCGTGCGCCCGGCATGACGATGATGCGCATGCCCGTCTTCACCTGGACCTCGCTCTGCACCAACGTGCTGATCGTGGCGTCCTTCCCGGTGCTGACGGCGGTGCTCACGCTGCTCGCGCTCGACCGCTATGTCGGCACCAACTTCTTCACCAACGACTTCGGCGGCAACCCGATGATGTATGTGAACCTCATCTGGATATGGGGTCACCCGGAGGTCTACATCCTCATCCTGCCGCTGTTCGGCGTGTTCTCCGAGGTCACCTCGACCTTCTCCGGCAAGCGCCTGTTCGGCTACACCTCGATGGTCTACGCCACGGTGGTCATCACCATCCTGTCCTATCTGGTCTGGCTGCACCACTTCTTCACCATGGGCTCCGGCGCCAGCGTGAACTCCTTCTTCGGCATCACCACGATGATCATCTCGATCCCGACCGGGGCGAAGATGTTCAACTGGCTTTTCACCATGTATCGCGGCCGCATCCGCTTCGAACTGCCGATGATGTGGACGCTGGCCTTCATGCTCACATTCGTCGTCGGCGGCATGACCGGCGTGCTGCTCGCCGTGCCGCCGGCCGACTTCGTGCTGCACAACAGCCTGTTCCTGATCGCGCATTTCCATAACGTCATCATCGGCGGCGTGCTGTTCGGCCTGTTCGCCGGCATCGCCTACTGGTGGCCCAAGGCCTTCGGCTTCAAGCTCGATCCGTTCTGGGGCAAGGTTTCGTTCTGGTGCTGGGTGCTCGGCTTCTGGTTCGCCTTCATGCCGCTCTACATCCTCGGCCTGATGGGCGTGACGCGCCGCATGCGGGTCTTCGACGATCCGTCGCTGCAGATCTGGTTCGTGATCGCCGCCTTCGGCGCGGTGCTGATCGCCTGCGGCATCGCCGCCTTCCTGGTCCAGATATTCGTCTCCATCCGCAAGCGCGCGGAGCTTGTCGACCTCACCGGCGATCCCTGGGACGGCCGCACGCTCGAATGGTCGACCTCCTCCCCGCCGCCGGCCTACAACTTCGCCTTCACGCCGGTCATCCGCGACAATGACGCCTGGTGGGATATGAAGAAGGCCGGCTACCGGCGCCCGCTCACCGGCTACAAGCCGATCCACATGCCGAGCAACACCGGCACCGGGGTCATCCTCGCAGCCTTCAGCGTCGCGCTCGGCTTCGGCCTGATCTGGTACATATGGTGGCTGGCGGCGCTGAGCTTCATCTGCCTGATCGCAACCGCGATCGGCCACACCTTCAACTATCACCGCGACTTCGACATTCCGGCGGCCGAAGTCGCGCAAACGGAAGAGGCGAGGACGACGCTCCTCGCCGCCCAGGGTTAGGGTTTGAGCATGGCATCGACGGCAATCACGGCCGGCGCCAAGCCGGTCTTCCACCTGGAAGAAGAGCACGCGCACGCCGAAGGCGGCAGCACCATGCTCGGCTTCTGGCTCTATCTGATGAGCGACTGCCTGATCTTCGCCATGCTGTTCGCCGCCTATGGCGTGCTCGGCGGCAATTACGCCGCGGGTCCGGCGCCGAAGGATCTGTTCGATCTCGGCCTGGTGGCGGTCAACACCACCCTGCTGCTACTCTCCTCGATCACCTACGGCTTTGCCATGCTGACCACGGACAAGGGCCGCGTCGCGGCAACGCAAGGCTGGCTCGTTGTGACCATGCTGTTCGGCCTCGGGTTCCTGTCCATCGAGCTCTACGAATTCGCGCACATGATCCATGAGGGCGCGACGCCGCAACGCAGCGCCTTCCTGTCGTCCTTCTTCACGCTGGTCGGCACGCACGGCCTGCACGTCACCTTCGGCATCGTCTGGATGGTGACGCTGATGGTGCAGGTCGCGAGACACGGGCTTATCGAGGCCAACCGCCGCCGGCTGATGTGCCTCTCGATGTTCTGGCATTTCCTCGACGTCGTCTGGATCGGCGTCTTCACCTTCGTCTATCTGATGGGGATGCTGCGATGAGCGCTCATGATCATGCCGATCACGGCCATACGCATGGCGGCGCCGCGCACGGGTCGTTGAAGGGCTACCTGATCGGCTTCGTCCTGTCGGTAATCCTGACCGCCATTCCGTTCTGGATGGTCATGACCGGCGCCATCGACAACAAGCAGGCCACGGCCGTCATCGTCATGGCCTTCGCGGCGGTGCAGATCGTGGTGCACATGGTCTTCTTCCTGCACATGAACCCCGCCTCGGAGGGCGGATGGTCGATGCTGGCGCTCATCTTCACGGTGATCCTCGTCGTCATCGTGCTGAGCGGCTCGCTCTGGGTGATGTACCATCTCAACGCCAACATGATGCCGGGGCTCCACGAGATGCGACAGATGCCATGAGCCTTGTGTCGGGCGTGAGAGTGTCGGGCGTGGGGCGGGCCAATTTCGAGGCAAAAGACATGATCGGCCGGGCAGATATTGGCTCCCACGCCGCGCCGTCGAAGGGCTCAACGTCGCGACTGTTCCTTGTCCTGCTTGGCCTTCTTGGCGTTCTGGTGTTTGTCGGCCTCGGCATCTGGCAGCTGGAAAGGCGGATCTGGAAGCTCGACCTGATTGCCCGCGTCGACCAGCGCATCCATGCTCCCGTCGTCGATGCGCCCGGCTCCCAAAGCTGGAGCGGCTTCAGCGCGCCTGAGTATGAATATCGCCATGTGCGCCTGACCGGTCGCTTTCAAGCTGGCGCCAACACGCTGGTGCAAGCGGTGACCGAGCTCGGCGGCGGCTATTGGGTGCTGACGCCGATGCGCAGCGACAGCGGTTTCACTGTGCTCGTCAACCGTGGCTTCGTTCCGCAGGAGCGCAAGGCGGAGTTCGAGCGCGAGAATGGCGGGTTCACCGCACCGTCGACGGTTGACGGGCTGCTGCGCATCAGCGAGCCCGGCGGCGGCTTCCTGCGCAGCAACGACCCAGCGGCCAATCGCTGGTATTCGCGCGACGTCGATGCGATCGCAAGGGCGCGCGGGCTAACGGATGTCGCGCCCTATTTCATCGACGCCGAAGCGTCCGGCGCGGATAGCTGGCCGCGTGGCGGGCTGACCGTCGTCAACTTCCGCAACAGCCACCTTGTCTATGCTTTGACCTGGTTTGCCCTGGCAGTGATGCTGGCAATCGCTCTCGGCGGCCCAATCCTCGCCGGCCGGCGGCAGCAGGGCGCCGCAAGATGAACATCCCGATCGCGCGGTTTCATCACGACAAGTCGTTCCTGACGGCTTCTCCTCCCGGCGTCGGAGGCACCGCCTCGAATTCCGACGTGACGAACAGGAAGAACCTGCTCCTGCTCATCCAACTTCGCTGGCTGGCGGTGGCGGGGCAGGTGCTGACCATCCTGGTGACGCAATACTGGTTCGCCATCCCGTTACCCTTGACCGAGATGGCCGGTGTGGTGCTGTTCCTCGTCGGGCTGAACATCTTCAGCCTGCTGGCCTTGCGCGGCAATCGCCGCATCTCCAACGCGCAGCTGTTCGTCGCGCTGATCTTCGACATGGCGGCGCTGACCACGCAGCTCTACTTGAGCGGCGGCGCCTCGAACCCGTTCGTGTCGCTCTATCTGCTGCAGATCACGCTGGGCGCCGCGCTGCTGGCGCCATGGTCGACCTGGATCCTCGTGGTGGCTGCCTCGGCCTGCTTCGTCTTCCTCATCTTCGTTTTCCAGCCGATCGCGCTCCCGCATCACGGTGGCAGCGATCTTCTGGCCTTGCATCTGCGCGGCATGTTCATCTGCTTCGTGCTGGCGGCCGGCCTGATCGTGATCTTCATGACGCGCATCAACCGCAACCTGCGCGAACGCGATGCCTATCTCGCCGATCTGCGTCAGCGGTCGGCCGAGGAGGACCACATTGTGCGCATGGGCCTGCTGGCCTCCGGCGCTGCGCATGAGCTGGGCACGCCGCTCTCGACCATCTCGGTCATCCTGTCCGACTGGCGCCAGATGCGCGGCGTCAAGCGCAACCGCGAGCTTTCCGAGGACGTGGCTGAAATGCAGGCGCAGATCGAGCGCTGCAAGAGCATCGTGACCGGCATTCTCATGTCCTCCGGCCAGGCGCGGGGCGAGGGCACGATCCGCACCACGATCCGTCACTTCCTCGACGATCTCGTCCAGGAGTGGCGTGGCATTCGCCAGCCTTTCAAACTGGACTACAGCAACGGTTTCGAGCCGGACGAGCAGATCGTGTCCGATACCGCGCTGAAGCAGGTGATCTTCAATGTGCTCGACAATGCGCAGGAAGCATCGCACGATTGGGTCGGCATCACTGCCGAGCGGCAGGATGAGAAGCTGGTGTTGACCGTCCAGGATCGCGGACCCGGTTTCGACAAGGATATTCTGGCCGCGCTCGGCCAGCCCTATATGTCGAGCAAGGGGCGGCCTGGCGGCGGCCTGGGCCTCTTCCTGGTGTTCAATGTGGTGCGCAAGCTCGGCGGCGACGTTTCGGCGCGCAACATGGCCGAGGGCGCCTGCGTTACCCTTTCGCTGCCGCTGGCGGCGCTGACCGATGGAGGCGATCGTGAAGCCTGATCGATCCTTGTTCGTCGTCGAGGACGACGCGACTTTCGCGCGCACGCTCAAACGCTCGTTTGAAAAGCGCGACTACGACGTCGTGGTCTGCCATGACCGCGACGCGCTGCTGGTCGCCCTGGAAACGGCCGTTCCGGCATACGCCGTCGTCGATCTCAAGCTCGGAGCGGGATCGGGGCTCGAATGCGTCAAGCTGCTGGGGGCCCGCAATCCGTCGATGCGGATCGTCGTATTGACGGGATTTGCCAGCATCGCCACGGCGGTCGAGGCGATCAAGCTCGGCGCCTGCCACTATCTGGCCAAGCCCGCCAACACCGACGACATCGAAGCCGCCTTCGGCCGCGCCGAGGGCGACGTTTCGGTGCCGCTCACCGGCCGCCCCACCTCGATCAAGAACCTCGAATGGGAGCGCATCCACGAAACGCTGGTCGAGACCGGCTTCAACATCTCCGAAACCGCGCGCCGGCTCGGCCTGCACCGGCGCACGCTTGCCCGCAAGCTCGAGAAGCGCGTCGTGCAGTAGGCAGGTGCGCCGGGTTTGACTACCGGACGGCCACGGCCAGCACCGAGACGCAATCCCCCGCCTTGACCAGGCCTGGAAAGTGACGCGCGGCGAGCAGCCCCGACATCCTGGCCTTGATCTCCTGCGGCGCCGGGCCGGTACGCCCGACCGGATGGATGCGCGCCACCACCTGGCCGTCTTCCACAGGCTCGCCGAGATCGACCATGGTCTCGATCATGCCGTCATCCTCGGCGAAGGCGAAGCAGTCGCCCGACGGCATGTCCAGCCACTGGGTTCTGCTCTTCTCGACCGCACCATCGACCATGCCGGCATGACGAAGCACGTTGAGGATGCCGCGCCGCGCAATCCGCACCGTTTCGGCGCGCGAAGTTCCGCCGCCGCCGAGCTCGGTGGTGACAAACACTTTGCCCATCTCCTCGGCCGCGGTGTCATACATGCCGACCGCGTCGATCTCGGTCATGCGCATCGAGAACGGCGCCGAGAATGCCTCGACCGCGTCGAAGGCTTTTTTCTCCCGCGCCTTGTCGGGCAGCGTATGCGCCGCGCAGAAGGGCACGAAGTCCAGCGTCTTGCCGCCGGAATGGAAGTCGAAGACGATATCCGCTCGCGGCAGCAATTCGCGCTGGAAATAGTCGGCGATCTTCTGTGTCACCGTGCCGTCCGGTCGGCCGGGGAAGGAGCGGTTCATGTTGCCCATGTCGATCGGCGAGGTGCGCGTGCCGGCGCGGAAGGCTGGATAGTTCATCGCCGGCACGATGATGACCGTGCCGGAGACGTTTTTCGGATCGAGCGTGCGGGCGAGCTCGTAGAGCGCCAATGGTCCTTCATACTCGTCGCCGTGATTGCCGCCGGTGAGCAGCGCCGTCGACCCCTTGCCGTTGCGCACGACGCAGACCGGGATCATCACCGAGCCCCAGGCGGAATCGTCGCGGCTGTAAGGCAGGCGCAGGAAGCCGTGCTGGACGCCGTCGCGCTCGAAGTCGACGGTCGGCGCGATCGGCGACGGACGCAAAGCTGACATCGGCCTCAGTCCTTCACGAACAGCTTGCGCGGCACATTGGCGAGGCACTCGACGCCGGTGTCGGTGATCAGGATGGACTCGGTGATCTCCAGCCCCATCGTCTCCAGCCACAGTCCGGTCATGAAATGGAAGGTCATGCCGGGCTTGAGCTCGGTGCGGTCGCCGGGGCGCAGGCTCATCGTGCGCTCGCCCCAGTCCGGCGGATAGGAAATGCCGATCGGGTAGCCGGTGCGGTTGTCCTTGACGATACCGTATTTCTTCAGGACGGCGAAGAAGGCGTTGGCGATGTCCTCGCATGTGTTGCCTGGCTTTGCGGCAGCAAGGCCTGCCTCCATGCCTTCCAGCGTCGCCTTCTCGGCGTCGAGGAAGGCCTGCGTCGGTTTGCCGAGGAAGACGGTGCGCGACAGCGGGCAATGATAGCGGTTGTAGCAGCCGGCGATCTCGAAGAACGTGCCTTCGTTCACCTTCATCGGCTTGTCGTCCCAGGTGAGATGCGGCGCCGAGGCATCCGCTCCCGACGGCAGCAGCGGCACGATCGCTGGATAATCGCCGCCTATACCGGCGACGCCGCGCGTGCCTGCATCGTAGATCTCGGCGACCAGATCGCATTTGCGCATACCGACCTCGATCTTGTCGACGATGCGCTGGTGCATCGCCTCGACGATGCGGGCGGCGTTGCGCATATATTCGATTTCGGTTGGGCTCTTCACCGCGCGCTGCCAGTTCACCAGCGCGGTGGCGTCGGTGAAACGGGCGTTGGGCAGGTGCTTCTGCAGCGCGGCGAAAGCAGCGGCCGAGAACCAGTAATTGTCCATCTCGACGCCGATGGTGAGCTTGTCCCAGCCGCGCTCGGCAAGCACGCCGGCAAGGTAGTCCATCGGGTGCCGTTCGGTCGACTGTACGTAGTTGTCGGCGTAGCCGACGATGTTGTCATGCGCGAGATAGGCCGTGCGCTTGGCCCCGTTGGCGTCTTGCCCGCGGCCATACCAGACCGGCTCGCCCGAAGGCGGCACGATGACCGCCTGATGCACATAGAAGGACCAGCCGTCATAGCCCGTCAGCCAGGCCATGTTGGAAGGATCGCTGACGATCAGAAGATCGACGCCCTTGACCTCCATGGCTTTGCGCGTCTTGGCGAGGCGATCGGCAAATTCGCTTCGCGAGAATTTCAGGTTTGGCTGCATTTTGTTGTCCTCGTTTGTTGGGCCAAGAGCCTGTTTCAGCGTCGTTGAATCCGGCTCGTCGTCTGTTTCTTGTTTGAGCGTGATCCTTTCGGAAAACCGGTTCCCACTTTTTCCAATCACGCTCTGGCCAGCATCAGCTTTCAAAGACGGTTCCGGCATCGGCTGCTCGGGCACGGTCGCGGGCTAAAGTGGCGATCGCGGTGTCCTGCACGCCGGTGCCGGTGAGGTCGGCGATGGTGATGTCGCTTGCCGTGCGCCGGCCGTGCCTGTCGCCGGCAATGATCTGGCCGAGTTCGGTGACCTCCGCGTCGGCGGCAAAGACCGCCGCTTCGATGGCGTGGTGGAGTTCGCCGAGGCGCCGCGTCTGCTTCGCGCTGTCGGCGACATAGAGGTCGGCCATGCGCAGGATCGCCGGCGCGATCTCGTTCTTGTGCTCGGCATCCGAGCCCATGGCGGTGATATGCTGGCCGGCGGAGACGAAGCCAGGCTTGATCAGCGGCTCGGTCGAGGGCGTCGTGGTGACGATGATGTCGGCGCCGGCTGCCGCGTTCGCCGCATCCGGCTCGGCTCGCACCATGATGCCCAGCTTCTCGCGCAGACGCGCGGCGGTTGCCTCGGCCTTGGCGGCATCGCGCGCCCAGATGCGCGCCTCCGCGATCGGCCTGACCAGGCGCAGGGCTTCCAATTGCAGGCCCGCCTGCAAACCGGCACCGAAGATCGCCGCTACGGTGGAGTCTTCGCGCGACAAATGCCTGGCCGCGACCGCGCCGGCGGCGGCAGTGCGGATATCGGTCAGATAGCCATTGTCGAGCAGCAGCGCTTCGACCACGCCGGTTTTTGCCGAAAGCAGCACCATCATGCCGCCGCCGCTCGGCAGGCCGAGTTTCGGATTGTCGAAGAAGCCGGAGCTTATCTTGACGGCGAAACCGTCGATGCCGGGCACATAGGCGGATTTCACGTCGACCTCGCCGCGATGCTCGGGAATGTCGAGCCGCAGAATCGGCGGCATCGCCACCGGCAGCGTGGCCAAAGCGCGAAAAGCGTTCTCGATGCAGGCGACGGCGTCCAGATCGAGCGTCACGATCCTGCGCAGTTCCGCTTCGGTGAGGATGGTCATGCGGCTCATGCGACGCGCTCCGTCTGTGCGGCATCGCCGCAGACGATGCGACGGTGCAACTCCATGTCTATGTTGCGGCCAGACAGGATGGCCACCATCGGTCCGTTCGCCTTGACCTTGCCGGCAAGCAGCGCGCCGATGCCGACGGCGCCGGCGCCTTCGACGATCTCGCGCTCCCGCTCATAGGCATGGCGGATGCCGGCGGCGATCTCATCCTCGGAAAGCAGGATGACGTCGTCGAGCAGGCACCGGCACATGGCAAAGGTCAGCCGGTTGTCGAGGCCGATGCCGCCGCCGAGCGAGTCCGCCAGCGTCGGCAGTTCCTCGACCTGCACGGGCCGACCCGCATCGAGGCTGGCTTTCATCGCGGCACCGCGCGCCATCGAGATGCCGATGACTTTCGTGCTTGGGCTCACGCCTTTGACCGCTGCCGCCACACCGGACGCCAGCCCGCCGCCGGAGAGCGGCACCAGCACTGCCGAGGCATCCGGAACCTGCTCCATGATCTCAAGTCCGAGCGTGCCTTGCCCGGCGATGATGTCGGGGTGGTCGAAGGGCGGCAGCATGACCAGCCCTTCTTCCGCCACCAGCCTGTCGACTTCCTGCTGGGCGTCGTCCTGGCTGTTGCCGACAATGCGGACATCCGCGCCGAGGCGGCGGATGGCGTCGAGCTTGTTTTGCGGCACCAGCTTCGACATGCAGATCACCGCGCGTATACCTTCGAGCTTGGCCGCATGTGCCAGCGCACGGCCGTGATTGCCGGTCGAGGCGGCGACGACGCCGCGCGCTTTCTCCTGCGGGCTCAACGTCGCGACGGCGTTGGAAGCGCCGCGCAGCTTGAACGCGCCGGTGGCCTGGTGATGTTCCAGCTTGAGGTGGACGGGATGGCCGGCACGATCAGAGAGGCTTTGCGACACCACAGCGGGTGTCCGCTCGACCTTGCCGGCAATGCGTTCGCGCGCGGCCCGGATATGCTGAAGCGTGACTGGTATTTCGTTCGCGGGCATTTCGATCACGCAGCCAGCGGCTTCGTCATCAGCCGGCCGAACTCTGGCCGCGATGTGTCGTCGCCGCAGAGCCGCAGGCAATTCCAGGCGCTGGCCTGGTTGCTGGTGACGACCGGGCGCCCGATCGCCTCTTCCATGCCGGGAACCGCGAGCGCGGCGCGCAGTGCCGTGCACGAGACGAACAGCGCATCGGCCTGTGGATGCGTGACCTTGCGCGCCATCTCGACAAGGGACGCCGGCGTGATGCGCGCCATCTCGCGGTCGTCCTCGAAGCCGAGGCAGGTGAAGCTCCGGATGTCGAAGCCATGCGCCGCGAAATAGGCGGCCATCGGGCGGCTGGTCTCGACGGTATAGGGGGTGAGAATGCTGATGCGCTTGACGCCGAAGGCATTCAGGCCGCGCATACCGGCCATTGGCGGGGTGACCACTGGCACGCCGGGCTTGGCCGCCTGGATCGCAGCTTCGATCTCGGCGTCGCCGATCACCACCGAAGCAGACGTGCAGGAATAGCAGACGGCGTCGAGCGGCTCGTCTGGCAGGATCAGCGCCGCGCCCGCCGAAAGCGACGGCTGCATCTTGCGCAGGTTTTCCGGCGTCGTCGGATTGGCGTAGGGGATGCGCGCGACATAGACGCCGATCCGCTCGCTCGCCACCATGCGGCGGAAGTCTATCTCGCTGGTATGGTCGGTCGCCAGAGCGATCAGCCCAACGCGTTTTTCCAGCGGACGCGCGTCAAGTGTCAAGCGCGCCGTTTCGAGGCGGATCTCGGGCAATGCTTTCATGACTTTCATCTTTCGATCCTGCCGTAACGGTGCTCCAGCCAGCGCAACAGCACGACGGAGCAGAGGCTGATGACGAGGAAGAAGGCGCCAACCAGCGTCATCGGCTCGATGTAGCGGTAGTAGGTGTTGGCGACGCTCTTGGCCTGGTTCATCAGCTCCAGCACGGTGATCGCCGAGAGCAGCGGCGTCTCCTTGAACATGGCGATGAAGTAGTTGGCCAAAGCCGGGATCATCGGCGGTATCGCCTGCGGCAGGATGATGTGCGTCCAGGTATGGTGGCCGCTCAGATTGCACGCCTTGGCCGCCTCCCACTGGCCGCGCGGCACGTTATCGATGCCGGCGCGGTAGACCTCGGCCGTGTAGGTGCCGTAGTGCATGCCAAGCCCGATGACGCCCGCCACTAGCGGCGGCAACAGGATGCCGATGTCGGGTAGTACGTAGAAGATGAAATAGAGCTGCACCAGAAGCGGCGTGCCGCGAATGAATTCGGCGAACCAGCCGACGCTGCGCGACACGAGCCGATTCTCCGAGCGCCGCGCCAATGCGATGGCCAGTCCCACGATCGCCGCCATCACCGAGCCGAGCATTGTCGCCAGGATGGTGATCTTCACGCCCTGGAGCAGGGTCGGCATGATCTCCCGGACGAAGTTCCAATCCCAATCCATTACTTGGCCCAACCCATCAGACACGCACTCCGTCGAGGCCGCGCGCCATGCGGCGCTCCAGCGTGCGCACGCCCCACGAAATGGTCAACGCGAGCGCGAAATAGATCACCAGCACGGAGACGAAGGGCATCAGCGTGCTGCCCGTCTGCGAGCGCACCACCTGCGCCTGGAAGGTGAGGTCGGCGAGCGAGATCAGCGAAACGACCGACGTCGCCTTGAGCAGCTCGATGGCGTTGTTGCCGAAGGTCGGCAGCATGACGAGCAGCGCCTGCGGTAGGATGACGTGGCGCATGCCTTGCCAACGGCCGAGATTGAGCGCCGTGCAGGCTTCGTATTGCTCGCGGCCGACCGACAGGATGGCGCCGCGCACGACTTCCGCCGCGTAGGCGCCGACATTCAAGCCCAACGCCAGCACGCCAGCCTGCAATGGTGTCAGCGACAGGCCGGCGAAGGGCAGCACGAAATAGGCCCAGAACAATTGGACAAAGATCGACGTGCCGCGGAAGAATTCGATGTAGACCGTGGCCAGCGACCGTACGATGAAGAAGCGCGACAGTCGCCCCATGCCGGCAAGGAAGGCCATGATCAGCGCGAGCACCGACCCCATCAGCGTCAGCTCGATGGTGACAAGCGCTCCCTGCAATATCAGGCCGAGATAGCCGGACCACTGGGTCATTGGGTTCCAACGTTTGCGGTTTAGTTCCTTCTCCCCGTTCAACGGGGAGAAGTTGCCGGTTTATCCTCCGTAGCTGCAGCGCAGCTGCTGCGGAGGACGGGCAGGCAGATGAGGGGCGGAGCCAGCTTTGCAAAACTTGGCGCTGCCCCTCATCCGGCCCTTTGGGCCACCTTCTCCCCGTGAACGGGGAGAAGGAAAAGCCGCGCCTTACTTGGCCGCGCAGAGCTTCTCGCGCGTCGTCGACATCGCCGCCTTGGCGGAGAAGCCGTAGGGCTCGATGATCTTGGCGAACTCGCCGGACTTCTTCATCTTGGCGAGCTCGACGTCATAGGCATCGCGCAGCGCCTCGTCGCCTTTCTTGAAGGCCGCGACATCGCAATAGACCGGCGCGCCCTGCACCGGCGCGATCACTTCGAGGTTCGGGTCATTGGCCTTCTTCATCAGGTCGTTGATCGACAGGACCGGCAGCGAATAGGCGTCGATGCGGCCGTCTTGCACCATCTTCAGGCCGCTCTGGCCATCCGGCACGACGATGACGCGATCACGCGGCACGCCGGCATTGAGCGCCAGCTTCTCCTCGGTGCCGCCGCCCGGCGCGCCGACGGTCGCCGACGTGTCCTTGGCGATGTCCTCATAGCTCTTGAAGCCCTTCGGATTGCCCTTCTTCACCAGCATCGCTTCGGCATCGCACAGCACCGGCTCGGAGTAGGCGACCGCCGCGCAGCGCTCCGGCTTCATGAACAGGCCGGCGGTGACGACGTCGAAGCGGCCGGCCTGCAGGCCCGGGATCATGGCGCCATATTCGGAGATGGATGCGACGATGTCGTTGACTCCGAGGCGCTTGAAGATTTCGCGCGCCACGTCCGGCGCCGCGCCCGAGACCTTGCCGTCGGCGGCCACCGCCGTATAGGGCGGCTCGTTCGCGATGGCGACGCGGGCGAAGCCTTGCCCCTTGAGCTGCTCCAGCTTGGCGTCGTCGGCCGAACGCGCACCGGAGGCAAGCAGCATTGCGCTCACTGCGAGGCCGGCGGCGCCAGCCAGAATGCCAAGTTTCTTCATTGTTCCCAACTCCTTGTTTCTCTTCTTTGGTTCGCTCGGTTTGGGCGGTCAGGCCCGAGGGCGGGTTCGCCGCCCGGGACGGCTTCGCCGCCCATTGAGGACGACTACGTCGTCTTGCATTGCGGTCAGACGCGATGTCCGGCCGCGATGATCTTCTTCAGGAAGCTCTGTGTTCTTTCCTGCTTGGGATGGCGGAAAATCTCATCGGGCTTGCCTTCCTCGACGATCCGGCCGCGGTCGAAGAACAGCACGCGGTCGGCAAAGTCGTGGGCGAAGCCCATCTCGTGAGTGACTAAAAGCATCGTCATGTCGGTCTCGGCGGCGAGCTTGCGCATGACGTTGAGCACTTCCTCGACGAGCTCAGGATCGAGCGCCGAGGTGACCTCGTCGAACAGCATGATCTTGGGCGACAGGGCGAGAGCACGGGCAATCGCCACGCGCTGCTTCTGGCCGCCGGAAAGCTGCGCCGGCATGCTCTTGGCCTTGTCGGCCAGGCCGACCATGTCGAGCAGTTCCATCGCCCGCTTCTCGGCGGCGGCGCGCGCGACCCCCTTGGTCAGCATTGGCGCCAGGGTCACGTTGTCCATGACGCATTTGTGCGGAAACAGATTGAAGAGCTGGAAGACCATGCCGATCTTCTGGCGCATCCTGGCCAGGTGTCGTTCGTTGGCCGGCAGCAGCTGGCCGTTGCGCTCCATGTGGTAGAGCTGCTCGCCGTCGACCTGGATGTGGCCGCCGTCGATCTTCTCCAGCGTCATCAGGATACGCAGGATCGTCGTCTTGCCGGAGCCGGAGGGACCGATCAGTGCCAGCTTCTCGCCGGGCATGACTTGCATCGACAGGCCGTCCAGCACCTTGAAAGCGCCGAAGCTCTTCGAAATCGCATCAACCTTGATGATGGGCGCGGGCAATCCATTTCCCCGTTCTGGAGAAGCTTCTGCCCTTAACGATGCGGAACGCGTCAAATCATGTCAATTAGGAAAATAATATCATGACAATATTTCCGGCGTGGCGCAAATTTCAGGGCAATCTAGGGCATCAGATGGCGAGCAGGAGATGCTCCGGATCGCCGAGCAGCAGCTTGGCGACAACGCTCAAGCCGGCGCGCAGTTCCCCCTCGGTGGTCGATCCAAGCGAGATACGCACGGCCGGATGCCAGGGCGTGTCGGCGATACGAAACGAGGTCCCCGGCGCGATTGCCACCCCGCGCAGGCGCGCCTGTGCGACAAAACTTTCCTCCGAGCGGTCGCCTGGCAGCTCGAGCCACAGATGCAGCCCATCGCGGTGGACGCGGTAGTCGACGCCCGCCAGCATTTCGGCGGCAATCTCCTGGCGCCGCTTCAACGCTATGCGCTGCCAGTTGACCAGTTCCATTGCGGTGCCGTCGGTCACCCAGCGGGTGGCGATTTCCGCCACCATCGGCGTCGCCATCCAGTTTGAGACGAGATGGCGATTGGCGACGGCGGCCACATAGCGATCCGGCACCGCCAGATAACCGATGCGCAGTCCGGGTACGGTGATCTTGGTGAAGGAGGTGACGTAAAGCGTGCGCTCCGGCGCAAAGGCAGCAACCGCGGCCGGCCGGCCTTCGACCAGCGGTCCAAGCACGTCGTTCTCGATGATCGCGATGTCGTGCTTGCGGGCAACCGCGGCAATCTGCTCGCGACGGGTGGCATCCATCAAGGTCGCAGTCGGATTGATCACCGACGGCTGGACGAAGACGGCGCGGATATCCGACAGGCGGCAAGCCTCGTCGAGCGCTTCGGGGATCAGCCCGTTGCCGTCGATCGGCAGGCCTTCGAGGTTGAAGCCGAGATAACGCGCAAGCGGCACCAGCGTGTGGTGGCCGATCGCCTCGGTGGCGACGGTCGAGCCGGGCGGTGCCACGCTCATCAGCGCCACCGTCATGCCGGCGGTGGCGCCGTTGGTCAGGCTGACATTCTGCGGCGACGCTTCGAGGCCGCAGAGCTTCAGCCATTCGACCGCGACCGCGCGGTGGCGCGGGAACACCATGTTCGGCCGGAACGATAGCGCCGAGCTCGACGGCAAGTTCTCGGCCAGCCAGCCCAGCGCCTGCTTCAATTTCTCCAGATGCATCGGCTCGCAGACCGGCTTCAGGATCGAGAGGTCGATGACCTCGCCCAGCCGTTCCGGAATATAGGGCGGCTCCGGCTCGCGGCGCTGCGTCTGCACGAAGCTGCCACGGCCGACCTCGCCGGAAATCAGCCCGCGGCGGATCAATTCCTCGTAGGCGCGGCTGACGGTCTGCACCGAAAGTTTGAGATCGTCCGCCAGCCGGCGATGGGTCGGTAACTGCGCGCCATTGGCCAGCCGCCCGTCATGGATGGCGCGCGCGAACTGGTCGGCCAGCGAGAGGTAGGCCGGCCGGCGGATGAGAGCAGGATCTGGCTGCCATAATGTCATGACTTATTAGAGATCGAAATCAGTGCAATTGACAATCGAAATAATGCATCGTCATGGTGTCCGCAACGAAAGGCGACACCGCATGGCGGCAGGCAAACTCGACCCGATCGACCTCAGGATTCTCGACGCCATCCAGCGCGATGGGCGCATCACCAAGCTGGCGCTGGCCGAGAAGGTCGGCCTGTCGCCGACGCCATGCTGGATGCGGCTGCGCAAGCTGGAGAAAGCCGGCATCGTCTCCGGCTACCACGCCACGATCGCCATGCGCGTCATCGCGCCGGTGGCGACGGTGCTGATGGAGGTGACCCTGGCCAACCACCGCCAGGCCGACTTCGACCGTTTCGAGCGGGTGGTGCGCGATGTCCCGGAAATCGTCGCCTGCTGGTCGGTAGGCGGCGGCGTCGACTACGTGCTCAAAGTGATGGCCCGCGACATCGACGCCTATCAGCGGCTGGTCGACAGCCTGCTCGATCGCGAGATCGGCATCGACCGTTATTTCACGTACATCGTCACCAAGACGGTCAAGGACGAGACCGTGCTGCCAGTCGCCGGTCTGCTGCCGGAGCAATGAACGCCATCGTCATCCACGGGCGAAGCAAGGAGCGAAGCGACGCGGGATCCATGCCGCGACCTTGAGGCGCCGCTACGGCGCAGAATTCTGCTCGGCCAATTTTCAAGGTTCGCCGCCGCCTGCTGGCCGGTCAGCTAGAGAGATCGTCTACGTCCATGCGCCTATAGAGAGAATCTCTCCACCGACAGGGGTCGAAACAGCCTCATTCTTTGCGCGGCCTGGCTCATGCTCCGACATCGAATGGAGATGCCGATGTCCGCGCATTTTGCCCGCACCAACCACCATGAAGCGCTCGACCGGCTTGCCGATCGCCGGCTGTTGCGCGCGCTCGCCTATGTCGACGGCCACTGGACAGCGAGTGAAGCGGCGGCAAGCTTTGAAGTTACCGATCCGGCGACCGGGGCCACCGTCGCCTTCGTGGCCGCGCTCGATGCCGCCCAGACGACGAAGGCAATCAACGCCGCGGCGCGCGCCCTGTCGGCCTGGCGCTCGGCCCTGCCGCAGGAACACTCCAAAACCTTAAGAAAATGGTTCGAGCTGATCATCGCGGCCAAGGACGACCTGGCGCTGCTGATGACGCTGGAACAGGGCAAGCCGCTGAAGGAATCGCTTGGCGAGATCGACTACGCCGCGTCCTTCGTCGAGTGGTATGCCGAGGAAGCAAAGCGCCTCAATGCCGAAAGCGTCACCAGCCATCTGCCGAATGCTCAGATGAGCGTGCGCCGCGAGCCGCTCGGCGTTGTCGGCGTCGTCACGCCGTGGAATTTTCCGTCCGCCATGCTCACCCGCAAGGCCGCGGCCGCCCTTGCCGCCGGCTGCACGGTGGTGGCGCATCCGTCCTCGGAAACGCCGCTGTCGGCACTGGCGCTGGCTGAGCTCGGCGAGCGCGCCGGACTGCCGGCCGGCGTCTTCAACGTCGTCACCGGCGACGCGCGCACCATCGTCGGCGCGATGTGCGCCGACGCGCGGGTGCGCGCCATGAGCTTCACCGGCTCGACTGAAGTCGGCCGGTTGATTGCCGCGCAGAGCGCGCCGACGATGAAGCGGCTGGTGATGGAGCTCGGCGGCCACGCGCCGCTGATCGTGTTCGACGATGCCGATATCGACAAGGCGGTGGCGATCGCGCTCGATGCCAAATTCGCCACCTCCGGCCAGGACTGTCTTGCCGCCAACCGCATCTATGTGCAGCGGCCGATCTATGATCGCTTCTGCGCCGACTTCGCCCGTCGCATCGAGCAGCTGCGCACCGGCAACGGGTTATCCGCGGACGCGGAGATCGGGCCGCTGATGCATGAGCGAGCGGTCAAGAAGGTGGAGGAGCAGGTCGCCGACGCCGTCGCGCTCGGCGCGCGCTGCCTGACCGGCGGCAAGCGCCATGCGGCCGGCCCGCTGTTCTACCAGCCGACGTTGCTCATCGATGTGCCGGACGAGGCGCTGATCATGCATGAGGAAACGTTTGGTCCGGTCGCTGCCGTGACGCCGTTCGATGATGAAGCTGAAGTCGTCGACCGCGCCAACGCCACCGAATATGGCCTCGTCGCCTATGTCGTCACCGAGAACGGCGCTCGCCAGGCGCGCATGGGCCGGGCCCTGGAGTACGGCATGGTCGCGATCAACCGGGTGAAGATCACCGGCGCACCGATCCCGTTCGGCGGCGTCAAGCAGTCCGGCATCGGCCGCGAAGGCTCGCGCCACGGCCTCGAAGCCTTCACCGATCTGAAATACCTTTGTCTCGACGTAGCCTAGCGCACGCCGGAAGAATTCCCTGCAAGGAGAAAAAAATGCTCGAACAATCCAACGAACTTTCGGCCTGGGACCGCGACCACTTCTTCCATCCCTCGACGCATATGGGCACGCATGCGCGCGGTGAGAGCCCGACGCGCATCATGGCCGGCGGCGAAGGCGTCACCGTCTGGGACAACACCGGCAAGAAGAGCATCGATGCCTTTGCCGGTCTCTATTGCGTCAATGTCGGCTATGGCCGCCAGAAGATCGCCGATGCCATCGCAAGCCAAGCGAAGAACCTCGCTTACTACCATGCCTATGTCGGGCATGGCACCGAGGCCTCGATCCGGCTTTCCAAGATGATTATCGACCGCGCGCCTAAGGGCATGTCGCGGGTCTATTTCGGCCTCTCCGGTTCCGACGCCAACGAGACCAACATCAAGCTGATCTGGTACTACAACAATGTTCTCGGCCGGCCCGAGAAGAAGAAGATAATCTCGCGCTGGCGCGGCTATCATGGCTCGGGCGTCATGACCGGATCGCTGACCGGGCTCGACCTGTTCCACAACGCCTTCGACCTGCCGCGCGCGCCGATCCTGCACACCGAGGCGCCTTATTATTTCCGCCGCGCCGACCGCTCGATGAGCGAGGAGCAGTTCTCGCAACATTGCGCCGACAAGCTGGAGGAGATGATCCTTGCCGAAGGCCCGGACACGGTCGCGGCCTTCATCGGCGAGCCGATCCTCGGCACCGGCGGCATCGTGCCGCCGCCGGCCGGCTATTGGGAAAAAATCCAGAGCGTGCTGACCAAGTACGATGTGCTGCTCGTCGCCGACGAGGTGGTGACCGGCTTCGGCCGTCTCGGCACCATGTTCGGCTCCGACCATTACGGCATCAAGCCGGACCTGATCACCATCGCCAAGGGCCTGACCTCGGCCTATGCGCCGCTCTCCGGCGTCATCGTCTCCGACAAGGTCTGGCAGGTGCTGGTCAAGGGTTCCGACAAGCTCGGTTCGCTTGGCCATGGCTGGACCTATTCGGCTCATCCGATCTGCGTTGCCGCGGGTGTCGCCAATCTCGAGCTGATCGACGAGATGGATCTGGTGCGGAATGCGGGTGAGACCGGCGCCTATTTCCGCGCCGAGCTCGCCAAGGCTGTCGGCGACCACAGGAACGTCGGCGAGGTGCGCGGCGACGGCATGCTGGCCGCGGTGGAGTTCGTAAAGGATCGCGACGATCGTGCCTTCTTCGATCCGGCGCTGAAGGTCGGGCCGCAGATCGCCACCGCGCTAGCGGCAAGCGGCGTCATCGGCCGCGCCATGCCGCAAGGCGACATCCTTGGCTTCGCGCCGCCGCTCTGCCTGACGCGCGAGGAGGCCGACATCGTGGTGGCCAAGACCGCTGATGCCGTGAACGGCGTGTTTGCAAGCCTCTAAAGCAATTCCAGGACAAGTGTGAAACGGTTTTCCGTCCGGAATTGCGTGGAAACAAGTGACAGAAGCGATATGAATGCCATGACCAGAACCGTTCCAGCAACGATGGCCGCCGTGCAGCTTACGGGCCATGGCGGCCTGGAGAAGCTCGTCTACCGCACCGACGTGAAGGTGCCCGCGCCGGCCGCCGGCGAGGTGCTGGTCAAGGTCAGCGCCTGCGGCATGAACAACACCGATGTCTGGGTGCGCCAGGGCGCCTATGGCACGGAAGAGGATGCGGCGGCTGTGTCGACCTGGCGCCGTCAAGGCAACACGCTGACCTTTCCGCGCATCCAGGGCACCGACACGGTGGGCACCATTGTTGCCGTCGGCGAAGGGGTTTTCGCCGACCGCATCGGCGAACGCGTCATGGTCGACTTCTCGATCTATAACCGCGACGACGATTCGCTGGCCGACATCGACTATATGGGCCACGGCCGCGACGGCGGTTATGCCGAGTATCAGGCGCTGCCTGCCGAAAACGCGCATGTCGTCGACACTGATCTCAGCGATGTCGAGCTCGCCACCTTTTGCTGTGCCTATCTTACCGGCGAGCAGATGCTGGAGCGCGCGGGCTTGAAGGCTGGCGAGCGGGTTCTGGTCACCGGCGCGTCCGGCGGCGTCGGCTCGGGCATCGTGCAGCTGGCAAGGGCGCGCGGCGCCATCCCCTATGCCGTCGTCGGCAAGGGCAAGGAACAGGCCGTGCTCGACATCGGCGCCGAGAACGTGATCACGCGCGGCGTGGCCGACCTGCTCACCGCTGTCAACGAAGCGACGGGCGGCGAGCCCATCGATGTGGTCGCCGACCTGGTCGGTGGCGCCATCTTCAACGACCTCTTGCGCATCCTGCGGCCCGAAGGCTGCTACACCACGGCGGGCGCCATTGCCGGCCCGGTCGTGCAGCTCGATCTTCGCACCATGTATCTGAAGCAGCTCCAGCTCCACGGCTCGAGCCAGGGCACGCGCGCGGACTTCCGCCGCATCGTGCGCTACATCGAGGAAGGGAAGATCAAGCCGCTGGTCGGCGGCGTCTATAAACTGTCGGACTTCCACCGCGCCCAGACCGACTTCATGGGCAAGGACTTCGTCGGCAAGCTGGTGGTGGTGCCGGATGCGATGTGGAGCGGCGCCTGACCGCGCAAGGGGCGCAAGCAAGCGCCCTGTTGGCCTTGCCGTCGTCGGCATCGGCCCGGTCGCCTCATAGCGCTTAGCCTGCCGAACCCGCGCCGGAGGCGCCGATCACAGGTCGAGATGCTTGTAGACGGTGGTTCGCGAAAGGCCGAGTCGGCGCGCCGTTTCCGAAATATTTTCGGACGCATCGCGATAGGTCCGGCGAATTTCGCGGCACCTGCTCTCGTCGAGCGGGTGTCCGCGGCAGGCCGCGCAGCTGTCCGTTTGTTCCGGGTACGAGCAATCATCGAAGGATCCTTCGTCGACGAAATCCACGCCGCGGACAAGCGCGCGCTGCAGTGCCGCCTGCAGCTCGCGGATGTTGCCGGGCCACTTCCGCAGCGAAAGCGCCGTGATGGCGGCGTCGGTGATCGCCGCGTCCGGCGCGAGCTTGCGCATCAGGTGCCGCACGATCGAGGCGAAATCGGAACGCGCCTCCAGGGGCGGCAGATGCAGCGTGAAGGCGTTGAGGCGATAGAGCAGATCGGCGCGGAAGCTTCGCGCGGCGACCATTTCCGCAAGATCGCGGTTCGTGGCGGAGACGATCTGCACATCCACCCTGTGCGTGTGCTGGCCGCCGATCGCGCGGACTTCCATGGAATCGAGGAAGCGCAGCAGCGCGGTCTGGGCGGGCAGGGGGATGTCGGCGACCTCGTCGAGGAACAACGTGCCTCGGTCGGCGAGGCGCGCAAGGCCGGGCGATCCCTCGCTCCGGGCATTGGTATAGGCGCCGCGCTCATGTCCGAAGATCTCGGCTATGAAGAGCTGCTCCGGCACCGCGCCGCAGTTCACGGCGACGAATTCGCCTTTCCTGCCACTGACGGTGTGGACATGACGCGCCATCAATTCCTTGCCTGTTCCCGTCTCGCCCGTGATGTGGATCGGCATGCGCAGCGCGGCGGCCCGGCCGATCTCGGCCACGGCGCGCTTCAGGCTGCGATCCTCGCACACGAAATCGGGCGCGCGGTCATCATAAGCCGCGGGCGCGCCGCCGGACCGCCGCGCCGGTGCTACACGCCCGCCCGGGGCTATCTGGCGGCACACCATGAAGACGCCGCTGCCCGCCCGGTCGCGGATAGTGGTGATGCCGCCATTGAGCAGGCCGCTGATCGTGGCGCCGAAGCTTGCCTCGAACAACTGGTCGAAATGGCTGCCCGCGGCCACCGGGAGGCCCGCGAGCAGGGAGGTGCCGGGTCTGTTGAGCGAGATCACCTCGCCGTCGCGCGAGACGGCGACCAGCCCGGCCGAAAGCGTGTCCAGATATTCGGCGCGTGGGTGAAAGGCGAGGATGAAGCACTCCGTGCGTTCCTGGAAGATCAGGCCGTTTTCGATCTGCGCGGCCGCCATGCGCACCAGCGCGTGGGTATGCTGCTGGCGTGCCTCGTTGGAGCAGGATGCGTCGAGGAGGCCGAGGATCCGGCCGTTCGAATCGAGGATGGGAGCGGCCATGCAGCTCAAATGGCCGTGGCAGGCGAAATAGTGCTCGCGCCCGTAGACGGCGACGGCCTCCTTGCCGGCCGCGGCCAGCCCAAGCGCATTGGTCCCATACCACGCCTCGCTCCATATGCTGCCGGGGATGACGGATCGGCCGGCGGTGCTGTCGGCGAAGTGCTGATCGCTGATCGTGTCCAGCACCATGCCTTCGGCATCGCCGAGCGCGATGATAAAATTCGACCCGGCGATCTGGGAATGCAGCAGCTTCATCTCCGCCAGCGCCAGGCGGCGCAATGCCGCGACCTGCTCGCGCTTGCGGGTCACCTCGGCAAAGGCGATCACCTCGCCGTTCGGGACCGAGCGGGGATCGAGCCCGAGATCGCGGCAGCGCTGCCAGCTCTCGGCGATCACCGCCGGCAGCGTACCGCCCGGCAGCCGGTCTCCGCGTTCCAGCGCCTGGCGCGCGCGGTCAATTCCGGACAGGTGCAACATGGTTCCTCCGCAGCGCGGCGCGCCTGCGTGACGCGCCGCGACATCGACTTGAGCTTGGCTGGAAACTGAACAGCTTGCGCCGGGAACTGTTCAGCCGATGGACGGACGCGCCCCCGGTCCGGAATATCAAGCCATTGATTCTATTTGAATTTGTGATCTGGCATGCGGGTTGCTGATCTCTTGGTCGAAGGCCGGCGCAATGCCCGGGCCCGCGGAGGAGACAACAATGAAAGCCCAGGTTCTCACCAGATACGACGACAGCCTGACCGGGAGCGAATGGGTCTCCCAGCAGGAGGTCCCGGACCCGAAGATCACCAGGTCCACTGACGTGATCGTGCGCATCGGCGGCGCCGGCGTTTGCCGCACGGACCTGCACATCATCGAGGGTGTATGGCGCCCGCACATGGATCCGACCGGGGACGCCCTGCTGCCGCTGATCATGGGCCACGAGAATGCCGGCTGGGTCGAGGCGATCGGCAAGGAAGTCGAAGGCATCAAGGTCGGGGACCCGGTCATCGTCCATCCGAAGATCTCCGGCGGCACCTGCCTTGCGTGCCGCCGCGGCTTCGACATGCATGGTCCTGGAAAGTTTCCGGGGCTCGACTGCAATGGCGGCTACGCCGAATATCTTTGCACGTCCGAGCGCAACATCGTGGCGCTGCCGAAGACGCTGGCGCCGAAGGACGTCGCGCCCTACGCGGATGCGGGCCTGACGGCCTATCGTGCCGCCAAGAAGGCGAGCCGCCACCTGCTGCCGGGCGAAAGCTGCGTGGTGATCGGCGCGGGCGGCCTGGGGCACATCGGCATCCAGTGCCTCAAGGCGATGTGCGCGGCGGACGTGATCGTTGTCGACAAATCGGACGACTCGCTGACACTCGCCGGACGCATCGGCGCCGACAAGCTGGTCAAGGCGGACGGCAACGAGGTCGAGGCCGTTCTGGCGCTGACGGATGGCCAGGGCGCCGAGGCCGTCATCGATTTCGTCGGCGAGAAAGGCACCACCGCCAGGGGCCTGGCAATGACCCGGCCGATGGGCAGCTACTATGTCGTCGGCTATGGCGAGGACATCAAGGTTCCGACCGTCGACATGGTCATCACCGAGAAGAACATCATCGGCAATCTGGTCGGCACCTGGGCTGAACTCGTCGAGCTCATGGCGCTGGCCGATCGCGGCCTGGTCGACCTGACGACGGTCGAATACCGGCTCACCGACGCCAACAGGGCGCTGCATGATCTCCACCACGGCAAGATCCACGGCCGCGCGGTGCTCATTCCCTGACGGGGGGAATGCAATCCCGGGCCCGGTCGCGCGATCGACGCGCGGCCGGGTCCAAAACGCCGAACCCTGTCGCGGGGCAGCGCATGGTTGCCTCGCGTCGCTTCCGCGCATCAGGAGGCTGTCATGCCGTCCGTTGGCATCAATGAAAGCTGGAGCCGCGCAAACAAGGCCTGGGCAGGTCGCGCCCGGATCGGCGCCGCTCCCCGAAGCATACCGGGAGGAGACATGTGCAAGCTCCTGGCCAGGCACGATCCGCGTCGCTTCAGGCAGACCAGCCGGTCCCTGCGCATCTCGGGACAATCGACCAGCATCAGGCTGGAAACGGCGTTCTGGGAGATACTGGATGCCATCGCGGTCGGCGAAGGCATATCGGTATCGCGTCTCGTCGCCTCGCTTTACGACGAGGCCATGGACCTGCACGGCGAGGTCGCGAACTTCGCGTCGCTCCTGCGCACGATCTGCCTCATCTATCAGGGCGAGCGCGCCGAGATGGCAATCCGCCGGCATCCGCCGGCGTGATGCCTTTCCGGCTGTGGTCGCCACGGCGCCGCCGCCGCGGCAGGGCGCTGTCACGATGGCGTTCCCGCGCGCGCTTCGCCGCCGATGCGGTTTTCCGCGATCCAGCGGGCCGCGAGCACCAGCGCGCCCATCGAAAAGTCCTTGCCGTGCTTGGCCACCATCTCTTCCGACAGCCTGGCAAGCTGCTGGAAGAAAGCGTCCTTGCTCAGTTCTTCCGGGGTCAACTGTGTCTGCATCGTTTCCTCCTGATCGTTGTCGGCTGTCATTTGAACATCTGGGCGGGGAAAGTGATGAGGCTGGCGCCTCCGTCAGCGGTGCCCGCCGCCAGGTGGCGGCCGTCGGCGGACCAGGCCAGGGCCGTGACAGCTCCGCCGGAGGGCCTGACCAGCAGTTCGTCGCGCTCGCCGATCTGGGCGACGACGATCTGACCATTGGCGAAACCGGCGGCCGCGATCGGCCGGGTCGGGTGGCCCGCCACCGCCTCGACCACCACCAGGCCGGGACGTCCGGTGACGATCGCGCCCCTGGTCTCGCCCTCGAGCGGCGGCAGCTTCATCGACCAGGCGGCGATGCGGAAGGCGCCGGAGGCAACCAGCGCATCGGCGCGTTCGCTCCAGGACACGGTGCGCACCTTGGCAGGAAAATCGCTGACGGCGCCCGCCTTCCCGTCGGCGAGACGGGCGACGCCGAATCCGCCGGATGCCAGCGGGCAGGCGATCCATTCGCTGTCGGCGCTCCACCGCACCGCCGCCGGCGGCTGAGGGAAACTGATCGTTCGCGCCAGGGCGGGTTCCCCCACGAGCGTCCAGATCGAAATCTCGTTGCCGTGGCATACGGCAAGCTGCCGTCCGGAGGGAGAAAAGCCGAGCGCCGCGACGTCGCCGCCGTGCCGCGCCAACGAGCGGACGATGCCGCCCGGAGCGTTTGCAAGAAGGACTTCCGCCCCGTCGCTGACGGCCGTCAACCCTTGCCCGCGAGCGTGATCGAGGGCCATGATCGCGCCGTCCAGCCGGATTTGCGTATTGCTGATCTCTCCGGTCACGGTCACGCGCACGATTCTGCCGTCCGACGCGCCGGCGAGAAATTCCGATTTTCCGGACACGGCCATCAAAGGCGCGCCGTCGCAAAGGCGTTCGGTGACGATGACCGGCGCCGTGGGCTTCTCACGGGGCCGGATGGTCGTCTGGCCGAGATCGGCGCTTACCCTGACGCGCGACTCCGGCGGCTCGGGATCGGAGAGCGAGGCAAGGGCAATCGTGCCGTTCGCGCAGGCGAAGGCCGCCGCGGAACTGTCAGTGCTGAAGTGCAGGGCCTCGACGGACGACGGCAGCGCCCAGCTTCTGGCGAGCAGGTCGAACAATGTCAGGTTGCGTATATTCTGCTGGTTCACGCTTCAAGCTCCCTTCATTCATGTCAGGCCGTAGCCAGCAGGCGGTCGACCTCGTCCACCTGCCGCTCGGCGGCGGCGATGCGCTCCTCGCAGTCCGACAGCGCGGTGCGGATGGAGGCGATGCTCGTTTCCGCGCCATGCAAGTCCCGCACCAGTTGCTCAGGGGCACCGCTTCGGCCGAGCTCGAGCTCCATGCGCTGGATGTCCATTTCGATCGCGCCCAGGAGCTGGGTCCATTTCAAGGCCTCCGCGTTCAGCCCCGACAAGGCCCCCACGAGCGACAGGCGCCTCTCCAGCAATTCCACGCGCATAGATGAGGCGTCCGTCATCGCGGTTCTCCTGGCTGCAGGCTGGGCTCTGGGGGAAATCTGAGATGTTCGAGACCACCGGCAGGACTTTCTTCCAGGCGCTGCACGCGGCCGCCGAAAAGCGGCTGGGCCAACAGCATCCATGCTGCCGGGCGATCGCCGAAGCCGCGCGGGACCCGGAAGCGGCGGCGGTTCGCGCGGCCCAAGCGGCCCTGAACGGCCTGCCGAAAGAGGTGCTGGTCGCGCTCATGGCCGACGCGCACAAGGCGCTGCGCGAGGACCCGTCCGCGATCCTGGGGGCGTGGGGAGACTTTGCTTCGCGGCATTGACGACATCCTCAACGATCGTCCGGCGGGGTCTCCGGCACCGGTGCCGCCCAGCCCGACAAGAGCTGGGGCAGACCGGGAACCTGGCTCCGGAATTGCCGTTCGGCCATCGCGATATGGCCCTTGAGCTGATCCCAAATGTCGACGCGCAGCAGCGAGGTGCTGTCGCCGATCAGGCGCTCGATTTCCTCGATCCGGAACTGGCGGGTGAGCGCGACGCCCGAGAAGACGAAATCGCGCAACAGCAGCGCGTGCCGCTCGATGAAGGCATGGATCATCGGGTGCGTCTCCTGAGTCATGCCGGCCGCCGCCATCTCGGCTTCCATGAAGCTCTGGAAATGTCGTTGCAGCAGATGCTGGCTCTCGCCAAGGAAGCGCATGGTGAACACCAGGTCGCGCGGCATCAGGCGGACCAGATCGGTTGTGACGTCGTCTTGCTCTTGGCGCCCCGGCAGGGGGCGATCTTCCTTCCCAGGCATGGTCGTTCCGTTGGCTGCTCTTCGTCTGCACGTATATTAAAGGATAGAGTCGCCGTAGAAGGTTGTCGATAAATGATTGTGCTGCAATAGCTAAGTAATATTTCGCAAATGCGAATATGTGATAAATATTACAAATGTAAATTGCGAATGTAACGATTCTTTACAGTTGTACTTCTGCAGGCTGTCGGCGCCGACATCTCAGACCGGGAACAAGTTGATTTGCCGGCGGTTGACCGGGGATTTCGGCGTTAACTAAAACTGGCACGGCCCTTGCTTCACTGATTTGCATAAGAAGCCCATCGCGCCTGGCGCGGTGCCACAAGAACGAAGGAGCGGAGGAGGAGACCGGAAACCGCGCATGCGGGTCGCAGTGGCGCCTGGCGCCAGGGCATTCCGGAGATCTCGTCGCACACCTTTGCCGTGATCCACTTGAACGGTTGGCCGGGCGCCCGACTGTGCCCTGTCCGCCTGCCGTTCGATCTGCAACTGGCGGCGATGGTGTGTGCCGCTCATGCCCGGGCCATGGGGTCCGGGACCCTAATCTGGTGGAGGCTTATGGCTATGACGTCTTTGACGCTCAATAAGATCACCTCGCAACGCGGCATCTCCGTGGGCGAGGCGACCAAGAAGATTTCCGACCTCGGTTGGAACCCGACCTACGTCCAGGAAGCGATGACCTTCCCGACGGACTACAAGATCACCAAGGCGCCGCGCGACCCGATGAAGCAGGTGCTGCGCTCCTATTTCCCGATGCAGGAAGAGAAGGACAACCGCGTTTACGGCGCTCTCGATGCGGCGCTGCGCGGCGACATGTTCCGCAATGTCGAGCCGCGCTGGGTGGAGTGGATGAAGCTGTTCCTGGCGATCATCCCGTTCCCGGAAATCTCGGCGGCGCGCTCGATGGCGATGGTGGCCCGCCTTGCTCCCGGCGAGGATTTGCGCACCGGCTTCACCATGCAGATGGTCGACGAGTTCCGTCACTCCACGATTCAGATGAATCTGAAGAAGTGGTACATGGAAAACTACATCGATCCGGCTGGCTTCGACATCACCGAAGAAGCCTTCGGCAAGTGCTACGCAACCACCATCGGCCGGCAGTTCGCCGAAGGGTTCATCACCGGCGACACCATGACCGCTGCCTGCATGTACCTGACCGTCGTGGCTGAGACCGCCTTCACCAATACGCTGTTCGTCGCCATGCCCTCGGAAGCCGCCCGCAACGGCGACTATGCGCTGCCGACCGTCTTCTTGTCGGTGCAGTCGGACGAGAGCCGCCACATCGGCAACGGTCACTCGCTGCTGATGGCCGCGCTGAAGGAGCCGGAAAACCATCTGCTGCTCGAGCGCGACCTGCGTTATGCCTTCTGGCAGAACCATGCCATCGTCGATGCGGCTATCGGCACCTTCATCGAATACGGCACCACCAACCGCGACAAGAACAAGGAGTCTTACGCGGAAATGTGGCACCGCTGGATCTATGAAGACTACTACCGCACGTACATGCTGCCGCTCGAGAAATACGGCATCAAGGTCCATCACGACGACGTCCAGTTGGCCTGGGAACGCCTCACCAAGAAGAACTACGTCCATAAGGTGGGCCAGTTCTTCGCCGTTGGCTGGCCGGTGAACTTCTGGCGTATCGAGGCCCAGAACGAAAAGGACTTCGAGTGGTTCGAGCACAAGTATCCGGGCTGGTATGCCGAGTTCGGCGACTTCTGGAAATGGTATGCCAAGCTCAGCCACAAGGGCGAGAAGGTGCTGCTGTTCAACAGTGACGTCGGCTACGTCTATCCGCATCGCTGCTGGTCGTGCTTGGTGCCTTGCCTCATCCGCGAGGACATGGTCACCGACGAGATCGACGGGAAGCTCTACACATTCGCCCACGAGCTCGACCGCTGGACCGCAGTCGAGGCCTTCGCTGACGAATACCAGGGCCGGCCGACGCCCGCGATGGGCCGCTTCAGCGGCAAGCGCGAGTGGGAGACCCTGTACGACGGTTGGGACCTGGCCGACGCCATCAAGGACCTGAACTTCGTCCGCAGTGACGGCAAGACGCTTATCCCGCAGCCGCATATGCGCTTCGACGACAAGGAAATGTGGACGCTGGACGACGTGCGCGGCAACACGCTGGGCTCGCCGCTCAACGCGCTGCGCGCGATGTCGCCGGCCGAGCGCGAGAAGCATCTGGCGGAGTATCGGGCAGGCTTCACCATCAACCCCTGCCACTAAGACCCTCGATCCCGCGGAGGCCGGTTTCCGGCCTCCGCGACAACAAACTTAAGCCCTTTCGTCTCGCGCGGAAGGAACGGCGAAGCTTTGGGAGGAAAAGGCATATGAGCGGCGCTCACACAGTGCGTCTGGAGCCGGTCGGCGTAGAATTCGAGGTCGAGACCGGAGAGACGGTCCTGAACGCGGCATTCCGCCAGGGCATCGCGTTGCCGCACGGCTGCAAGGAAGGGCAGTGCTCGGCCTGCAAATGCATCCTCAACGAGGGTGAGGTCGACATGCTGAAATATTCGACCTTTGCGCTCAACGACATGGAAAAGGACAGCGGCCACATCCTTCTGTGCCGGGCGATCGCCTATTCCGACATGCAAGTCGAACTCCTCAACTACGACGAGGAACTGCTCGCTAAGGCCATTGCGGTGAAGACCTTCCAGGGTCGCATCGCCGCGATCGAACACCTCACGCACGACATCCGAGGGATCCAAATCGACCTCAGCACCCCGATCAAATTCTGGGCCGGACAATATGTCGACATCACGGTCACCACGGAAAAAGGGGAGACGATTACGCGCTCGTTCTCCATGGCAAATACGCCGGACGAAGCCCAAAGGCTCTCCTTCATCATCAAGAAATACCCCGAAGGAAAATTCTCAGGAGAGCTCGATTCAGGAGGAATCAAGGTCGGAGCCGACGTCAAGCTCGTCGGACCTTACGGAGCCTGCTTCCGACGGGAAAACCGGCACGGACCCATGATCCTGGTCGGCGCAGGTTCCGGCATGTCGCCCGTCTGGTCGATCCTCAACGACCACCTCAACAGCGGCGAGCAGCGCCCGGTCTATTTCTTCTATGGCGCGCGCACGCAGCAGGATCTGTTCTACCTGGACCGCATCGCCGCGCTGGTCGAGAAACATCCCGATCTGAACTTCATCCCGGTGCTGTCGCATGTGAACGGCGATGCCTCCTGGGACGGCGAGCGCGGCTTCGTGCACGAGCGAGCCGACGCCAAGCTCAAGGAACTCGCGGTGGACGGCCAGGGCGACGTCTATGCCTGCGGCCCGCCGCCCATGATCGATGCGCTGCAGCCGGTTCTGTTCATGAACGGCTTCGAGAACGAACGCATCTTCTTCGATAGATTCACCACCTCTTCGGCCGGAAGCGCCGGCCATTAGGAACCGCCTGCGCGGGACTTCGAGAGCAACTGAAAAGGGAGAGAGAAAATGGCAGCAGTATCAAGTTCAGTCGGATCCGGAGCCGCAGGCGCCGCGATCTTCGCCGACTCCGACAGCCGGAAGTATCGGTATTTCCAACCCAGAGGCCAGCGCGCCACGCATTACGAGGACGTCACCGTCGACGTCCAGCCGGATCCGGAGCGCTACCTCATCCAGGACTGGATTATTTCCTTCGCCAACGGCAAGGGCGCCTACGTCAAGGACGCCACGGCGGTGCAGAGTTCCAACTGGCACGCCTTCCGCGCGCCGGATCAGGAATGGGAGCGCACCCACTACCAGCGCCAGTCGAAGATCGAAACGATGGTGCAGAGCGTCATCGCCAACGGCCGCAAGTCCGGCGCGCCAAAGAGCTTCGACAAGGCCTGGGTGAAGATCCTGCAGACGCATCTCGGCGCTTGGAAACACGCCGAGTTCGGCCTGGGCACCTCGCTCATGCAGGCCCAGCGCTACGGCTACACCCAGATGATCAACAACGCCACGCTGACTAATTCCTCCTACAAGCTTCGCCTGGCGCAGGACATCACGCTCTACCTCGCCGAGATCGGCATGGACATTCCCGGCTGGAACGACGAGCTCGGCAAGAAGGCCTGGCTCGAGGACGGCATCTGGCAGGGCACTCGCGAGGCGATCGAGACCATCATGGGCACGAGCGACTACCTCGAGCAGTATTTCGCCACCAACATCGTCTTCGAGCCGCTGGTGGGTGAATTGTTCCGCTCCGGCTTCCTGATGCAGGTGGCGGCGGCCAACCACGACTTCATCACGCCGCCGGTGATCTCGGCCGCCGAGGCCGACTACGAGCGCAACCTCGCGAACACGATCGACCTGATCTACCTGCTCGCGCATGACGAGAAGCACGCGGCCGCGAACCAGAAGCTCTTCAAGGGCTGGCTGAAGAAGCACCGCGCACTTGCCGAGAAGGCCGCGCAGGGCCTGCAGCCGATCTGGTCGGCGCCGCACTCCAAGCCGGTCTCGTTCGACGACGTGCGTGCCGCCTCGCAGGAGCGCATCGGCCAGATCATCGGCGAACTCGGCCTCTAATCGCAATCGCAATCAGGAGACACCACATGTCAACAGTAGCCCGCGATGCCTCACACGACAATATTTTCAAGTCGATGAAGGACATCACCTTCGAGCAAACCATCTCCGACCAATGCGGGGTGACCATGAACGACTCGGTCGAGGCACGCGCCATCGCCGAATTCATGAGCTCGAAGCCCAATGTGACCGTCACCTATCAGCCGGCGCTCATCCGTATCGACGGCCATGGCAAGCTGATCTTCAAGATGGACGAGATCGGCAACTATCTGGGCCGCGAGATGACCGCCGAGATCTTCGAGGTCAACACGTCCACCCACTACGGCCGCATGGTCCGTGTCGACGACAACACGGTGATCCTCTTCGGCAATATGGACGACGTTTTCGAGTACATCTGAGCAGGTCTCGATACGGGCGCGCCGCGCTTCCGCGGCGCGCCGACAAACCAATAATTCCGACTTGCGGAGCAGAAACATGTTCATCACACCGGAAGGCAAGGAAATCTTCGTGGTCGACGGCCATACCCATTTCTGGGACGGCAGCCCCGCGAACCAGCGCAACATCCATGGCAAGCAGTTCATCGACTGCTTCTACGGCTATCACACGTTCCTCAGCCCGAAAGAGGAATACTGGCCAAAGGAGAAGTTCGAGAAATACAGCGCCGACGACCTTTATAGCGACCTTTTCATCAACGGACCGGATGACGTGGCGATCATCCAGTCGACCTATCTGAAGGATTTCTACAAGAACGGCTTCAACACGATCGAGCGCAACGCGGAAGTGGCGAAACGCTATCCCGAGCGATTCATCGTCAACGGCTCCTTCGATCCCCGCGACGGCGAGAAGGCGATCGAATACATCCACTACATGAAGGAGACCTACGACATTCAGGGCGTGAAGATGTACACGGCCGAATGGAATGGAGCCTCCAAGGGCTGGCGCCTGAACGATCCGGACGCCTACCGGTGTTTCGATCTCTGCGAGAAGCTCGGCATCAAGAATATCCATGTCCATAAGGGGCCGACGATCATTCCGCTGGCCAAGGATTCCTTCGACGTTCATGACGTCGACCATGCCGCCACGGATTTCCAGAACCTCAACTGGATCATCGAGCATTGCGGCCTGCCCAGGCTCGACGATTTCTGCTGGGTCGCCGTGCAGGAAACCAACGTCTACGGCGGATTGGCGGTCGCTTTGCCGTTCATTCACAACCGGCCGCGATATTTCGGCGAGGTGATCGCGGAACTGCTCTACTGGCTCGGCCCGGACAAGCTCCTGTTCGGTTCTGACTACGGCATCTGGACGCCGCGCTGGCTCGTCGAGAAGCTCTGGGCCTATCAGATTCCCGAGGACATCGCGGCCGAGCGGGGCGTTCAACTGACCGACGAGATCAAGGAGAAGATCCTCGGCCTCAACGCGGCACGGCTCTACGACATCGACGTGGAGGCCAAGAAGGCGGCGCTCGCGAAATCGCCGCTGCGGATCGCGGCGGAGTGACGGCGATGAGCGTGCTGGCCGACCCGCGAGGCAACCGCCAGGGCGAGCTCCGGCGGCGCCTGGAAGGCGTCAACGATCCCGAACTCGACGAGCCCGTGACCGACATGGGCTTCGTCGAGGGGGCCGAGGTTCTGGCCGACGGGTCCGTGGCGGTCGATTTTCGCTTGCCGACCTATTGGTGCTCACCGAACTTCGCCTTCCTGATGTTGGACGGGATGCGCCAGGCGCTCGAAGCGCTGTCCTGGTCGCCCGCCTACCGGATCCGGCTGCACGACCACATGTTCGCCGAGGAGGTAAACCGCGGCGTCGAAGCCGGAAAGACATTCGGCCAGATATTCGGCGAATTGGCCGGCGACGAAGACATCGCCGGCCTGCGCGGGATCTTTGCGCGAAAGGCCTATCTGAGGCGCCAGGAGGCGATGCTTCTCGGACTGCGGCGGCAAGGCCTGACCGATCGCGAGATCCTGGGCATGGACTTGCTTGCCTACGACACCGCAAGGCTCGAAGGCGAAGAGGCTGTCAAACAGAAGCCGCGATACCGTGAAGCGCTGCTGCTGCGGTGGCCCGGCCGGCGGCCGACCGAGCCTGTGTTCGTCACCTGGGAGGGGTCGCCAATCCCGACGGAAGCGCTTGGTGCCCATCTCGCCGAGCTCAGATGCGTGCGCATCAACATGGAGTTCAACGGCGCGCTGTGCCGTGGACTGAAGACCACACGGTACAAGGAACTGGAGGTGGTGGACGGCGAACCGACGCTGGTCGACTTCATCCTGGACCGCGTGCCGCCCCGGGACTGCGCAAGCCGTCCGGCACATAGCTGAAAAAGCCTCCTCGAGGAGGCCGCAACAAAGCGCCGTCCCTACGGCGAAGGAGGAGCCATGCCCAAATTACTGATCCACAACTCACATGCTCGCCGCGCGCTCGCCAGGGGCGTCCACCAACTCGCCGCCGCCGTCGAGCCGACGCTCGGGCCACGGGGCATGAACGCCATGATCGACCGCCCGATCGGCACGCCCATCGTCACCCGTGACGGCGTGTCGATCGCCGCATCGATCGAGCTGCATGACCGGTTCGAGAACATGGGCGCGCAGGTCGTGCGCGAGGTTTCCATGCAGACCAACGAAGTCGCCGGCGACGGCACCACGACCGCGATCGTGCTTGCCAACGCTCTCGTCCAGAACGGCGTGGAAGCCAACGAGCGCGGCGCCAAATCCGTCGACCTGGTCAGGGGCATCGACCTTGCGGTGGCAAGGGTCGTGGAGGCGCTGAAGGCGTCGGCGAAGCCGGCCAGGTCCAACGGCAATTTGGCCGCCGTCGCCAACATCGCAGCGACCGATCCAAAGCTCGGCACCCTGGTCGCGGAGGCCTATGAGCGGGTCGGCGCCGATGGCGTCATCACCACCGACTTCAGTGTGACGAGGGACACGACGCTGGACGTGGTCGAAGGCATGTCTTTCGATCGCGGCTACCTCTCCCACCACATGGTCACCGACCAGGAGAAGATGGAGGTGGTGCTGGAGCGGCCGCTGATCCTGATGAGCGACCTCAAGATCAAGGAGCCGAAGGCGCTCGATGCAGCCAGGGCCATCGCCGAAAAGCAGAACAGGCCGCTGCTTATCATTGCCGAGGAGATGTCGCCGGACGTCGTGGTCACGCTGCTCGGCAAGAATGGGCCTGGCAGATACCTTGTGGTGCACCCGCCGGAATACGGCCACTGGCGCAAGGCCATGATGGAGGACCTGGCGATCCTCACCGGCGGCCGCGTGATCGCGCGCGATCTCGGCGGGCGGCTCGAGGACATCCAGGAGGAGGATCTCGGCTCGGCCGAGCGCGTCCGCACCAGCGCCACCCACACCTCCGTCATCCGCGGCGGCGGCCAGCCCCAGGCGATCGCCGCGCGCCGAGCCCAGGTGCAGCGCCAGTACGAGGTCGCGCCGCCGAATGTCGAGCAGGACAAGCTGCGCGAAAGGCTGGCCAAACTGTCCGGCGGCACGGCGGTTCTCTATGCCGGCGGCGTCACGCCGGTCGAACAGAAGCGCACCATCCAGCTCATCGAAGACTCGCTCTCGGCGGTCCGCGCCGCGTGGGAGGAGGGCGTTGTCGCCGGCGGCGGGGTGGCGCTCGCGCAAATAGCCCCGGTGCTCGACGAGGTGCTGGCCAAGGTCGATGGCGACGTCGCCGAAGGTGTGCGGCTGGTCAAGTCGGTGCTCTCGCGTCCGCTATGGCGCATCGTCACCAATGCCGGCGGCGACGCGGATGCGGTGGTCACCAAGATTTCGAGCGTCAACGGCGGTTACGGCTACAACGCCGACAAGGGCGAATTCCAGAACATGTACGAAGCCGGCATCATCGACCCGGTTCGCGTCACCTGCGCGGCGCTCAGCAATGCCGCGTCGGTCGCCAAGCTCATCCTCACCACCGAAACGCTGGTCGGTGATCTGGCCGAGGACGAGGACCCCACCGAAGGGCCGGCGCGTGGCGGCGGCGCGGAGAAGCTCGGGCGCCAGTGATCCGGAACAACCGGCCGCGGTGCGTCGCGCCGCGGTCATCCACCCTTCAAGCGATTGCTCCGGAGCCTGAGGGCCCGGTTGCTCGCGGTCAATCATCGGAGACACACATGAACAAATATATCTGCGAATTCGTCGGTACCTTCGCGCTGGTCTTCTTCGGCTGCGCGACCGTTCTCTTCATGCGCTCGGAGGTCGGCCTCCTCGGCGTCGCCTTTGCCTTCGGCCTCTCGGTCGTGGCGATGGCCTACGCCATCGGTCCGGTTTCCGGCGCCCATCTCAACCCGGCCGTCAGTCTTGGCTTCCTGGTCTCCGGCCGGCTCGGCTCCGGTGATTTTGTCGGCTACGTCATCGCCCAATGTGCCGGTGCGATCGTTTCGGCCGGGGTGCTCTACCTCATCGCCGCGGGCAAGGCCGGCGGCTACGATGTCGCAGCGAACGGCTTTGCGCAGAACGGCTGGTCGGCCTACTCGGCGACTTCGGCATTCGTGTTCGAGCTGGTGGCGACCTTCCTGTTCGTGACCGTCATCCTCAACTGCACCGCGCCCGGCGGCGCCGGCGCGCTCGCCGGCCTGGCGATCGGGCTGACGCTTGTCGCCATCCACCTCGCGGGGATCGCGGTCTCGGGATCGTCCGTCAATCCGGCCCGTGCGCTGGGTCCGGCACTGTTCGCCGGCAGCGCCGCCCTCTCGCAACTGTGGCTCTACATCCTGGCGCCTTGTCTGGGAGCGGCCGCGGCCGGTCTGCTGCAGCGCAACCGGGCGGTCGATGTCGAAGGCGCCGCACAACCGGCCTGAGCCCAGGCGTCGGACGGCGACGATCTTGGCCCCACGGCATGATGCCGTGAGGCCTTCGCGATCCGGACTCGGGCCGGCAATTCTTCTTCAATCCCATGGCCGACGCCATGGGGTTTTCGGGATCAGGACATCATGCGAAGCGCGATCCTGAAACGAGCTTCATAGCTTCGTCGGAAAAAAGGGAGGACAACATGGATCTGATTACGGGACTGGCCGTCGTCATCGGCATTATGGGTGGCATTGTAACGTGGGCAGCGATCACGATCGGCAACCCCTATCTGTTGATCTGGGCGGTGTTTGTAGGCTGGGGGAGCTTCTACCACTGCGGCGGCAAGGAAGCCGGATTCAAAAATTCAGCTGTTGCGAACCTATGGGGGGCGATCTGCGCCGCTGGCGCGTTGATAGCTCTGACTTCCATTGGCGTGACGGCGATCATGGCCGGCATTTGCGTCGGCATTTCAATTATCGTGCTGATTCTCGCCAGCAAGCTACCGTTGCTAAGCGCCATTCCGTCAGCGGTCTATGGCTATGCAACAACCGCCGCGCTTTTTCTACTTGGTGCCGCAGCCTATGGCGAAGGCGCCAGCGGCATCATCAAGGTCGCGCTCGCTGTGGTGCTGTCCTTGATTGTCGGCAACATACTCGGATATATTTCAGAGAAAGTGACCGGGGCTGTCGTGAAGAGCTGATCCTCTTCGAGATCGCTGCCTGAAGATATACGAGCCGACGAACATCCCGAGAGCGGGACGACCTTTCTTCGAGTCGTCGTCTCGCTCTATCCTCTTGTTCGAGCACGATCTTTTCTAAAAACCGCTGCACACTTTTCGGGGGCATGCTCTAAAGCGCGTCGCGCTGAACCGGATTCAGGCGACGCGCTTTAAGTCTTTGTTTTGATGCATGTCGTTGTCCCAGAACCGCTGCACACTTCTGGGCGACATGCATTGAACCTCGCGGCCGCATGCCGCAGGGGTTTTTGCCAGGTCGATAGACGGATTGAAGATGTCTCCCGAATGTGGGAACCGGTTTCGGAAGACATGCTTTAATGTGTACATGATCCCGAAAAGGTGCAGCGCTTTTGGCGTGTGATCCCGAAAAGTCTGTAACTTTCAGGATCATGCTCTATATGAAGCCGCGCCGGATGCCGAACTGATCGAGCTTGCGATAGAGCGTCGGACGCGACACCCCGAGGCGCAGCGCAGCGCGGCTCAAATTGCCGCCTTCCGCAGCCAGCGCGTCCCTGATCACCTGGCGTTCGGCATCCTCGATGCTGCGGACAGGCGCTGCGATAGCGCAAGGCGGCGCGCCGGTCGCGCCTGCCGATGCCGGAGCCGTCACCTGAATTTCCGTGCTCGCGCTCGCCGTTCCGGCACCCAGCATTTCCTCGGGCAGATCGCGCAGGTCGATGACCGCGCCGCGCGACAGCACATGCAGCCGCTCCATCAGGTTCTTCAGCTCGCGCACGTTGCCCGGCCATTGGTAGGCCACGAACGCGTCCATGGCCTGGGTGGAGAATTCAAGCGGCGCCGATCCCAACCGGGCCGAGATCTTGTGGTTGAAGTGCTCGGCAAGCAAAAGCACGTCGCTGCCACGGTCACGCAAGGGCGGCACGCGGATGGAGACGGTCGAGATGCGGTAGTAGAGATCGCGGCGGAACCGTCCGGCTTCCACCTCGCGCTTCAGATCGCGGTTGGTCGAGGCGATCAGGCGCACGTCGACAGGCCGGGCGCGGCTGTCGCCGATGCGATGGACCACGCGCTCTTCCAGCACCCTGAGCAGGAACGGCTGGATCTCGAGCGGCATTTCGCCGATCTCGTCGAGGCTGAGCACACCGCCATTGGCGAGCTCGAACACGCCGGGCTTTCCGTCGCGGCTCGCGCCGGTGAAGGCGCCCGGCACGTGGCCGAACAACTCGCTGCCGAACAGCTCCTTTGTGATCGCGCCGCAGTTCACGGCGATGAACGGGCTGTTCTGCGAGGCGCGGCTGCCGATATGAACGAGCCTTGCGAACAGCTCCTTGCCGACGCCCGTCTCGCCTTCGAGCAGGACCGAGGTGACTTCCTTAGATTCCGCGACCCTGCAGGCGATGTCGACGGCGGCAAGCAGAGGCTCGCTCTCGCCGATGATCAGCGCCGACGCAGCCTCGATCTGCTTGAGCTGCGTTCTGCGGCTGTCCGAGATGATCGTGGTCGATCCCCGTGCCGGGAAGACGAGGGCGGCGCCGCGCAGGCCGTCGTCGAACTCGAGCGCGCTGATGTGGCAGGACCGCAGCGATGCCGGCAGGGCGTCGCCCAGTTCGATGCCGGAGCCGAGCTCGGGCAGCTTGACCAGGAACCTGGCGTTCGGGTTCTTCGCGGACGGCTCGGCCAGCAACTCGCGCGCGGCTTCCTCTGGGAGGTTGTTGCAGTAGATCGGCCGGCCGCGGCGGTCGACGATCATCAATCCGTCGCGCCGGCGATAGTTGGGGGCCGAAGCGATGAAGGCCTCGAGCAGGCGCGCGCGGTCCTCCATCTGCTGCTCGGCGAGCGCCTTCTCGATCTCGCGCGCGGCTGCCGCCACCAGCACGGTATTGTGCGGCCGGAAGATGTCTGGATGGCCTGAAAGGTCGACCACGCCGATGGTGTTTCCATCGATCGGATCGCGAATGGGCGCGCCGGCGCATGTCCATGACTTGATGCCGGCGCAAAAATGCTCCGCCGCATGCACGAAGACCGGCTCGCCCGCCCAAAGTGCTGTGCCGATCCCGTTGGTGCCGACGACGTCCTCGGTCCACTTCCCGCCGACGGCGAGATGGATATCCCTGCCGTCATGGATCGTGCGCTTGTCGCCGATGGCATCGATGAGCACGCCGTCACCGTCGGTCAGCACCAGCATGGCGCCGGTCCCATCGAGAAGGCGGCCGATGGTGAAGAAGGACCGCCGCGCGGCGGCAAGCAATTCGCCGTTGGAGCGCGAAAGCAGCTCTATATGGTCCTTGCCGTTCTCCAGCGGCGCTTCGCTCTGCTGGGCGTTGATGCCGCTTGTGGCGCAGCGGCTCCAGGAGTCGTGGATCAGGGAGCGCACCGGAAAGCCGTTGCCGGCTCGCTCGCTGTCGCCGGCGAGCAACGTCTCCCAGGCTCGCATGGTCGCGCGTTCGTCATAGCTGGGCGCGACAAGCGTGTCGGCACGCATCGGATGGCGGGCGGGATGCGTCATGAGCAGCCTTTCGTCCTGGCCGGTGCTACGCTTCATTTAACCATCGTACGCTCTCGCCCACCTCAGGTCATGCCAAGCCTGTTGCCGATATCCGCGGCAAGCTGCTCTTCGCCGTAATCCGGTCCGAGCCGGCCGCCGTCGAGATCGGCCAAGGCAGCCGCGATGTCCTCGTCGACCGGCGAGAAATACTGATTGACCTTGGTCGCGAGGACAAAGACGTCGGTTCCGTCCCTGCGTCTGAGATCGCCGATATGATGGAGTTGCCGGCCCGAGTTCTCGTCCACCGCGATCACCCGACCGTTGAGGCTGATGCGGATCCTGGAGCTCGCGTCGGCGGTGGGCCTTGCGCTGCCGACGGAATGGATGATGAGGCCTTTTGCTTCCGGCTTCGGCTTTGCCGTCTTGCGCGCCGAATAGCTGCCGCCGCTGATATGATCGGCGAGCCGCGTGATGGTTGCGCGGTTTTGCTCGATCAAACGCTTTATCGCGGCGTCCTCGCGTCGCGAGCCGTCGCGCTTCGATATGATTTCGACCATTACTCCTCCCAGAGTCACTTGGTCAAAAAGCCGCCTGCAACGCCCCCTTTTTCAAACCGTATCGCAGAACCACCTTTCGTGCCAGTAAACTAACATACGATATCCGACGCCGGTGCGGGTGGTAGCCCCATGCCGCATCATGGCCGGCGAAATCGCTCCCTCGATATCAGCATCTGGTTCTCGACTGCTGCTGCGGCGCTTTAATAAACGCGCGGTGCGGCGCGGAGGCAATGGCCGGGTGAGGTCGGCCGATATTCGCTGGGGCCGGCGTGACTCGCTCGTGGCGATCCTGCGTCGACTGAGGGGGATGCGCTTGCCCAGGTCATTGCAGCGCCCGCGCCTCTGGGGTATTTTAGCAGTTTATTGGATACGCGGCCTGCGTTGCCATCGCAGGGCGCGTCCTTGCCGTCTTGGCAGATTGTGAAGTCTTTAACAGACCACGATGCCGCAAGCTGCGTTCTTGCGGCCGACAGGTGATAGCAGTTAGGGATTTTGCCATGCTGCGACGCTGCGCGCTGATTGCAGCCTTGATCCTCGTGGGCCTCACGACAGTGCAGGCCCATGCCGATCGAAGGGTTGCGCTTGTCATCGGCAATTCCGAATACCGCGAGATCCCGGCGCTCAAGAATCCGGACAAGGATGCCGAGGACGTGTCGAACACGTTCCGGCTGGCCGGGTTCGATGTGTTCGTCGCCAAGGACCTCACCAAACTCCAGTTCGAGAAGGAGTTCCGCAACTATCTCGCGGCGGCGGACGGCGCCGATCTGGCGATCGTCTATTATTCGGGTCACGGCTTTCAGATCGGCGGCGAGAATTTCCTGATCCCGGTCGATGCGTCGCTCAAGGATGCAGCCGACATCGAGGTCCAGGCGGTCAAGCTCGACGACGTCCTGCAGCAATTGCGCGCCAAATCGAAGATCCAGGTGATCATCCTCGACGCTTGCCGCAACAACCCGTTCCCGCGCAAGGACTACTGGCTGCGCGACCAGTTGATTGCGGCCGGCGGCACCGGCCTTGCGCAGGTGAAAAGTTCGCTGAACACTCTGATAGCCTTCGCCACGGAGCCCGGTGCGGTCGCCTATGACGGCTCCGGGGATCTCAGCCCGTTTTCATCCGCCTTCTCCCGCCGTGCGCTGGCACCGAACCAGGAGATACGCTCGGTCATGGCGGCTGTGCGCCGCGACGTGGTCGAGGCTACCAAAGGCGCGCAGGTTCCGTGGGAGAATTCCTCGCTGATCGACGAGGTGGTGCTGATGCGCCGCGCCAACCGGCCGGCTTTGCCGCCGGTGCTGGAGAAGACCGTGCCGTCGGGTGTCGGACCCGTCGCGCTCGGCCTGCCGGTGCCGGTCGATGTCGACGGCGGCGCGGTCACCGTCAGCATTGAAAGGCCGCCGGCGCTCGGGCGCCTGATCCTGGACGGCAAGCCGGTCGCAACGGGTGAGCCGATAGCGGGAAAGGATCTGCCGCGGCTCGAGATGGATGTACCGAAGGGCGCCGGCGCCGAGGACGAAGTCGACATGCTGGCCTATGCCACGCATGACGAATGGGGCGGCGCATCGCAAGGCATCCTGGTATTCCGGGTCAAGAATGGCGAGGGCGCCGCGGGCAAGCAGCTCGTGGCCTCGCTCGAGTCCGAGCAGAAGCAGGAGACGGTGGAGCGCGGCATCCACATCACCGGCGCCGCCGAAGCGATCGAGAACCGCGACATCAGCGTCCCGGTCGGTGTCGGCCCGGTGCCGCTGAAGCTGGATTTCCCGACCAAGGATCCCGCGGTCAGCCTGAAGCTCGCGAGCTATCCGGCAACGGGAACGCTGTCCCTGCCGGATCGGACCCTGTCTCCGGATTCCAGCCTGATGGCCGATGAGGTCGACCAATTGCGTTACGAACCGCAGATCGGCGCCGTCAAACCACTGATAGTCGGCGTCGAAATCCGGGCTGACAACACTTCATCCAAGCCGGCGACAATGAAGCTGTCGCCAAGTGTCGACCCCTGCGACAGGGAGGCCGGCGAGCCTCTCGACTTGCAGGGCGTCGTCCCCGGCCTGCTGCCGAACGAAATCAGCAGCAACGCCGTGGACGTCTGCCGGGCAGCGGTGAAGGCCTATCCGGACGTCGCTCGCTTCCATTACGAGCTCGGACGGGCGCTGTTGGCGGCCGGCAAGGTCGATGAGGCCAAGAAGGCGATCCAGGAGGCTGCCGACAGGGGGCATGTCCGCGCGGTGTTCGAGCTCGGCTACCTCAACGCGACCGGGACGGGAATGCCCACCAACCGCAAGCAGGCCAACAGCTTCTACGCTGCGGCATCCGACAAGGGCGATCCCTACGGGATGACGTCATGGGGCCGCGCGCTGTTCAACGGCTACGGCGTTGAGCGCGACACCGGCAAGGGTCTGGATTTGCTGCTCAAGGCGGCGGCGATGGGCCACACCTATGCCATGAACGACCTCGCGGCGATTTTCACCGAGGGCCGTAACGGCGTGCCCGCCGATGCGGCTAGGGCCGTTGCCTTCCTCAAGGCTGGGGTCGAGCGCCAGGACATGTATTCGATGAACCTGCTCGGCCGCAATTATCTCGCTGGCACGGGAGTCGAGAAAGACCCCAAGACTGCGCTCTCGCTCTTCCAGAAATCGATGGACCTCGGCCAGCCTTACGCTCCCGGCAGCCTTGCGCGCATGTACAGGGACGGCGTCGGCGTGCAGCAGGATCTTGCCGAAGCGCAAAGGCTGTTCGAACTGGCTACCAAGCGGGGCGATCAGTCGGCCGCCTATGATCGTGCGGCTCTGGAGATGCAAAGGGGCGATAAGGCCGACCAGGCCCTGGCCGCGCGCTACCTTGCGTTCGCCGCTGCGCTCGACCTTCGCAACGAAATTCCGGATGCAAGGACCACGCTGGCGAAATTCGGAGCCAAGGCCAAGACTGCCGCTCTGAAGCAGATGCGTGGGGAACTCAAATCGAAGATTTTGGCGGACGGTTCCTTGGACGATCAACTGGTCAAGACGGCCAGGGCGGTCTGGGAACAGGCCAATCCGCGTCGGGACTTGTTCTGACCAACAAGGAGGCAATGTGGTGGGCTGGGGATCGAAACAGATAATCGTCGCAACAATCCTGTCCGGCGCCCTTGCTGTCGCAGGGTGCACGACCGTGATGCCCACGGCCGAGCCGGCTCCGACGGTGAAGCACAGGACGAAGGTCGTCCGCGCGACAACCGCGCCAAAGATCGTCAAGCAGAAGAAGGTCACCGCCAAGAAACTGATCAGGCCCGTGCAGGAAGAAACCACACCTGTCGTCGTGCCTCCCTTAGGCGGTGGCAGTGGCGGCGGCGGTGGCGGTGGCGGCGGTGGTGGTGGTTGGGGATGAGCGTTTGACGGCAGCCAACTCGTTGCGACGTTGCCATTGATTGCCGTCGCTCGCTTGCCTCCGTCTGGTCGGCCATTTCCGCAGCCAGGATTTTGGACTTGGCGAGCGGCTAGAACCGCTCGCCAAGTCGGGGCAAGTGCTCTATGCTCCGGTCACGTGCCGGTATCGATATAGGGTTGTCCTTAGGGGGGCGTTCCATGGTCGAAGTCGTCGCATTCTGGCGGAGCATGCGTTTGGAAGCCGCCGCGCGATCCGCCGCTTTCATCGTCGCTGCGCTGTTCGCGTTGTCGCTATTCGAACCGCAAGCCGCCGACGCCGCGCCGAACTGGACGCTCGATCCGTCCGCTTCGGTGCTCACCTACCAGTCGGTCAAGAAGAACACGATCGTCGAGACCAACAAGATCAGGAACATCACCGGCACCCTGAGTTCCACCGGCGACGCCAAGATCAGCTTCGACCTCAATTCCGTCGACACCGGCGTCGACCTGCGCAACGTTCGCATGCGCTTCCTGTTTTTCGAGACCTTCACCTATCCGACGGCCGAGGTCACGGCGAAGGTGGACCCCGCGGCATTCGCCGATCTGCCGACCAGGCGCCGGGTGAAGACGACATTGCCGTTCCGCCTCAGCCTGCATGGCGTCGACAAGGATCTCGAGGCGAGCGTCGTCGTCACCATGATCAGCGACACTCAGGTTTCCGTCGCTTCGGAAGCACCCGTCGCGGTCCATGTCGAGGATTTCGGCCTGCTGCCCAACATCGACAAATTGCAGCAGGCGGCCAATGTGACCAACATCGTGCCCACCGCGTCGGTGTCCTTTGATTTCGTCTTCACGGCCGACGGCGGCAAGCCGGCCGCCGTGCAGACCGTTGCGGCCGGCACTGCCGAGGTCGGTCCCGTCGCCACCGATGCCGCGAAGGCCAATTTCAGCGACGAGGAGTGCCTCAACAGGTTTGCCGTGCTCTCGCGCACCGGCGCCATCTATTTCCGTCAGGCGAGCGCAAGGCTCGACGCCAAGAGCCGCCCGCTGCTGGCGGAGGTCGAAGGCGTCGTCGGCAAATGTCCGGCCCTCAAGGTCGAGGTGTCCGGCTACACCGATTCCGACGGATCGCCCGAGGCAAACAAAGCGCTCTCCGAACGGCGCGCCCGGGCGGTCGCCGACGCGCTTGTCGCCGACGGCGTTCCGCGCAACCAGTTAAGCTCCGCCGGCTATGGCGAGGACAAGCCGGTCGCCGCCAACGACACGCCCAAGAACAAGGCGCTCAACCGGCGGATCGAATTCTCCGCCAGCAAACTCGCCAACTGAGGTCGCGGTGAGTTCTGGTCCGATCGCCTTTTGCGGTGGCATGCTTCGCGCTGCGGGGCTCGTGGCGCTTGCCCTGCTTTTGACGATGACGGCCGCGAGTGCCGAGCGTCGCGTCGCGCTGGTGCTCGGCAACTCGCAATATCAGCATGCAGCGGCGCTCGCCAACCCGGCGCGGGACGCGCAGGCCATGGCCGAGCGGCTCAAGAACCTCGGCTTCGAGGTGGTCTCCGGCTTCGACCTTACCAAGCAGCAGACACAAGGTACGGTTGCCCAGTTCGCCAGAGAGGTGCGCGGCGCCGACATCGCCCTTTTCTTCTATGCCGGCCATGGCCTGCAGGTCTCCGGCAAGAACTATTTGCTTCCGGTCGATGCCGCGCTCGAGGACGAGACCTCGCTGGATTTCGAGGCTGTCTCTGTCGATTTCGTCCTGCGCCAGATGTCGCGCGAGACCAGCATCAGGCTGGTTTTCCTCGACGCCTGCCGGGACAACCCGCTTGCTGAGGTGCTGGCGAAGACCGCCGGCATAAAAGGCGCAAGCAGCGGCCTTGCCGAAATCCCGATCGAAAATGGCGGTGCCGGCACCCTGGTCGCTTTCGCCGCCAGCCCGAACCAGCTTGCCTATGACGGGTCGGGCGACCACTCGCCTTTCACCACCGCGCTGCTCCAGCATATCGGCGAATCCAATGTCTCCATCACCGAAGCGATGAACAGGGTGACCAGCGACGTCTTCAAGGCGACCGCCGGCAAGCAGCGGCCCTGGATCAATGTCTCGCTGACCACCGAGGTCGTCCTCCATAAGGTCGATCTCAACGCGCCGCTGATCGTCGGCGAGGCGGGTGCGCCGCAGGGCGAAGCGGGTTCCGAGACGCGCAATACGGGCGCGGCATCCGGCCGGACCGACGACCAGCTTGCGCTCAATGCGCTGCGCGAGAAGATTCCGAAGCTGGCGACGGACGGGCCGATCTTTTTCGATCGCCCGGTCAAGTTCGGCGACCCGGCGATCGACGGCAAGAGCATCGCCCAATTGATCAAGGGAGAACCGCTTTTCAGTCCGGTCGAAGGCCTCGACAAGTCGGTCTGGCAAGGCAAGCACTGCGACGGCTGTCATCAATGGAACGAGACCCGCCTCTGCGAGCAGGCGAAGAATTTCGCCGCCAACGACGTCTCCGTCCTGCGCCTCCAGCATCCGCTCGGCACCCGCTTCAAGGTCGCGCTCGCCAGGTGGGCGCAAGGCGGCTGCCAATGATCGTAATGCATGTCGCCCAGAAGTGTACGCGGTTCTGGGACAACGACATGCATAAAAACAAGGACTTAAAGCGCGTCGCGCTGAAACGGTTTCAGCGCGACGCGGTTTAGGGCATTCAGAATGTTGCTGGCGGAAAGCCCCTAATACGCGTCGACCGATAGTCGTTGCGCCTCCATCTCCACCATCTGGATTCCCATTTCGACGAAAGCTGAGAGCACGCCAAAGCGGTCTGCTGTCGAGACACGGGCCAGCCCCGCCAGGATCCCGGCGTTGACAGCGTGGGCGGCGGGAAATCCGGTCGATAGCATGTCGAAAGCCGGTTCACGCCATGCCGCTGACAGCGCGATCCACTGAGCCGGCGTCGCCGGCGACAGATCGACGGCGTCGCTCAGGGCCGCTCGATGGTGGGGATTGCCGGGCTCGCGCACCCAGTCGTTCACAAGCGCCAGCAATTCGAGATCCCTGTCGGCAAGGAGCTCTGCGAGATTGCTCAGGCATTCATGTCCCCACCAGACCGCGGCGCGTTCGGGCAGGAGGTAGGCACAGAACGTGACGGCTTCCTCCGGCACGCGTCCGGCGAGCAGGGTGCGGCAAAACTCGAGCGGGGGCTGAGCGGCGGCCGGCGATTTCATGTCCCGGGCGATCGCGGGACAGGCGAGAAAGAGATCCCTTGCTGTTCTGTATCCGAGTTCATTGGCCATGGCTGCCGCACCCCGAGAACCGGCGAAATAGCACTCAAGCCTGCGGCCGAGCGCCGGTCAAGCCTCAGCCTTCGAAGCAATTCCAGGAAAAGTGCTATGCGGCTTTCCGTCTGCAATTGCCCCAGAACAAAACAGCTGGAACGTTCGCCGTTTCACGGAAACGGCGAACCAACTCTATCAGGCCGCGGCCACTGGCAACGTGCGCTTGTTCACAGACAATCCCTTCAAGATTTGATATAGTTCGCTCCAGCGAAACCAGCTCAAACAGGAGTGACGGTCATGCGGTGGGGCAGCTCAGCCTTGGCATTGGCGGCCGTGCTTTTTTCAACGCACATTTCCGCCGATCCGCTTCAGAAATCGGAAGACATTGTGAAGTTCTTCGCCGGCCAGGGCAATCTCGGCGCCTCACGCGGCATCTGCGTCGGCACCGAGGAAGAGTGCAAGAGCAAGGCCGAGAAGAACGAGGCGCCGCCCCAAAAGGCCGGCCTCGATATGATGATCAATTTCGCCCTGGATTCGGCCCAGCTCGACCAGACCGCGCGCACGGAGCTGGACGAGTTCGCCAAGGCGCTGAAGGACAACCGGCTGAGCACGTTCAGCTTCGTCGTCGAAGGCCACACCGACGCGACCGGCACGGATCGTCACAATCAGGACCTGTCGCAGCGAAGGGCGCAATCGGTGGCGGCCTTCCTGACGGCGAACGGGGTTCAACCGACCCGGCTTGAGCCGATCGGCGTTGGTAAGTCGCACCCGCGCGTCGCCAATCCCTACGATCCGGTCAACCGCCGGGTCGAGATGCGGATCAGGACGGAATAGGCCGCTGTCGCCGGCCAGCTACTCATAGCGAAACAGCCGGAGGAGCCCTGCCCATAGGCCAGGGCTCCGCCTTGCCCTCAATCAGTTCTTGAGTGCACCGCCCAAAAGGATGGCGAACGCTTTCATGGAAACCGCGGCTAATGCATGTCGCCCAGAAGTGCAGCGGTTCTGGGACGACGACATGCATCAAAACAAAGACTTAAAAGCGCGTCGCCTGAATCCGGTTCAGCGCGTCGCGCTTTAGCCGGGCTCCAGCGTATTCTGGATCGAACTTATCAGCGCGGTGATTGCCTGCTTGTATTTTTCGAATTCCGGAGAGGTCTGCCGGACTTCGGTCGTGGTCGTCGCGGGCTGGCTCTGATCGGTCGCCACGCGCGGCGCTTTCTGCCCCATCTTGCGCTCGGCCCAGTCGATGACGTAGCCGACGCTCTTGCCGGTGAGGAACGGGTTGGCCTGGATGACGGCAGATCCGAGAACGGCGCTCAATTGCGACGAACCCGCGGCCGCCAGCACCTGATGCGCCCCTTCCATGCCGAGGAAATGGCAAAGATAGAGGCGCCCCGCGGTGATCTGGTGGCCGCGGGCGCGCAGATAGGCTTCCCCTTCGCGCGCCAGGTTGCGCACCATTTCGCGCGACAGTGTCGCGTCGTAGCGAAGCGCCAAAAGGTCGGCGGTCGAAAGCGATCGGGCAAGGTCGGGACGATAGGTGTTCATCATCCGGATCCAGGTCTTGGTGATGAATTGGCCGGCGCCGGTCGCCGACGACAGCGGGTTCTTGGCACGGGAGCTGCCGCCGCTTTCGACATGCACGATCCGGTCGGTCAGCGTCTCGACGGCGGAATCGCCGGTGCCGCCGGAGCTGACGGAAACGGCGGTGGCGACCGTGGTGACCGTCCCCAGCGGGTCGATCGCCTCGCCGTTCCGGTAGAGCTCGAAATGCAGATGCGGGCCGGTCGAAAGCCCCGTTGTGCCGATATAGCCGATGACGTCGCCGGCCTTCACCTTGGTGCCGACGCCACTGGCGATGGCGAATTTCTGCATATGCGCGTAGCGCGTCTCGCGGCCGTTGGCATGCGTGATCTTCACCAGATTGCCGTAGCTGCCGCCATCGCCCTGGAAGGAGATCTCGCCGTCGAAGGCGGCCATGATCGGCGTGCCGACCGGAGCCGCCCAGTCGACGCCCTTGTGGATCCGGACCGTGCCGAGGATCGGATGCTTGCGCGGGCCGAAGGTCGAGGTCATCACCCCGGCGACCGGCGTGACCATGCCGTTAGTGACGGTCAGCGAGCGGACCTGATCGTCGCCGGTCACGCAGGCATACTGGCCGTCGCTCTGCTGGAAGACGAAACAGTCGAGGCTCTTGTCCGAGCCCTGGACGCCGACATAGAGCACCCGTCCGGAGATCTCGCCCTGGCCGCGCGGCGTCTGCGAATAGATCAGCACCAGGCGCTGGTCCTCGCTGGCGAAGGCGTCGAGATCCTGCCCTCGGGACAGATACATGATCGCCTCGCCGATGACGCTGGTCGGCACCTTGTTGCGCGCCGCCGTCGAATAGATTGCGTCGAGCAGACGGTACTGGCGCTTTGGCCCGCCCTGGTCCGAGGCGCCGGAATAGTTGAAGAGGTCCTCGCGGACCCAGGGGTCGACGCCCGACACGAAGGCGCCGGCCGCGTTGCGCGTCAGGGTGCCGACATAGACGTTCTTCGCGTAGATGGAGACCTGCATCAGCGACATGGTCGTCGTCTCGCGGTTCGGCCGGAACCCGCGCATGGCGACGACAAAGCCGGACTCCAGCCCGTCGCGGTTGAACAGCGCTTTCAGCGCCTCGCCCGCAAGCCTCGCGTCATCGGCGGAGAAATGCGCGTCGAGCGCCACGCTGTCCAGGCTGCGGTCGTTGAGGATCTTCACGAAGGTGTCCTCGGTCGCCTCGAAGCGCTGATACTCGCTGGTGACGGTCGCAACGGTCGTGTTGTTCTCGATCGCGGTTTTCTTGAAGGCGGGAAGTGCTGCTTCACCCTGGTCGATGGTCTCGCCCCAGCCGGCCTCGGGGTCGTCGGCGTCGGCCTTGGGCGCCGAACCGGCGGCGGTGTCGCTTTCGTCCGGCGCCGCCTGGAGGTCATTCTCCAGGTCGCCCTGCTGATCGCCCTGTTGATCGTCGGGCGCCGCGGCTGGAGCGGGCGGGGCCGGTTGCTCATCGTCGGGTGCCGTTGCCGAAGGCGTGGGGGCGGCCTGCCGCTGCGCCTGGAAGAAGGCGAAATCCTCCTGCGTCGACGGGATTGTCGTCATGAACTTCTCGCTGGCGCTCAGCATCACGTCGGAGAGGATTTCGATCTGCGGCGAAGCCCCGGAACTGTCGAGCTCGGCCGGACGCGCCACCGTATGGCCCTTCGTCGCGGTGTCCGCGTCGGGCGCGAGCGTGATCCACATCGGATCGCCGGCCAGATCGATGATCGCCGGCACATAGACCGAGGCGTCGGGCGGCACGTCTTCCATGCCCTCGACGGGATGCAGCTCTTCGTCCTCGTCACCGAACGACCAATAGTCCTTGGTCAGGTAGAAGCCGGCGGCGACCGCAACGACGGCGAGCGTGGCAAGGCCGGCGAGAGCGCGGCGCCAGAGCTTGCGTCGGCGCTCGGCCAGGCGCGCCTGTTTCTTCTGCCTGAAGCTCGTGTCGATCGAGTGCGTCACGGGCTGTTTCCGGTCAGGAAATAGGTCCAGCGCACCTGCTCGAGCGTGTCGACCTCGACGAAGTGCGCCGCGATATGGCCGCGCTGCCAGCACTCGTCGATGCCGCGGATCGAGAAGCGCCTCCGATCGATGCACATTTCGGTCGATCCGTCGAGGATCGCGTGGCCGAAGACGTCCGTCGCGTAGAGGTAGATGTAGCGGTTGGTCAGCTCCTCGCGGATGACATTGACGCACTGGTTGGCGCCGATGGTCCACCAGCCGTCCGTCTGGTCGCCATTGTCGACCTTCTGTCCGACGGCGAGATTGACGACGTCGAGCGTCTGGTTGCAGACGGTGAATTCGGCATGCGCCTTGCTGGGCGAAAGGATTGAGAGCAGCGCCGCGCCGAGAAGCGCGGCAAGCGTCATGCGGCCCGGGAAGCTCGGCGGGAATCGGAGCCGGCTACGCTGCTTGCGTGGCGAGGGCTGGCACAATGAACGCGGGCGGCGAAGGTCCATCGGCGTTCATGCTATCCGCCAAGCCGGAAATACGTGGCCGTGGCGGAGAACTGCGATCCGTCGGCCTCGATCTCCTCGAGGATCCTGGGCAACAGCTCCGAGGCCGGCGTCGGTCTTGAGAACATGGCGGCCTGGATGTCCTTGGGCCCGGTGATCACCAGCATGATCTGCGGCACCGCTTTGCCGGTCGCCTTATCCGGGGCGGCAAGGCCGATCGGGATGTTGAAGGTCACCTTGTCGGCTTGCGGCACCATGCGATCGTCGAGGTTGAAAGCGATGCCCTTGTGGTCGATCAGCATTACGTTCGAGATGAGCCCGCCGCCCGTATACAGCGCGCCGCTGACCGGCGAGCCGTCCGGGACCGACGTCCGGTCGAGGACAAGCTTCGGCTTTTCAGCCGAGCTCCGGTCGAGAAGGCGAAGGAAGGTGGGTACTCCGCACTGGGGCGGGTTGATGAGGCGCACGCTGATGTCCGGCTCGATATGGAACCTGGACTGGAAATCGTTGAGCAATTGTTCGAAGGGCTGGACCGCCTCACCGAATCCCTCGATCGCTGGGGAAGCGCCGGGTCCCGATATCACGTTCGCGTAAAAACAGCTGCCGCCGCTGAAATCGCGTACCCAGGAGCGGCGCTCCATCCACTTGGCTGTATCCTGTTCTAGTGACGGAAGCGCCGGCTTGGGCACGTTGATGGCGACGTCGGTGTCGTCGGGCTGCTTGGTCGCCGGCGGCTGCGGTTGCGGCGCCGGCTGTGCTGGCGCGATCGGCGTTTGCGGCTGGCTGGCTGTTGGGGTCTGTCCCTCTGGCTCGGCCGGCGGGGCGGTCGGCTGCGCCGGTGCCTGGCTTTCCGGGGCCGCAGGACTGGAAGCCTTCGGCTTGGGCAACTTGGAAAGCATGTCGACGAGGTCTTTTACGCTGGGCTTGGCCGCCGGCGGATTTGTTTCCTGCACAGGCTTGTTTTCAGCCGTCTGGCTTGGCTCCGGCGTCTTGACCGCCGGCGGCTCGCCGGTCGGCTGCGCCGGCGTCTGGCTCTCCGCGGCCTTCGGCGCGGGCGCTGGTGTCGGCGATTGCTCTGCCGGCGGCTGTGCAGGCTTGGTCTCGACCTGGGGAGCCTGCACCTGGTTGTTGGCCTCGCTCTCCGGCTGAGTGGCGGGCGGCGTCGGCTTCTCGACGGGCGTCTTGACCTCCGCATCCGGTTGCGCAGGTGGGTTCGCCGTTTCGATGGTGGCGGCGCTGTCAGGCTTCGGTGGTTCCGGCTGAGGCACGGTCGGCGCCTGCGGCGGAGGTTTCGGCGCCTCCGGTTGCTGCGCTTCGGCCGCTGGTTTGGCTGCTTCCGCAACCGGCTTCGGCGTCAGCGGCTTGGATTTTTCCGCCGCCGGCGGAGGCGCCAGGATGCCGCTGAAATAAACCCCGCCCCCCAGCAGGACCGCGAGCGCCGCGACGCCGCCGGCGATGGCGGGCATCCGCGAAGCCTTTTTCGGCGCAGCCGGCGCGGGCGCGCGGGCCGGTGCGGCCGCCGGCACGGGCCGCGGCTCCGACAGATGCGCCGGACGCACATGCTCAACGAAGCGCGGCTCGCTGGGCGGCGTGGACGGCTGGGGCTTGGAGCCGGGCGGCGCCGTCCAGCCGGCACGCGGCAGGCCCGAGCGTTCGCGTGCGCCAAACGATACCGGCGGCGGCAATGTCGCCTCGAGATCCTCGCCGCGCGTTGCCCTGGCGATCTCGGTCATGCTGGCCGGGCGGTCGCGCGGATCCGGCTGCAGCATCGCTTCGATGAGTTCGTGGAAATCGGGATCGATATCCGACAGGTCCGGTACCGTCCGGCGTTTCTCGATGACCTCGTATTGCGAGCCGCTCATATCGAGCGGCTTTCCGCGCAATGCGGCGGCAAGCACCAGTCCGAGGCTATAGATGTCGGACTGCTCGCTGACCTCGCCGCCATAGAGACCGAGTTGTTCCGGCGAGACGTAGTTGTATTTGCCGGCGAACTTTCCGCCGATCAGCGTTTCACCGCCTACAGCCGCCGAGCGGGCGATGCCGAAATCGATGATCTTGGCGCGCTCCACCCGTCCGCCAGGCAGGATGATGTTGTCTGGCGAAAGGTCGCGGTGAACCGCGCCCGCCTGGTGCACTGCTGCGAGCCCCGATGCCAGTCGATGGCAAAGCCGACGCACATCATCCCCCTGCATCGGCCCGCGCCGCATGACATCGAACAGCGACTGGCCGTCCACGAACTCCATCGCAAGATAGGGGCGGCCGATCCCCGGATCGATGGTGAAGACGTGGTAGCGGACCACCGCGTCATGCGACAGATGGTTGAGGATCGACGCTTCCTTGCGGAACAGCGACAGGATCGTCTGGTCGCGGGCGAATTCGGGCAGCACGATCTTGATCGCCACATGGTCGCCGGTCTGGATGTTGTGGCCGCGGTAGACTTCGCCCATGCCGCCGGATGCGATCCTCTCGTCGAGCTCGTAAATGCCGCTGAGTTGCGTGCCGACACCGGTATAGGTGACGTTCGTCGATATCCGTGTCTTGTCGTCGTCGCTCATCTGGCCAGGGCCTCCGCTCCGGACCGATCCGAATGGTGCGCGCCGTTGTGCCCGCCGCCGATCTTCACGAGCACGATGGTCACATTGTCGGTTCCGCCGCGCGCCAGCACCGTATCCAAGAGGGTCTGGCATGCCGCGCGCGGCGTGGCGGATCTGACCGCTGCCTCGATCTCGGCGTCGTTGACATGCGCGGTCAGTCCGTCGGTGCCCAGAACGAAGACATCGCCCGGCATCAGTTCGCCCTGCTGGAAATCGATCTCCAGCTCGTCGCTGACGCCGACCGCATGCGTGATCACGTTGCGGCGCGGCCAGGTGAGCGCCTCCTCCGCGCTGATCATGCCGCGGTCGAGCAATTCCTGCACCTCGGTATGATCCTTCGAAACCTGGAAGATTGAGCCGTTGCGGACGAGATAGATGCGGCTGTCGCCGGCCCACAGGCAGGCGAACCTCCCATCCATGGCAAGCAGGGCCGCGAAAGTGGAGCCGATGGTGATGCCGCGCGATCGCGATATGTTGCGGATCTCGGCATTGGCGCGGCTAAGCCGGTCCTCGAAACGGGCGCGAAGATCCGGCGCCGAACTGGCAATGCCGATCGTCGCCAGGTGGTCGACGATGCTGGCCGAGGCGACTTCGCCTGCCTCATGCCCGCCCATTCCGTCAGCCACCACCCACAGGCCGGTCTGCGGTTCGATGAGGTAATTGTCCTCGTTGTGATCGCGCACGCAGCCCTTGTGGCTCACGCCGAAGCTCTCGATGGGGAGGGCGACAGTGCTCAATTTGCCACCAAGCGCTCAGCAGGCGTCCTCTGTGACCAGCCATGGGCCGCGTGCCCGGGCCACTCTGCCACAAGCGTGTACATTAGAGTACCGAAATGAAGGCTGGAGCCGGACATCTCAGAACGCCTTCGGACAGCTGAAGCCGGACAAGGCCGGCAGCAGCAAGGGATTGGCGCCCGAGCCGACCTGGATCGTGTAGGCGACATCGCGTCCGCCGATCACGAAACGGGCTTCGGCGTTGGCGCCGTCGCCGGTGATGGTCGCCTTGTCGAAAAGCCGCTTCAACGCCCACGGTCCTTCGAATTTGAGCGCGGACTCGCGGCCGGGCATTTCCGGCACAAGGCTGAGGCTCGCCGATCCGGACGCGGCGCCGCTCGGCCATGTCACGATGCTCGGCGCGTTGCCGGCTTGCGCGCTCTGGACCGTCTGCCCGTCGACGTTGAGCACAGCGCTATCGACTTCGCTGTTCACCGACGTGGGGGTGATGGTGATCGAGACCGAGGGCACCGAGCCGCCGGAAGGAAAAAAAGCGCTACGGATTTCCGCCGCCGACTGGAATGCCTTCAAGGTTGATTTTGCAAGGTCCTTGCTGGACCGCGCGTCCTGCTTCCAGGTCCATTCCTGGCCGGTCATGTCGATCAGCGGCGCAAGGTTCTGCGCGAAGAAGCGGTCCATCAGGCCGCCCGGCGCGAATAGCTTGGCGAAATCCGCCATCGAGATGTCTTGGCTGCCGTCGCTGGCGAAGGGATAGCGGCCGTTGACCGCTTCCTCGCAGGCGCGCGTCACCGTCTGGTCGAGGTTCTGGTTGAGGTTGGCGACTGAGGTCTCGGCGACATTGCCCTCGAATTCGTCCGCCGCCGCGTTGACCATCCGCGCCAGCGGCTTGGGCAGGCGAGAGACATTGGCGCGCAATGTCGAGATCTGCAGCTGCAGGTTGGCGTTGACGCGTTCGGTCTGAGAAGGGACATCGGCTGAGAGCTTCAGGCTCTGGAAGATGTCGTGGAAATTCTGCGTCAGCGCATCGAGCGGCCGGCGCCCGGCAGCCCCGCCGACCAGCGCCTGGAACGACCGGAACTGCGCCTCGACGCTCGCGCCGGCATTCTGCGCAACGGTCGAGCTCGCGCCGGCGCGGCTTTGCGACTTGCCGCCGGCGATCTGCAGGCCGATGCGGGCCAGCCCCTTGGCCATGCCTGCCGGATCCTCCTGCGCCGTGCCGGTCTCGCCCTCGGCGGCCGCGTCCTTCGTCAATGCGGTCTCGTCGGCGATCGCCGTGAACAGCTGGTCGAGAGGCGAGTCCGGCGACGCGACGGCGGAGAGCGCCAGATATTGCGGCTTGTCCTTCAGCATTGCCTTGAGTTTCAGCTGGTCGAGCACGCCGTTCCAGGCGGCGGCGAACTCCTTGCCGTAGCGGTCGATGAGCTCGGGACCGAGCTTGGGCAGGTCCTGGTCGATGCCGCCCTGCTCGCCGCCGCCGCCGAGCACCCACTGGTCGTCGACGAGCATCTGCGCGATGCGCGAGAGCTGCGGCAGGAAAAAGCGATTGAAGCCGGCGCGCGTGTAAAGGCCGGGGACCCGAAGATCGGCAAGCTCGCTGCCGTCCCTGCGCTCGAACAACAGCTGCGCTTCCGGACCGGCCTTCGCGGCGACGGAGAAATCTTGCAGCCTTGCCGCGTAGACGGCCGACTTGACCTGCGCCGAGGCGCGGTCGGCGAGGCTCATGCGCCCCAGCGAGCGTTGCGCGGCCTCGACCAGCGGCTGGTTGAGCTCGAAGACCGGATCGTAGGCGTCGTCAAGCGCAAGCATGGCTCGCAGATGCTTTTCGAGCTGTGCGCGGCCCTCGCGATTGTTTTCGCCGGGATAGCGGTTCTCTTCCCAGTCCTGCCTCATCCAGGAGACGATCAGTTCGTCGTCGACCTTCGGCGCCTTCCCACCCAGCATCAGGTAGATCTTAAGCGGCTCGTAGAGCGCGATCGGATCGGCCATCTTGGCCTGGATCGTCCGCTCGGCCTGCACCAGCAGCCGGGAGCGGAAAGTTCGCTCCAGCGCCTGCCGGTAGGCCGTCTTGGAGGCCGACAGCAGCCTCTCCCGCTGGCTGAGCCCGAACGTCTCCTCGATAGGCTTTCCCTGGTCGCCGTTTTCGAACCCGGCAGGCAGGTTGCGCAACTGGTCGAGCGGATCGATGACGTTTTCGAGATCGACGTCGGTCACCGTCGTGCTCATCAGCAGGGAATCGGCGCTGTCGCGATAATGCGCCATGGCTTGCCTTGTGGAGGCGATCAGCGACTTGTTGGCGAAGAAGCTGAGACCCAATACGCCGAGCACCGCGAATGCCGCCAGCGCGATCGCGGCCAGGCCGCCGAACCTGGCGAGCCTGGCGCGCCGCTCGGCGGCCCTGTCGAAGGACACCCAGCCCGATTCCGGGAACACCACATCGGCCAGCAGATCGTGCAGGAAGAAGCTCTTGCCGGCGCCGGACAGATGCGCTTGCGAAGCGCTGCCGAAACTGCGGCCGATCGCGCCCAGCACCTGATCGAAGGGCGTCCCTTCCTGGGTGCCCGACGAGAAATAGAGCCCGCGCAGGCTGACATTGACTTGGTTACGCGAGGTGTCGAACAGGCTGCCGACAAACTGCGTTATCCGGTCCTTCAGTGCCCCGAACTGCGCCGGGAAGCCGAACAGCGCGATCCGCGCCACCGGGTCGGCCTCTTCCTGCAGGCGGTCGGCGACCTCTTCGGCGAGCCGCTTCGCCAGCCCGTCGAATTCGGCAGGCGCCTCGCCGGCCATGTTCTTGGTGCGATCGGCGGTCTGGAATGTCGCGCCCCACACCTTGCGCCTGCGCGCCTCGTCGAAATCGCCGAAATAGTCCATGAAGCCGGAGACGAGGTCGGCCTTGGTGAAGAGCAGATAGACCGGGAACCGGATCTTCAGCGTCTCGTGCAATTCGCGCAGGCGGCTCCTGATTTCGGTGACATGCGCGTCGAGCTGCCGGTCGTCGAAGCCGATCAGATCGGCAAGGCTGATGGCGAGGATCACGCCGTTTATCGGTTGCCTGGTACGGTGTTTCTTGAGCAATCCCAGGAATGCGAGCCAGCTAGCCTTGTCGCGCTCGCGATCCGATTCCTGCGTCGTATAGCGGCCGGCCGTGTCGATCAGCACCGCTTCGTCGGTGAACCACCAGTCGCAGGACCGCGTGCCGCCGACGCCGGCCACCGGCTGCGCGCTGCCGGTGCCGGCAAGCGGAAATTTCAGCCCGGAATTGACCAGCGCCGTCGTCTTGCCGGCGCCCGGCGGGCCGATGATGATGTACCAGGGGATGTCATAGAGGAAATTGCGCTTGCCGCTCGTCCGCTTCAGCGTCGCGATCGCTTCGCTCATGCTCGCTTCAAGCACCTGTGAATCGTCGTTGCGCTCGTCACTGCGCACGATGGCCGTTTCGAGCGCCTTTTGCGCCTTGCGTCGCTGCCAGAAGCGAAGCCCGTAGAACAGCGCGAGCACCGCAACGGTGATGCCGATGATCGTGGCCCTGAGCCACACAGGCCCAAGCGGGCGCGTATCGGCGAAGCGGATCAGCGGCCCGGCGTACCAGACCGCCGCCGAGAAACCGGCGAGCGCAGCCAAGCTGAAGATGCGCAGCATCCAGCGCATCAGTGCCTTGCTCCGCGGCACCCGCTCACAGCGTCTCCTCCTTCGGGATCATGACGTCGACGCGGCGGTTCCTGGCGCGGCCGTCCGCCGTTCCATTGTCGGCTATCGGCTCGTCCTCGCCCTTGCCGTCGACACTGAGCCGTGACGGATCCTTCAATTGCCCGGCCATCATCGCCTGGACGGCTTTCGCCCGGGCGACGGAAAGATCGAAATTGGATTTGAACGTGCTCGACTTCTTCGGTTTCACATTGTCGGTGTGGCCGACGATCTTGATCGGTCCGGGTTCGGCATCGAGTGTCGTGGCGATGTCGGCCGCGATGGGCTGGAATTGCGGCTTCAGCTCCGCCTGGCCGGACGCAAACAAAAGCTGGTTGCTGATCTCGACGACGATGAACTCGCCCTTCTCGCCGACGCTCAGTCCACCGCCGGCGATCTCCTTGGCAAGTGCCGCGCGGATGCGATCGATCTGGGTCGTGTCTGGAACCGCGGGCGGCGGCGGGCTGGCTTGCACCGGCTCAGTGGGCGGCGCCACGCTGGCGCGCTCGATGGTGACGGGCGTCGACGGGTTGAGCGCCAGCAGCTCGCCGGCGGTCGCGTCGCCTTCGTCGGTGATCAGCACCCGCAATCCGAAGAAGGCCGCTGTCACCAGGGTCGCCGCTGCGGCCGCGACCGCCCAGAGCGGCAGCCGCGCCCTTGGCTTTGGCATCGCCGCCGCCATGCCTTGCCAGCGGGGCGACACGTCATCGGCGGCGCGCGGCTTGAAGTAGCGCAGCGTGTCGTAGACGTCGCGCCGGACGCGTTCGAGCGTGTTTCGGTCGCCCGCCAGCCCTCGATACTGGCCCTCGAAGCCAAGCGACAGGCAGGCATGCATCAGTTCGAGCAGGTCATAATGCGCTTCCGGCTTGGCGAGGATATTGTTCAGCGCTTCGTAGAAGCCGGTGCCCGTTGGTTGGGTGTGGAAGAACTGCGCCACCAGGCTGTGCTGAAGCCAGCTGTCCTTGCTCGGCCACGGCAAATTGCCGACAAGGTCGTCGGCGGTTTCGCAAAGGGCAAACTTGGCGATCCGCGCGTCTTCCTCGCCAATGCCGGCTTTCGCGATTGTACGGTCGAAGGTCTCGATCGCTTCGGCCATATGCTCCGCCAACGGTGCCGCCTGCCGTTCGACCGGCATCAGCCGCAATTGGCCGAAGAGGATCAGCAGCGGTGCCGCGGCGGCAAGGATCGGATTTGCCGCGGCGTATTTCACGCCTCGGGCGGCGTTGAGCAGGACATCTTGCTGCAACCCCGGCGTCGCATTTGCGGCCGCTCCCGGAGTAGGCCCTTGAAAGAGCACGGTTCCGGACGACCAGCCGGGCGGCATCTGCCGGCCGCCACCGGGATCGAACACCGTCGATTCCCTTGTGGATGATGGAGCGGGCTGCACGCCTTCCGGACCGGACCTCTCGGGAGCCGCAAGCGGTCGTTGCTTTGGCCGCGGCGCGCGGATCACGGTTTTGTCCGCCGGCCTGGAGGAATCGTCCTTCGAGCTCATCGGCGACGACCCACGGTCGCGGCGCAACGAGCATCTCTTCGGTCGGATGGGAGACGCGCTTCAGGCAGAGCCCCGGCGGCGGGCCGTATGGAAAGGCTCATTTCGCCGAAACATGACATTGCTGCACACGCCCCAAGCCACGCCGCTTTGCCCGCCAGGCAAGCGTCCCGGCGCATTCTAATCGCCCGGGCATCCAATTGAAACGGGCCGCCGATTGAAATCGGAAAGCAAGATGATCGAAGAGGCGGCTTCTTCTATGAGGCTCGTCACATACAGCCGGCGAGGGCCCGTGCCCGTGCGGCTATTTCTGCTTGTCGGCCTTGGCGTAGGCTTCGGCGAAATAGGCGAGGAAGACATCCAGCATGCCGTTCTCGTGCCTGTCTTCCATCGTCCGCCAGGTCGCGACAAGCGCATCCCAGGCCTGACTTTTCCTGGACGAGAAAGACGCAGGCGGAATTTTTTTGGCGATCGCCTCCGGCGACAGGTCGTCGAGCAGCCGGGACAGCGCCGCCTGCATGGCGGCGTAGGTGGCGATTTCGTGCGTCTTCAGATCCCGGAACGCATCCTCGATACTATGCCTGGCATCGAGATAGCCGGCCCTGCGCTTGGCAAACATGATCTCCAATATGTCGTCGGTGCCCGGCACGAATTTCAACGGGTTGTTGTCCTCGGCGCCGATCATCGTGCGGTGCGCGCTCTTGGCGAGCACCTTGGCCGCCGCGCGTGCCTTGAGCAGCAGTGAGAGTTGCTCGACCGTGGTCCTCAGCACCGCGCCGATCTCGGTGGCGACGTCGTGCGGATCACGCGACTGCAGCAATTCCGGCGCGATGCCGGCCGCCTTGGCGATCTCCCGCAACATCGCGTCCGCTTCCGCGGGCCGATTGGAGGCGGCTGCCGCCGGGCCGGGCTGCAGCGCCGAGGATGTCGACACCGGCGCCGCCCCGGTTGGACGCTGCTCCATCGGATTGGAGAATGGCCCGTGGCCGAGATCCAGGGGGCGGCCTGTCGAGGGTGGCGGCTCGCGTTGCGTCGACCCGGTCCTGGCCTGCGGATGACCGGTCGCGGCCCGTTCGTCTTCGATCGAAACGCCGACGACATAACGGCCGATCAGCAACCGGTCGCCCTGGGCCAGCCGATGCGGCCCGGCCATGCGTTGGCTCGAACCGTTGACGAAAGTGCCGTTGCGCGAGACATCGTAGAGCCAGAACGAACCTGCCTGGTAGCGGACCTCGCAATGCCGGCCCGAGATGAACTTGTCAGGATCGGACAGGGTCCAGTCGCAATTCTCACGGCCGATCTCGAAGCTGCGGTCGCGGACGGCGAAGCTGGCGGCGGTGCCGGCCGGCAACTTGTCGACATTGCTGATCTGGAGAGAGATGAACATCGGTAAGCGTCGCCGAACTTGGTCAATAAATACTTATTTTTCACCCAATTCCGGACGGAAAACCGCTGCGCGCCTTTCCCGGAATTGCTCCGGCATTCTAGCAGCTTGCAAGCCCAGCGGGAGAGGAGCGTTTCACACCGGCGCGCGGGCGCGGTTTAATGCATGTCGCCCAGAAGTGTGCAGCGGTTCTGGGACAACGACCATGCATCAAAACAAAGACCTAAAGCGCGTCGCCTGAATCCGTTTCAGCGCGACGCGCTTTGGCCATCGCTGTTATTTGGCCTCCATCAAACATGTGCTAGGCTGGCAGTCGTGCGTGCGGTGAATTCGAACGCTCCCGAACGTGATGCAGTTAATAGAGCGGGGGCTTCAAACCATCACACTGGCGGCCGCGTCGAGGAGGGGCACGACCCATGCCGAACGAACGTGCCACGGTTGTGCAGACCCCGGCTGGCGCCGACCTGACCTTCACCCATCTCATCGGCCGCGATGAGGTCAGCCGTTGTTTCGCCTATACCGTTGGCTTCGTCTCGAAGAACCGTGACGTCGATCCGCTGAAGATGCTCGGCGGCGTCGTTTCGGTCGAGGGCGAATCCGATCCGAAGCGTTGGTTCAGCGGCCTTGTGTCGGATTTCAAGCTTACCCGCATCGAGGACCGGCTGGCCTTTTACGAGGCCATCGTCAGGCCATGGCTCTGGTTCCTCGGCAATACCACCGACTGCCGCATCTTCCAGAACATGACGGCGGTGGAGATCATCGAAAAGATATTCTCGAAATACGGCATCGCCAAATTCGAGAAGCGGCTGCAGGGGTCCTATCCCTCGCGCGAATATTGCGTGCAGTACGACGAGAGCGATCTCGATTTCGTGCAGCGGCTGCTCGAGCACGAAGGCATCTTTTATTTCTTCGAGCATGACGAGGGCAAGCACACGCTGGTGCTGTGTGATGCGATGAGCAAGCTGAAGCCGGCGCCCGGTTACGAGAAGGTGCTCTATAATTTCGAAGGCCACGGCTCGCGGCGCGATGTCGAATACATTACCGAATGGATTCCGGGCAGCGCGGTGCGACCGGGTGCCTATGCCCATACGGATTATGATTTCGAGAAGCCCGGCGCGGATCTGATGGCGAAATCCGCCCAGCCCTTCGGCCACAAGGAGGCTTCGGGCGAAAACTACCGCCAGCCCGGCGCGCATCTCGATGTCGGGCGGGGCGACAAGATTGCGGGAATCCGTCGCGAGGAACTTCAGGCCGTGCACCAGCACAGCACGGCGGTGGGCACCGTGCGCGGCCTTTTCTCCGGCTGCAAGTTCACGCTGGAAAGTTTTCCGCGCGACGACCAGAATCAGGACTATCTGGTGGTCAGCGCCGAGTACCGGCTGTTCGATCCCGGCTATCGAACCCAGAACGAAGCTCACAGCGAGAACTTCAAGGTGGTGCTCGGCGCATCACCTACCAAACTGCCCTACCGGCCGCCGCGCATCACGCCGCGGCCGATCATGCGTGGGCCGCAGACGGCGACCGTCGTCGGCCCTTCGGGCGAGGAAATCTTCACCGACAAATATGCGCGCGTGAAGGTGCAGTTCCACTGGGACCGCCTCGGCAAGAAGGACCAGAATTCTTCCTGCTTCGTGCGCGTGTCGCAGACCTGGGCCGGCAGCGGTTGGGGCTTCATCCAGATCCCGCGCATCGGCCAGGAGGTCATCGTCGATTTCATCGAAGGCGATCCGGATCTGCCGATCATCACCGGCCGCGTCTATAATGCTGCTGAGATGCCGCCTTATGGGCTGCCGGGCAACGCGACGCAATCGGGCTGGAAATCCAACTCCTCGAAAGGCGGCGGCGGCTACAACGAACTGATGTTCGAGGACAAGGCCGGTTCCGAACTGGTCAATTTCCAGGCCCAGAAGGACCACCATCTGCTGATCAAGCATGATCGCAACAAGACGGTCCAGCACGACCAGTCCGACCGTATCGACCACGACGCCAAGCACTCAGTCGGCCACAACCTCGACGAGGACGTCGGCAACAACAAGACGGTCAAAATCGGCGTCGATCAGACGACGAATATCGGCAGCAATGACACCGAGACGGTTGGTGCGAACCGGTCATTGACGGTCCAGGCCAACGAGACCATCCACGTCGTTGCTAACTCCACGGAGAATATCGACGCCAATCATTCGCAGACAGTGGGCCTCAACCAGACGGTGACGGTGGGTGTCGCGCGCGTGGATACGGTTGGTGCCGCCGAAGCGAGAACCGTTGGTGCTTCGCAGACGAACACGATCGGGGCCACGCGGTCGGTGAGCGTTGGGATCAATCAGAGCCACAGTATTGGCGCCGCGGACAGTTGGGACATCGGTGCGGCGCAAACCGTCAATGTCGGCGCGGATCAGAGTTTCGCCATCGGCGGGGCGCAGTCGTCGCAGATCGGCAAGGGCAGGTCAGCAAAGATCGCTGCGGACGACGCAACCGATGTCGGCGGCGGGCATGCGCTCAAGGTCGGCAAGGGCAGCGGAATCCAAATCGCGGAAGACAGTTCAATCAAGGTTGGCAAGAATCTGATGATCGAAGCGGGCGACTCGATCACGCTCAAATGCGGTTCAGCGTCGATCACGATGAAAAAGGACGGCACCATTGTCGCTGACGGGAAGGATATTACACTCAAGGGCAGCGGCAAGATCACCGTCAAGGCCGACGGCGAGGTGATCGTCAAGGGAAGCACCATCAACAACAATTGAGGGCGTCATCATGGAAGTGCTGGATCGCATCGACGGCGTTGTCATCGGCCTGCTGATCGGCTTCGAAGACGGCGCACCGCTGGTGGTTTTCGTCGGCAATCCACGCGAGACTGCGGTCGCCGCGCGCAGCCTGACGGTACTAGACCCTTCGGTAGTCGGTTCGGAACTGGCCCTACTCTTTGAAGGCGGCGACCCAATGCGCCCTCTGGTTGTCGGTCGCATCATCGATCCTTCTCCCAAGAGCAAGGAATTGGAGGTGATCCGTGACGGCAAACGTGTGGTCATCACGGCGGAAGAGCGCATTGAGCTGCGTTGCGGTCTGGCATCGATTATCCTGGAAAGGGATGGACGGGTGACCGTTCGCGGCACCCAGTTGACCAGCCAGGCGAGTGGCACCAACCGTATTCGCGGCGGGGCCGTGCATCTCAACTGAGGTACCGATGCAGCGGATCGCCTCGATAGCATCGCTCGTCGCGCAACATGCTGGCGACGCTGCATTCCTCTGGTTGCGCCGCCGTCGCGAGATCGATCGGCCGTTTCTCGACGAGACAGACGTCGGCCGCATCGACCAGCGGCTGGAAGCCAACATCGAAGGTCTCATGGCCGCCGGCGAGAGTGGCTGGCAGGCGGCACGGACGCAGGTCGCCGACTTCGCCGAACCAGGTGAGATTTTTGTCCTGGGCGTCGCGGCGCTGCGCTCGGGCGAAAGCGAGGCCATCGAGATCGCGCTTTCGGCGAGCGAGGAAACCGGTGCACTCGCTGTCGGCAGCCTGTCCGGTGCTGTGGCGCGAACGCCGCGTGATTTGCTGAAGCCCTTCGTCGCGGAGTGGCTGGCTGGGCGCGATCCGCTCCGGCGTAGCCTGAGCCTTGCTGCGCTTCAGCATCATTGCATCGATCCCGGCGCAAGGCTCGCCGACCTGCTTGTCGATGCCGATCCCGAGGTCAGGCGGCGTGCCCTTCGCCTGGCCGGCGCCCTCAAGCGCCGCGACCTGCTGGTGCCGGTGATCGCGGCACTCGACGCCGATCTTGCGCGCGAGCGCCTGACAGCCGCCTTCGCCGCCTGCCTGCTGGGTGAGGCGCGTTCGGCTCATCCGGCTCTCGACCAGATCGTGCTGAACCAACAGGACCTGGCCGCACACGCAATTGAACTGCGATTGCTCACTACCCCCGGCAAGGCTGGCAAGCAATGGCTGCAATCGCGGCTCGACCAGCCTGCGCTGCGCATCGTGGCCACCAGGGCCATCGGCCTGTTAGGCGATCGCGCGGTGATGCCCTGGCTGATCGAGCGGATGCGAGAGCCGGAACTCGCCGAAGCCGCCGGACTGGCATTGCGCGACCTTTTCGAGGTCGATTTCAACGATCTGGCGCTGTTTGCCGTCGATCCGGCGCTGCTCGGGCCGGACTTCACTGGAGACGAGCCGCTGCCGGTCGCCGACAAGGTCGCCGCTTGGTGGGACGAAGGCCGCGGCGGGCGCGGCCACGGGACCTTCCGCTCGATGCGGCGTTTGCGACTCGACGCCCTGCGCGCGGCGCTTGCGGAGCCGGGTGCGACGCTGGCTAACTGGCGCAGGACGCGCCGCTATCCCGCTTGGATGTAAGTCTATCTAGACTCTGCTCGCCCCCACCATGACAGCGGCAGCGCGCAGGCCACTTTCCGAGGTCACCTCGCACATGGCGACAGCGCCCGGCGCGTAATCATCGCGGAAACTGTCAGCCGCCAGCATCAGCGTCAGCGCGCCGCTGGCGGCGCCGATGTCGCCCACCGTCATTGCCGGATAGGCGGTCGCCATCAACTCGCGACGGGTGCGGTAGAAGCGTGGCCGGGTGATCAGCATCTCCAACCCCTGGTAGCGTTCGCCATTGCCGTTGCTGATGACGAAGTCGATGTCCGGTTCGGAAGGCCCGGAGCCGTTCACCGCGTAGCGCAGGGCGCCGAGCATAGCGCGTCCCTGACTGTAGCGCTCCGAAAGCACGGTGTCCGTTTCCTGGGACAGGCCGACGCCATGGATGGCGGCCACCATAGGTTCGCGTCCGGGCCCGCGCATCAGGCGCACGAAGACCGCCGCCTCGCCCGGCACCAAGCCCTGCGCGTTGGCGCCTCTGAGCCGCCCGGCCTGACCGAGTCGGGCAAGATCGGCGTCGTTGACGAGACTGTCGACCCCGCCCAGCAGCACTTGCGCGACGCCTTGCTCCTCCATCAGGTTCAGCGCCTGTTCGATCAGGCCGAGGCTCGCCGCAGCTCCACCGTCTATGGCGCGCGAGGCGGGGTGGAACTTACGGCCGGTTCTCTCAATTATCGCGGCAAGGAAATCGCGCGCCGGAATTTCTTCAAAGGCCGGATGGTTGCGGAAGCTTTCCGGTGGCGTGACCAGTAGAACGGTAGCCACCGCCACTGCCGGATCGACCGTACCAAGCGCCTCGTTGATGGCGCGCGCAGCCATATTGACCAGCCATTCGCCATCGCTGCGGTGAAGGCGCCGATGGGCAGGTACGCGCGCGACCACTTGGGGTGCTCCGAAGGGTTTGGCGAGCGGGACTTCCTCGAAGGCCGAAAGGCTCGCTCGAATGGCGGCGATTGTTTGTCTCGCGCTCAACCCGGCAGGCGTGACGGCGCCTGCGCCTGCGACGTAGAGCGGCCGCTTCATGGCCGCCACACCGGCTGATCGCGCAACATGCCGTCGCCGCCGCGTAAATCGAGATAGATTTTCCGCTTACGCCGTGCATTGAGCCAGCCGGGCGATGGGTGACCGAACACGATCTCACGCAGGCTAGGCGCATTGCGCCTTGTTGGCAGCGCCAGCCGTGCCTTGAGCGTGACGCGCCAAAGGTCCGGTTCGATGATCACGGTGTCGATGTTGAAACTGCATTGCTCGACCCGATCATCATAGATAAGACGAATCGGTGCGACGACCTGCGGCAGGCGGAAATCCCAGCGGCCGTTCGGGGTCATACCGATGATCGAGACCGGCTCGCCGCCGCGGACCTGCGGCAGATGCTGGTCGGCTGGAGCGCTGAGATTGTAGAGAGGGTCGAAATCCCTCGGCGGCAGCGGCCATTGCGTGTCGATCCAGGCTTGATCATAGGTGCCGGCCAGCGGCAGACGCGGCAGCCAGCCTCGCCCGAGGGGGCCGAAACCGGCCGGTCTCGGCCGGTCCGACGGGCTGGAACAGGGCTCGCCCGGATAGGTGACATTCGGAGCCTGCGTGCGCACCGCCGGATCAGCCGAGCGGGCGCGGTGATAACCGACACCCACCGGGTTGCGCCGGTCGAGCCGCCCGTCCGGCAGCGTGCCGCCGTAAGCCCGCTCGTAGACGATCGGTATGGCGAGGAACGGGGCCGGTCGGCTGTAGCTGCCAGCGTGGTAGACGCGGTCGCCAACGACGTTAAGTACCTTCTGTAGCGCCCCAAGGCGGATGCCGACTTGCATCTCCGCCACGGGCCGATGATTTGGCGCGCGTGCCGACCCGTTGACCAGCACTTCAGCGCCCGGTTTGAGTGGTGCGATATCGGCCTCGTAGCGGTTGGAGGAGTTTGCCGGATCGCCGAACGGGATGTCCCGTAGCGAGACTGGCATCTGGTCTTCCGAGACTTGCAGTTCCGGTGCCCCGTCGAGCGCGTCGAAACTCACCGAGAATAAGGCGACCAGTATTTCCTGGCCTTCGGCATCGACCTGGACGTGCGTCGCAGTTGCAAAGGGCGTACGGTTTTCAAGCCAGACAGCGAAGGCCATCGCTCAGCACCAGTTACCGTTCTCGTCGAGGCCAATCGGCCAATAAGGCATAGCGGTAAGTACACTGTAGAGATCGGGATGGCCGTTGCCGGGCAGCCAGCCCAGGAGCAGGACCTGCGGTGCGACGCCGGTGTGCCGCCCGTCCGTTTCGTTGAGAGCGACGATTCTCAGCCAATAATCCCGGACGACGAAGACGACTTCCGGCCGCGACGCCGGCCCTGCAGGCCTCTGTTCGTAGTTGAAGCGCATAGCCTGCATTTCATCAAGCCCGTCCCGCGCCATCGATCTCCGAACCAGATTGTTCCACCATGCTATAGCCGTCGCACATGCCCGATCGAGCTCCTCGGCATAGGACAGGAAGAGTTGGCGGTAAGGCTGTGGTGCGGCTTCGAGCGGAATTTCCGCCACGTTACCGAGCGGCAGGTCACGTGGCTGGGCAAGCAATCGGTTGCCGCCGAGTTCGGTGTCGTGGAAGATAAGGGGGGCTTCCCTCGTCATCGGATGATGCCTTCGCTGTCCATTCCGATTGGCAGGAAAACGAAATGGAGCATGAAATCACGCAATTCCATGTCGCGCCTTCCCAGACCCTCCAGTAACAGCACAGCCGGCTGAATCAGCGCGTTGCTGTCGCCTTCATCGTCTTCATCCTCGGGGCCGATGTACCAAAGCTCAGGATCATTGAAGCCGCTGTCCACGATCTGTTGGCTCAAGAATTCTTCATTGATCTCTCCGATTTTGAGAAAGTAGCGCCGGTAAACCTCGATGATGCGAGGATGCGAAGCCGCTCCCATGGGCCAACGCATCCTGCACATGCGTTCTGCCTCCACTTTCGGCCGCCCGGCCTGCATCTCTCGCGCAATGAGTTCGCTCCACCACTTCAATGACTGACCTTGGGCCACGCCAAGATCGCTTACATAGCGCGTAAGAATTTCGTCGTAGAGCGAGGCCAGAGACATCACCATATCCTGCTATCCTGGCCAGCCGAGCGCCAGATATTCCAGCACGCTCTTGCCTTGGTTGTCGCGCATTTCCACGCCCTGCTTGTTGGAGCACGTGGTGCAGTGAGGTTTAACCGCCGCGTTTGATCTCTTCCATTGGTTGAAGGCTGCCTCATTGCGGCACCCGCCCATGGCCCAGACTGCGGATTGCGGCGGCTGATGGTCTGCGACGAACCGGTCGCCTTTGTCGAAGGCCCGGCCCGATTTGTAGGTACCCACATTTTTGGCCGCGCCGCACGACCAGCAGGGACCACCCCGCACACTCTGCCTCTGAGCATCGTTTGTGCCGGTTTCGGGCGCCTTTTCCTTGCCCGGGGGGCAAGGTTGGCCGAAATTCTCAGTGCCGACGATTGCCTGGATATCCACAATCGCCGACGGATCGATAATTCCGAATGGTTGGGAGCCGCAGGCCTGCCCGAGCGGGTCGCCATGCCGGCACACGCCCTTTCCCTCGACTTTGACGACAAATGACCAGAGCTGAAAGGTGCCCTTCCCCTTCGTTCTGTGCGTTATGACATTGCCGCCCTGCGTTCCCGCTTCGTCGCCACTGCTGGTGGCTATCTCAGACGAGTTCTCGAGCGCAGTAGGGTTCCCCTGAATCTTCACGCTTTTGCTGCCCTTGGTCAGGTCGGAGGCCTGCAGCATGTTGACGTAGGGTACCGGCACCGGGCCTGTGGGCGGCGGAGGCGGGCTCAGGCAGACATCTCCCGGAGCGGTGCCGGTACCACCGCTGCCCTGATGGAAGAATCCCATTTTCTCGGCATAGACGTTGTTGGACACGGCCTACTGAACCTCCGGTGCCCCACGCGCCGCTCGCATTGCTGGCAGACCGTTCACTGCGAGGTCGTGGATATCGGAAAAGCTCAATTCCTGAACTTCCCAATCGTCGAGCCAGAAGGCGATACGGTGGCGACTTTCGAGGCTTTGCGGTTGCGGCAGCGCGGCGATCTGTGCCCCTATCCAGCCGGACGTCCGCAATTCGTCCACCACGCTACGGACGAGCTTGGCCGTCGCATCGAACCAGGGATCGGCTGGGTCGGGCAGTGGGCCGAGCCGGACGACGGCGAAGGGGTATCGCCGCCCGACGCGGTCCTCGCTCATGCGCCAGGCACCGGCACAGGGCTGGTCGCCGAAAATCCCAGCCTGCACAACAAAGCGCCACACTCGCGAGTCCAGGTCATCCTCATCTGGTCGCGCGCGCAATTCCATCGACATCCACCGGTCCCAGCGGTCGATAAAGGTACGCGGCAGGTTCCAGGCCACGAAATCCCCCGTCGCTGGAATCTTGCCGAAAAAGCCGGTGTTCATATCTGCGGCGGACATGTGAACTTCTTGAACATTTCGAGTGTGTATGGGTTCTCGACGCTGGCCGCCTTGAGCTCGAAATCGGCCCACATTCCCTTGGTGCCGAGCCGCAGGCTGTAGACGTCGGTGAGCTTGGTCGCATTGAAGCGGCCGCCGCGCAGCATTCTCAGCCACGCCCAGCTGCCGGTTTCGTTGAGCATAACCTCGGGCGAGCCGTCGACAGGCTGGAAGGCCAGCGAGATCACGCCGGTGCCGTCCTTGCCCGGCCATGTCATCGGCTGCGGCCTGGTCGCGTTGTTGTAATAGACCAGGTTCTGGCCATCGAGGTTGAGCGTCACCCGCGTCACGTTGGGGGAGAGATCCTTTGGCTCCAGCGTGAAGTTCATCACCGGGCCGGTGCCGCCGGGAAACAGGTCGTCGCGGATATGCCTTGCCTGCTCGAACGCTGCGAGCGCTGCCGGATCGAGGCCGAAATCGGCGCGCCATTTCCAGGGCTCGCTGGCGGTGTCGACATAGTTGATCAGATGGTCGTTGGTGAAGGCATCGATCAGGCCGGTCGGCCCGAAGAGGCGCTGGAAGTCGCGCACATTGACGTCGACCGCGCTGTCCGGGCTGAACGGATAGCGGTTGTTGAGCGCCGCTTGGCAGAAGGGCAGGATGTCCGCCCGCCAGATGGCGTTGAGCTCGTTGGTGACCGCCTTCTGCGACAGGCCGCTGGTGTCGCCGGCAATGCCGCCCAGCCAGTCGTTGATCGGCGAAGCCAGGATCTGCGCCTGCCTGGCGACCGCGCCTGTCAATTCGGCCAGCCCACCCTGCTTCTTGATCGCATCCTGCGGATCGGGATTGGCGGTTACCGTCTGCAGCACATTGGACAGCGCCGTCAGCGCCACGATCGCCGCGTCGAGCGCCGGCGGCTGGCCGTCCACCTGAGCGATCGTGCCTTTGAGCGGCTTGAAATGCTCGGCCACCAGGCTGCCGGTCATATCGACCTGGTTGGCGGAGCCGGCGCGCGGCAGGAGCTTCGCGCCTGTCGTCACCACCTTGCCGAGCTTGCCGAGCTTGCTCAAGAGCTTCGATCCGGTCTTGGCGGCACCGCCGCTCTTGTCGTCGGCCGGCGCCTCATCGGAGCGGGTGAGGTCGGTCTCCTGCACCACTGCCGTCAGCAGGCGCTTCAGCGCGGAGTCGGCGCTCGAGAGATCCTTGAGGTTCTCGCTGGCGACGTTGAGGTCGGTCAGCGGCGCCAACCGCATGTCGCGCAGGAAGCTATCCCATTGCGCGATATAGTCGTCGTAATAGAGCTTCAGGATGTCTTCCGACAGCGCCGAGACCGACGTCTCCGAATTCTCCGAACAGCCGCCGGCAAACACCGCGCGGTCCAACGCCGCCTGGCCCGCGACATCCTCCACCCGGTCGAGGATCGCGTCATGGAAGCCGGCATAGGTGTAGGGGCCCGGAACGCCGACACGCAGCGTCTTGTCGGAGCGACGCGCGAACACCTTCGCGCCGTTCGGCCCGGCGAAATTGGCCGGCACCCATTCCTTGACGGCTGCCACTTCCGGGTCTGCCAGGAGTTGCTTATAGGCGCGCTCCGGCAGCGAGATCGTGCACACCGTCTTCAGCGCCTCGGCGACCAGCTCCTTGTCCGGCGCGATGTAGGTGTCGTCGACCGCCATGCGGCGGATCGCAGCAAGCTGGTGCGCTTCGGCGTCCGCGGTCGGGAAGGGCGGAGCCGGCGCGAATTGCGGCAGATTGTTCACCCACCAGTTCTGGACGAAATCGGTGTCCATCTGCGACAGGCCGGTCATCATGCGGTAGGTCTTCAGCGCGCCGAGCATGAAATCCGGATCGCGGATCTGCCGCCACATCGTCGCTTCGAGCAGGGCGACCATATGCGGCTCGAGCACGTTGCGCAGCGCATGGTCGTACGTGTCGGTCTGCGCGCGCACCAACTCCGCCGAAGCGGTCGGGCCGAGCAGATTGTGGACGGCATCCGGCGGCGCGGTGCGCGCCGTCGCCACCGCATCCATCGCCGCCAGCGCGCCGTCCATGGTCGGCTGTTCGACCGCAGCCGGCATGGCGGCTACGTCCGTCAGCGGCGCCTGCAACGCCTCGAACTGACCAGCCTGTTCGGTAATCGCATTGCGGTTATCGAGATAGGACCAGGTGAACAGTCCGCCGGCGAGCAAGGCAGCGAGCGCACAGGCGGCGGCCGCCCCGCGCCAGATCCAGGCGCGGCGACGCTGCGCCAGCGGATCGAACGTACCGAGGCCGGCTTCCTTGAAGATCACTTCGGTCAGGAGATTGCGCAGGAAGAAGCTGCGTTTCTCGACACGCGCCGCCGGCATGGCGCGGCGCGGCGGCAGCCCGAAGGAGGAGGACAGCGCCGCGGTCAGCCGGTCGATGGGCGCGCCTTCCTGCGTCGCCGAGGTCAAATAGAGACCACGCAGCCAGGCGGCCTCCTCGTAGCGGCTCTCGCCGAACATCGCTTCGACAAGCACCTGGATCGGCTCGGACAGGCTGGAGAGCTGTGCCGGGAAGCGGAAGATCTCGGCACGCTGGCCAAGCTTGTCCTCGTCCTCGAGCCGCGGCACCAGCCGCCGCTCCAGCTCGGTGGCGAGCCTGGCGAGTTCCGTCTGGATCGTGCCGGCGTTGACGCGCGCGTCGAGCGGGAAAGTGGTTCCCCACACCTGCTCGCGTGCCGTCGTCGACAAGCCGCCGAAGAACGCTTCGAAGCCTTTGATCAAGTCGGCCTTGGTCAGCATCAGGTAGACGGGCAGGCGGATCTCCAGCCGATCGTTGAGCTCCGCCAGCCGGCGGCGGATCTTGCGGCCATGCGCCTTGATCGCCTCGTCTCCCTCCGAGAGCGCATCGATCGACAGCGCGACGATGACGCCGTTGAGCGCGCGCCGGCCCCGGTGCTTCTTCAAAAGGTCGAGGAAGCCCAGCCATTCCGCCGCGTCGACATCCGGCTGGCTCTCCTGCTGGACATAGCGGCCGGCCGTGTCGATCAGCACCGCGTTCTCCGAGAAGAACCAGTCGCAATTGCGCGTGCCGCCGACGCCCTGCAAATCATCGGTGAGGTCGATCGGGAAATTGAGCCCGGACTGGCGCAACGCCGTGGTCTTGCCGGTGGCCGGCGGTCCGACGATCACGTACCAGGGCATCTCGCGCAGGAACTTGCGGCCGCCGAGCTTGCGCCGCTTCAGTTCCGCCATCACCTCGCCGAACTTGGCGCCCACCGCCGCGACGCTCTCCTCGCCGGGGGTTAGCTGCTTTTCCGCCACGGGCGCCGCGATCTCGGCGACGAACATGCGGTTGGCGCGGATCGCGCGGCGCTGCGCGATGATCAGCCAGATTAGCCACAGGATGATCAGCCCCGCGATGATGGCGATGCGCACATTGTCGGATTCGAACGGCGCGTAAGGACCGACCTTCACGATCGGGCCGAATACCCAGATCAACAGCGAAAGCAGCGCAATGCCGATCAGCGTCCACAGGAATCGCGAGGTGATGACGGCCCAGAGGAAGCGCAGGATGAACATCTCAGAGCCTCTTCTCGACCAGGACCTCGACGCGCCGGTTGAGCGCGCGGCCCTCGCGCGTCGAGTTATCGGCCACCGGTTCGGTTTCAGCGCGACCCTCGGAAGAGATACTGTCCTGCGGCACGCCGGCTTGCACCAGAAGCTTGGCTATGGTTTCGGCTCGCGCTTCCGACAGCCGCTGGTTGCTGGCAAACGGGTTGGACTTTTGCAGGCGCACATTGTCGGTATGGCCGACGACGGTGATTTTTCCGATCAGCTCCTTGTTGTCCACGATCACCTTGGCGATCGACGCGATCAGCGGCTCATAGCCTTCGGTCAGCGTCGGTCGCGAGGACTGGAACAGCTCTGGATTGGAGGACTGGATGACCAGCTTGGCCAGCGAGACGCTCTCGGTGCCGCTGAGCGCCCCCTTGAGGTTGTCCGGTGCTTCGGCCTTGAATTCCGGCAGCAGCGCGAAATCGACCGGCTGCGGCGCCTCTGGTTCAGGAGCATCCTGCTTGGGAGCCGCGCGGGTGACGTCGCCGCGCGAGGCCGGGGGCAGGGTGCGCACCAGTGCGGACAGCTCGACCGCCTGGCTGCTCAAGCCCATCGACAGGCCGATATAGGCAGCCGCGGCGACGACAACCGCGGCAAGCGCCATCACCCAGATCGGCACGATGAAGCGCTGTGGCTCGTCGGAGGCGATCACGCCTTTCCAGTTTGGCGACAGTGGCGCGCCCTCGGCATCCGCATTGCGCAGGAAGCGCGCCGCGGCCACGCGCACGGCATTGAGCGAACGGTCGCCGGCGCGGCCGGGGACCCGATACTTGCCGCGGAAGCCAAGCGCCAGGCAGTAATACTGCAGCTCCAGCATCTCGCGGTCGCGGTTCGGGTGACGCTCCAGCTCGTCAAGCCGGGCGAAGAACTGGGTGCCGGCATCGACGTCGCCGCGCAGCATGACCACAAGCGGCTGGCGCGGCCAGGCGCTCGCGCCGCCCCATGGCGTGTTGAGCGCAAGATCGTCGAGCAGCGCCGCCACCGCCCAGGCCGCCTGGTCGGCGCGCTCCAGCGACGAGCCCGCCGCCACCGCGGCGTCGCGGGCCCGCACCAGCTCGTCGAGCAGGCGCGTGCGCATCACCTCCGGGTTCTCGGGCGCCAGCGCACTTTCGAGCTCCGGTGCAAATTCGAGCAGCGGCGCAAAGATGTTGATGAGCGTGTTGGGATGCGCGCGCGCTCTCTTTGCCGGCGCTCCAGGCGCCAGCGGCGCCATCGGGCGCGGCGCGGCACCAGTCAGCCGGATGCGTGTGCGCTCGCGATCCTCCGACAGTCCGAAAGGATCATCCCGGCTCATGGCCTCACCTGTTCACCGAATAGCAGTCGACCTGCGGCTCGCTCGGCAGCACACCGGAAACGCCGATGACGAAGCCGGGGGCGTCGAGCAGCGAGGCCCAATGCTCGCTCTTCTGGTCGAGCTCCAGGCACAGGCGGTCGCCGTCATAGGGGATTTCGCGTGGCTGCGAATGGAGTGGCTTGAGCGGAATGCCGGGCAGGCGCGACTTCCACAGCCCTTCGAACTGGTCGGCGGCGCCGACGGTCGCCTGATTGACGAAGATCTTGCGCAGCGCGTCTTCCGACAGGTCCGATCCGACACGGATGACGATGCGGCTGGCGACCAGGAGCTTCGGGTTGTCTATGCGCACCTTCCAGACATTGGTCGCATGCCGCATGACCGGCAATGCCCGCGATTTCGGCTCGATGTAGCGCAGGCTGAGGATGAGCGAACGCAAGGCGTCGGCCAGTGCCATATAGGCGGGGCCGGGTGCCATGTGGTCGTAGGCGGGCAGTTCGCCGAGCCGCCGCGAGCTCGAGCCGTAAGTGGCCATCTCGCCGGCGAGGCCGGCAAGTTCGAGATAGAGCTCGGCCGGATGGAAGACATCCTGCGCCAGCATATGCGCAAGCCGTGGCCGCGCGGCATTGGCAAGGTGCAGCATCAGGAGGTCCTCGACGCTGCGGCCGGCCCCGCCCATCACCATCTTGCCATGCGCTTCCGCGATCTGGTCGAGGCCGGTGACGACCTCCTGCAGCAATTGCCGGTACCAATGGACCGCACCGGTGATCAGTGTCGGCGGCAGGAACGTCTCATCGAGCGAGATGCCGCCATCGGCGCGGATACCTTTTATGTCGGCGATCGGCAAAGCGGTATAGCCGCCGACCGATTTGCCGGGTGCAAGCAATACCGCTTGCGGCCGGGCGATTTCGATGTCTTCCGGGTCGGCACCGCTCAGGACGGCGTCGCGCACCGAGACGATCTTGCCGTGATAGCGCGCGCCTGTCGAAGTCGCATGCGCCGGATCGAACCCGACGCCGCCGGGTGGTTCGAGCGGCAGGGCGACCAGCACCGGTCCGGCGCCGGTGTCGGCCGTCACCTGCAACGGCTTTGGCGCGTCCATCAGCTCCGGGATGGAGAAAGGCGTGCCGTCCGGGAAGATGCCCCGGGCGGACACGATCGAGACTTGCCCGGCATCGAGCAGCGACTGGTCGAGCGTCAGTTGCTGGAAGCCGAACGTATGGAGTTGGCCGGCCTGCAAGGCGCCGCGCACCATTCCCTCGAAGAACCGGTCCTGCTGCTGGAAGTGCTGGGTCCTGAGAAACAGGCCCTCCGACCACAGCACCCTGTTTGCATCGCTCATGCCGTTACTCTCTGCACGGAACCATCTGCTGTCGATTGGGTCAGGAGCATGATCTTTTCCAAAAACCGGTTCCCACTTTTTGGGATCATGCTCTAAGCGGAAATGCCGCCCTTGCCGAGGCTGACATTGATGGTGAATTTCGACCCCGGCGATACCGACTTTGTCGTGCGCCAGTTGCGTCCGCCGGGTTCGCGGATCAGCGCGACGAAGCCGAGCGCCGTCGCGTTCGGCTCGACCGTGATGGTCTTTGCCGCGGTCTTGCCCGGCGCGACCGAGATCGCGTCCGAGCCGATCAGGTCGGCGCCGAGCGCCGAGCCGGCATCGCCCTGCAGCGCGAAATAGTCGGCCGAATTGAACTTGCCGGTGCTGGCCAGCCGCATCACCAGCACGGTCACCGGCCGGTCGCCGCCGCCCGGACCGGGATTCATGCCGGCGCCACCGGTCACGTTGACCGATATGACCGATGGTTTCGGCGGGCCGCTCTGGCAAGCTGCAAGCAGCCCCGTCGCGCCGATGGCAACGATGAATTCGCGTCTGTCGATCATGTCCTACTCCTCTTCATATGCGTCCCTGAAGTCGGCGCCGATCTCGCCCAGGAAGCTCGATTCCGCGCTCTGGGCGATGTCCCGGTGGCGTTTCTGGTAGAGTTCCCACAGCTTGGCATTGCGTCCGCCGGACAGCAGGTTGCCGATCGCGGAATTGGATTTGAGCTCTTCCTCGATCGCGGCCGGATCGAAGCGGTCGATCATGCGCCGCAGAGCTGCCTGCACGCCGCGCCACGCGCGCACGTGATGTTGCGCAAGGTCCTTCACCGCGTCGCCGATCGCCGCCTCGCCGGAGAGGAAACCCGGGCTGCGTTCCGCGATGATGGTGACGATGACATCCTCGACCGTCGGCAGGAATTTGAGCGGGTTGACCTCGGAGGCGCCGACCATCGTCTGGGCGACGCGCGCGCTTCCCTTCTCCTCGGCGCGCTTGCGCAGGAGTTGCATCAGGCCATCCAGCATAAGCCTGTATTCCCGCCCGAACTTTTCCATTTCGGCGATCGCATCGCGCCCGGGAAAATCGGCTTCCTCGACGCCCATGCCGCGCAGGAACGCGGCGCGCAGCGCCATGTCGCTGGGCGCCGGTTGCGTGGGACGTGATGGCTTGGGCGGCTTGGGCACGGGGCGCGGCTGCGGAGCAGGGGGATTGGCCACCTGCACCGGTATCTCCCAGGGGCGAGCGGCTTGCGGCTTTTCGGCGGGGCGCTCGACGCGACCAGCTGGATCGGCGCCGCTGCCGGACGGGGGCGTCGCGGCTGGCCCGAAGCTGAAATCGTCATCGAAGCCGGGTGGTTTCGGCGCGGGCTCGGCCATATCGTTGCGTGATGGCATCTCGCCGAAACCGAACGGATCCGACCGGCCAGCGGCGGGCTCTTCGTTCGAGGCCGGCGTCGCCACCGGATCGAGGCTGAACGGGTCGTCGAAGGCCGGCGAGCTGCGCTGGCTAGAAGCGCGATCGTAAGCCCCGGGCACAGGCTGCTCGAACGGATCCGGCAGCCCGGCCGGGCGCGGCCGCTGCGGCTCTTCCTCGGCCTTGGCCGAGAAGAAGTCGTCGCCGCCGATGCTGGGTGGCGTCCGCGATCGGGGCGGTGACCATGCCGGCGCGGCATGGTTGGCGATCGGCGCCTGACCGACCGACGTGTGGCTAGCGCTTGGCTGGACATCGACATGGAGCACATAGTCGCCCATGCGCAGCCGCATGCCGCTTTGCAGCCGCGTCGACCTGCCGGCACCCAGAGGGCTGTCGGAATCGTCGATGAACAATCCGCTGCTCGACGTGTCGGTGACGAAGTAGCCATCGCGGCCGCCGCTGATCTTGCAGTGGGCGCGTGAGACGAACATGTCCGGATCGTCGATCTGCCAGCCGGCATCGGCGCTGCGGCCGATCACCAACTCGCCCTCGTCCAGCCGGGTCTGCCTGACCACCTGCGAGCGCGGGCCTTGTTCCAAGGTCAGAAGCAGACTCATGCGGCTGCCTCCGCCATTTCCGGCCGCCACCCGACGACTGTGTGCAACCTGAGATCGTCAGCATCCCCCTCTTCGGCGGGGCGTGAAAGCCAGGAGGTTCGGCCGAGCTGGATGGTTCCCATGCGCGGCGGAGGCACGGCGTCGCGCGCCAGCACGAGGCGCAGATCGACGTCGAGCGCTTCCCCGATCATGTCGCGCACCGCCTTCTTGAACAGGGCGAGGCGCCGTTCTCCGGGCAGGAACGACTTGAAGTCGTCAAGGCTCAGCGGACCGATGCGCAATTCGATCCGGCTCTGCCGACTGAAGACGCGCGGGCCGATCGTTGCCCCGCCGCCGAGCGCCGCATAGGCCTTGCCGACGCGGCTCTGCAGCGCCGTCGGTATGGTGATCCAGGCGGCGACGAATTCCTTGATCTGCACCGGCACCTTGAAGGCCGTGGCGAGGAACAGCGTCAGCCGTTCCGCGCCGTCGACTTGGCTGGCCAGCGATCCAGCCTGGCGCAGCCGCACCACGTCGAGCTCGGGATCCTGTGTACCGGGAAGGCCAATACCGGCCATCGCTTCAAGCATGGCGCGAACGCGCCCGCCGACCGAACGTTCGACCTGCACCGCCGGATGGGCGTCGGCCCATGCGCGGTAGTAGAGCGCGATCATGCGATGCTGCAGGATGTTGACGAAGTCGACGAAGGTCGTGTCGCTGGTCTGCTCGGCGTCGGCGCCGGTGAACCAGCGCTGCGACAGCCGGTCGAGCACCCAGCGCGTCAGATGCAGCGGCATCGGCCCTTCCGGCCCGAGCAGGCCGAGATTGGCGACGGTCACCCGTGCCGGAGCCTTGTCCCTGGCATCCTGGAATTTGACCACGTCCCTCGCCGAGAAGCTCAGGCGGACATGCTGGCCGAGCCTTGCCGGCTCGCGGTCGGCCTGGCCGGAATGGCCGAACAGCCCGCGTCGCTGCTCCAGGCGGCGCAGCAGCTCGAAGAAGTCGAAGCTCTCCGACAGCGCCTCGCCTTCGTTCGGCGCAGGCCGCGCTAGATCAGGTAGCGATTGCCGGGCGTCATCGGCCATGGCACATCCTCCTGCTTCTGCAGCAGCCGCGTGCGGGTCCGCACGAAACCGTTTATCCCGGCATGGCGGGCAAAGAGCCGCGCAAGCAGTGCCGAAAGCAGCAGCGAGCTTTGGCCTGCCAGCACCGACTGGTCGACATGCAGCGTCACCTCGGTGCCGCGTCCGAAGCACATCGGCCCGTCGATCTTGAGCCGCTCGATCACCGGGCGCGAGTCGATGCGGGTAATCGAGTGCACGTTGCGGGCAAGACTCGGATCGCCGCGGTCGGCATAAAGATCGAGCAAGGCATGCAGCGGATCGACGCCGCGGCCTTCCTTGGCGAGGCTCAGGAAGTTGAGCGAGAGTTGTGCCACCAGCCGCCAGGCGAGATTGTCGGCGCGGGATTCGCCTTCCGCGCCGGCCGGCAGCGCTGCCGGGATCGCCGGCTGCGGCGGCCGCAGCGCGCCCAGCAGCCGCACCGCTTCCACCGGATCGGCGGTCTCCAGCGTCAGCGCGGGCGTGTCGTCCAGGATCGGCAGATCGCGGTTGGTGCAGAGCGCCATCACGTCGAGCCGCTTCAGTGGCCGGTTGGGCTGGCTGCCGGCCGGACGCGAGATGGCGAGGAACACATCGTCGCCCGTGTAGGAGGTGCGGGTCAGGCCGTCGCGCCGCTCGTCTTCCGTTGCCCGGCGCGGGCGCCGCTCCGTCGAATAAACCCAACCGCTGCCGCGGTTCTGTCCCAGGCTGAACAACTCGGGAATTATCGCCTCGCTGCCTTCCGCGTCGGCGTCTTCCACCCTGGTGACCCGGAAGATCTCGAAGTCGCGCGCACGGGTACGGTCGGCGTGCAGCACCTGGCGCGTCCGGCGCGGATCGATCTCGATGACGTTGCATTCGCGTTCGAAGAGATTGATGATCGGGGTTGCGAACAGCTCGAAATCGGCCACCGTCACATCGGCAAGCTCCGGCACCGGACGCCGGAACAGGAAGATGATCTCTAATCCCCCATCGCACTTGCGCACCACAGGCTGCAGTCCGGCGATCCGCACATAGTGGAAGCGCTCGGGGATCATGAAATATTCGCGCAGCAGCCGGTATCCCTCGAAGGTCGGGCGGGTGCGCGGCATCAGCGCTTCGTCGTCGCTTATGCCGATCATTTCGGGCTCGGGCAGCGCCGTGAGCGGATTGGTCTTGCCTTCCGCGCGCGCGCCGGCGGCCGAGCAGGCGCCGAAGATCGCGTCGAAGATGAGCGGCGCCTTGGTGCGCCCGGCGAAATAGAGATCGAGACGGTCGAGCGACAATTCGCTGAGCTTGCCCTTTCCGGTTCGGGCGAGCGCGATGCGAAAGGCCGCTTCGCCACGCACGCCGCCGACCGGCGCGATGCCGGCCGCCGCCAGCGCGCTGCGGTCCTGGAAATAGCTGACCGAATTGATCGCGATCGGCCACAGCGTGACCTCTTGCGCGGTGGTGAAGGTCGAGCGGGTCGAGAGCCCTGGATGCAGGCTGGAGACCAGCCGCGTGCCGCGCGCCACGGCATGGCCGGCGATCATCGCCTGCACCTGCTGGCCGGGTTTCAGCACGGCCATCGCCACCGCCGGCGCCGGCGTCACCAGGTCCGGATAAAGCACGTCGAGCACGGCGCGCGAGAAGCGCGAGCGCTCTGCGTCGACCTTCAGCCGCGTGCGCGCGGCAAGAAAGGCCACGCCGTCGAGCAGCCGCTCGACATAAGGGTCGGGGCAGGGGACCGTGTCGAGGGAAAGGTTGCGGGCGACCGCCGGATGCATGTCGGCGAATTCCGCGGCCAGCGCGCGGATATGGGTAAGTTCCTCTTCGTAATACTCCACGAAGACCCGATCCATCTCAGGTATCCCTGAATTCGGTTCGCGCCAAGCCGTTGTCGAGGTTGATCGTGGTGCGCAGCCGCATGCGTTCCGGCGTCGGCGTCATGATCAGCACGGCGTCGATCTCGATCTTGAGGCCGACGCTCTTGTCGCCAAGCGTGACATTGACCGTCGTGGCGCTTTCCTTGAGACGCGGCTCGAAGGTGGCAAGCACCGCGCGGATCTCGCGCGCCAGGGTATCGCGGTCGAAATCCCGCGACGAGCGGCCCGAAAAGGACGGCACGCCATAATTGACGACGCTGCGGCGCACTTCCGGAAAATCGGCGAGTGGCGGCAGTTCGTCCAGGGGCTGTTCGTGCTCGGCGTCGGAAAGCATCGGTACGGACTCGAAACGCTCGGTGTTGAACAGGGCCTCGATGTCGCGCCGGACGGCTTCCCGCAGCACACGCGCCGACACCACCACGCCCCGGCTTTCGATTTCGGTGCGATGCTCGGTCTGGAAGACAAGCCTATGAAGGCGCCTTTTCTGCTCGGACGTGAGTTCAGCATCGGCATCAATGGCACGCGCGCTGCCGGCGAGAAGTGCCTCGACGCGCTCGGCGCCGAGTTCTTCTTCCAGCAGACGGCGCAGCCCGTCGATCTCCGACGTCAGGCCGGGCAAGTCGTTGACGAGGCGATCCCAAAGGGAGGGCTGGACCGCCTCGCGCTTTGCCCGGGAACTGCCGGCAAGCTGCGCTTTCGCGCCAGGCCTCTTGGCCTCACTTGCCGACATAGACGTCCATTTCGATCTCGTCGTCCTTGTCGTAGACGAACTTGATCTTCTTGTAGGCGAAGCTGACTTCTTCCTCGATCAGGTCTGCCTCATCGCGAGCCTGCCGCATGTCGTATTCCATGATCGAAGCGTCGGTGAGCGTCACGACCAGATAATCGCTGGTCTCGCCGTCGATTGTGCGGCGGGCCGAGAACACCACCTCGTCGAGCGCCTTGTTCTCGAACAGAGCCTTCTTCAGGTAGGGCGACGACTTGTCGTAATGCTTGAAGAACTTGATCATACCCATCGATACGCGGCCGCGCCGCGACAGCGAATTCGGGTCGTAGGGCGCGATCATCTTGTAGTCGACGCCATGGATCTCGATCTCGTCTTCATGGCCGTCGCGCTTGCTCGGGCCCTTGATGTCCGGGACTTTCAGGAAGCCGTCGATCTTCATCGAAGGCGCATCGGTTCTGTCTGGCATTGTCTTTCTCCACCGCTACGAAACAAGATGACTTTGCTTAACGATTCAGCCCTTCACCGACGGCAGTTCCGACACCAGCCGGAGCGAGGCGTTGATGCCTTCCAGCTGGTAGTGCGGACGCAGATAGAAACGGGCATTGTAGTAACCGGGCCGGCCTTCGACGCTGTCGACCTGGACCTCGGCGGCGGCGAGCGGGCGCTTGGCGCGCGCCTTGTCGTCGGCAAAGGCAGGGTTGGCCAGCACGTACCGGTTGATCCATTCGGTCAACCAGATCTCCATGTCGGTGCGTTCCTTGAACGAGCCGATTTTGTCGCGCGCGATCGCCTTGAGGTAGTGCGCGAAGCGCGAGACCGGGAAGAGGTAGGGCAGGTTGGCGCTCAGTCGTTCGTTCGACTGCGCGTCCGGATCGACCAGACGCCCGGCCCGCGTCTCGTCATCCTGCAGCGAATGCGCGCCGATGAAGGCCGCGAGGTCGGTGTTCTTGCGGTGCAGGATCGGCATCAGGCCGAGCTTGGCTAGCTCCGCCTCGCGCCGGTCGTCGATGGCGACCTCGGTCGGGCATTTCATCGCGATCGATCCGTCGTCGGTCGGGAAGGCGTGCACCGGCAGGTTGAGCACCGTGCCGCCGTTTTCGACGCCACGGATCTGCGTGCCCCAACCGTAGAGCTTGTGGCTGCGGTTGATGTTTACCCCCATGGGGAAGGCCGCGTTCATCCAGACATATTTGTTGTGGTCGCCGCCCACTTCCTCCTCGAAGGTGAACCCCTTGACCGGAACGGTTTCGGAGCCGTAGGGCAGGCGCGCCAGCACCCGCGGCATGGTGAGGCCGATGTAGCGGGCATCCTCGCTTTCGCGCAGCGACTGCCACGATGCATAGGCCGGGTTGTTCACGATCATCTGCAGGTCCTGCGGGTTGGGCAGTTCCTGCCAGCTGTCCATGCGGAACAGCCGTGGCGAGGCGGCGGCGATGAACGGCGTATGCGCCGAGGCGCAGACGCCGGAAATGTTGCGCAGCAGGCCGACGTCGCGCGGATGGTTGGAGAACTCGTAGGCACCGATAATGCAGCCGATCGGCTCGCCGCCCAGCATCGAATACTCGTCCGTGTAGACTTTCTTGAAGATCGGGCTCTGGTCCCACATCTGGCCTTCATAGTCTTCGAGCGTGTCGGCCAGCTGCTCCTTGGAGATGTTCATCACCCGGATCTTCAGCTTGGTATCGGTCTCGGTGTTGTTGATCAGGTACCAGAGGCCGCGCCAGGTGCCTTCCATCTCGCGCACTTCCGGCGCATGCAGGATCTCGTTCACCTGCGTCGTCAGCATCTTGTCGATGCCGGCGATCAGCGACTTGATCGACTTGATCGCATTCGACGAGATGGTCGTGGTCTCGGAGCGCGATTGCGCGGCAAGCGCCAGGTTGCGCACCAGTTGCTGCAGCTTCTCGCTGTCGTCCTTCTTGACCTTGAAATCCTTTTCCAGAAGTCCGCTGAATTCGCCAAGATCGATGGCTTCCGCCTCGGCGGTGGCGGCTGCGGTCTTTTGCTGTTCGGCCATGACTTACTCCTCGCCCTTGCCGTCATCCATCGCCTGGCTGGCGATCTTGCTCAGCAGCGGCTCGTTGTTCAGAAGCTGCGCGATGCGCTTTTCCGCGTCGACGCGGCCGTCCATGAAGCCGAGCAGCTCCTCGAGCTGACGGCGCATCTTCAGGATCTCGGCCAGTTGCGGGACCTGCTCGGCGACCTTGTCCGGCGCGAAGTCGCCCATCTTGGAGAAGGTGAGATCGACCATGAGCTCTTCGTCCCGCTCCTGGCCCTCGGCCTGCGGCAGGGTATTCTTCACCCGCGCCTTCACGCGCGGCCCCATCGCTTCCATGAATTTCGGGAAGCGGTTGGCGTCGGTTTCGACGAAGTTGCGGTCGAGAACCGACTTCGACGCTTCCCTGGTCTGTGAAGCGCCGGAAAGGTCGGCCATCACGGCCATGACGAACGGCAGTTCGATCGTCGTCGGGCTGCCGTAGGTTTCAACGTCGTAGGCGATCTGCACGCGCGGCGCGCGGTTTCTTTCGATGACCTTCGCTTTGCTCTCTGCTGGCATGCTTTTCTACCTTTCATCCTTCTGGGCCGGCTTCTTGGGATCGGGAACACCGGCAAGCAGCCGGAACTCCTTCAGCCCCGACGGGGCGAGATCTTCCATCAGTTCAACGAAATCCATGTGCACCATCCGGCGCACGCGCCGGGCGAGATGCGGGATGGGGCTCGACGGTTCGGTGCGGTCGTAGAAGGCGACGACGAGGTCGAGGCACTTGACGACTTCGTCGCGCGAGTTGATCCGGTCCGGCAGACCGGTGCTCGCTTCCAAAGGGCTTGCCACACTTGCCATCGTCTCGGCTCCATGACCGTTTCGGGCGGGCATTGCTGGTTCGGCTGCCTGCGGAGCAGGCTTCGCGGCGCCGTTCGCCACGGCGCCGGAATTCCGTTCCAGCGTCGTCAGCAAACGCTGCAGGAACTTCTTCAATTCCGGGACGGTGGCGCCATTGCCTTCGATACGGGCGTTGAGCGCGGCGTCGACCGCGTCCAGGGCGGCGATCGTGGCACGCGCGTCGGCCAGCAGCGACGTCATTGCGTCCGCCGCTTGATCGATTTGCGCCGCGCATCCGGTGCGCACGCGGTTCAGCAGCTGATTGTGGGCGCTCGTCAGCGCCGCCTTTTCGGCGGTCCCCAGGCCGGAGGCTGCTTCCTGCAGCATGACGCGTTCGTCGAGCGCCGCCTGTTCCAGGTCCCGCCCGCTGATCGGCCCGATCGCGCGCGGGGAGAAGAAGACCACCTGCCTGAGGTTCGCCAGCAAGCCTTCCTGGCCGTTCTGCAGATCGAGCAGCGCGTTGATGCGGCGCAAGGCGGCCTCGCGCGGCGCGCCCGTCCGCAGCGACGGGTGCATCGTGTCCCAGTACTGCTCGAAGGTCCGCGCAATCAACGCCAGCCCCTGGGCGAGGCCGGCCAGACCTTCTTCATTGGCGAGAGCGCGCGTGACGAGAACCAGCAGACGCAAGTCCCGGCCGCGGCGCCGCAATTCCTCTGCCTTTTCCAGAACGGCCGGCCAGTCTACCGGGACAGTGGTCTGCGAGGTCTTGTTGCCGCCATCGTGGACGACCTTGAGCTGGGCTTCGGTCAGGCGCTCCAGCTCATGAAAGGCCGGGTCGTTGCGCAAGTCCTCTCCCGACGGGTTCTCACCGTTTAGAGGATTCAGCCAGAGTGCGAGATCAATCACACCAACCCCCAGCCAGCGGCGCTGAGACCCTATGTGACGTTACGTTATCACCGGCCTCGCGCGACGACAATTGAGCACCTGCGCAAAAACTAACGGAAGCTAAACGCGACCGTTTCCTTCGGCGAAACCCATTGCGCGATTGTCAGACCCGGTATGTGAAATGGCTCGCATAGCCCGGACGGCAATCCAGTGTTTGCTGCCACGAGTTTGCAAGGCTTGTGTAACCGGGCGGTGCCGCCCGAATAAATTCAAACGTCTTATCCGTCGCACCGCTTTGTCAAGCAGCCGCTTATATGGCAGGGTACGGTCGGCAGGTTGCGGGAGCAGGTTCGATGGAACAGCGCCGGTCATCGCAGAGCTTCAAGCGTAAGGAACTGGTCGCCAAGCTTAACGCCACTGGGGTGCGCGCCTTCAAGGCTGCGGCCGACACGGCCAAGCTGCGCGGCAATCCCTACGTCGAGCTCGCCCATTTCATCCAGCAACTGGTGCTGTCCGAGCGCTCGGATGTGCAGATGATCGTCGCCGACGCCGGACTGGATGTCAGCCGGCTGACCGGCGACATGACCCGTGCCATCGACAAGCTGCCTTACGGCGCCACCTCGGTGGAGGAATTCTCCGACCACATCTTCCACGCCATCCAGGAGGGCTGGAACCTGGCGACGCTGGAGTTCGGTGTCGAGGAGGTGCGCAGCGCCCATATCCTGCTTGCCTGCCTGAAGACGCCGGTGCTGGAAGGCCTGGTGTCCAAGATCAGCGCCGAGTTCGACAAGATCGACGCCGATGGCGTCATTTCGCGCTTCGCCGATGTCACCGAAGGCTCGCTCGAAGCCGGCTCGCCTGCTGTCGCTCCTGCCGCCGAGGCGCCGGTGAAGCGTGGTCCGGGCGGGGATTCGGCTTTAGCCAAATACGCCACCGACCTCACCCAGCGCGCCCGCGACGGCAAGATCGATCCAGTGGTCGGCCGCGATCCGGAAATAAGGCAGATCGTCGACATCCTGATGCGGCGCCGGCAAAACAACCCGATCCTGACTGGCGAGGCCGGCGTCGGCAAGACGGCGGCCGTGGAAGGATTTGCCCTGCGCATCGCCCAGGGCGACGTGCCGCCGACGTTGCAGAATGTCAGCGTGCGCATGCTCGATGTCGGGCTTATGCAGGCGGGCGCCAGCGTCAAGGGGGAGTTCGAGAAGCGGCTGAAGACGGTCATCGACGAGGTCCAGGCCTCCGAGGTGCCGATCATCCTGTTCATCGACGAGGCGCATACGCTGATCGGCGCCGGCGGCGCGGCCGGTACCGGCGACGCAGCCAATCTCTTGAAACCGGCATTGGCTCGCGGCGAGCTTCGCACCATCGCCGCAACGACCTGGGCCGAATACAAGCAACATATCGAGAAGGACCCGGCGCTGACACGTCGCTTCCAGGTGGTCAAGATCGACGAGCCCTCGGAAGCGGTGGCCGTGCTGATGCTGCGCGGGGTTGCCGGCGTGCTTGAGCAGCATCACAAGGTGCAGATCCTGGATGAGGCGATCGAGGCGGCGGTCTCGCTTTCGCACCGCTATATCCCGGCCAGGCAATTGCCGGACAAGGCGGTCAGCCTGCTCGACACCGCCTGCGCCCGTGTCGCCGTCTCACAGCATGCGACGCCGGCCGAGGTCGAGGACATTTTACGCCGCCGCCAGGCCTTGGAGGTCGAGCGGGGCATCATCGGCCGCGAGGCGGCGATCGGCATCGAGGTGGCCGATCGGCAGGTCCGCGTAGACACCGGGCTGGCTGAAACCGAGACCGCTTTGGCCGCCGCCCAGACCCGCTGGGACCGGGAAAAGGCGCTGGTGGCCGAAATACTCGACCTGCGCGCCAGATTGCGCGGTGAGGGCGTGCCGCTCGATGAGGCGGCGGCAGAAGAGGCCGCTGCGGAGACGGAGAGCGCGGAGCGCGCAGCAAAGGCGTCCGAGCAAAAGCTGGCCGAGCAAAAACCAGCCGAGGCCAAGGCGGCCGAGGCCAAGAAAGCCAAAGCCTCGAAAGCCAAGGGGGCCAAGGCTGCAAAAGCCGAAACAGCTTCCGCGGAACCCGTGGACGAAGCCGCCGCCGACCTCACGCGGTTGCGCGAACTGATGGCCGAACTCGCCGCCGCGCAAGGCGAGACGCCGCTCATCTTGCCGTCGGTCGACCGCAACGCCGTGGCTGCGGTCGTACAGGACTGGACCGGCATTCCGACGGGGCGGATGCTGTCCAGCCAGACCGAGAAGGCGTTGAAGCTCGCCGCGACGCTGTCCGAACGTGTCGTCGGTCAGGACCATGCGATGGAGATGATCGCCAGGCGCGTTCAGACCAGCCGCGCCGGCCTTGGCGCGCCGGAAAAGCCGGTTGGCGTGTTCCTGCTTTGCGGCCCCTCCGGCGTTGGCAAGACCGAAACTGCGCTGGCGCTTGCCGAGACCCTTTATGGCGGCGAGCAGAACCTGATCTCGATCAACATGTCGGAGTTCCAGGAAGCGCACACCGTCTCGACGCTGAAGGGCGCGCCGCCCGGCTATGTCGGCTACGGCAAGGGCGGCATCCTGACCGAGGCGGTGCGCCGGAAACCCTATTCGGTGATCCTGCTCGACGAAGTCGAGAAGGCGCATCCCGACGTGCACGAAATCTTCTTCCAGGTCTTCGACAAGGGCATGATGGACGACAGCGAAGGCCGCCGGATCGACTTCAAGAACACGCTGATCCTGCTCACCTCGAATGTCGGCTCGGACGTCATCATGAGCCGCACCAAGAACGGCACCGTGCGCACGGGCATCGACGATCTGGATATCGCCTTGCGCGCGCCGCTGCTGAAAGTGTTTCCTGCCGCCTTCCTTGGCCGCGTGGTGACCATTCCCTACTATCCGCTCTCGGACGCGATGATCGAGGCGATCGCCAGGCACCAGTTCGGCAAGATCGCGCGCCGGCTCAGGGCCACTAACGACGCCGAGCTTGTGATTGGCGACGGTGTCATGGACCTGGTCAAGGCGCGCTGCACCGAGATCGAGTCCGGCGGGCGCATGATCGACGCCATCCTCACCAACACGCTGCTGCCGGAACTCAGCCGCGGCGTGCTCAATCGCTCGCTCGAGGGCAAGAAGATGACAAAAGTCATCGTCGACGCGTCGGCGGATGGCTTCACCTACTCGTTCGAATAGAGGCCAGGGAAGCGGGATCGTTGCTTGCCTGGCGTTGGATCAGCCGGCGCTTTCGCCAGCCGGTCCTGCTAGCGCTAGATCCACGCGGAAGCATCCGGATTCTGCTCCTGGGTGCATATTCCAACAGTGCGCAACACCGGGCCTGACCGGTTGGGGCTTAGCACGAGGACTCGCTAAATACGGCACCGGCTGATGAAGAGATATACGCTTCTGCCAATATGACAAAAACACCTCCGTAGCGACGAAGCCGGGAGTAGCGCAACGCAGCTTGGTCTCGCCGGCAGCACAAGTGCCACAATCGCCAGACCGGCCATCACCGAGCCTTTTGCCATTTCCGGTGGACTGTGCGTTCGCTCAGATCTTCGACGCTGCGCTCGATAGGTTCAGTTCGCCCGCCGAGACGCCGCTTCGTGAACATTCGCCGAACCGGCGGGCGCTCGCAGACGATACGCGCAACGGCAGACGTAACGCGCAGAAAAATGCCGAGCGCGCGTACCGGCAACAGGCGTTCTTGGAGCGGCCTAACTCTTTCTATGCAAACATGGAATCGCGGCGCTCGCGCTTTGCTTCCGGTGGGTAGATTCGAGAAAACTGCAAGGAATGCCAAGTAACGGAGCCGCATGACATGGCGTTCGGTTGCCAGCAATTAGCCTAGGTCAAGAAAATCAGAGCCTTTAGTGGGACGCAATCTGCCGCGCGCTCGCTGCAGCAGGGGAAGAGATTTATTGTGCGGGATGCATCAAGGGGAAGGGTATCAGTCGAGCGGACTGTAGACCCTGCGAAAGAAAAACTGGCGGCATTCGCCGTGGGGCGCGGCAATAGCAAGAGGTTAGGGACCGGGTCATTCCTGCTCGCCTGCAGGCTCGCACTGCGCATCAGCCGCGCATTGCTTGGCGCCGCGTCCATGGCCGCGCTCGGGCTGGCACTGGCGACGACGACGCCCTCGCTCGCCCAGGAGTGGACCGGCGCCGTTTCGTCCGACTGGTCCGACGCCGGGAACTGGGCGGGCGGCGTTCCGACCAGCGGCGTCGACGCGTATGTCGACAGGGTCACTCCCAACGCGACGGTGGTCGGTGCAGCCGGCGCGCAAGCGGACCAACTCTACGTCGGCTATTCCGGCACCGGTGAACTGACGATCCGGAACGGCGGCGCGGTCAGCAACATCGACGGGTATCTCGGCTTACACGCCGACTCGACCGGCACCGTGACGGTCGATGGCGTCGGCTCGACGTGGACAAATTCCGGCGATCTCCATGTCGGCCGGGGAGGCACCGGCACGCTGACGATCCAGAACGGCGGCAAGGTCAGCAACACCGGGTACATCGGCACCAACGGCGACTCGACCGGCACCGCGACGGTCGACGGCGACGGCTCGTCCTGGACCAATTCCGGCTTTCTCGCTGTCGGCTGGGTCGGCACCGGCGAGTTGACGATCCGGAACGGCGGCGCGGTCAGCAATGATACCGGCTGGATCGGCGCCTGGGCCGAGTCGACCGGTACCGTGACGGTCGACGGCTCGTCCTGGACCAATTCCGACGATCTCTATGTCGGCACGTGGGGCACCGGCGCGCTGACGATCCAGAACGGCGGCGCGGTCAGCAACATCAACGGGTATCTCGGCTTCCACGCCGACTCGACCGGCACCGCGACGGTCGATGGCGGCGGCTCGACGTGGACCAATTCCGGCGATCTCTATGTCGGCGATTTCGGCACCGGCACGCTGACGATCCAGAACGGGGGCATGGTCTCCGCTTCAAGCATGGAGATTGCCAGCCGGGCCGGCTCGACCGGCACGCTGAACATCGGCGCGGCCTCCGGCCAGCCGGCAGCGGCGCCCGGCACGCTGAACACAGCATCGGTTGCGTTTGGCGCCGGCACCGGCCGCATCGTGTTCAACCACACGGCCTCGAACTACATTTTTGCGCCGACCGTTTCGGGCGCCGGGTCGGTAACGGTCGAGGCCGGCACGACGATCCTGACCGGAAACAATAGCTATACCGGCGGCACCACGATCGCCGGCGGCGCGCTGCAACTCGGCAATGGCGGCACGGCCGGCTCGATCACAGGCGACGTGACCAATGACGGCATTCTGTCGTTCAACCGCTCAGACGCTGTCGCCTTCGGCGGTGCGATCAGCGGCAGGGGGCGTGTGAACAAGGACGGGGCGGGCACGCTGACGCTCGACAACGCCAACACCTATACCGGCGGCACGACGATCAACGCAGGCACGTTGAACATCGGCCACTTGGGGGCGCTCGGAACAGGCGAGGTGACGCTGACCGGCGGCGGCGCGCTCAATTCGACGGTGTCGGGGAGTCTCACCAATGGGGTGAATTTCGCCCCCGGCTCATTCGCCACTGTCTCGGCTTCGACAGGCCGGACGCTGACGTTGGGCGGCCGTGTCAATATGGGATCGGGCGGCGGTGCGACGGTGCATTTCGGCTCAGCCACGAACGCCGGAACGGTCGTGCTGGACCCCGGTGGCGGAGTCATCCATCGCGCCTCATCCATCGCCATCGACGGCGGCACGCTGCGGCTCGGGAGGTACGGCAGCGATTACACACAGGCCGCCGCCGGCACGAGCATTGCATCGGGGGCGACCCTCGACATCAACGGCAATGCCAGCGTGAATCATCTTTCCGGCGCGGGCACCGTTACCAATGACAGCGGCGCAGCGGCGACATTGACGGCGAACTACGCTTCCGCCTCGACCTTCTCCGGCGTGATCAGGGACGGAACCGGTTCGATCGCGCTGACGAAGACAGGTTCCGGCGCCCTGACCTTGAGCGGCGCCAACACCTACACCGGCGGCACGACGATCAACGCAGGCACGTTGAACATCGGCGACATGGGGGCGCTCGGAACAGGCGAGGTGACGCTAACCGGCGGCGGCGCGCTCAATTCGACGGTGTCGGGGGTTCTCACCAATGCGGTGACTTTCGCCACCGGCTCGTCCGCCACTGTCTCGGCTTCGACAGGCCGGACGCTGACGTTGGACGGCTTAGTCCAGATGGGGGGATTGGGCGGCGGTGCGACGGTGCATTTCGGCTCAGCCACGAACACCGGAACGGTCGTGCTGGACCCCAGTGCCGGAGTCATCAGTGGCGCCTCATCCATCGCCATCGACGGCGGCACGCTGCGGTTCGCGGAGATTGGCAGCTTTTTCACACGGAACGCCGCGGGAACGAGCATTGCATCGGGGGCGACCCTCGACATCAACGGCGATGCCGCCGTCAATCGTCTTTCCGGCGCGGGCACCGTTACCAATGACAGCGGCGCAGCGGCGACATTGACGGCGAACTACAATTCCGCCTCGACCTTCTCCGGCGTGATCAGGGACGGAACCGGTTCGATCGCGCTGACGAAGACAGGTTCCGGCGCCCTGACCTTGAGCGGCGCCAACACCTATACCGGCGCCACGACGATCGGGTTCGGCGGGACGCTCCAGATCGGCGACGGCGGCACGTCGGGATCGATCAGCGGATCGAGCCGCGTCGGCATCTCCGGGGGCGCAACCCTGTCGCTCAACCGCCGCGACGATGTCACCTTCGCGAATGTGGTGGTGACGGGCGCCGCCGGCGGCCAATTCAATCTGGATGGCTCCGGCATGACGAGCCTGACGGGATCGAACTCCGTCGGCAACCAGTTCCTCGGAACCGCGAACGTCAATGCCGGCACGCTGCGCGTCGACGGCCGGTTCGGCGACACGGTCGGCAACGCGGCCACCGTCATCGTCAACAGCGGCGGCACGTTGTCGGGGACAGGAACGATTGCCGGCACGGTGACGGTGAACAGCGGCGGCACGCTCGCCGCGGGCCACAGCCCGGGGACGCTCACCATGGGCTCGCTGACGCTCACGGCCGGCTCCATCTCGAATTTCGAGCTCAATGCGCCCGGCGTCGTCGGCGGCGCGAGCAATGATCTCGTCAAGGTCACCGGCAATCTGAGGCTCGACGGCACGCTGAACGTGCAGGGCGCGCCGGTGGCCGGCTATTATCGCCTGTTCAACTATGGCGGTGCGCTCGCCGGGAGCTTCGGGACAGTGAATGCGGCCGGGTTCTCGAACGCCGATGTCCAGACGACCATTCCCAATCAGGTGAACCTTGCGCTGCTCAATGCCGGCCAATACATGCAGTTCTGGGACGGGGCCGACGCGACCGGCAACGGCACGATCGACGGGGGCGGCGGAACCTGGAGCACCGCCGGCACCAATTGGACCGGCCAGCCGGGCCAGGCCGAAATCAACGGAAGCTGGATCGGTTCGGTCGGCGTGTTCGCCGGCGCGGCCGGCGGGGCCGTCGCGGTCGCTGGTGTGCAGAGTTTCGACACGCTGCAATTCTCGACGAACGGCTATGGGCTGAACGGCGGCACGCTCGCCTTCAACCCGGCCACGGGCTCGGCCGCGACGATCCAGGTCGATAACGCCGTGTCGGTCGTCATCGGCTCGACATTGAGCGACGGGGCAACCGGCAACCGTCTGACCAAGACGGGCGGCGGCACGCTCACTCTGACCGGGGCCAACACCTATACCGGCGGGACCACGCTTTCCGGCGGCGTGCTGTCGGTGTCGAGCGACTCCAGCCTCGGCGCTGCTGCCGGTGCGCTGACCTTCGACGGTGGCACATTGCAGGTCACCGGAACCGGCTTCACCTCCACGACGCGCACGATCGACTGGGGCACCAATGGCGGCGGCTTCGACATCGTCGATGCGTCGAACGCCTTCACCTTGAAGCAAACGCTCGGCGCCGGCGGCTCCCTGACGAAGCGCGGCGCCGGCACATTGATCCTGACGGCGGACAACGCCTATACGGGCGGCACGACGATCTCCGGCGGCACGCTGCAACTCGGCGACGGCGGCACGTCCGGGTCGATCGTGGGCAACGTCGTCAACAACGGCACGCTCGCCTTCAACCGCGGTGACACGGTGACCTTCGGCGGCGGCATCTCGGGCAGCGGAGCGGTGCGCCAGATCGGTGTGGGCAAGACCGAGCTCGCCGGCGATTCCAGCGGCTTTTCCGGCACGACCTCGGTCGAGAACGGCATCCTGGCGGTCAATGGCAAGCTCGGTGGGACGCTCGATGTGCGTGCTGGCGGCCGCCTGCAAGGCATTGGCACGGTCGGTGGCACCACGGTGTCGGGCACCATCGCGCCGGGCAACTCGATCGGCACGCTCAACGTCGCGGGCAACGCCGCCTTCAATGCCGGCTCGATCTACGAGGTCGAGGTCGACGCGGCGGGTCAGGCGGACCGGATCGACGCGACCGGCACGGCAACGATCAATGGCGGCACGGTGACCGTGCTGGCGGGGGCCGGCAACTACAAGCCGCAGACCGACTATACGATCCTGAGCGCCGGAGGCGGGGTGAGCGGCACCTTCGCGGGCGTCACCTCGAACCTGGCCTTCCTCGATCCGACGCTCGGCTATGACGCGGGCAATGTCTATCTGAGGCTGAGGCGCAACGACATCACCTTCCATGGGATCGGGCTGACCCTGAACCAGATCGCGACGGGTGCCGGGACGGAAAGCCTCGGCTGGAACAACCCAGTCTATGACGCGGTGGCCAACCTATCGGCGGATCAGGCCCGCACGGCCTTCGACCAACTCTCGGGCGAGATCCACGCCTCGGCGAAGACGGCGCTGATCGAGGACAGCCGCTTCCTGCGCAATGCGGTCAATGACCGCCTGCGCGCGGCCTTCGAGGGTGTCGGCGCGGCGAGCGCCCCGGTGACGGGCTATGCCGACGGCGAACCCGTGCTTGTGCCCGCCACCACCGACCGCTTCGCGGTCTGGAGCCAGGGTTTCGGCTCCTGGGGCCATAGCGACGGCGACGGCAATGCCGCGCGTCTCAACCGCTCGACCGGCGGCGTCTTCATCGGCGCCGACGCTCCGGTGTTCGAGACGTGGCGCTTCGGCGCGGTCGCCGGCTACAGCCGCACCACCTTCAACGTGAGGGATCGCAGGTCATCGGGCACGAGCGACAACTATCATGTCGGCCTCTATGGCGGGACGCAGTGGGGCTCTCTCGCCTTCCGCACGGCCGCGGCCTACACTTGGCATGACATCTCGACGGACCGGACGGTTGTCTTCCCTGGCTTCAGCGACAGCCTGAAGGGCGACTACAACGCCGGCACGGCGCAGGTCTTCGGTGAACTCGGCTACGGCATCCGCGCGGGCAACTTCGCCTTCGAGCCCTTCGCCAACCTCGCTTATGTGAGCCTGCACGCGGATGGCTTCACCGAGCGGGGCGGTGCCGCGGCCCTCACCAGCGCGGCGGCGAACACGGAAGCCACCTTCGCCACGCTCGGCCTGCGCGCCTCCAACAGCCTCACGCTGGGCGGCATCGACGCGACCGCCAAGGGCACGCTCGGCTGGCGGCATGCTTTCGGCGACGTCACACCGCTCTCCACCATGGCCTTCGCGGGCGGCGCGGCGTTCCCCATCGCCGGCGTTCCGATCGCGCGCGATGCGGCCGTCATCGAAGCGGGTCTCGACTTCGCGCTGACCCCCGCCACCATGCTCGGTGTGTCCTACAACGGACAGTTCGCCTCCGGTGTCTCCGACCAGTCCGTTCGGGCGGTCTTCAACATGAAGTTCTGACGTCAGCTCAGCGCGGGGGGCGGCAAACTCAAAAGCCTGCCCCGCCAGATGGAACATTCCCGAACCGGGTTTTCGCAACCGGAGGTCCGCACTCGCACGCCACGGAAGATGGTGGCATAGTGAAGAAGCTTACGTTGAGTGGCAACGCAACAGGGGCGTCGCTGGTCGCCGTTGCGGCCATCATCGGAGTGGATCGACCCGCTACATCCACGCGAAAGCATCCGTATTCTACCCCTGGATGCGTATTCCGAAAAGACAATTATTAGTTGCAATACTTTTGGCTTAAATTAGCCACCTAAGATATAATTAGCAAATTGTTAACCCTGATTAATGCGGGTTCTCCACAACGTCGTAGTATGAACTTGGGTCGCGGGGCGGCTGCCTCATTTGGGCGAAGTAGCCATGTACGCCGGACGTCGGATCGACGTCCCAACATACCCCCGTGGCCTTTGGTGAAACGCATCAGGCTGAGACGCCTTGGATGGGACATTCTGTTGATAAGAAGGGCCTTGCAAAGACAAGGAAGGATAAACAAAGAGCAGAATGGGTGGCGGAGAGGAGTAAGTAGCATGGGGTACTCTCGAATTCCCGATCTTTGGAACGACACAACTGAAACAGTGCATGATGGGTATCTGCCGGATGGCAATGGGGTCGGCCGTCCCGGTTTCGAAGAACAACATACAATCGACGGCCTCGTCGTAATTGTCGACAAACGCGCACTCGAGCGAGAATGCCTCGCGCGCGGCCTGGTCGAACACCATCCGGCCTTCCGTGTCCGGGCGGTGGGATCGCTTGATGAACTCCGGCACATCGCAGACGCGTCGGAACCATCCGTTTTCCTGGTGATCCTCGGCGCCAGGAAAGTCACCGACCAGAGCGTTCGGGCGGACCTCTTGCATTTCGTTGCCGAGGTCGGCGCCGTACCGGTGATCGTGGTGGCCGATTCCGACGAACCGGGAGAGGTTCTGGCGGCTCTTGAAAGTGGCGCTCGCGGCTATATTCCAACAAGCGTGACCGTGAGGGTTGCGGCCGAGGCCACCGGTCTCGCCCGCGCCGGGGGAATCTTCGTACCCGCCAGCTGCATACTGGCGCTTCGCGAAGTTATCCACGCGACTGCAAACAGCGCTCGCCCACTCACCGGCATGTTCACCTCGCGAGAGGCCTCTGTTGTGGAGGCGCTGAGGAAGGGCAAGGCGAACAAGATAATCGCCTATGAGCTCAACCTGTGTGAGAGCACCGTCAAGGTCCATATCCGAAACATAATGAAAAAGCTGAAGGCCACGAACCGCACGGAGGTGGCGTACAAGCTTAGAGAGATGATGCTGTAAAGGGCCGCTTTGCCGGTTTGGTGGCATGACACTCAGAGGGGTCGGCCGCCCCGGCGGGGCCTTTTTCCTGAAAAAGCGGCGCGTCACCGGTCGGCCTTTCCGGCTTTGACGATGAATCCAACGCTGTCGCGCCCCAGCTCCGCGCCGCGATACGCGGCTTCGGCAGCCTTCAGCCCGCCCATCAGCTTGCGAATCGTCGGAGCCGCACCGAGCGCCTCCAGCGGCAGGCCCAATTGCCCGCGGGCAGGCCGCTTCGGCGGCCACACCCTTAGGCCGAAATAGTGAGCGGCGGAGCGATCGATCTCGCCGCTGAATTGCACCAACAGCGCGTTGCGCGAATTCTCGGAAATGCGACCCAGACAGTTAATATCCATTGCCGGCTTGTCCGAAGGCCGCATCGCGGCAACGATCACATCCCATTTGTTGCCGGTCATGATCGACGGGTGCGCAAACATACTCACTCTCGCCCTGCGCTCGCGGAGCGAATGCTCGATGACTGGTCCGCAGGGCGTATCGCTGACAACAGCGATCTCGGCGCCGCGTTGATCGATGCCGGCGTCGTCGAGAAGGACGCAGCATAGCCGCGCGAAATCAGCCAACACGCTTATGGCAGGATGGCCGAGGTTGGGCGCCACTACTTTGATGCCGGCATCGTCGCAGCCCTCGAAGTCCACGACGCCTGGCCTGAGCTCCCACGGCTCAGCCATCAGCGAAATCACCGCACGGGAGGGCAGGAGCTCGGCGAGTGACCGCGAAATCGGCCCGATCTGGAGACAGTTCGCGAGAAGGTCGACGTTCTGCCAATTGCGGCTATCGATTCTGTTCGTCACTTCCACGCGGTCGGACACTTTGGCGTACTTGGCAAATGCCAACGTCGCATAGCCTGCCGTCGGCACGCCCGGGCGTCGTTGGGAGTCCCGGGTGAGGGCTATGACGCGACCGGCGTTGGCCAGCGCGGCGGCTGTTGCGGCTATTGCCCGGTATCCCGTGGCGGCGCCAACGACCACTGTCAGGCCGGTGAGATCGAGATCGAGCAAGGCTATTTGCTCGCGCACGATCGCAAGCGCCTCCTCAACGTCGATCTCGGAAACGGGGCGAGCAGCCGACCTTGCCAGGACCTCAAATGATGACGGCATTGATCTGTACGTCACTTTGCGCGCTCCTCCCGATCGGGCCGGCTTGCTGCAGGCTTGGTCGGTAACCCCATCTCGTGGGATCTCGATATGGGCGCGAAATGCGCATTCGTTCAGGCCTCGAGCACCTTTGCCGGCTTGCCCATTTTCGGCTTGGGTCCGGATTTCCTGAATTGTCTCGGAGAAGGCCTGTATTTTGATGCGGTTTCGACTGGCCCCCAAGACGGATCCAGTTCCAATGTTTCATTTCAGCATTTTCATTGCGCAGCGTAGGGTCGAACTTGCTCGAACTTCTACCACGGCAATCGGATGCGCTTGATACGTCGTTTGGATCGGAAGACTTAGGCCCGCCGCTGTGGCCAGACGTGGCCATCTCCGAATGAATGCGAGCGCCAGGTCCGCTACCGCTATTGTGCTTGCAGGTGAGCCCAGGGGTTGCGCTGCCTCGCCAGCCGATGGGCGAGTGACATGGGGTGTTTTGAAATAAGGCTAAGGGGGTAACCCTCGGCGGTCAGAGTGCTACCTCCTTTGCGGCTCTTGTCCGGGATAACCCGTCGCTGTGAAGTTGTGCGCAGGAACTGAATTTGAACCGCACTCCACTCCAATGGCACTTCTTGGCAAACCCGTGACAGTCAGTGCGTTTGACACAAAACCCCGCAGGCCCGGCGCTCGTGTCGGCCATAACCGTCGTCCGTTGGGCGGCCGTCGCAAGAGGATGATGGACGTCACAGTCGCGCTGGTCGCGCTCGTCCTGGCCGCCCCGGTCATGGTGGTGATCGCCCTTTTGGTCAGGCTGTCCGACCGCGGGCCGGCGGTGTTCTCCCACACCCGTGTCGGTTTCGGTGGCAAACCCTTCGCCTGCTATAAGTTCAGGACCATGGTGGCCAACTCCGGGCAGGTTCTGGTCGACCATCTCGCGAGCAACCCCGAAGCCGCCAGGGAGTGGGAGCAGAACTGGAAGCTCAGGCACGACCCGCGCATCACCTTCCTGGGGCATATCCTCAGGAAGTCGAGCCTGGATGAGCTGCCTCAGCTGATCAACGTGTTGCGCGGGGAGATGAGCTGCGTTGGCCCGCGACCGGTCGTTCCTGACGAGCTGCAACGCTACGGCATCTGCGCGGCCGATTATCTTAAAGCCCGGCCGGGCCTTACCGGCCCGTGGCAGGTGACAGGCAGGGACGCAATGGATTATCCCAGCCGTGTCGCCCTCGACAGCCGCTATGTACGAAACTGGTCCATGTGGACCGATGTCGTCATTCTCGGCCGGACGGTCTTTGCCGTGATGAAATTCGACCAGGCGTCTTGAGCAAGGCATGTTCCGCCGACGGATCCAGATGACTCACTTGAGGGGTCATCGCTCACGGGTCACGGTGCGGCGCCAGACGAGGCCAACGAAGAGGCCGACCAAATAGGCGCATTGCAGCGTTACGACGAGAAGCAGGATCGAAAGCAGGCGATACCGATCAAACCAGCCGTCCGTATCGCCTACGACGGCGCCGGCCACGACGACCACCGCTGTCGCAACGATAAGCGCAGGGGCGCGAACGCGAAATCCCAGCAGGATGCCGATCACGCCAGCTGCGACAAGGCCCCAAAGCACGGCGATCTCCTATGGTGGAAGAATCAGTGTGCTGCACCCCAAGTCTCCCACGTCCGCAACATCGTACCAACGCCCCACTGTGGGCCTTTGATCATTTTTTTGACCACTGTCGTTTGTGGTCCGCGTGGTTCGCGGGAGCCGGGACGCCCTTCGCACAAAAGGCGTAGGGCGACCTGTCCCAATGGCACCCTTCCGCTCATTTTCTTATCCGCCGGCTGAGCCTACGCTGCTTGTTGAATAGGTATGCGGAGTATTCACCCGCCGTGCGGCAGCATGCCTTGAATCGCCCTACGCGATAGCTCCGAGCGCCTGTTTCCCGGCTTCGACAACCCATTCACAGCCGCGCCAAGAAGCAGGAAGTGGCTGCCCTTGGCGGCACAGTCCAAGACCATCCCATGCTGCAAGCAACCATTCTTCTGCTTATCGTTTCGATATGGTTCCCCGGCGCCGCACGAATCGGCGGGACCGATGGCTCGCTTTCCTTCTTGCTGGCTCTGTTCTGCGCCGTGGTAAGCGTGACCTGCTATGGCGATATAGCGAGACGCCTTCATCGGACCGAAGCGGTTCTGGTGACCGCAGTGCTGACGACAGCTGCTCTCATCATCGTCTTTTCGTTGCTGTCGATGCTCTACGCGGGCAATCCGATCAGAACGTTCCGCGCGGTCTTCGCGCAAATATTCGCATTTGCCATCATCCCGGCGGTCGCGGCCATTTCCACCAGGCCGAAGGGTTCCGAGGCGATCGACAGGATCGTCACGGTGATGATCATTATGAGTGTCGTAACGTCCTGCCTTGTATCGATCGGCTTGGGCGACGCGCGGTTCGCGGATAGATCCGAAGGATATTTCAAGCACTCGAACCAGTTGGGCATAGCCCTGTCGGCTGGTCTGCCGCTTGTCGCGGCCATGCTGGTCGCGTCTCGCCGGTACCGAATTCTGCTCCTGGGCTGCCTCCTGGTGGTGCTTCTCGGCTTGGTGAAGTCGGGCTCCAAGACAAACTTCGTTGTCGGCGTGGCCGGTCTGGGCGTTTTCTTCGGGCTGTACAGCGTCTACCTGGTGAGACGGAGACAGGCTCCGGTATCTATCCTTGCGGGGGTGGCTATTGCGCCGGTCCTGCTTGGGACGAGCTTGCTGGCGCTGCGCTCCCTCAATCCGCGGGCTTACGAGCTGCTCTCGACTCAAGCATCCGGAGGCGAGACGCACTCGATGATCTCTCGTTCGCGACTGTGGTCGATATCGATCGATTTGGGCTTGGCGCATCCGTTCATCGGAGTGGGCGCAGGACAGACGGTGGGCGACATAGCCCCCCACAGCCACAACCTCTTCATTGACTACTTCAGAACGCTGGGGGTGCCCGGCGTCGCGTTGATAACGATCATTGTCGTGCTCGTCACGGCATATCTGATCGGCGCCGTCCTGAGCGCGTTGAGCGGCGATGACGCCAGCGAAGAGTCTAGAAAGACGAACGTGATGGTGCTCGGGTCGGCGGTTGCGGTACTGAACTACATTGTCGCAAACCAGATGAGCGACTCCTTCGGTCCATCGACCGCGCCGTTCTTCTGGCTGCCTCTGGCCTTGCTCGTGTTCTACCGCGGGGTGCAGCGATCGACACAGGCCGAGCAGGGTGAGAACAAGGCCCCGTCCTTCAACGCCGCGTTGCAAGTATTCGAATACTGACGACGAGCGATAACGTTGCTTGGTTGCTTGGCGTTTCCAGAGCCATCTTCACCAGCTCAAATCCAATGACTTCGCCTATGGTTCATGACTTGGCAGCGTGCCTGCCGCAACGCGTCGAAGCGTGGGCGTTTCGAACGGACATTCGGTTCGTCGAATTCTTTGGCCTGCCCGGGATCGGCAAGACGACTGCATCGAGCCGGTTGGCCGACAGCTTGCGGCGGTGCGGCCCGCTGATCGGCGAGGTGAAGGTAGCGTGGGGGAGAAGAACATTCATCGGAAGGCAGATAAACAGGGTTGGTATTGTTGTCCCAAGATTGATGGACCGCAGGTTTCGCTCAGTGATCGTGCGAATAGCGCGCTTTGTCATCCAAAGCGGGCAGGAATCTATTCTCGATGCGGTAAGAGTAATCTGGAATTTTTCGGTCTTGGTTGCTTTCATAGAGAATGAAAGATCGAAAAGTTATTCAATTGTCGTGATGGACCAAGGGTTGTTGCAAGGGTTCTGGTCCATCTTGCTCAAGAGCAAGCGTCGAACGACATCCGAGACGTGGCTTGAGATACTGTCGGCCATTGGCATCCACGACATGGTTTTTGTCCATCTGCGGGGCGAAATGGGCCTCGCGCGGGATCGGCTCCTGACGAGGGACGATCGCTCATCGAGGATGCAGAGAGCATCTCCCGGCAGTGGGCCAGATCTGTGGTCCGCGGCGGATTGCGCATGCCGCGAGATGGCGGCCGACCTTGGAAGGGAAATGCGAGCGCAGGATCACGCCGGCGCGCTGGCGATGATCGACGTGGAGAGGTTGGCCACGCCCGAAGTTGTGGCGGAAAGGGCCTTCGAGAAAGTGCTGGCCTGCCTCGACAGGCATCGGCTGGGTGAACTGGCAGATCAACGGGTTTGAACGTGAGCACGAAAATGGATCGCCGTTCGTTCATGGGCCTTGCTGGCCTCTATACCGCATTGGCTCTGTTGCCCGGTCCGTCCAAGGCGCAAGGCGGGCAGGCGCCTGCTCAGCCGGATAGTGGAAGCGGCACGCGGATCGTGCTGAGCGGCGACTATGGCTATGAGAAGAAATCCATTCGCGACCTCGATATCGGAGCGACAATCGATGCCCGCATGGCGTCCTTCACGGTCGCCAACAGCAGAAACAGCAACCCGGATGCAACGACGGGATGCGATGAGGGAGAGCTGGCCATCAATCGCTATCCGGTTGTCGTGGAAAATTGTCCCGGCGTTCGGTTCGTCGGAGGGCGTTTCGACGGCAAGGTGCCGCTAACGTCGGATTGGCAGGACACCTACTGCAACAGCGCGGCTCTTCTTGTCAGGAACGGAACCACCGGTGCGACCATAGAAAGCGTTCGCGTGCGCCGCTGCTGGGACGCCATTCGCATCGGCGAGGGGGCGGGTGGCTTTCGCCTGAAAGGGTGCTGGCTCAGTGAAACACGGGATGATGCGATGGAAAACGACTACCTGCTCGGCGGCATTGTCGAAGACTGCCTCTTCGACGAATGTTTCTCGGGGATCAGCGTGGATCCGGCAAAAAATGCGCGCGACGGGACAGGTCAGGTCGTGCGGATCGATGGATCACTCATCCACATGCACGGCTATCCGGCTAAGGGCGAGGTCACGCATGAGGCGCCGATCAAGGCGACCGAAAAGTCTCCGATGCTGAGGATTACGGGATCGGTCTTTGCGCTGGCTACGGCAAACATGCGCGGCTTTCGCCGCCTTGGACGGACGTGGCACAAGATGATCGAAAGCCGGGACAATGTGTTGCTGTGGCTGCCCGGCGAGTCGATCCCATTTGACCTGCCGCCGCCGCCGTCCGGCTTCCGAGTGCTCACGGGCGCCAGCGCCCGCGAGTATTGGGACAAGGCTCGCCTCAAGTGGATTGCGGCGCATCGGGACGTGGCCCGGTTTTCAGACGAAGCGATGTGAGGCAGGTTGACTTGAACCACCACCGTGCATTGGCCGACCCGAGGGACCCGGGCTCGATGAAGCGGCGCCAGGCAGCCTATCGACATGTGGCGCAAGGCTTGGGCGATTGCAGTCCCACCACGTTTGTGGTCCAGGGTCGGTTGGCGCGCATTGGCGGGCAGAACCTCCTGTTCGGCTCATCCCGCCAAGCCGTCTTCGCCGTCAACGATACAGCTGCCGACATCTGGTGCTCTCTGCAAGACGGCATGTCGCCGGAGGCTATCGCCGTGGAGATTGCTCGCGGCGGCATTGAAAGGCGAGAGGCGGACCGGCACGTCGAGGCAACGCTCGAAGGTTGGGAACGGATGGGCCTGATACGTCCCGGTGCGCCGTTGTCCCGCCCGCCGGCCTACGAACACAGTCAAACCGTCGCTGTCGCCGGGCTTTGCATACGCATCGTCTATCCGGCAGCATTCGCCTTCCCGGCGATCACAGTATTCAGGCATCTCGAGGTCTCAAGCGAGGCTGCCGACATTGTGCTTAGACTGGTCGAGCGAGGGGAACGACTCCACCTCTTCCGCGATGGCGAGTGGATTTTATCCTGTTCGCCCGATGAACTTCCCGTTGTGCTGAAAGGGCAGTTGCTGACCGAAGTCCTCGATCACTGCGCCTATGCGCTCGCGCTTCATGCGGCCGCGCTTTTCAGAAATGAACGCATGGTGCTTCTTTGCGGCGACCCGGGCGCCGGCAAGACGACGCTGACCATGGCGCTTGCCCATGCAGGGTTCGGCTTCGCCGCGGATGATGTGACGCTGCTGGATTCAAGCGGGCATGCGACGGGTCTTCCGTTCGCTCCGGCAGTCAAGGCGGGGGCATGGCCACTTTTGGCCGAACGCTGCCCCGATCTCGATGCTAGTCCAGTCTTTCGCCGGCCGGACCGAAGACGTGTACGCTTTGTGGCGCCCAGGGCGCTTGCGCCAGCGCCAGCTACTGCCGTGCCCGTCGGCTGCGTGGTCCTGCTCCGTCGAGATCGCGGCACGAAAGCTCGCCTGGAGCCGGTCGATCCGGCCAGCGCATTGCGCGGCCTGCTCAACGGCGCGTTCGCCCCCGGCCGGACGCTGAGCTGCAGCGCGTTCGATGCGCTGGTCAGTCTCATCGGATCGGCTGGGTCCTATTACCTGATCTATTCGGGGCTCGACGACGCGGTCGAGCTGCTTGCGAAGGCATGCCCGTGATGCGCAGCGGCAACGCGCTTGAGGCGCTGATCGCCGGACTTCGCGGCTGTCCGGCCGCGGACGCCGACTGGCAGGCAGTGATTGCCCTGGCGAACCACACGCTGCTCACACCCGACTTGTTCTCGTCGCTCGTGCGTGCCGGCCAGATCCAGCGACTGCCGCAGGACGTACGCGTCTATCTCCGGTTTGTTCACGACTGCAACCGGGAACGGAACCTGCGCTTGCGCGCCCAGTTGAGCGAAGCCGTCGCGGCCCTGAACCGGCGCGAGATCGTTCCGCTCCTGCTGAAGGGGGCCATTCCGTTGTTCCTTTCCGTCCCTGAGCACGTCCCTTGCCGGATGACCAGTGACCTCGATCTGGCTGTGGAGCCGGTAGAAGAGGCGACCGCCCATGCATGCCTCGAAGAGCTTGGCTACGCCCCGGTGGCGCGTGGTCGGGGCCTTGCCCGCCGGCAGGATGCTGGAATGCTGGAATTGCGGGCCAGTCAGGCAAACGGGTTCGGCCCGCCCGGTCTCGTCGAAAGAGATGGCCTCCGCGTGAAAATTCCTCCCGTGCATTCGCGAGCCATGCACTGGACGATGCACGATCTCCTCAAGGAGGGGGATTACTGGCGCGGGCGGATTGACCTCAGGCACCTTCGTGATCTGGCGCAATTGGCGGAAAGCGACCACATGGATTGGACGGCCCTGCGGGTAGCCATGTCGGATCGGGGCGCTCGCAATGCGCTCGACACTCAGCTCCTGGCCCTGCACCATTTCTTCGGAACCAGGATCCCGGCAAGCTGCGCGCGGCGCCCTTTGGTCCGCTTTCAGCACTGGAGACGGGTCTTCACGGCGAAACACCCCTTCCTCGGAGCCCCCTTGCGTCTGGCCGGCAATCTGGCATGGGGCGCGCGGAGGTTCTCGCATGCCGAGGGTTTGGCGCGACGTGGTCCGCTCGATATCGGACGTCGCATCGTTCGCATCCTTTTTTACTCTCGCGCAAAAATATAATTAACCCGCGAGAGAAGTCTAAGCCTTTTGGCGTACTGGTGTATTGGGCTGCGGTGTATAGAATAGATTTGCCAGAAACAGGGGGTCACGACATGGCATTGGAAAGTAGAAAATCGGAACGGACATCGGAGATTCTTGTCTCGGAGGCTCAGGCGCGTCGCGACTTTCTCAAGAAGGCAGGGCGTTTCGCGGCGGTGACCCCACCGGCGATTACACTTCTGCTCGGCACGAGCTTGAACTCCCGGGCGATCGCCAAGTCGGGTGGATGGCCGGGCAACGGCTGGGGGGACAAGAACCACATCCATCTCGGCCCTCCCGGCAAGATCGGAAAATAGTGGTTTCGAGAATTTTCCGGCTCTAACCTTTATTTGACAGCATTTGACAGCCCGGGCCGCCCCTTAGCGGCCCGGGCTTTTGTATATTTGAACCGAAGACGGCAGCGGCTCTAAGCGCGTCGCGCTGAACTTGACGCATGTCGTTGTCCCAGGACCGCTGCACACTTCTGGGCGACATGCATTAGAGACAGCGACCGGGCTCCAGTCTACATGAAGCGCCCCGCGTCGCGGCAACTGCTGATCGAGACGAAGGCGTTGCCGGTGAATGCGAACAGCGGGTATCTCGCCTGGGCATCGCATCACTCGCCCGTCGATCAGGCCTACCTGTCGCGCTTTCGCAGAACGAAGCAGAATGACTCCGCCGCCTGCCGTCCAACGGCGTAGAAGGCCAATCGCTGCCAGATTCTCCAGAGGAGATAGGCCGGCACAAGGATCATGAAATAAGATGTTCGCCAATAGGTAAAAGCCTGCTCCACCGCCAGACCGTTCCGCAGGCTGAGCTGCTCTATATCGCGAGGCGTGCAATTGTCATAAAGCGCAGGGAAACCGTCATGACCCTCGGCCTTGTGCGGAAACAGCGCATAGAGCAACCGGCGCTTCAATTCCTGCGGCAAAAGCAGGTTCAGTCTTGCGAATGCAGCGTTGCGGCAGGGCGCAAAAATTGCCGCCCGCCCGCCCGGCTTGAGACAGGATGCTATGGCACGCATCGCGCCGGCCGTGTCGCGCACGTGCTCTAGTGTGGCCTGGCATACAACGAGGTCGCCGTCGCCAGCGCCCCTATACGTGCACAGGTCGGCCACTACCGTCTGATCATAGATCCCGACCGGCGCTGCCTTCAGTTCATCTTCACTGATATCGAGTCCGACGACCGTAAGAGCCAGATCGGATTTCGTCTTGAGCGAGACACTAGGCTGGGAGCCGCCACCGAGATCGTAGACCTTCGATCCGGGCAGCAGCAGCGGTGGGAGCAACTTTTTCTTGAACTCTTGGTGGCCGTCCAGGCGTAGCTGGAGCGGCAACCATTGGTCTAGTGCTTCGGTCCAGTTCGTGTTCCAGCGGACGAACGCCAGGAGAAGGGACCGTCCGCCGTTACCTGATACTTTGGCAGCTTCCGATTGCGGTGCCGATACGCGGTTCATTGCCAACGTTCCTCGGATTCGGTACTCAGGGTCGCTGTTTTTTCGATTTCAGATCTGCAAGCAATTTACTTTGTGAAAGACGCCAGGGCGCTGCCCTAGGCGAGCAGCAGACTGCTCACGAAATTGTCGTTCTGGAACTGCTCGACATGGACGCCGGTGATCGTTATCTGGTCGCCGCCGCCCAGCGTGGCTACTACGTTCGAGCCCTGGTTCGTAGCCACCTGCTGGAACTGGCTGGCATTGTTGATGCCGAAATCCCTGAGATCGAGGACATCGCCGGTGCCGGTACCCGCCACGAAGTTCATGACGATGTCCTGCCCATCTCCCTTGTGGAACACGAACAAATTGTGCTGGTTGCCGGCGACCAGCATGTCGTTGCCGCGCCCGCCGATCAGCGTGTCGTTGCCGCCAAGACCCCACAGATAGTCTGAACCCGTCGTGCCGTTCAGGACATAGCCGCCGTTGACAATGGTCGGCGTGCGCCCTGCGGGAGTCGGGACGAAGTAGGAATCCGTCAGCACGGGGGTTGCGGTTGTCCCGTTGAAGCTGCTCACCTTGTAGAATTCGATCAACATGCCCTGGTCCGTGACCGTCACCAGGTTGGCGCCGACGTCGGGGACGGTCTTGCCGGTGCCGCCAAGGCCGGTGGTTGTGTAGGGAAGAAAGACGCCGTCGCCGTTGTCGTCCCTGTTCTCACGGTAGTAATTGTGTTCATGGCCGGCAAAGACCGCGTTCACACCCCATTGTTCGAACGGCCACTGCATGATGGTGCTGCTGCCAGCCGGATTGTATGGCGTGTGATGGAAGTAGGCCACATCGAAGGACGCGTTGGAATTCGCGAGAAGGTTTTGCATCCAGTGGCCTTGCGTCGAGGTGTAACTACGGCCATCGGGTTCCTGTTTGTTGCTGTTGAGCGCGAAGAAGTGCACCGGCCCGATTTGGAAGTCGTAGTACCGCTCGTTGTCGGGCAGCGTGAAATAGTTCAGGTAGTTGGTGACGTTGCCTTCGTTGTATTCGTGGTTGCCTAGAGTGGGAAAGAAGCGGTTGATGCTGCTGCCGCTCCCGTATGCGCCCTGATAGTTGCCGATATAGTCGTGATATTGCTGGCCGACCGCAGCGTCGAGCACCTGCGGCGCGTAGACGTTGTCGCCCACAGTAAGGATGAAATCGACGTTCCAGGCATGCACCATCGCCGACACCGCCTTTTCGCCGGTGAGATCGGTGTCGCCGTAATCGCCGAAGACCGCGTACCGGTATAACACCTGCGGCGCCGTCGTCGGCACGACGCTGAGGCTATAGTCCTGCCCGGCCGTGCTCCCGTCGGACGAGGTCGCTGTGACGTGCAGGTTGATCGACGGCTCGGTTGCCGCGTTGAGCGTTCCCGTGCCTGAGCGCGTGACGACGCCCGTGTTGGCATCGATGGCGAAGCGAGAGTCGTTGATGCTGTAGGTAACCTTGTCGGTTACATCGGGATCCTTGGCCGACGCTGTGATGTGGATCAGAGTGCCCGCGGCTGCGTTTTGGGTGATCTGGTTGGCGGCGGAGTCGGCATCCTGCGGGTGCTTGAAGCCGACCGGGCCGGTCGTCGGCACGTAGTATTCGATATGCAGCAGCGGGGCGCCGGCGGCGCTGCCGTCGAAGGAATAGGCGCTGCGCGTGCCGCTGCTGCCGCTGACGACGAATGCCATGTCGTTGAGTTGCAAATAGCCCGGCTGAGTGATGATCTCCTGCACGATCGCCGAGAGGTTCGGCGTGCGTTCGGCGAGACCGGCTTCATTGACCACGGTCCAGTCGGGTGGCGTCCACGTCACCGAGGCATTCGTCATCGGGCGCAAGGTGACGTCGTTTATCTCACTCTCGAAAGGGGTGGCTTCGTCGCTTTCGCCTCGGACCAGGAGCGACATTGCGCCGGTGCCGATATTTTGGGCCTGGAACTGGATGTAGGCACTGGTGATGACGGCGTCATAGGGAATATCGACGCTGGTGAAGCGCATCCCGACCGTCTCGACCTTGGCGCCCGAAACGACCATGTCGAGATGGGTGCTGATGAGGTCCATCCCGCCGTTGGGACCTTGCTCAACGTCGTCGGCGCTGGACCCAATTCTTGTCTGGAAGACCGGCCCTGTGTTCACGCTGAGCGTATAGTCCTGCCCGGCGGTGCTCCCGTCGGACGAGGTCGCGGTGACATGGAGGCTGACCGACGGCTCGGTTGCCGCATTGAGCGTGCCTGTGCTCGAACGTGTGATGACGCCGGTGGTGGAATTGATGGCGAAGCGCGGGTCGCTGATGCTGTAGGTGACCGTCGAGCCGGTGTCGGGATCCTTGGCCGACGCCGTGATCCCGACCGCCGTGCCGGCGGCGGCGTTCTGGATAATCTGATTGGCGGTGGTGTCGGCGTCGGGCGGCGTGTTGAAGCCGACCGGCTCCGGGCTGTCGAGGACGGAGAGGGTGAAGGTCTGGTTGGCGGTGCTGCCGTCCGACGAGGTTGCCGTCACCGTCAGGTTGATCGACGATTGGGTCTCGAAATCCAGCGTGCCGGTAGCAGAGCGCGTGATGGCGCCGGTGCTGGAATTGATGGCGAAGCGTGCATCATTGAGGCTGTACGCAACGGTCGAGCCGGCGTCGGGATCCGTGGCCGAGGCGGTGATGCCAATGGCCGTGCCTGCCGCCGCGAGCTCGGCGATCTGGTTGGCGGCGGGGTCGGTGTCGGGCGGCGTGTTGAAAGCCACGGGACTGCCGGCCGGACCAGGCAGCTGATATTCGATGTGCAGCAGCGGTGCGCTGGCCGGATTGTACTCGTAGGAATCGGCCGTGCGCGTGCCGGTGCCGGTGATCAAAAATGCCATGTGGTTGAGCGCCGCCCAGCCGGAGCGGTTGACGATTTCCTGGATGATTGCCGAAAGGTCCGGCGTGCGTTCGGCCAGGCCATGCTCGCCTACGGTGGACCACGGGTCCGGCGTCCAGGCAGTGGATGCCGTCGTCCGGGGGAGCGAGGACACGTTGAATTTGACGTTGGTGAAAGCGCTCGCGTCGTCGACATTATCGCCCTGGATCAGCAGTGACGCCGCGCCCGTCATAACCTCGTTGGCCTGGAACTGGATGTAGGCGTTGGTGATTATGGCGCCCTGGGGGATATTGATCGCAGTGAAACGAAGGCCGTCGACCTGGCTGGTGCTGCCGTCATAACCCAGCTCGAGGTCTGAGACGTTGGTCGACATCGCGCCGGTGCCCTTCTGCTCGACATCGTCGCCGGCGGTCGCCACCCTTGTCTCGAAAGTCACAGGCGTGCTGTTGGTGCTCCCGGTGACGGCAACGCTGAAGGCGTGGGTATCGGTGCTGCCGTCGGATGATGTGGCCGTGACCGTGAAGTTGACCGTCGGCTCGCTCGTCGCGTTGAGCGTGCCAGTGCCCGAGCGGGTGACGACGCCGGTGGTCGAATTGATGGCGAAGCGCGTGTCGCTGATGCTGTAGGCGACGGTCGAGCCGGCGTCGGGATCCTTCGCCGACGCCGTGATCCCGAGCGCCGTACCCGCGGCGGCGCTCTGGGCAATCTGGTTGACGGCGTTGTCCGTGTCCGCCGGGGTATTGAAGGCCACCCGTTCGGGGCTGTCGAGGACGGAGAGGGCGTATGTCTGGTTGGCAGTGCTGCCGTCCGACGAGGTTGCCGTCACGGTCAGGTTGATCGACGATTGGGTCTCGAAATCCAGCGTGCCGGTAGCAGAGCGCGTGATGATGCCGCTGCTGGCGTCGATGGCGAAACGCGTGTCATTGAGACTGTAGGTTACGGTCGAGCCGGCGTCGGGATCGGTGGCCGAGGCGGTGATGCCGATCGCCGTGCCCACCGCCGCGAGCTCGGCGATCTGGTTGGCGCTGGGGTCTGTGTCGGCCGGTGAGTTGAATGCGACCGGACTGCCGGATGCGGGCAGAAGATACTCAACGTGCAGCAGCGGCGCGCTGGCCGGATTGTACTCGTAGGAATCGGCCGTGCGCGTGCCGGTGCCGGTGATCAAAAATGCCATGTGGTTGAGCGCCGCCCAGCCGGAGCGGTTGACGATTTCCTGAATGATCGCCGACAGATCCGGCGTGCGTTCGGCAAGGCCATGCTCGCCTACGGTGGACCACGGGTCCGGCGTCCAGGCAGCGGATGCCGTCGTCCGGGGGAGCGAGGACACGTTGAAGGCGGTGGTGGTGAAGGGATTGGCGTCGTCGGCATTGTCGCCCTGGATCTGCAGCGACGCCGCGCCTGTCATAACCTCATTGGCCTGGAATTGGATGTAGGCGCTGGTGATGATGGCGCCCTTGGGGATGTCCACGCCGGTGAATCGGATGCCGACCGTCTGGCGCGTGGTGCCGTCATAGCCCAGTTCCAGATCGTTGATGTTGCCTGAGATCGTGCCCGAGCCCTTCTCCTCGACGTCGTCGCCGGCCGTCGCCACCCTCGTCTCGAAGATCGGGTCGGCGCCAAGGGCGCTGTTGACGATGAGCGTGGTCGCCGTCGCGGTCGTGCCGGTGCCGGCGGCTCCATCGGGGCTGGTGGCGGTGTGAGCGCTACCTGCTAGGCCCACATGCCACAGGCCGAAATCGTTCGCTGTCCGGGTGTCGAGAACGGGGCCGTTGAGATGAATGCCGATTCTGGCTGCCGCCTCGGCGAGGCCCGTCAGCTTCAATCCGCCATCGCCCGCCCAGGTCGGGGTGATCCCGCGCGTGGAGATGAGATCATCGATCCTGATTGCGGCTTGCTCTGCGCCGTTGCTGTCGCTGCGCGTGCCAGTTTCGGTGTTGTCGTCGTTGCTCGCTTCACCCGTCACGGAAGTTCCCGGCAAGCCGATCGCACCGTGCTCCGCGACGTTCCGATCGCCGGTTCCAGCCGGCGAGTGGTCATCGATCAAATATTGGCCCTTCAGGAGGGACAGCGAGTCGAACTCCGCCGTGACCGGTCCCAAGGTATTGCCGCTGTCGGGAATCCGAGGTGGTTTGGACATATCAGATCTCCTTTGCCGCTTGTTTCCGGGCTTGGGCCTCGACAGGACCGGAGGTGAACGTCGCAGCCCGCTCCGGCTCGTCGCAATTCGACGGCGTCGAATTCACAGAGCGAAGGGCCGCATTGCTTGGTCGAAGACGACCGGCTTGGACTGCTTGCTGTTTCGCCTGCGTGCGTGCGGGCTCGAAGTTGCCCGCGAAAGTCGTGCCCGGCCGGTCGGTTACCCCTCGAGCCAAGCCGCTGGTCGGCCTGTTTCCTTCTTCATCCCTGGCGGCGGAACTGGGGCCAGGCGGGCGCCACGGAAACTACCAGGCGCAGCAGCGACAACCCCTCTCGGCCAAGGAACAGCGACGGCAGGACCCAGCACAGAAGCAGGCTCCCGGCAGACGCCAGCAATGCCACATCGATGAGCAGGGGAAGCGGTGGCAGCCGGAGCTCGCGCATCCATTCCACAACTGCCCAGGCGCCTGTTCCGACAACGCCCGCGAGCGCGACGCCGGGCAGGTGCGCTGCCGCGAATTCCGACCATGTCATGCTGGTCACGCGAAGGCTCAACTGTGCCATCAGGAAGAAGTTGACAGCGAAGGCAACTCCGACGCCGAACGCCACGCCTTCCACCCCCCAGCGCTGTCCGATGACGGATCCGACGAAGACGCCGATGGTGAAGACGGCCTGGCGCCATGCTCGCGCGTAGACCGTGCCGGTTGCCCGCGAGATGGAGTCGCTAAGCTTGTAGCTCGTGCGGAACAGCATCCCGAACGCCAGGATCTGGAGCGGCGCGACGACGCCCTCCCAACTCCGTCCGAGAACGACCAGAACCAGTTCGGGCGCCACGATTGACACCACCACGCTGGCCGGCAAGACAAGCAAGGCGCAACCTGCGACGGCGCTGCGGTAGGCGCGGGCAAGCCGCACTGGCTCCTCCTGAACCAGCGCCATCGTCGGGAACAGCACACGATCGAAAACCTGGCCGACGATGACCGCCGGCGTCGTCATGAGCTGCGACGACAGACCGTAGAGGCCGAGCGCATCGGCGCCTAGCCAGCGGCCCACGACGAGCCTGTCTGCTTGCGTGGCAAGATAGTTGCAGACGCGGGCAACGGTAAAGCCGCCTCCGAAATAGAGCAGCTCGACGATTGCGCGCCGCTCCAGCAAAGGCCGCATCGGATGCGGCTGGCCGGTGAGCAGCATGATCGTGCTTATGAATTGCTGGGTCAACAGGGCGCCGACAAGCGTCCAAATGCCGAAGCCGAGCCAGGCGAGGATCGGACCGACGACGACATAGCCTAGCGCAAAGGCGCAAGCGTCGACGAGCGCGAGCCAGCGGAATCGTAGCGCGCGCTGGGCCGAAGCCTGCGCCACCATGGAAAGCCCCTGGAAAAGAAAGATGACGCAGATCGCGCGCACCACGAGGGCCAGATCCGCAAGCCGAAGGAGATTGGCAAAGAGGGGCGCCATCACCCAAACCAGCGCGGACACAGCGAGGCCAAGGAGGAGCGAGAAGGTAAACCCGACCCGAAGATGGCGCTCTTCCAGCACGGGCCGCTGCACGATCGCGGGGGCGATGCCGAGGCCCTGGAAGATGGTCGAGAACCTGATGACGATCAGGGCCGCGGAGTAAAGACCGAACTCGCTGGGCGAGAGCAGCCGGGCCAGGACGAGAAGGGCAACAAGCTGCGCCACCGCCAGGAAGCCCATGGACAGGCCCGTCCAGAACACCCCGACGACACTGCGTTTGGCCAGTCCGGACCGACTGTTGCTCACGCCTTTCTCCATTCGCTAATGCATGTCGCGCAGAAGTGTGCAGCGGTTCTGGGACAACGACATGCATCAAAACAAAGACTTAAAGCGCGTCGCCTGAATCCGGTTCAGCGCGACGCGCTTTAGGCCGATCGATGCCGCGCCGTGCTGCTATTGGTCCCTGAACGCGCGCATCATCTGGTCCGTCAAAGGTTTCATCAGGTAGGAGATCACCCTGCGATCGCCGGTCCGTATGAATGCTTCCACCGGCATGCCGGGCACCAGCGAGAGCGCTCCGAGTTTCTTCAGGTCCTGCGGGTCGGGCGTGATGCGCACCACGTAGTAGACTTCATTGGTGCGCTGGTCGCGCGTGACATCGGCCGAGATCATGGACACCACGCCCTCCGTCTCGGGCGTCGTGCGCACGTTAAAGGCGGTGAAGCGCAGCAGCGCGTGCTGGCCGATCAAAAGCTGGTCGATGTCTTGTGGAGCAGCCTTCACCTCGATCGCGAGCCTATCGGTGTCGGGGACGATCAGCATGATCGGTTCCCCCGCACCGACCACGCCGCCCACGGTGTGGATGGTCGATTGATGAACCGTGCCGCTGGCGGGAGCGCGAATATCGATGTGGGTCAGTTGGTCCTCGGCCGCAACCTTCCGCTCCTCGAACTCGGCGATCTTGGCTTCGACGTCGCGCAGCTCGCTCCCGGTCTCGCTTGCGAACTCCTTGTCCAGCTGTAGAACCTGGAGTTCGACTTCGGCGATGGCGCCCTTTGCCTGCGCCATGCTCGATACAAGTTGCGCCCGCTCGCCCTCGATGCGAGTCGCCTCGCGTTCGTATTCGGTCAACTTGGATTTGATGGTGAGCTTCATTTCGACCAGGCTTCGGATATCGACGAGCTCGTCGTTGATCAGCGCAATCTCCTTGGCCTTCGACGATTCCTGGGCCGAATACCCTTCGATCTGGTTGCCGAGCTGCTCGATGCGCTCGCGCAGGCGTGCCTTGTTGCCGGACACCTCGACCCGGCGAAGATCGAACAGACGTTGCTCGCTGGCTAAGGTGGCCGCAATCTCGGGGTCGTTGATCCGAGCGGTAAGCTCCGGCGGAGATACCATTTGCTCGCTGCCATCACGTTCGGCCTCGAGCCGGGACCTTCGCGCATAAAGCTCGTCCAGGTTCTTCGTCACATACGCCAGGCTGGCACGCGAAATAGTGTCGCTGAGTTCGACCAAAATATCTCCGGCCTGCACATGGTCGCCGTCGCGCACGAAGATCTTGCCGACGACCCCACCAGTGGGGTGCTGCACCTTCTTTTCGCTGGTCTCGACGACCACCGCGCCATGCGAAATGACTGCTCCCGAAATGTCGACCGTCCCAGCCCAGACTCCAGCCCCGCCGACGAGCAGCGCGACGACGGTTACCCCGCCCAGCAGGTTGCGGCGGATGGATCGCCGGTTGGAAGATGATCGCTTCAAGATGACTGTCCTTGGCTGCCCGCTTCCTGGACGCCGTCAATTTGGCAGTTGTGGTGAGCTTGAAACCGGCTGCAGGCTGTCACTGCCGACCTGAGGCATCGGAAGGAGCTTCGACAGGACGCAATCCCTCGTGCCGAACATGTGCATCTGTCCCTCTTTCATCATCAGCATGAAATCCACCGTGCTGAGGATGTTGGGCCGATGCGCCACGATCGCCACAATGCCGCCGCGCGCCTTGATTCCAAGGATGGCCTGGGCAAGCGCCATTTCGCCGTCCATGTCGAGATTGGAGTTCGGCTCGTCGAGGACGACTAGGAAAGGGTCGCCGTAGAGCGCACGCGCCAGGGCGACACGCTGGCGCTGTCCGGCTGAAAGGGCGGTTCCGCCTTCTCCAATCTGTGTGTCGTAGCCGTTGGGAAGACCGACGATCAGGTCGTGAACGCCCGCCGCGCGGGCAGCGGCGACAATGGCCTCCGTGTCCGCTCCGGGTTCAAAGCGCGCGATGTTGGCTGCGACCGTCCCCGCGAACAGTTCAACGTCCTGCGGCAGATATCCGATATAGCGGCCGAGGCGCTCCGAGGACCACTGATCGAGCGCGGCTCCATCCAGCTTGATACGGCCCGCCAGCGGCCGCCATGCGCCGACCAGCCCGCGAACCAGGCTCGATTTGCCGGAACCGCTCGGGCCGATGACGCCGAGCACGGAGCCGGCGTCCAGGCGAAATTCGACGCTTTGCACGATGATGCGTTGCGTGCCCGGCGCGCCGATCGCAATGCGATCCACCGTCAGGTTCGAGCTCGGCACCGGAAGCGCCATCGGTTGACCATCCTGGGGCAGTCGGGCGAGCAGGCCGTTCAGCCTGCGCCAGCTTTGGCGGGCGCCGACGAAATTGCGCCAGTTGGCGATGGCAAGATCGACCGGCGCGAGCGCACGGCCCGCGAGGATGGACCCGGCAATAATGATCCCGGACGTCGCCTCGCCCTGGATGACAAGCCAGGCGCCCACGCCCAGCATTGCCGACTGGAGCATCAGCCGCAAGGCGCGGGCGAAACTGCCGAAGCCGCCTACGATATCGCTGACACGCTGCTGTTGCGCGAGATGTTGCCGGCTGGTTTCCCGCCAATGGTCATGCAGGCGCTTGCCCATGCCCATCGCCATGAGGACCTCCGCGTTGCGGCGGCTGGCCTCGGCGAAGCTGTTGCGCCGCACGGCTGTCAGAACAGCGGCACCCATAGGTCTGCGCGTAAGGAACTCGGTCGCCGCCGTCAGCGTCACCAATATGACAGCGCCGCAAACGGCGGTGATGCCGAGCGTCGGATGAAGGCTCCAGATGATCCCCAGGTAAAAGGGCAGCCACGGCAATTCGAAAAGCGTGCTGGGTCCGGGGCTCGCCAGAAACATACGAATGTTGTCGAGGTCGCGTTGCGGCTGCAGCCCATCGCCCTGCTGGCCGATGAACAAGGGCAACCTGGAGATGGCGGTGAACACGCGTCCGCCGACGGCTTCGTCGAGCTCGGTACCGATCCGGGTCATGATGCGGCCGCGCACGAGATCGATGACAGCCTGCCCGACGAACAGAACGCCTGCTAATATCGCCATGCCGACCAAAGTCGGAACGCTGCGGCTCGGCAGCACACGATCATAGACTTGCAACATGAACATCGCGCCGGTCAGCATGAGAATGTTGCTCACGCCGCTGAAAGCCGCGACGCCCGCGAGCGCTACCCTGCAGGAGCGCAGCGCGCAGGCGAGTTCCGAACCGGGCGGCGGCTGGATGTCCCCGGAAAGGGACTGGGCGCCGGCCCCTCTATTCGCGGACACACCTGTCAGGCGGCCTCGTCGTTTCCGTCTTGCTTTGGCTGCGGCTGCCGTCAGCAATCCCAGGGCAGCCACCGCCAGCCAAACCGGAAGATGGCCAAGGCCGGCCAGCAAGGCCGGCCGACCGTCGAGAAAGCGGAGCCAGTCGGGCAAAATATTGCTCCAAGGCCGCGTCAGCGAGACCAATCCCGGGAAATCGACAGAGGGCGACAGAATCCCGACGCCTGCCAACGCAAGAGCGAGCAGGAGCAGGATTGTACGGGAAATGCGCGACCGGCGACGGCGTGGGAGGCGACGTGACCTCTTCCGGCGCGCCGTTGGACGGAGAAGGCGCACAGGCTTCCGCTCCGTGTCGCCGCGGACATTCGTGAGGCGAAGACGGCGACCCAAGGCTATCAGTGCCGTGCCAAGGACCAAGATCAGAGTTCCAGGGGTGAAGCTTTGAGCATCTGAACAGTTTCTTCCTTCCAATGCGCCGATGGGACGGTCGATGTTCGAGGACTACTTTCGTGCTGGTCGGCGGGACCGGTGCTCGATCCGATCGCAGGCAAGGCCCTTCCGAGAGCCGACGCCACGCCTGGACGACGCTCCGCCCAGGCTGTCTCCGTAACGTGGCTATTGGCCGACGACACCAGGGGCTATTGCTCCGGTTGCCGAAATTTCCGGAGCATAGAACCCTTTGTTGGCTGCGACCGAAACCTCGATTACATCGCCGGCTTTCACTTCCGTATTTTCGTCGGCGACGATGTCATGCGCCGCTTTCTGGTCGCGTCTGAAGATCGAAATCTTCACGGAGCCCTGCAAATCATCAAAGGTCCTTTGCTCGCCATAGGTGAAGATGAAAAGAAGTTTGTCGGCGACGTATCTTATTTGGCTTTGAGTTTTTCCCAACTCTACCTCCGTGTCCTGGGTTTGGGCTAGCAAGTCCATGTCATAGCTTTGATGCTTCTTTCTCAGCTCGCTCTCCGCGTTCAGCAGTTCCTGCTGTGCCTGGACCTGCTGAAACTCGGTCTGCGCAAGTTCGGCGCGATAGCTGGTATGTGCCCGTTCCGCGTTCATGACGTTCGTGTTCGTCACCAGACCTTTTTCCCGCAGCGCGCGGGCGGATTGCAGTTCTTCAAGCTGAAGGTCCGCGGTCTTTTCCCGTTCCTTGCGCGTGGTAGCAACCATGTCGGCTTCCTTCTTCGCGCGAACCGTCGAGGCTTCGAGATAGGAAATATCGTCCCGGTAGGCGGCAAGATGCGCGTCCAACTGCGCTTGCTCGGATGCAACGATGTCGGCAATCAGGCGTCCGGCGAATTCGACAGGCGGATCCGGCGGAGCAACGAAGGTCTTGTCCTGCCGGCTTTCCGCTTGCAGGCGGGCAAGTCGAACCTTCAGCCGATATTCTTCAATCGCCAGATTTGAGCGCGCGCTGCGCAGATCCGCTATTTGCAGGGCCGGCTCGGTATTTCCCGTGATCGTAGCCCGGAAGCCGCCCGCTATGGTCAGCGCTTGGCGAACGGTTAACCCCGGTTGAAACGGGTAGGATCCGGGATGAGCCACCGTTCCGGAAATGAAGAAGGGCCGATACTGGCCGACCGCCACTTGCACAAACGGCTCGAGGATGAGCTTCTGCCGCTGGAATGCGCCCTGGATGGCCTGCGAAAGAGCAGCGCTGTTGAGGCCGCGCGCTTGGATATCGCCAAGCAGCGGAAGCGATATCGATCCGCGATCGTCGACTACGACTTCCAGCGGATAGGCTGCCTCTCCGAACACGGATATGCGCAGGACGTCACCGGTGTCGAAAGCGTAGCCGTCCGCGCGAGACGCATCGGTAGCAAGCAGGACAAAGGCCATGGCAAGCAGGCCGCAGATGATCGATGGCAAAGAGCCGACGGCAAGGCCAAGATTCGGACGCAGCCTGGGCCCCTGATCTTTCCTTGGGAAAGACATCGATACCAACTGCAGAACAAAACGCCGATACATCGTTTTTACTCCGGTTAATTTGTCCGCCTGACTCCAGGTTCAATCGAGACCTTCTGGTCGGGGCGCCAGGGCAAATCCTTATTCGCGGAGAAACCCTGAGGTCCGTTTACCGCTCCACGACCCAGAACGTGTGGCCGGTCGGCCTGTAAGAATCGGCCTGTGGAAATCGGCCTGTGCAGCGGGGAGGCTCGTTTGGCTGCGCCACCGAGGATGCCTCTTGTAACGTTCGGCCTGGCGGCCGACAGGGCTGAGGCCTGGACGGACCGATAGATCGTTTCGACCCGGTCACACATGGCATCCAGCCCCCAGGACGAAAGGTCGGTGAGCCTGGCGCCATCCGCGAGCCGCGCGCGATAGCGCTCGTTCTCCAGAAGGTCGGCGACCGACGCCGCGGCCGCGCTCACATTGTCGACCGGTGTAACGATCCCATTGACGCCATGCGTCACGACCTCTTCCACTCCGGGCAAATGCGACACCACGCAGGGTCGGCCGCCCGCCAGATACTGCATCACGACACGAGGCAATCCCTCTCGCATCGACGTCAGCACACAAACGTCTGCCAGGCTGATCAGCTTTTCGGGCTCGCCATGATAGCCAATCATGCGAACGTTCTTCGCGAAAGGAGACCGTTCGATCGCCGATGCGACGGCGGACCGTGCCGGTCCTTCGCCGGCCAACAGGAGCCGCACGTTCGGAATGCGATCGACAACCTGGCCGAACGCTTCAATGAACTCGATATGGCGTTTTCTCGGCTCCAGTGCAGCCAGCATCAGGACCACTGGCGGCTTCGGCTCGCCGGCGGCCGTTCCCAGCAGCAAATGCGGTTCTTCCGGCCATTGCGCGTTGGCGAAGCGCACCAGATCGAAGCCGGAATGAACGACGTGGTGCTGATCGGGGCCTCCCAGATGATTGGCGACGCAAATGTCGCGCATCGCCTGGCTGACATCGATGAAAGCGCGGGTGCATCTGGCGGCTAGGCGTTCAGCAGCCAGGAAGATCAGCCTCTGGGTGTTGCTGACGTGCACGAAAGGCAGAATGTGCACGCCATGCACGATGCCGGGGATGTTGGCTTGCTCGGCGGCCAGGCGGCCGATGATGCCGGCCTTGCTTTGGTGCGTGTGCACGATGTCGGGCCGCCAGACGCGCATCAGGCGAGTGAGTTGCCTGAATGCGGAAATGTCACGGGATGGCGAAATCGGGTTGATGAGATCTTCGAGGGTGACGACCCGAAGAGCTCCGGCGACCGATGCCCGCAGGCCCGGGTCGTATTCCTTGCCGTGAACCAGCAGGACCTCGTGGCCGTGCCCCGCCTGGGCGAGACAGCAGGCCAAGGTATTTTCTTCCGAGCCGCCTCGAAGCAGTCGGGTGAGCACATGAACGATCTTCATTTGCGTGTACCTCAGGGACATGAAATCCGGCAGGTGGCGGGCAGGGCAGGAGATCGGTATGGAGTTGGAGCGTTTAGGCTTCCGTCCGCGCCTTCTCGGGCGCATGGCCGTTCGGCCTTGGCGAGGTCGCTGAAGGCTGCCGGTTCCGTTCTGTTGGGCTGGCGAGTGTGGGGCTGCCGTCTGTTCTGCTACAGGGACAGCCAGATATGCCTGAACAGTTCCCGGCCGACCGCCTCTACGCTCGAGCTTGCATCGACGGTTTGGATTTCCTCGTCTTTGGCCCGCAACTCCGCCATCAACGACAGCCGCGCGTCGAATGCTTCTTTCTCGATTTCACCAGGCTTTCGGCTTTCGGAGACGGCAAAATCGGAGACGAGGTGCAAGGTGAGATGCGGTCGGCGCGCTTCCATCCTTCGGTAAAGTTCCTGCTCCAAGCGGGCGAGAACCGACAAGCCTCGGACAGAGAACAGGTGCGGCGGGATGGTTGGCCCGTCCAGATATCCCCTGCGCTGCCCCTGCGGCCACCTGTCACAAATGACGATCAGGCCGCGCGTTGCCATTCGGTGCGCGCGCTTGACGACGGCGTATCGCTCGAACGCGATCAGGATTGCCCACAATGCCAGCCCGGTCGCCGCAACGCCTCCCTTGGCGCGAGTCCCGCGGACGGAGTCCTTGCCATGGGGTTGGGCCAGGGATTTCAGGCGGCGCCGATAAGGGAAAAGCACCTTCTGCAACGCCTTGCGGTGCCACCAGCCGCTGCCGTCGCCGGTTCCGGCATAGGCCTGCGTGCAGCCGAACTTCCATCGAAATGTCTGTGTCAGCCGATCAACCTGGGTACTCTTTCCCACGCCATCGGGCCCTATTACCGCCACCAAAAATCCACCGGTGGCGAACCGTCTTTTCGGCGGAAGGCGGCCGGGCATCAGGCGCTGAAGAAACCTCAAGGCAAGATAGGAGCTCTTGCGCACCAGATGGACAGCGGCATCGGCGATGTCATGGCGTTCGGTGAAGCCGCACATTTCCCGGATCGAACGCCGAAGCCTGGCAAGATCCCCACGATGGGCGACCAGATCGCTGCCGCTTTGCCGGAACCTGCAGGTCGCGGTTCTTTCCCGGCCAAGCGCGAATTCCACTACATGCAAGCCTTGCCCGCTAGGCGCAAACGGCAGTTGTGCGAACTGGTCTCTCCAATGGTGGCGCATCGTGACCCATCGCCGCAAAGGGAGGGTCCAGCCGCGAAAGGCGAAACGGGCGATCGTTAACCGAAGCTCGTCTTCGGGAGAGACGACCGGAACCGCCACGTCACCGACATGCATCGCATCCCACCGCTTGATCGCCGCGTAGTCGAATGCCGGATAGCGTTTGCGAAATTCCCGGCCGACCCGGACGCCGATATGCACGTCGAGATGGAGATATCGGCCGTTCGAAAAGTCGGGCAGGAACCAATCCTCTCGGCCGGCGCAGACATTGTCGTAGCAGGACAGGCTCACCCCGCGACGACCTTGCAGCCCATTCACAATGGAACAGAAGGCCGGGTAGTCGTGCTTGTCCAGAAGGATATCGAGATCGTCCCGACCGGCAAATGCGTCCTGCAGGAATGCGAGGTCCTGGACTATTCCGTATCTCAACCCGGCCTCGTTGAGTGCTCGAAACAGCACGCTGGCAATCGGCAAGGCGGGTACTGGTTCAAAGCGACCGAATGGCGCACTTCCGTCATTTCGAGCAGCCGCTTCATCTGTGCCCTCGTCCATGGCGTTGTCTTGCGGAAAATCCTTGCGCCGCTGGGCGAAGATTTGCCACCGGCTCCCGCCATCCCCCCCGGCGAGCGCCGAAGTATTCATGCCTGGCGCTACCGCCTCCGCTGCCATCCCGACGCGATGATACTGGCGGGACCAAAGGTCGTCGCGGGGCTCGCTGGGGCTTGCTGGTTTGGATTTACGTGAGGATCGCAAGGGGTTCCCCGGTTGTTGGTCACGGCGGGTGCCGTTCACTTCCGTCGTCGGAACGTCGTCGAATTGGGCGTCGGGTATATGTAAGTCCTTGTCGGTCTGGCCTCGTCGGGAGGTCGCGTTGCCGGCCTTCCGAGTGCCGATCCGCGGCGCCGAACGTCACCTCCCAAGCTGCCGCACCGAGGGTGAATTGGTTGCCAACTCATCGCCTCTCTGCGCCGGAGATTTCGGCGCCATGCACGAAAAAGAAATAACAAAGAAAATCGACAAATTAATTCTAGGAAAATATCGCCAATTTATCTCTGTCGATAGTAATCGGTATTGCTCTGTTCATAATATCAAGGAGAATCTTGACCGCCCCGGTCTTTCCAACATGGTCAAGTATCCCAAGCTGATCCGCAAACGGCCCGTCCAAGACTCTGATTCTTTGCCCGGACCTCAACAGGATATCCGGGTGCAAAATTCCGTCGTCGTCGGTTGCCGACATCAAGGTCTCGACCACGCCGTGCGGCGCCGGTATCGGCAATCCTTGGCTCATGACCAGTTTTCGGACACCAACGGTCGAATTGATCGGGTACCAGCTTTGCCGATGAAGGACCAATGAGACGAACAGATAGCAGTCGAAATATGCGCTGCAGACGGTTTTCACGCTGCGGGCGTGCCGGACGGTTCGCTTCCGCTTGGGCAGGTAGGTGCGGAAGTTTTGCGCTGACAGATGTCGCTCGGCCAGTCCCTCGGAATGCTGATGCGTCTGTACCACGCACCAACGCGCAATCCCGCCATCATCGAGTTGTCTCGGCGGTTCCGGAAGCGAATCGTAATGTAAGCCATCATTCAGCATTGCGAATGTTTCTTCTTCGTTCAATTGAGGTAGTAACCGTCGGAGACGCTGCTTTCGAGCGATGTGTAACGGCCGTATTTCGGCAGCTTCGGTTCGTCCACCATCGTCAGGGCAATGCCGGAGATCTTGGATCGGCCGCCAAGATGCCTGATCCCCTCGGCGACAGCCTCGCGTGAGGTTTCGCGCCACTTCACGGCAAAGATGATCTTGTCGACATGCCTCGCCAGGATCGTGGCATCGGCGACGGGGCCAACCGGCGGCGCGTCGATTATGACGGTGTCGAATTTTCCTCGAAGTTCATCGAGGATCGAGAGCATTCGCGCCGAAGCAAGAAGGGCAGGCGGGTTCCTGGTCTTTGCGCCGGCGGGCAGCAGGCTAATCCCCGAGCGCTCGTCCAGATGAATTGCGTGCGCGGTCTTCATCGGCAAAGTCAAAAGGTCGACCAATCCGACCTTCTCGGCCATTCCAAAGAACGCCGTGGCGGCCGAAAGGCGCAGATCCGCGTCGATCAACAGCACGCGCTCGCCGTCGGCGGCTGCCGAGCACGCCAGGCTCAACGCCAGTGTAGTCTTTCCCTCGCTGGGCATCGCCGATGTCACGAGCAGCAGGCGCGGCGAGCGGGTCAGTCCCGGTGTCGCCCCCATGCCCAGGCGAAGCCGCCGCACTGCCTCGCTATATCTGGAGAGTGGCTTGCGCTCGAGATAGGCTATAGGCTGGGTGTCGCCGGACCAGCCCGACATCCTCGGCATGGACGCAAGAACCGGAACGGCCAGTTCCTCCTCTATCTGCTTCTTTGCCATGAAGCCGGAGGCGGACAGTTCACGAAGAACGGCGCCGGCGCCTCCGAAGAGGAGACCAAGAACCAAACCCAAAGCCGCAAAGAGAGGCCTGTTCGGGAAGCTTGGCGAAAGCGGAACAGCCGCGGCCGTGATCACGCGTACGCCGCTGTTGAGGAGGGTGGACTTTTCCTCGGTGAGTTTGGCGCGTGACAGGAAGGTCTCAAAAAGGTTCTGGTTCGCCGTGGCAGTCCGCTCCAGGTCGCGCAATTGGATGCCGACCTGACCTTCGACCTCGGACTGGTTGGATACCGAGTCCAAAGCCCGGACCAGCGAGGCTTCACGGGCTTCGGCGGCGTCGACTTCATTCTTCAAATTGCCGACGAGGCGCTGGACTTCCGCGGAGATTTGCCCCTCGATATCGCGGCGCTCCGCCTGGGCGGACATGACTTCGGGATGTCGTTCGCCATATTTCAACCGCAGGTCGGCTTCCCGCCGGCTCACCACGGAGAGCTGGGATCGAAGCGCGCTGACCACAACGGATTGCAGCACATCGGGCATCGACTGGAGATCGCCTCCGCTGCCCAGCAATTTGTCAACTTGTTGATATTGCGCCCGTTTCGCTGCCAATTCGGCGCGAGCGTTGATCAGCGCGATGTTCAGCTCGGATAGCTGCTGCTCGGTCAAGCTGCCGGCCCGTGTCGTCAGCAAATTGTGGTCCGCCCGGAACTTCTGGACGGCCTCTTCCGAACGGCTGAGTTCCGATCGCAGATACGCGGCCCGGTCGGCGAGCCATGTGGAGGCTTTCTGGACCCCTTCGTAACGGGTCTTTGTCCGATCGGCGACGTAGGCCTGGGCAATTGCATTCGCCAGCGATGCTGCTTTTGCCGGGTCGTACATAGTCACATCGAGTTCGATGACATTGCCAAGCCCGACACGCGAGACTCCCAATGCGCCTTGAAGCCATGACAATGCGGCTGGCCCAACCTTGGGATCCTCCGCCAGCTTCTCGCTACTGACCACCTGCTGAAGAAGCGACGCGGAGCTCATGACCGCGATCTGGCTTTCAATGAATGTTGGATTGTCGGAAAAGTCGGAATTGGAATAGTCCTGGGGAGTCATATAGTCGATCGGAGAGTCAAGCAGGACTTGCGCAACACCCGTGTACGATGGCGGGAGCGTGAAGGCGGCAAGCAGGAATATGCCAAAGGTGATCGCTGCGACTAAGCCACCGATCTTCCAGCGTCGGAGAAGGAAATCAAAGATCTCCCTGACGTCGAGTGACGGCAACTGCTTGGTAATGATCGGATCGTCTGTCGGATTACGCATTCCCGGATCCTTGCGACCAGAAAAACAACTCCCACCCCCTTCAGCACCGGCTGAATGGCTTGCACCTCAAATCATTCGGGCAGTCAGCTGTTAAGCGCGCTGACGCTTATAAGTGAGGGTTCGTGCCCCGCCATCCGGCATGTCCGGATCGCTCTCTTCCGCCCGCCGACCGATCACCCTATCGGCCAACCGAAACCATATCAGTTTCTCGGACGCCCCTGCCATTACCATTAATGAGTAGTAAATCGGCAAAAGGTCGATCTGGCTACCCGGTGGCTTCAGGCTGTCTTTTGGGATGTTGCCAAACATCTTCCCGAACTCGCTTGGGGGAGGTCTTCGGACAGCACTGGCGCCATGCGGGGCGCGGGAGAGTCTGTGCGTTCCCTTCGCCGGATATCCGCAGTGTCTCAGCGAGTCTGGGGTCGATATGGAAACCTATGGCGAAGTTGTATGGGGACTTGTGGATTGGGTGACAAGTAAGTCCGACGCCATCCTCGTGCTGTCGGCGACCCTGCCGCTGGCCCTTCTTCTGAGAGAGGGTCGGTTGATTGCCTGCAGCGTCGTCGGCGTATTTGTCGGGGCTTTCATGTCGATCGTGTTCGGCATCGAAGGCGTTGTAGCGGCCGTGCTCGTCATTCTTGCAAGCAGTTTACTGCTTTCAACCGTCCTGCTTTCGACCCGGAAGCGATTGGCGCAAGTCGAGGATCGCGTCGCGTCGGTGGCATCGGCAATCGACAACCTCGAGATCGTCGAGGAGAGACGACAGACTTTCAGTACGCGACGTACGCCCAATTCGCGGCTTCTCAGGCGCCTGCAATCAGCAACCGGAGCCGCGGAGCAGGCCGCCTCGGCCGACGCAGGCGCTGGACCCGGAAAAAGGATGCTGGCATTTCCCGACATGTATTCGCCGGAACCGGGACCGGCCGACCTGCGACCGAAATTTGCTGCTCCGGCGTCGACTCGATCCGTACAGCGCAATCCCACCTTCTCCGAAGCTAGAGGGAAAGTCGCGTTGGAACTGAACAATTCGGCCGGCGATGGTTCAACCCCATTGGGGCGGCAGAAAAAGTCATCGCAATAATGTGGCCGGGCCGAGGCCTGAAGGCCGGTTCCCAGGGGCGCAACGAATGCATGTCGCCCAGAAGTGTGCAGCGGTTCTGGGACAACGACATGCATCAAAACAAAAACTTAAAGCGCGTCGCCTGAATCCGGTTCAGCGCGACGCGCTTTAGAGCGGTTCAGCGTTTTATGAACCGCTGAACCGCTCTAAGTCTTTGTTTTTGCGCAATTCCGGATGGAAACCCGCACTTTTCCTGGGATTGCTCTGGGATCGGTGTCGCCGGCGAAGCTGGCCGCCGGCTCAATGCGATATTTTCCTCACAGTGGACGCTGGCGATGCTGCAATGGGCGCGGCCTGGCGATGTTCGCCGCCCTTTTCCTTCGAAGTTTCCTTCCGATGGCCGAACAATCACGGTCCCAGCGACGAGAACCCCGAAGATTAGTCGAGCCAGCGCGGATTGCGTGCCTGCGCGTTCCGCCTCACAGGTTGGTAGAGCGGTATCCAAAAGTAGTAGGTTTTAAACCAATCGTACGAAATCACGGATGGAACCTTCGGCGTAGTTGAATTACATTGCAGCTTCGGGTTGCCCGAGCATTGACTTTACACGGGGCGTGATGGACTTACCGAAACGGTCTCTTGGACCCGGGCGAACACCCGCGTTAGCCGACTCAAGTTGGGAAAAGCGCGTGTCCGAACTGCCCGGAGCTGTCCGGCGTGTCTTTCCGGCGGGCACTGCGATTGCGCGCGAACATCAGGCCAGATCGGCTATTTTGATAATAACCTCCGGCTGGGCGGCATTTGCCAAGATGCTGCCCAATGGTTCACGTCTAATCGTCGATTTCGTGCTGCCTCATGAAATTGCCCTGATCGAATTCGCCGGAGAGATGAGCGAGACGGTGACGGCACTCTCGGGCGTGACTGCGATTGAGCTCGCCGGTCCGGTCCGGTCCTGCTTTTCGCGCTACCCACAGCCCATTTGCGAGGCCGTCCTGGCGGCTGAAGCGAGCCGATATTCCAGACTTGCGGAACATCTGGCAGGGGTCAGCCGAAGGGGTACCGTTGAACGCACTGCCCATCTTCTGCTCGAACTGGCCTGCCGCACGCATCGATCGGCAACGAGCTATCCAAACCACTATGCTTGTCCGCTGACCCAAACTGAATTGGCGGACGCCCTGGGTCTTTCGGCCGTGCATGTGAGTCGCGTGTTGAAGACATTGCGTGAGGCTGGCCTGGCCACGTTCCGCAATGGTGTGGTGGAGTTGCACGACCATGCGGGGCTTATCGAAATGGCCGGATTTGATCGGTCCTATATCTCGACCTGACTGCCACGCGGCCTCACTTGCCGGCTCTCGGCTGTATCGGCGCCGTCAAGGCGAACGCGCTGGCCGCTGATCTCGACCATATCGCCGTCGATGACGGCCGCGAGGCCGGTGGTGGGTCTGGCTGCGGATCGACCTATTTGTTGTGATGAGACCTGTCCAGGCTCTTTCTCCGGTTGGAGAATGCTCCCAAATCCAGCGAGGTCCAGCGATTCTGGCCGGTGACCACGTGACAGCTTCGTTTGGCGCTCTCGCTGACCTTGGAGAGATCTAGGCATGTGTCGTGGGAGGCCCCTGGGCTTTCGCGCCGAAAAGATAAGAAAATTCAGCCATTGCGGAGGCTGAAACGTGGAAGCTTCGGCGAAAGCGAATATCAGAGAAGAGGGGATGGTGCCCAGAGGCGGATTCGAACCACCGACACGCGGATTTTCAGTCCGCTGCTCTACCAACTGAGCTATCTGGGCCTGCGCCGGCCAAGGGGATCGCCCGCCGGGTTTCACGAGAGCGCCGGGCGGCGCCCCTTGAAAGCGCGTGGGTTATAGCACGGGTATCCTGCCTGTCCAGAGCAATTCCAGGAAAAGTGCGCAGCGGTTTTCCGCTCCGGAATTGCGTGAAAACAAATGCAATTCCAGGAAAAGTGCGCAGCGGTTTTCCGCCCCGGAATTGCGTGAAAACAAATGCAATTCCAGGAAAAGTGCACAGCGGTTTTCCGCCCTGGAATTGCGTGAAAACAAGCGCAATTCCAGGAAAAGTGCGCAGTGGTTTTCCGCCCTGGAATTGCGTTGAAACAATCGCTTGGCCGTTGATTTCGTCAGCAAGGAAAATCGCGGTGAAACGGCGGCCTGCCGCCTACGCTCACCCCGCGTCCTTGGGCCCCGGGCCGGGCTTCGGGCTGTCGTCTTCTTCCTCTTCGCCGTCGCGGCCGGGAATGACATAGGCGCCCTTCAGCCAGCGATTGAGGTCTATGTCTTTGCAGCGCGCCGAGCAGAACGGATAGTGCTCGCGCGCGGAAGCTTTTCCACATTCGGGGCAGGGCCGCTTTGGCCGAAGCGGCGTTACCTTGTCGTCCAGGCTCATGAGCGCGAAGCGTGCCAGTTCTGGTGGGCTTTGAACCCTTCGCCCGAAAGCAGCGCGACGCTTTCATAAAGCGGCAGGCCGACCACGTTGGTGTAGGAGCCGACCAGCTTGACGACGAAGGAGCCGGCCAGACCCTGCACGGCATAGCCGCCGGCCTTGCCGCGCCATTCGCCCGACGCGACATAGGCGTCGATCTCCTCGCGCGGCAGCCGCTTGAAGCGCACCCTGGTCTCCACCAGCCGCTGGCGCAGCTTGCCGCCCGGCGTGATCAGGCAGATACCGGAATAGACCCGGTGCGAGCGGCCGGAAAGCAGGCCGAGGCAATTGATGGCGTCGTCGATCGTCTCGGCCTTGGGCAGGATGCGCCGCCCGACCGCCACCACCGTGTCGGCGGCGAGGATGAAGGCGGGCGCATAGGCGTCCTCGCTCTTCAGCGAATCCAGCGCCTTCTCGGCCTTGTCCTTGGACAGGCGCTTGGCCAGCGAGCGCGGATGCTCGGCGCGCAGCGGCGTCTCGTCGACATCGGCGGGCAACACCCGGTCCGGCTCGATGCCGGCCTGCTGCAAGAGTTCGATGCGGCGCGGCGAACCCGAGGCAAGCACGAGCTTCTGCAGGATGCTCATGGGAGCATGATGCCGAAAAGTGTGAAGCGGTTTTCGGACGACAACATGCTCCACTCTTTGATTTGGAGCCGGATTGGGACTTCAGGTCGAACAGACCTGAAATCATCCGGCCAGGTTCGCGCCGGACTGTTACTTGAAACGGTAGGTGATACGGCCCTTGGTCAGGTCGTAAGGCGTCATCTCGACCAGGACCTTGTCGCCGGTCAGCACGCGGATGCGGTTCTTGCGCATGCGGCCGGCCGTGTGGGCGATGATTTCGTGTTCGTTTTCGAGCTTCACCCGGAACATCGCATTGGGCAGCAATTCGGTGACCACACCTGGAAACTCGAGGACTTCTTCCTTCGGCATTCGATACCTTTACTTGGATGGGGCGTTCCGGCGCCTAGAGCATGATGCCGAAAAGTGTCAAGCGGTTTTCGGACGACATCATGCTCTAAGTCTTTGATCCGGAGTCGGATGATTTCCGGCCGAGCAGACCGGAAATCATCCGACTCCGGCCGGAATTTGCGGCGGAACCTATATGATAATCGTCCGCTTGTGAACAAGCTTAATCCGGGGCGCTTTCAGCTTTCGGCGCCGCAAAACGCCTGTTGATTCGGGCCTTCAGCCGCTCGCGCACGTCGCGATAGGCGGCCATGATGTGCTCGCGCGTGCCGCCGGTATCGGTTGGGTCTGGCATCGGCCAGTATTCGACCTCGACGGCCAGCGAGCGGGTGAGCTCGAGTGCTGCATGGTGCGCCTCCGGCGCCAACGTGACGATCAGGTCGAAATAGTCGTCTTCCAAATCCTCCAGCGTCCTGGGCTGGCGCTCACCAAGCGAGAGACCCTCCTCGGCCAACACGGCATCGACGAACGGGTCGCGCTCGCCGGCGCGCACGCCGGCCGAAGCGACGAAGGTGGTGGCGGGCAGCATCCGCCGCGCCAACTGTTCCGCGATCGGCGAGCGCACGGCGTTCATGCCGCACAGGAACAGAATCGAGTGGGGCAAGGCGGCCAGGATTAGCCCCGCCAGTGCAGCACGCAGACCAGCGTGAACAGCCGGCGCGCCGTGTCGAAGTCGATCTCGATCTTGCCGGCGAGCCGGTCCATCAAGGTCTGCGAGCCCTCATTGTGCAGGCCGCGCCGGCCCATGTCGATCGCCTCGATATGGCTGGGCGTCGAGGAGCGGATGGCCTCGTAATAGCTTTCGCAGATCAGGTAATAGTCCTTGACGATGCGCCTGAGCGGCGTCAGCGACAGGATGTGGGTGACCACCTCGGCGCCGCTGTCACGGCTGACGGCAAAGACCAGGCGCTGCTCGGCCAGCGAAAGCTTCAGTCTGTACGGCCCCCCGCCGTCGTCGCTGACCGGCCGAAAACTGTTCTCCTCGATGAGGTCGAAGATCGCCACGGCCCGCTCGTGCTCGACGTCGGGCGTCGAGCGGCCGATCGTTTCGTCCAGCTCGACGTCGATCAGCCTGTTGCGGATTTGGTCGTGGCCGGACATCGCTACATGTTCAACCTGATCGCGACGGAGCGGGCATGCGCGTCGAGCCCTTCCGCCTTGGCGAGCGCGATCGCGGCGGGTGCCAGCATCTTGAGCTGCTCCGGCCCGAGCTTCAGGATCGAGGTGCGCTTGACGAAATCGAGCACCGACAGACCCGAAGAGAAGCGCGCCGACCGTGCAGTCGGCAAAACATGGTTGGAGCCGCCGACATAGTCGCCGATGACCTCCGGCGTATGCCGGCCGATAAAGACGGCACCGGCGTTGCGCATTCTGGAAAGGAACGCCTCGGCATCGTCGAAAGCGAGCTCGACATGCTCGGCCGCGATCCGGTTGACCAGCGGCAACGAGGTTTCGAGCGTCGGCACCAGGATCACCGCGCCGAAATCGCGCCAGCTTGCGGCCGCCGTCTCGGCGCGCGGCAGAACTTTCAGCTGGCGCTCGACCGCCTGCTCGACCGCCTTGCCGAATTCGGCGTTGTCGGTGACCAGGATCGATTGCGCCGATACATCATGCTCGGCCTGCGCCAACAGGTCGGCCGCGATCCAGTCCGGATCGTTGTCGGCGTCGGCCACGACCAGCACTTCCGACGGCCCTGCGATCATGTCGATGCCGACCGCGCCGAAAACTTGCCGCTTGGCCGCCGCGACATAGGCGTTGCCCGGTCCGACGATCTTGGCGACGGGCTTGACCGTCTCGGTGCCGTAGGCAAGTGCTGCAATGGCCTGCGCGCCGCCGACGCGGTAGATCTCGGAAACGCCGGCAAGGTCGGCCGCCACCAGCACCAGCGGATTGACGACGCCGCCCGTGGCCGGCACGACGATGACGATGCGCTCGACGCCGGCGACCCTGGCCGGCACGGCATTCATCAGCACCGAGCTCGGATAGCTCGCCGTGCCGCCGGGCACGTAGAGACCGACGGCTTCGATCGCCGTCCAGCGCGAGCCGAGCTCGACGCCGGCGGCATCCGCATAGCGGTCGTCCTTCGGCTTTTGCCGCTCGTGATGCGAGCGGATACGGTCGCGCGCGAACTTTAGCGCCTCGATCGTGGCCGGATCGGCCGCTTCATAGGCCTTGGCGATGTCATCCTTCGAGACGGCGATGCCGAGCGCGCCGAGATCGGCTTTGTCGAACTTGAGAGTATAGTCGATGAGCGCCTTGTCGCCTTCGGCGCGCACGCGGGCGATAATGTCGCGCACCACCGCCTCGACATCGGCCGAAACCTCGCGCTTGGTGGTGAGGAAGGCCGAAAAACGCTGCTCGAAATCGGCGTCCTGCTGGCGGAGCGTAATAGCCATTGCTCCTCAACCCCTGTGCACGGGTCGCGAAGTGGCTTCCCAGGAGCCGCCGACATCGGCAAGCCGAGCCTCGACGCATTCGACGTCGAGCATGATGGTGCCGCCGCCCGAGAACACCAATTCGACGATGCCGGCCGGCTTGCTGATGGCGATGAAGCTGATCGCCAGCAGCGACAGCACCTCGGCCGGCTTGTCGCGCGGCACGCCGCTGGTCTTGGCGCCGAGCACGCGGTCGAAATGCAGAACGCTCTGCCGCCGCTCATTGTGCTGGCGGAACAGGCCGGATTTCGCTTCCCAGACGAAGCGGTTCATGGTCAGCACGAAGCGCTTGGCCGCCGGCAGGTATTCGAGGTCGGAGACCTTCATCACGGCGTCCTGGACATGCGCCGAGACAATGCTCAAATCCTGGTCGTCGAGCGCGATGAGCTTGAGAGCCATGCGGAATGCGCACCTAAACGTTGATAATTCAATGTTCTGTTAGAGCATGATCCCGAAAAGTGGAAACCGGTTTTTCGGCAACGATCATGCTCAAACAAAACGGGAGCGTGTTGAACCCGATCAATTCGAGTTCAAACACGCTCTAGGAGGTCTTTCCGCTCGGCGCAACCGCCCGCAAGGAATGCTGCGAAGCGTCAGCCCGAAATCCGCTCGATCACCGCGCCGCAGCCGGAAAGCTTTTCTTCGAGCCGCTCGAAGCCGCGGTCGAGGTGATAGACGCGATTGACCGTGGTTTCGCCCTCGGCGGCAAGGCCGGCGATCACCAGCGACACCGAGGCGCGCAGGTCGGTCGCCATGACGGGGGCACCCTTGAGCTTGGCGACGCCGTCGACGATTGCCGTCTGACCGGAAAGTGTGATGTGGGCGCCGAGGCGGGCGAGTTCCTGCACATGCATGAAGCGGTTCTCGAAGATCGTCTCGGTGATGCGCGACTTGCCCTTGGCCATGGTCATCAGGCCCATGAACTGCGCCTGCAGGTCTGTCGGGAAAGCGGGGAAGGGGGCGGTCGTGACGTCGACCGGCGCAATGCCGGCGCCATTGCGCTTGACGCGGATGCCTTCATTGGTCGGCGTGATCTCGGCGCCGGTCTCGACAAGCACGTCCAGCGCGGTCTGCAACAAATCGGGCCGGGCGCCGGCGAGCATCACATCGCCGCCGGTCATGGCGACGGCCATGGCATAGGTGCCTGTCTCGATGCGGTCGGGGATGACGCGCACGCGGGCGCCGGAGAGCGCCTCGACGCCATGGATGGTGATGGTCGAGGTGCCGGCCCCATGGATCTTGGCGCCCATGGCGATCAGGCATTCGGCGAGATTGACGATTTCCGGCTCGCAGGCGGCGTTCTCCAGCACCGTCTCGCCTTTGGCAAGCGAGGCCGCCATCATCAGCACATGGGTGGCGCCGACCGAGACCTTCGGGAAGACGTAGCGGTTGCCGACGAGGCGGCCGTTCTTGGTCTTGGCCATGACATAGCCATTGTCGACGTCGAGTTCGGCGCCAAGAACCTGCAGGCCCTCGAGGAACAGGTCGACAGGGCGCGTGCCGATGGCGCAGCCTCCGGGCAGCGACACCTTTGCCTCGCCCATGCGAGCAAGCAACGGCCCGATCACCCAGAAGGAAGCGCGCATCTTCGAGACCAGCTCATAGGGAGCGGTGGTGTCGACGATGTTGCGGGCGGAAAAATTGATGGTGCGCGAATAGCCTTCCTGCTGCTTTTCGCGGCGGCCGTTGACGGAATAGTCGACGCCGTGATTGCCGAGGATGCGGATCAACTGCTCGACATCGGCCAGATGCGGCACGTTTTCGAGCGTCAGCGTGTCGTCGGTGAGCAGCGAGGCGATCATCAGTGGCAATGCCGCGTTCTTGGCGCCCGAGATCGGAATGGTACCGGCCAGCTCGTTGCCGCCGACAATTCTGATGCGATCCATGAGAAAACGTCCCCTCGGCCAGAACAGGCCGGTTTCAATCGGTTGATGCGCCCGGCTTAGACCATTGGCCGGCTTGGTTCAAGAAATAGGATTTCCCCCAGACCCTGACCAAGAGTGGTCGGTCACTGTGGCTGATTTCGGTTAGTCCTTGTGCATTTTTCCAGCAGCCGGCAATCCTTCCGGCCGATCGTCGGGGTCGCGGGCGCGCTGCTTGTCGGCGTCGCCGACGCGCCGCGAGCGGGCCTGCGCCTTGCGCTTCTGCAGATTGGCGCGCAGCGCCTCGGCCAGCCGGCCCTTGCGCTCGCCGCCGCTTTTTTTCGGTCGATTTGCCTTGTCGCTCATCATCCGGTCCCTGGCCGATGGTCAGCCGGCTGCGATTCCGCAATGGCTAGCATTTTAGCGCGGCCATGTCATGAAAGCAGGCCGCCAGGCGGGTTTCACGCTGTGGATCAGCCACGCATGCCGCCTCAAACCGGATAATGGTTGGCAAGAATCACATGCGACGCTTTGGGTTTTTCTTGGCCTTGCGCTTGCCGGTTCGATATGGCAGAAGCGCCGCCATCGTAGGCTGCGGTAGCTCAGTGGTAGAGCACTCCCTTGGTAAGGGAGAGGTCGAGAGTTCAATCCTCTCTCGCAGCACCAGATTTCCCAGTAGTTGTTACATAGGACAGCGCTCGACGACGTTCTGGCGCCAACCTGTTGCGATGCCTCGCATACGAGGCCTCGTGGCGGAATGGTTCACGCAGAGGACTGCAAATCCTTCGATTCCGGGCGAGGCCTCCAATTCCGGCGCCACTAATGCATGTCGCCCAGAAGTGTGCAGCGGTTCTGGGACAACGACATGCATCAAAACAAAGACTTAAAGCGCGTCGCCTGAATCCGGTTCAGCGCGACGCGCTTTAAGACGCGGACCGATTGCGCTCAGTTGCTGACATGTGACAGCCGCAGGCCGGCTTCGTCCGGGGCCTCGGCCATGCCTTCCTCGGCGAAGCGGAACATGTCCTCGAAATCCAGCTCGTGTTCGAAAACGACGCCGCCGACGCTGATTGCGAGCACATCCTTGTCGCCTTTCGGCGCGAAATAGATCTCGCCGACCGCGCCGCGAATGCGCTCGCCAATCTCCTTGGCGTCCTCGTCGCTCGCGCCCGGAAGGAAAATGCCGAACATCGAGGTTCCGAGCCGGCCGATCAGATCGTCCTTGCGCACCGAGGATCGGATGGCCGATGCGATCAGCCGCAAGGCCTCGTCGCCCCATTCGAGACCGAAGCGCAGGTTGATCGATGCCAGATGCTCCGGATGGATGACCAGAAAGGCGCCGGAGCGCGGACCGGCCGGTCTCGCCGCCCTCCTGTCGACCATCGATGTGAACACTTTGCCGTTCAGGCACCCTGTCAGTTGGTCATAGGTGCCGGATTTGGTGAGCTCCCGCCGGTAGCGGCGGATCTCGATCTGTTGCCATCCGAGCAGGACAAACAGCGGCAGGCCGACGGCGATCGGCACGATGATAGCTGTCACGGCCCCACGGACGAACGGTGTCAGGCTATCGCTAAACATGAGCAAGTAGTTCAACCCGAGCGAAAGGCCGACGCAGACGGCGGTGCCAAGCAGGGCCAGCCAGATAACCTGCTTCCATGTCTGAACCGGCGCGGTCGGCGTTTTCGTTATCACGGGCCAATCTCCTATTCGACGCATCGGCTTACAGGAGGTCCGTTACGATTTCGGTTTCAGGGAAGCGTACAATTTGATGCAAAATCGGCATCTTCTCCATGGGAAGCGCTGGATCCGACCACGCAGGCGCCCCCGCGGCTTCCGCGTTGATGACCTGCCTGGTCGTTGCAGCAGTCGATGGTTTAGAATCGCTGAACCGCTCTGACCATTCTGCTTTCACGCAATTACCTAGGGGAACCGGCCAATGGGCTTTCCCGCAACAGCGCTATTGCGGTGGGCCGAAAATGCCCATCCCGGCGCCTCTCGCCACCGCTTCCGCACTGCCGTAGACGCCGGTGGGAGCGGCCATCGCCCAGCCATTGGAAACCAGCCAGGCGCCGACATCCTGCTTGCCGAGCGCGCAGGGCGCGGCAATGGCGAAGCGGTCGGCATCCGGCGGCAGAAGGCATCTCAACGCCCGACCGCGCAGCCAGGCGTTGAAGGCGGCGCGGGCGCGCTGGCCGCAGGGCCAGGCGGCGTCGTCGGACGAACAGATCCGGTCGGGGTCTATGTCGACCGTCCCGCTGATCGCGACCGCGCGTCCCATGGCTTCGAAGACCGCCGAGGAGGTCGCGACCGGACGGAAAAGCAGCGTCTCGCGCCAATCCTGCGGCATCGGCGTCTTCGGCGGCGGCGCGAGCCCGAGTTCGCTGAGCGGAGGGCGCGGCTCGACGCGCTCGATTCCGGATGGGTCGAGTGGCGGCGGTGCGATGAGATGCTCGGCGATCTTGCGCGCCGGCTGGCCTGGCCGCGTGTCATGAAGCGGGGTGCGGGAGGCCGGCATGTCGCCGGCGTCCTGGACCGGTGCGATCGAAGCCGGGTCGGGCGGCAGCCAGCGCCCGCCCACGGCGATCAGCAATGTGCCGGCAAGCAGGCCAAGACCGCCGAGCACCGGCGCCAGCAGCGGTCGACCGGGCGGTTTCGCCTGGCTCACGCGCGGGGCCCCGCGGGATCGTGCCGACTGTCGGCGATGCTGCTCGAGCTCAACCCGTTAGCTCCTGTCGACACGGCGTCGCCTCCGGCCGTTGAACCCGATCATACATTAGACGCGAGCGACATTCCTTGAAAAGCAAGGCGTTGCGTTAAGTCTCGCGCAACCAATGCATCCTAGAATCGGCCATCGGATGTCGAGGGGATGACGTGATGCGCAAGCCGATACTGCTTTTTGCCTTTCCAGCCCTGATGCTGCTTCTGCTGGCGGCTGAGCGAGTGGCGGCAATGCTTCTCGGCTCCTATCCGGCCAGCCCAGCCATGTGGCACCTCTGGCTCGAGCTGCGTCCGTTCTCGACCATGTTCTGGCAGCAGGTGCATGTCTATCTCGGCGGGTCGATGGCCATCGACGCGGCCATCATCGTCTTTGCGGCGGGCGCCTGCTGGATGATTTGCCAGGCAAAGAGGTCGGCCGGCTTCTTCCTCGCCAATCATGCCGCCCTGCTTTTTGCCGGTAAGATGATCGCGCTGAGCAGCCATGCGGAGACGGCGAGCACCATCGCCGCTTTCACCATACCGAACGGCCTGCATTTTTCGCTTATGCTCGACTTCAGCTTGAAGAACAGCCTGGTGCTTTGCCTCGGTCTCGCGGCCTGTGCTTACTGCCATGTCGCGTTCCTGCGCGAGGCCAGGCAGCGCGCCGAAACCCGCGCGGTCCGCGTGCTGACGCTGCAGCGCGATCTCTAATAACCAGCCGATTTGGCCCGTCTGCTCAGTTGATCTTCTTGTAATAGACCTTGCCGTCGGGCTGCTGGATGCGCTGGTAGGACGGGTTGGGGCCTGGAGGCGCGACCTTGCGCCTGAACGAGCGCTGCGCGTCGCCGGCGCCGCTTTCGTCGGCCGCGGACGCATCCGCCACCGTGGTATTGTCTGTCATGGTCGGCTCGGGCGCGCTGGGCGCTGGCTCGCTGGCTGCGATGGGCTGGCCTTGCTCCAGCCTGGCGATATTGCCGTTGATCTGGCCGAAATTCGCCTGCAACTGGCGGTCCAGCGTCTCGAACCGGCTCTGGAAGCCATTGTTGACGGTATCGATGCGGGCGCCGATCCGCTGCTCGAACTGGCCGAGCTGTTCCAGCCGCGCCTCCACCGTCTTGAGGTCGTTGACGCCGCGATAGAGATAGACGGCGGCCGTCACATTGACGAAAGTGACGAGCGCGGCACCCACCGCGACGACACCGATGGTTCTGGCTCGGCTCGGCCTGCCCGGTGCTTTTTCCCGTTCGCCAAGCTCGATTGCCGGAGCGTCCGGCTCGCTGATCATCGTCATTCAACCACCACCTTTGCGCCCACCGCGACGCGCTTGAAGAGATCGATTACGTCCGTATTCGTCAGTCTAAAGCAACCGGACGTGCCATCGAAACCGACGCCCTTGGGATCGTTGGTGCCATGGATGCGATAGAGCGTGTCGCGCCCGTCGCGCGCGAGATAAAGTGCCCTGGCGCCGAGCGGGTTGTAGGGGCCGGCCGGCACCATCGCCGGCAGTTCCGGCCGGCGCGCGCGCATTTCCTTGGGCGGGCGCCATTCGGGCCATTCGGTCTTGGACGCGACCTTGACAGTTCCGGTCCAGCCGAAGCCGTCGCGGCCGACGCTGATCTGGTAGCGCAGCGCCTGACCCTGGGCCGTGACGAGGTAGAGCGCCTTCTCTTGTCTGCGGATGATGATCGTGCCCGGTTGCTCGCCGGTCTGGAACGCGACTGCCTTGCGCAGGCTGGGCCCCATGGCCGGCAGCGGCGGCAGGGCCGATCCGGCCATTGCCACATCGCAGCCCAGCGCCACCACGACGCCGATCAGCAAGGCGCCGACCAGGCCGGCGCTGCCGCCGCGCGCTTTCCCGGCCGTGGCTCTAGCGCTGGGCATTGTCCAGCCGTTCCTTGAACATGCGTTTCAAATCCTTGTTGAAGCGCGCGCGTCCGTCCACCTCGGAAGGCAGGATGGCGCGGTTCAGCGCGTCGGCCAAAAGCGCGTTGTCCAGCGCCAGCGACTTGATGTGCGGCGCCTTGAAGATCTTCTCCAGCTCGCTGCGCGAGAAGTGGTTGCCGAACCATTTGCGCTTGTGCTTGTTGGCGACCAGCGTGATGTTGACCTTGTTGCCGCGCAATTCGCGGATCTTCTTGTAGAGCCGCTTGCCTTGCCTGAGCGAAGCGACGTTGAGCTCGAAGACGATGAAGATCTCGTCGCTCGTGCGCAGCACCGAATCGTGCCACGGCGTCTCGATGTTGGGCAGGTCGATGACGATGTCGTCGAAGCGGTAGGCGACGAGATCGAGCAGCCGGAAGACGAAGTCGGAGCCGTGCGGCTCGAACGGCAGCTGCGGCCGTTCGAAGGAATAGAGCGTGAGGCCGGATGGCCGCGACAATTTGATGACGTCCATCAGCTCGACGTCGAGCCGGTCCGGCTGGCCGATGATGCCGGTCAGATCGAACTGGTTGAACTGGTTGAGATAGGCGCCGCAATTGGCGCTCTGGAAGTCGAGGTCGACGAGGCAGGTCGAGCCCGCCCGCTCGGCCGACTTCGAGGCCAGGTGCTCGGCGGCAGAGATCGCCAGCGTGGTGGCGCCGGCCCCGCCGCTCGCGCCGATGAAGGTGATGATGCGGCTCTTGGTGCCCTGGCTGCCGGTGTCGTGGAAAGTGACGGCGTTGAGCAGCTCCTTGGCGTCGAGCGGCTTGTGCAGCCAATCCGAAGCGTTCATGCGCACCAGAACGCGCGTCTGCTCGGAGGTCAGCTCGTCGGAAATCGCGATCAGCGGCACCGAGGCCCAGGCCGCGCGCGCCTCGACGATTGCCGGATTGCCGAGCAGTTCGCCATTGCCGAGGTCGAGGATGATGATGCCGGGCCGGCTGTCGACAGGCGGCCCTTTGAGGAACTCCGCCGCCTCCGAAATCCTGACGTCATAGATCGCCAACGCGTCGAGCCGCGTGGTGACGTCGCGCTTGAAATTCGCATCCGACGAAAACAGCGCCACCTGCTTGCGCTTGGTCGGGAGGACTTTGGTGTCGATGGCGTTCATGGCCATGTGCTCTTCAAATCTTCGCCCGTGACCGTGCTCAGCATGGAGGGCATGGTGATGTTGTTGAACCCGAGCAGCCCGCCCAGGAAAAAGAACTGGAAATTCACGTTCTGTAGGCTGACGGCGATTGTTGGCACTGCACCGCTTGGACGGGTCTGGTAACCAAGGCCAGTCGCCGTGTATCTAATCACCACGTTTGCGGGCTGAAGCATCGGGAAAAAATGACACATGCCCGATCTCTGTCCTGCCGCAAGTGGCGGGCAAATGCCCGTGCCTACGGCGTCGCCGCGAAAGATCAGGTTGAAATTCGCGAGGGTGAACGTTGCTGCTACGCATCCAGAACCGGTGCAGGTGCACGTGCTTGTCGCACCATTGCAGATATAGTCATAGTCGCCCACGAGGATCGGATTGCCTGGCGTCGTCGCGGTTCCAGCCGTAGCGATTTCCGGTGCTACCGGCGTTGAGACTGAGGCCCTGCGGGCACCGACCTCCACCGCCTTGGTCGCGGCGTTCCACTGATACCAGGCATATCCGAAATCTACGAAGCCGAGGGTTAGTACCAGCAACAGGGTCATGGCGATGGCGGCTTCTACCATCGTAGCGCCGGCTTCGTCTCCTCTGAACCGGGTTAAGACTTGCATGTCACCACCCGATGTAACGTTCTTCGTGGGCGGAGGAAAAAGTGATCGGACCTAACCCGAGATAGTCGAGCAGCGATACACCTGCATATGTGAAGGACGTGGAGAGCCTCACCACACGGACGGTGGAAGACGAGCTGTGGTAGTTCTGAAAACCATTGGCGTCGGTCGTCACAGGTATGACTAGGTAGTTGAGATCGACTGTCACATTCGCGGGCAGCCAACCCGGGACCCGGCTCGCAATACTGCAGTCGCCACCGCAATTGTAAGTGCCTGTCGCGGCGATATTGGCGGCGTAGGTCGCGCAGTTCAACGTTGCGTTGAATGCCTGATTGCAGCGCGCGGCGTAGCGGGCACCGTCATTGAGACCAGCTTCGATCAGCAGCTTCTCGTGCAGGAGATTGCCGAACTCGAAGACGCCGGCCGAAAGGCTGATCATCAACGGCGTGATCAGCGTCATCTCGACAAGAACCGCACCTCGCTCCTCGCGACCGAACTTCCTCAAAATCGAATTCAAGGCAGACAGCATCACATCACCTGTAAAGCTGCACTTCGTCACGCACCCGGTTTGCCAAGGTGCCTCTGCCAAGCGTGCCGTTGATGTCGACGATTTCAGCCCGCACTTCGCCGTTTGCGACTGCCTCGGTCAGAAACACGCTTGCGAAGCCCATCGCCGGCACGGCGCCGCTTTGGCCCTTGAGCTGGTCCAGGACCGCCTGAGAACTGCAATCGACAATGGCGGCCTGAAACAGGCGGCGATCGATCCCGCCGGTCGTGGGCGCGCAAGTTGGAGTGCCCTTCTCTCCGCCAAGCGAGGCCGTGCCGACAAGATTGTGGTCGATCTCGTATTTATACAGATCATAGCGAGATGGCGGGTTGGCATTGCTATAAGCATTGCCGTTGGCATCCTTGAAGCCCGCCAGCCCAGCCGAGAGTTTGTTGACGCTGACATAACCCTCGTAATCCCAGCTTCCATTGCCGATCTGTCCGCTGAACTGCAGGTCTGGAGTCAGCCCGCGGAACTTTGTGGTATCGGTCTGCAAAGTGCTGTTGCAGCTGCCCGTCGTTTTGTAGCCTTTCCGCACATTGGGCGCGGGCGGCCACCGGCTGTCATTCTTGGACGGGAAGCCACCGCCGTTTCCGTACATGTCGAAACGCGTATTGAATCCGTCCGTGACCTTGTTGCTCAAAGTTCCTGTTTGCGTGTAGATGAGCCTGGTGTTCACGCATTCGGGCACTCGGCCGACGGCAATGTCAGTCGCGAGCTCGGTTTCGCCATAGCCGTGAGCATCCTTTGGCCGCAGGAAGCCAATATTCCCCGGTCCCCAATTGTTGCCGCCGACGATAAGTTTGAGGCTCTTTCTCAGCAGATTGCCCGAACTCGCGATCTGGTTCAGATCCTGCCCGGGGAATGGATTGCAAATGAACGACGGCACCATCTGGCAGACGGTAGCGCCGTTGTTACCGGCAACCGCCGATGATCCGATATTCATGCTGTTGCTGGCGCTGTTGCCGGTGAGGAACGAGGCCGGAAACATCGTCGCGAAACCGGTCGGATTGACCGTGACTTCCGCATACGTTGCCAACTTGTAGTCGGTTGTTTTCCAGTCTACCCCGTTGGCATCCTTCCCACCTTCGTCCAGCGCGATGCTGTCGTTCGCGGGTATCCCGCTGAGATAGCTGACCGTCAGATCGGATCGGACGAGAGTGTGGGTGTCGGCGGTCGAAAACCTGCTCTGGTTCTTCAGAAGATTGTCGATCGCCCGGTCGGCGCGCACGAAGGCGTCACTTCTACCGTCGAGTTCCGCCGCCGCTGCTAACGCGAACGCATCGGCGCCCTTCTGTAGGTCGTTGTGCAAGCTGTTGGCCCGACTCATGTCGATGACCAGCAGAGCGAAGCCGATAAGCACCGGCAGCAGTATTGCAACGAGGATCATCGCTATGCCGCGCTGATCATCCCTGAATTCACGAATGGTCCCCAACATGACCCCTACTCTCCATTCGTGCCGGGCGTCCTCGCGCGCCCGACGCGCCGCATCCTTCTGTTCAGTTCGCCGTGCTGGTCGAAGCCGACGGTCCGACATTGACTGTCATGTTCGTCGTCGCTCCGGACGTGCTTGGCGGAAGTTTGTATTTCTGAACCACGGCTACGGACCGGGCCCCGTCGCCCTCGATCTTCGTGTTGTTCGAAGCCGGGTTGTACGGGTCGACCGTCTGCAGCAGCTGGTTGGCTTTCTGCGAGTCACCGGAAGCCAGCGTCATCGTGTCGTAATTGTGCAGATAGTCGGCCGCGCAGCCTGCAAGCAGGCTGGTGCCGAGAAGAACGAGCAGGAGCTTATTTCTTGACATAGACCAGCTTGTCCTTCGATTTCACATCCAGCATGTGGCCATAGGGCCCGGTAACGCCGTCGCCATGCTCATACTTGCGGATCATGTCCTTGTTGACTTCGAGCTGGCCGAGCAGCATGAGCTCCGGATCGTTGGCCGGCTTCGTCTTGTCGAAGGGCGTCGCCAACTGCTCGCCTGGCCTCACCGGCCGCACGAGATGCGGCGTGACGATTACGACCAGCTCGGTCTCTTCCTTCTGCGTGCTCGAATTGCGGAACAGCACGCCGACGATCGGCACCTGGCCAAGCCATGGCACCTGGTCTTGCTGTATGGTGTTCTTGCTCGAAAGCAGACCGCCCACGGCGAAACTTTGGCCGTCACGCAGGTCGACTACGGTCGAAAGCTTGCGGTTGGTGAAGATCGGATCGCCGGCGGCGGTGAAGCCGGTCAGGTCGCTGACTTCCGGCGCCAGCTTCATGTGAATCTTGCCATCGTCCAATACCACCGGCGTGAAGTTCAGATTGACGCCGAACTGCTTGAACACGATCTCGACTTCGCCTTGGGCGTTGACACTGCGCACCGGCACCTCGCCGCCCGCATTGAAGCTGGCCGTCTCGCCGGAAACCGTGGTGAGGTTCGGTTCGGCCAGCGTACGCACGACGCCCTTTGCCTCCAACGCCTCGATGATCAGATCAACCTTGAGGTTGTTGTCGATGACCCGGGTGATCAAAGCGGCGAATGGGCTGGTATTCGACAAAAGGCCAGAGAGGATACTTCCCGGGCCGAGCACCACATTGTCCTTATCGACGGCCGCATCGCCCGTACCGGTTCGAGTCGTACCGCGGCTGTTCGTGCTCCTGATCGACACGCCGAGATCGCGCCCAGCATTACGCTTGGCTTCCAGGATGCGCACCGAGAGATTGACCTGCTCGCTGTCGTCGATCGTCACGGCATTGATGATGGCGTCCGGGCCATATTGCTGCGTGACTTCCACGATGGAAGCCAGTGTCGCGGCGTCCTTCACGTGGCCGGAAAGCCTGATCTTGCCGTTGATGGAGCCGATCTCGATGCGAGCCTTGGGCGCCACCTGGCGAATGGCGACCGCCATGTCGCTGACATCCTGGCCGACCTCGATCTGGATGGCGCCCAGCGAGCGCTTGTCCTCGGAAAACAGATTGACGGTGGTGGTGCCGACGCTCTTGCCGATGATATAGAGCGTCTTGTCGGTCATGGGCTGAGCGTCGGCAATCTTTTCGTCACCGACGACGATGTCGCCCAAAGTTGCGTTCACCTGGATTGTTGCGGATTGAGAGACAGGCACGAACACGCGATGCAGCGACGGGCTCGAGACATCGATAAAGCGGTCAGCTGCAGCAGCCGGATGGCCAGAGATCGCCGATACGCCCAACACGGATAGCGCAACCGCCGCCATCCTCACCCAAAACCCCTGCATTCCCCGTCTCCCCAATTTGCTGCTTGTGGCAGCCCGCCGCGCCGACCCTCGTCAGTCTTGTCGCGGCACTTCGTAGGTTTCCAGCTTGATACCACGGAACACGCCGATCGTCGCCTGCTTAGGCGGTTCCGGCTGGACGTATTTGATCACTTCCTTCACCTGCTGCTGAGGCGCGGCGGCCATGACCGTTACCGGCTTTGCCTTGCTCATCTGGTCGATCTGGGTGCCGACCCGTTCCACCGCCTTGGCCAGTCCGTCGATCCTCTGGTCGGCCTGCTTGCGCGCCGCTTCCTCGGCCTTCTGCCTGTCAAGCTCGGCCTGGCGCTTCGCGACATCGTCCGGCGTGTCGCCGGTGAGGTCCGCCAGCGTGACCCTCTCATTCATCTCGCCCTTGCTGCCGGCAGCCTGGCGCAAAGCCAATGACAATTGCCCGGCGCCCGCCGCGAGCGTCAGCTTCTGGGCATCCTTGGTGCTGACTTCGACTGTGACCGCTTTGACGACTTGCGGGTTCTCCTTGCTTTCGTCGGCAACCTGGTCGACGGCAAGCACCTTCACGCTTTGCAACAGCACGTCGACGAAACTCCTATCGGCGCCGTCGTCACTGCGCGTGGTGCGCGTCAGCAGGACGTCGACCCTGTCGCCCGGAAAGACAAAACCGGCGACGCCGAGCACGTCGTTGACGCGAATGGACACTGCCTTCATGCCTTCGCCTAGCACAGCCGACAGCGTCGCGCGCTGGCCTGGGCCGGTAATCTTTGCTGCGAGAATAGGTTCATTGGCGCTGATCGATTGCAGCGCTTGGCGCGCACCGTTTCCGGCAATAGCCTCTTTGACTGTCTTGAAGGCGCCTGCCGGCACCGCTCCTGCCGGCCATGCTATTTCGCGCAATTTGTCGGTGCTCAGCGCGTCGCCGAATTTCAAGGGCACGGCCGCGACCACGACGGTGCTGGCTTGCACGCCATTGGATTGAGCCAAGGCGTTGCGCTGGCCAGCCAGCCAGATATTGACAAGCACAACCGCCAGTACACCGAATATACCGGCGAGCACGATCATGATAAGTGTGTTAGCGCGCATAAGCCCAAACCCCGAAAGCCCAAACCCCGAAAAGGCAGCAGAACGGCCGAGTGACCTGAGTGAGTTCAGGCCCGGAACGGATCCGGGCCTGAACTCTACTAGTTAATCAGGAGCCGACGCCAGTAGAAGCCGCGCAGCCGCCTTTACCGGTTTTGGCGCTAGCGGCCTGCAGGTTGGCGCAGAGATCAGCGAACCGGCCACTCACCCAACCGCCGATGGCGATAACGGTAAGAATCGACGCCGCTGCGATGATGCCGATCAGGATTGAATATTCGACCATGGCAGCGCCGTTTTCATCGTCGCGGAACTGCCGGGTCATCGTCATGAGCTTGTTCATGCCAATTTCTCCCTTTGGAGGTTTGAACCCGACGAGACAGAGCCAAGGAATGAACCCCATACCCAAGCATCCCCCGTCACGTTCAATCCTAGGTCCCGTGAAAAAGGCGAGTCAAACGGATTAACAATCCCTTAACCTTTCAATACTCGCTCAAACGCTTTTTGAATTTTGACAACAGCTTGATTCGCTTCGTTTTTCAAGTGATCTTAACCATTCGTTCACAATTCCGCCGCAGCCCTACCTCGCTGCCGCCATATTAGAAACAATACATATCTCATTATATCTAATGGCTTAGCAGACCAATGTCGCCTCCGAGACGACAAAGGTCTTAGGACTTTGGTCTGTGCGCAGAACGTAAGAAGAAATAAAACGATTTCCCGAATATTCATCTCTTAACTATGTCGCAAGTAATATACGCTGTGTGGCTTGCAGGCCGCTTGTGCCCCTCGTGGTTAACGCTTAGTTTCCATCTGGGGAAAATATAAGGGGGTAAGCGGCATGTTGGGTCGCTTCATCAAAGGGCCGAACGAACAGAAGACGCCACTGGCGCCCGTCGTCACCGTTGCGCCGAATGGAGCAGCTACTGCTCCCGCGCCAGAAGCCGAGCCACAGGGCCATGATTTTCTGACCCTCAAGGTCGAGCTCCATCGTCATCTCATCGACCGTTTCAACCTGACGGCTCTGGAAAGCGCTTCAAAGGACGAGATCCTGAATGAGATACGGCCGATCGTGCGAGAATTCGTGCGCGGCCGGAACGTTCCTTTGAATGCCCGCGAGCTCGATCAACTGACCAGCGACACGGCCGACGAGATGCTGGGGCTCGGTCCGATCGAGCCGCTGCTCAAGGACGACTCGATCACCGATATCATGATCAACACGCATGAGCGCGTCTTCATCGAGCGTCGCGGCATGATCGAGCAAACTTCGATCCGCTTTCGCGATGAGGCGCATCTGCTGCGGATCATCAACAAGATCGTGTCGAATATCGGCCGTCGGGTCGATGAATCCTCGCCCATGGCGGATGCGCGCCTCGACGACGGCTCGCGCGTCAACATCGCCGTGCGTCCCGTTTCGATCGATGGCCCGTTGGTCTCGATCCGCAAGTTTTCGAAGAATCCCTATTCGCTGGAACGCCTGATGGCGTTCAATTCGATCCGCCAGCCGATGATCGACCTGCTTCGGATCGCAGTGCAGGCGCGAAAGTCGATCCTGGTTTCGGGCGGCACCGGCAGCGGCAAGACCACGCTGCTCAACGCGCTGTCGAGCTACATCCCGTCGAGGGAGCGTCTGGTCACCATCGAGGACGCGGCGGAACTGCAGCTGCAGCAGCCGCATGTCGGCAGGCTGGAAACGCGCCCGCCCAATGTCGAGGGCAGGGGCGAAATCCGTCAGCGCGAACTGGTGAAGAATGCGCTGCGCATGCGCCCCGATCGCATCATCGTCGGCGAAGTGCGCGGCGAAGAGGCCTTCGATATGCTGCAGGCCATGAATACCGGTCATGAAGGCTCGATGACCACCATCCACGCCAACACGCCGCGCGACGCAATATCGCGAATGGAGCAGATGGTCGGCATGGCCGGAATGCCGATGTCGCACGATTCTATTCGCGCGCAGATCGCCTCCGCCCTCGACATCATCGTGCAGACGCAGCGTCTTTCCGATGGCGGCCGGCGCGTGATCTCAATTTCGGAAATCACCGGCATGGAAGGCACTGTCGTGCAACTGCAGGAAATCTATCACTATGTCAGGCGCGACGTTGCCGCCGACGGCACGATCATTGGTGATTTCCGCGCCACCGGTGTTCGCCCGCGTTTCGCCTCTGAAGCCGCAACGCTTGGCCTGCATTTCGCCAAGGATGCCTTCAATCCGCAGGTAGCATTGTAATGCTGACGGGACAGACGCTGCTCTATTTCATCTATGTGGTCGCGGCGGCGTCGGTCATTCTTGCCGGCGAGGCATTCTACCTCTCTCTTACGCGCCGGCGCTCGCAACGGGCTGCGGTCAATCATCGGCTCCGCCGCATCGCGGATGACACGCCGGCGGAGCAGACATTGCGAAGCCTGCTGCGCGAACGGGGACTGACCGATTCAGGGGACTTTATTTCTGGCTTTGTCTGGTTGAACCGGCTGTACACACAGTCCGGCATCACCGGAAACCCGATAACCTTCGCGGCCTCTTTTCTTCTCGCCGGCCTGGCGTTGGCGTTGCTGCTTTGGTTCTTCATCGGCCTCGCCACGCCGGCGGCGTTCATCACCTTCTTGGTGGTCGGCTTCGTATTCCCGCTCCTTGTCTTGCGACGAGCCCGTAACAAGAGGGTGCAGAAATTTGCCAGGCAATTGCCTGATGCCCTGGACATGATTGTTCGCTCGTTGCGCGCCGGCCATCCTGCCTCGGTCGCTATAGGTCTTGTCGGTCGCGAAATGCCGGACCCGCTTGGAACGGAATTCGGCATCGTCGCCGACGAGATCACCTTCGGCCTTAGCATCGAGCAGGCGGTGCGGAAACTGTCGGAACGGGTGGGTTTTGAAGGACTTCATCTGCTGTCGGTGTCGCTCTCAATCCAAGCCAAGACCGGCGGCAATCTCACCGAGATTCTTGCGAACCTATCATCCGTGCTGCGCGAAAGGCAGAAGTTGAAAATGAAGATCAGGGCGCTCTCGGCCGAAGGCCGCGTCTCCGCATGGATCATCTCCGTATTTCCCGTCGCAATGTTTCTAATCCTGATGCTCGTGGCGCCCTCTTATTATGGGAAAGTTTGGGGCAATCCGTTGATCCTTCCGGTGTTCCTGACCTTCGGGACCTGGGCGCTGCTCGGCGACTACATCATGTATCGCATGGTCACTTTCGATTTCTAGGGAGCGATCGTGAACCTACTTTCGAACTTAAACGACCTGAGTCTTTTGGTGTCGCTCGCCGTCTTCGCGGCCGCGGTTACCCTATTCCTCTTCGCTGCGCTGGTGTTCTTGCCCGCGATGCAGACGCGCAGACTGGTGACCGACAGTCTGGTGGGCGATGGTCCGGCGGACCGCCGTTCGATCCTGGGACAGGATCATCTAACTAAGGCTGCGGCGCAGAAGCCGATTGACGCCTATTTCAAATCGATGGAGAAGGAGCGCAATGAGCCGGACGCCCTCGAGGCCAAGCTCTTTCGCGCCGGTTTCTATCACGCGAGTGCGCCTGTTATCTACACGCTTTGCCGGTTGGGCGCCGTCGCCATTGGCTTTCTGCTGACCTACGCTCTCTTGTCGAAAGCATTGCCACCGCGCTTGCCCGGCTTCTTCGCCTTCGCCGGTGCTGGCCTGATCGGTCTCGGATGTATCGTTGTCCCGAGCATCATGCTCGATCGATTCGAGAATGCGCAGAAGCAAGTCTATCGTCGCGCCTTCCCGGATTTCATGGACATGATGATCACCTGTGCCGACGCCGGCATGAGCCTGGAGGCGGCGGTCGAGCGAGTAAGCAACGAAATGGCGGGCACGCACAAATGGTTGGGCATCCAGCTTACGATCATGAACCTGCAGCTGCGAGCCGGCAAACCGTTGCGTGAGGCCTTGCGCGAGCTAGCCGATCGCATCGGCCTGGACGAGGCAAAAGCTTTGGCGGTGCTTTTTAGGCAGTCGGAAGAGCTCGGCACCAGTCTCACTGATGCACTACGCGTCTACAGTGCCGAGATGCGGGGGCAGAGAATTCTACAGGCGGAAGAGCGGGCCATGGCGTTACCCGTCAAGATGATGATTCCGTTGGGACTCTGCATCTTTCCAGTGGTGATCATGGTGATAATGCTGCCGGTGATCATTCGCATGAAGGGCATTTTCTTCTAAGCCGTCATATGGTTATCTTCTAAAATTGAGTCGGAGGGCTCCTTGGGGCACAAAATGACAAGGCCGATGCGCCTCGCCGCCGCAGCCAGTGTGCTGCTGGTTCTGCTCGCCGGTTGCCAGTCGACCGACAGCACCGGCGTCGTGCGCACCAACGAGCCGGCCAAAGGCGACTATACCGCCTTTGGCGATACCTTCGATGGGCTGAAGACGATCAGCGACGTCGACTACTATGCCTCGGACCAAGCGGTCACCGAGGCCAAAACCCAGTTTCGTTCCGAAAACTACGGCAACGCTGGCGCGCTGTTCTACAAGGCCACACGGCTGGCGCCGAATGACGGCGTCGCCTGGCTGGGTCTCGCCGCTTCTTGCGATCGCATCCGCCGTTTCGATCTGGCCGATATGGCCTATGGCCGGGCCTACCGGCTGCTCGGCGCGACGCCGGAATATTACAACAATCTCGGCTATTCCTATTTGCTGCGCGGCAAGCTGCAGGATGCGCGCAGCAACTTCCTCAAGGCCTATGAATTGGCGCCCAACGATCCGACCGTCGCCAACAATTTGAAACTACTGTCGTCCAGCGTGCGGAACATAGAGCGGTCATGAGTCTTTTGCTGGCCGCTTCCCTTGTCTTCAAGGGACTGGCAATTCTTTTGCTCGGTCGCACCGCCTGGATCGATTTTTCCACGCAGCGGATCACCAATCGCGATGTGCTGCTTTTGCTTTGCCTGGGCTTAGGCGCTTTGCAATTCCAATCCTTGCAAGCTCACTCATGGTTCGAGATGGGGCTGAGCGCGTTTGCCGGCGCAGCCCTCTTCCTTGCGCTCTTTCCATTCTGGCTTCTGCGCAAGATCGGCGCCGGCGACGTCAAGCTGATGAGCGTCGCGCCGTTTCTGATTGGCGGAAGCAATCTCGCTGTTTTCTCTATATTGCTGCTGGTTTTCGCAGTTGCCACGGCGGCCCTCGTCAAGAATCCCTTTCTGTTGCCGGCCGGAATGTTCCGCCATTATGTGCAGCATATGGATCGCAAAGGTGTCGTGCCGTTTGGCGTGCCGATATCTGCGGCTGCCATCTGCACTATAGCTTGGCAGATGTATCACGCCATCGTGGTGGCAACCAGTTCCGGAATTTTGGAGCACCTTAATTAGCTCTTGAGACGACTATGAACGCGTAATTTTGTTGGTCGATGAACTGGTGCTAGCTAGGTGGTTCGGGTGCGGGGCAACAGAGATTCGCAGTTGAGAATGGCTGTGCGCTATTCTCTTATCCAGAACGGGCCATTCTTAGCTCTCGTTCTAATCTACATTGCCGGTTGGGGCAGTTGGCAGCTCTTTCATAGGGGAATTTTTGAAATCCGTCTTTTCAGCCATGATTTCTCTGCCGCCTCTATAGCTTTCGTTTGCCTGACCTATCTGCTGCGGTTGATTTATCTGTTAGGTCGAAAAGTTCCAGAACGACCGTTTTCCGAGTTTCGCCATATCGTCAAAGACGATCGTCCCTTTTTCGTTCTCGGCCTCCCTATTCTGGCGGTCATCCCTGCGTTCTTTAGCGTATTTGGGCAGATCAAGAATTCCATGCACCTTTGGATACCCATCTACGCGGACCCGTATCTTGCCCGGTTGGACCAGGTAATCTTTGGTGATCATGCGTGGGTGGTGTCAGCACGGATATTTGGTTCACCAGCTGCCATAGTGCTTCTCGATTACGCTTACATGTCCTGGTTTCTAGTCGTGTATAGCGCAGTTTTCACGGCCGCTTTCATGCGCAGCGATCCAGAACGACGCTTTCGCTTCTTTACGACTTACTTTCTATCATGGATAGTTCTTGGCAATATTGCAGCCCTTCTGTTCGATTCTGCTGGGCCTTGCTTCTATGGGGTCTTCTACCCGGACAATCCGTTTTCGCCGTTGTTTGGGTATTTACAAGTTGTCGCCGATAGTGCGCAGCCATTGATGGCCTTAAACATTCAGAACTATCTGATGGGTCAGTACAAAAGTGGCGGCGGCATGGTGGGAGACGGAATTTCCGCATTTCCGTCCCTTCACGTTGGGATGGCCACCCTGATCGCGATCTTTTTCTATGACATGAATCGGATAATCGGTATCGCTGCGTTCGGGTTTTGCGCGATCATATTTGTTGGCTCGATCGTGCTTGGGTGGCACTACGCGATAGATGGGATAGCCTCTTTTTGCGCAGTCCCGATCTTTTGGCGTTTTTCAAAATTTGTCTACTCCAGATTTCCAATGTCGTCCGTTCGGTGGCAACTCGATGGCGAACCAGCCTGACCGACATCCTCGGGTGCTCGTCCCCTTGACACGCCGACGTCTGCTCTTCTTACCAGTGTGCTGAAGCAGCCGGCCTGGCCCCACTCAAAACCCCGACGTCGACTTCTCCACCAGCTTCAGCTGGCCCTTTTCCACCTTGAAGAAGGGCATCGACCTCTGGCTCGATCCGTCGGCGCGGAAGCGGAACAGGCCGGTCGAGCCGCGGAAGCCGGTCGCATTCTCCAGCACCTGCTTCGAGAAGCCGTCGGGTCCGACCGAGCTGGCGATGCCCGCGCTCAGCGCCACCATGTCGTAGGCGTAGGCCACGTTGACGTCCGGCTGGTAGTTGTAGGTCGCCTTGAAGCGGTCGGCGATCGGGCCGGTCTCGCTCTGGTCGAGCGTCGCGATATAGGCGCCCTCGTAGAGCGGATCCATGGGGCGCTCGAGCCAGCGGTCGGTGCCGATCAGCGTCACCGCCTTGCCGGGAATGCCTTTTGCCTTCAGCGCCGCAAGCACCGCGGTCGGGCTGCCGTCGCCGCTGGCGACGACAACGGCATCCGGCGCGTCGACCAGCGAGCCCATGTCGGACACCACCTTGGCGCCGCCGTCGCTCGCCGAATAGGGCAGCGTCACCGCAAGCGTGGCGCCATAGATGCTGAGCGCGTTGGCGACCCGCGATTCGGCAGCGCTCGAGTCGGCGCCCGCCGGCACCATCAGCACGAATTTCTTGGCGCCCTTGCTGGCGATGGCCGCCGCGCCCGCCGCCGCGCTGTCGGCTTCGCTGAGCCGCACGGAATAGACGCCGGGGCCACCGGCGAAATTGTCGGCCAGCGCCAGTACCGGCGGCCGCTTCGAGCCGGAGAGCTTGGCAAGGCGCTGCGTGGCCGCGAGCTCGGACGGGCCGATGACGACCTTCACCGCGCCCGACGTGATCGCCTTCACCGCGAGGTCCTTGGCGTAGCCGCTGTCGCCGCGCGTGTCCTCAATCGTCAGCGTCAACAGCTTGTCGCCGAGATCGGCCATCGCAAGCCGCGCGCCGTCATACATTTTCCTGCCGTTCTCGCCCGTGCCTCCGGGCGCCGAAAGCGGCAGCAGCATGGCCACCTTGGTCGGTCCCGTGCCCAATGTCAGCTTGGCCTGCGCGGCGGTGGCCGAGGTCGGGCCGCTCTGGGTCGGACTGCCCACGGTTGCGCTGCTAGCCTGCTGGGCAGGTGCTGCCGCGCTGCCCGCCTGGCCGGCGGGTGCCGCGATCGCCGACGGATCGAGCACGCCCGGCGCGCCGCTCTTGGACTGGCATCCCGACAGCATCGCGACGAGCCCGAAAGCGATCGCCCCCAATGCATGTCGCCCAAAAGTGACCTCGGTTTTGGGAGAACGACCTGCATGAAACAAAAATGCATGTCGCCCAAAAGTGACCTCGGTTTTGGGAGAACGACCTGCATGAAACAAAAATGCATGTCGCCCAAAAGTGACCTCGGTTTTGGGAGAACGACATGCATGAAGCAAAGACCCAAAGCGCATCGCCCGGGTCTGTTTCGACGCGGCGCGCTTTGGACGCGGACCGTGGACTTGCCGTTCGAGTTTCATGATGCTTCCACTCATATGCCGCCGCCAGCTATTCTGTCCCGGTCTGTCTTCCATTCATCTTAACGTCCGGCTTGCTCCTGAATCAAAGAGACAGCGCATGAGGTCGCCCGAAACCGCTTCACACTTTTCGGCATCATGCTCTATCCATCGAAGAGCCGCGCTCTGAGCGCCTGTATCGTCCTTGCTTGCGCCGGGCTTCGATACTCGGCGCATCTCATGTATCGCGGCCCGGGCACGAACAGGCGGCGCACGCAAACGCGTTTTTCCTGGGCGGCGACAACATCGTCCGAAGAGCCAACCGAAAAGCCGACCGTCGCCACCGGCAGCGGCCCGGTCACCTCGAGGCCTTCCCTGGCCAGGATCGCGCGGGCGCGCTGGCAGTAATTGACCGAGCGGACCGAGAAGCGAGTTTCCCCATGCCCGGCGCGGTATTTCATCACGGTGGTGCAAAGATCGCCCGCGGCAAGCCTGTTTGCCTGCGCCAGATATTTGACGCCCAGCGCAATGTTGGTGGCCGGCTCGCCGAGCTCGTCGAGCGAACCGCGAAAGCCGAGCATCCGCGCCGTCGCCGGCATGACCTGCATCAGGCCGACCTCGCCATCGGCGCCGCGCACGCCGGGGTCGAATCCGCTTTCGATCTCCATCACCGCATGCGCCAGCACCGGCTCGAGGCCATAGAGCGACGCCTGGCAGGTTGCGAATGCCTTGAATGTCTCGCGGGTTCGTTCCGGCGCCGCATCGCAGCGCTGCACTGGCCGCGCCAGCTGCGACTGCGGCCGTTCCAGCCAGTTGGCGTGGACGGGCGTCTCACCCAGGCAAAGCAAGGCGACCGCTAAAGCAATTCCAGGAAAAGTGCGCAGCGGTTTTCCGTTCGGAATTGCGTCAAGACAAAGCGATAGAGCGGTTCGCCGTTTCTGTGAAACGGTGAAACGCTCTAGAGCAATTCCAGGAAAAGTGCGTAGCGGTTGGGCTCGGCGACTTCGCCATAGCCTTCCGTCCGCAATGGCGTGAAAACAAAAAGCCAGATCGTTTCGCCGTTCATGTGAAACGGCGAAACGATCTGGCGCGATCGCCTTCGGCAGCTTTCCGTCGGCCACCATCGCAGCCAGCCGGTGTTCGCCCGCCCGTCAGCTCAGTTCATATACTCGACCATGCGGTCGTGGAAGCACTCGCATTTGTTGAGCGTGTCTTCGTCCTTGTAGTTCGTCTTGAGGTAGCCATAGGCCATGCCGCAGGCGACCTTGGCTTCCGAGGCCCAGACGAAGGCGGGGCGCGACGAATTGATCCATTCCGGGCTGTTGGCGACGGCGACGGATTCGTCCATCAGCTTCACCACATGGTCCTTGAGCTCGACCAAATTGTCGGTCAGCACCAGGTCCGAAGTGCCGACGGTGCGGCAATAGTTCACCGCCGGCTCGCCGATGATATCGGCAGCAAAGCCCGTCGACCCGGCTACGAGCAGTGCCGCGGCCGAAGCCAGCAATCTTACGGAATGTTTCATGTAAGCCCCTCTCCAAATTGCGAATTCATGCGTTGCTAAAGCTTAGCATGGAAGCGCGGTTGCGCGCCACGCCAACTGAACCATTGAGTTTTGTTTCATCCACACGTGGGATCAAACTGTTACATGCTCCTGATGAATCGGCTGGTTGTGATCGTAAAGAATGTTAATCGTCGCCCCAACTCCAACGTTCGTCAGCGTTGCCACTTCGACCATATTGGCGCCAGCGGCTGTACCGTTGTCGTCAACCATCACGTGGGCGTCGCCGTTCGAGAAAGTAACATTGACCGCCGCGTCTGCCTGCGGGTCCGTAGTCGGCGCGTTGGCCCCGAGGGACTTGAGCAGATCGGACAGGTCGATGACATCTTGGCCCTGCGTATAGTCCGCGATGACATCGGCCACATGGAACGTGAGCTTGGATGCATCGATCACGAATGTATCGTTGCCGGCGCCGCCGGTCAGGTGGTTGAAGTCCAGCCCGCCGATGAGGATGTCATTCCCGGTGCTGCCGTCCAGGAAGTCATTGCCAGCACCGCCAACCAGAGTGTCGTTGCCGCCAGTGCCAACCAGATGGTCGTCTCCGGAAGTCCCGGCGATGGACTCGACCGTCAGCTGGCTGCCCGTCGTGCCGTCGATGTGGACATTGAAGGTCTGCGTCGCGGTATCGCCGTCGTGATCCGTGATCGTGACGTTGATACCGTTGAAGTCGAGATCCGACGGCGGGTTTTCGGAATGCGCGCCGACCTCGACACCATTCACTCGGAACCCGCCTTTATTAGTGCTGTCGCTGAGGACTTTCACCCCGTAGATCGCATCGCCCGCTACATAGTCGCCGTTACCCGCGGCGGCAGACCAGTCAAGATTGCCGATCTGGATAACGCTGCCTGATGTCGCGTTGAGCGTCACTTGGTCGTAATGCGTCATGCTGGCATCGAGATAGACCAGGACGGTAACTTTGGCCATCGACATGCCACCCGTGTAGCCTTCAGTGGTGAACTTGAAGTCATCGATCCCGTGGCCAGTCGAATTGTTGCTATCGTCAACGAATTTGAACGTGATGGATTCGCCAGGGTCATTCGTCTGGCCCGAGCCTCCCTTGACGGCCCAGCCTTGTGAACTGGTATTCACTGCATCGCTACTTTGACCGGCAATGCCATTGCCATCATCGCCGGTCACGACAATGTTGAAGTCGGCGGCCTGGCCTAAGTCCACCAGCAGGGAACCTGTCGGTCCTCCGGCTGTTGCTGAAGTTGCCGCGATTGGATTGAACACGACGTCACCCGCCCGATGCATCACCTCCAGCGAGTCGGTGCCGTTGGCGTTGAGCGTCAGGACAGCAACGACATCGGTCCCTTCCATCAGGTTCAGCACGATCTGGGACGATGAGCTGGAGGCAACTTGCACGTTCTGCCCCGTCGCCGAAATGCTACCAAACCCATCCGCTCCATACTGCCACTCGGCAAACTGGCCGGTGTGCGTGGCAGTCGTTGCCGGATTGAGCGCCGACAGGCTGACGATGCCATCGCCATTACCGTCATTCACGAGGGTAAACGCCGGCACATCGTCGACGATCTCAACGGTGATCGCTGCCGAGGCGTTGGCGCCGGTCTTGTCGGTAACCGTTAGCCCGAAGACATCGGTTTCCGTCACGTTGGGCACATCGGTGGTTGCCGAGGTCAGGTCATAGAGGTAGGTCGCAACCCCGGTTGCAGCATTGTAGTTCGTGATCGTGAGCGTGCCGTGATCGCCGTTGATTACATTGTTGCTGCCCAGGTTGGCGATGAGGATGGTCGTGCCCTTGATGGTCACAGAGGCAACATCGCTCAGGCCGTCAGGGTCGGAAACCTTGAATGTGCCGCCAACCTCGATGGTAGTCGGACCGACCTTGGAGCCTGCCGGAAGGCCGGCTTCGTACACCACGTCATTGGCGCCACCAGGATTGCCGCTATCAACCGTGATCGTCGGCACATCATTGGTGCCGTGGATGACGACGGTGACCTGCTGGTCGTCCCAGGCTCCCTTGTCGTCGGTGACGCGCACCGTATAGGTCTCGGTCACGGTCTGGCCTGCCGCCAGCGCCTGCACGGCGGCGCTGCCGTTGTTGAGGGTGTAGCTCCACTGGCCGCTGCTATTGACGCTGAAGCTGCCATACGTCGTGCCTGTGCCCTGCGGGCTGTTGGGGCTGACGCTCCAGGCGGCCGTGTGGCCTGCGTCGGGGTCGGCCGAGGTCAGCTGGCCGCTCGTGGTCAGCGTGCCGTCTTCCGTCACGCTGCCGGCGG